>JBPOHD010000007.1:0-125918 GCA_052035955.1 Pseudomonadota bacterium
GGCTTCGTGCCCAACGACTACCAGGTGGGGCAGACCGGCAAGATCGTCGCCCCGCAGCTCTACATCGCCATCGGCATCTCCGGGGCGATCCAGCACCTGGCGGGGATGAAGGACTCGAAGGTGATCGTCGCCATCAACAAGGACCCCGACGCCCCCATCTTCCAGGTCGCCGACTACGGCCTGGTGGCCGACCTCTTCGCCGCCGTGCCGGAGTTCGTGGCAGGCGTCTGACACCGAAACCCAAGGAGCATTCCATGAGCACCTACATCGCCCCCGTGCGCGACATGCGCTTCGTCCTCGAGGAACTGGCCGGCCTGGCCGACGTCACCGCCCTGCCCGGCTGCGAGGAATGCACGCCGGACCTGGTGGAATCCATCCTGGACGAGGCGGCCCGCTTCGCCGCCGGAGTCCTCGACCCGATCAACGCCTCCGGCGACCGCCAGGGCGCCGCCTGCAAGGACGGCGTGGTGACCGCCGCCGACGGCTTCGCCGACGCCTACCGGCTCTTCGTCGACACCGGCTGGAACGCCATGCCCTGCGATCCCGAGTACGGCGGCCAGGGCCTGCCCACCCTGGTGGCGACGGCCGTCCAGGAGATGTGGAAGTCGGCCAACATGGCCTTCGCCCTCTGCCCCATGCTGACCTCCGGGGCCATCGCCGCCATCGCCCACCATGCCTCCGACGACCTGAAGAAGACCTACCTGCCGAAGATGGTCGAAGGCACCTGGACCGGCACCATGAACCTCACCGAGCCCCAGGCGGGCTCGGACCTGGCCGCCGTGCGCACCCGCGCCGTCCCCCAGCCCGACGGCAGCTACCGGATCACCGGCACGAAGATCTTCATCACCTGGGGCGAGCACGACATGGCCGAGAACATCGTGCACCTGGTGCTCGCCCGCCTGCCCGACGCCCCGGCCGGCGTGAAGGGCATCTCCCTGTTCGTGGTGCCGAAGTTCCTGGTCAACGCCGACGGCAGCCCGGGCGCCCGCAACGACCTGGTCTGCGCCTCCATCGAGCACAAGATGGGCATCCACGGCAGCCCGACCGCCGTGATGGCCTTCGGCGAGCATGACGGCGCCATCGGCTACCTGGTGGGCGAGGAGAAAAAGGGCCTCGGCTACATGTTCACGATGATGAACCACGCCCGGGTCAATGTCGGCCTGGAGGGCGTCGGCATCTCCGAGCGGTCCTACCAGCACGCCCTCGCCTATGCCCGGGAGCGCGTCCAGGGAGCCCCCATCGGCACCGCCGCCGCGGACCGCAAGCCCATCCTCCACCACCCGGACGTGCGCCGCATGCTGATGGACATGAAGTCCCGCACCGAGGCCATGCGGGCCCTGGCCTACTGGGTGGCCGGACGGATGGACATGGCCCACGCCCACCCGGACGCATCCGTCCGCGCCGCGAACCAGGCCCTGGTGGACTTCCTGACGCCGGTGGTGAAGGGCTGGAGCACGGAGGCCAGCATCGAGATCACCTCCACCGGCATCCAGGTGCACGGCGGCGTCGGCTTCATCGAGGAAACGGGCGCCTGCCAGTATTTCCGCGATGCGCGGATCACCACCATCTACGAAGGCACCACCGGCATCCAGGCCAACGACCTGGTGGGCCGCAAGCTGGCCCGGGAGAAGAACCCCGGCGCCACGGCCCGCGCCCTGGCCGCCGAGATGCGGGCCTGCGCCGGACGCCTGTCCGCCGCCGCCGATCCTTCCCTGACCGCCATCGGCGCCCGCCTGGAAGCCGCCGTGGCCGCGTTCGAGGAGGCCGCCGCCTGGTTCGTGGCGGGCTACGAATCGGACACCCGGGCGGCCGCTACCGGGGCGGTGCCTTTCCTCAAGCTGACCGGCACCGTCGTCGGCGGCTGGCTGATGGCCCGCGCCGCGGAGATCTCCCGCGCCAGGCTCGACGCCGGCAGCGACGACGACTTCCTGCGCGGCAAGCTGGCCACCGCCGAGTACTTCGCCCAGCACCAGCTGCCCCTGGCGGCGGCCTGGCGCGAGTCCATCACGGCCGGCGCCCCCGCCGTGCTGGCCCTGGCCGACACGGCGTTCTGAGCCGCCGCAACGAGAAACGGAGCATCTCCATGAGCACGCCCTGCGGCATTCCCGCCGAGGACCTGGCCCCCGGCATGAGCGCCAGCTTCAGCAAGACCATCACCGAGGCCGACATCGTCCTCTTCGCCGGGGTCACCGGCGACGTGAACGCCATCCACCTCGACGAGGAATATGCCGCGCGCACGGCCTTCGGCGGCCGCATCGCCCACGGCCTGCTTTCCGCCGGCCTCATCTCGGCGACCCTGGCCAACCGGCTCCCCGGTCCGGGCACGGTCTACCTGGCCCAGAACCTGGCCTTCCGCGCGCCGGTGCGGCCGGGCGACACGGTCACGGCGACCGTCACCGTCAAGTCCGTCTCGGTGGAAAAGCGCCGCGTCGTCCTCGACACCTGGTGCACCGTCGGCGGCCGCCGCGTCCTCGAGGGCGAGGCCACCGTACTGGCGCCGGTCGGCCGCCCCCTGGCCGCCCGGCAGGATTCATCCCCGCAACCCGTCATCTGACCCCGAAAGGAGCTCGCATGTCCGACCCGTCCTACCACAGCCGCATCCGGCAGAACCCGAAGTTCGCCGACATGGTGTCCCGGCGCACGCGGTTCGCGCTGACCCTGTCCCTCCTCGTCCTCGTCCCCTATTACAGCTTCATGATGGTCATCGCCTTCCAGCCGGACCTGCTGCGCCAGACCCTGGGCGAAGGCGTCGCCACGGTGGGCTGGCCCATCGGCGTGGTGCTGGTGGTGGGATCCTGGCTGCTGACCGGCGTCTATGTCCGGCGCGCCAACGGCGAGTTCGACCGAATGAACCAAGAAGTCCTCAAGGAGTCCTGGAAATGAAGCGTTCCCTCATCGGCCTCGCGGCCGGAATCCTGGCCGCCCTGGCCGCCACCGCCGCCATCGCCGCCCCGGGCGCCATCGAGGGGGTCCAGAAGCAGGCGGTGAATTTCCACGCCATCGCCATGTTCGCCCTCTTCGTGCTCGCCACCCTGGGCATCACCTGGTGGGCGGCCTCCCGGACCAAGTCCACGTCCGACTTCTACACCGCCGGCGGCGGCATCACCGGCTTCCAGAACGGGCTCGCCATCGCCGGCGACTACATGTCCGCGGCCACCCTGCTCGGCCTGTCCAGCATGGTCTTCTTCAAGGGCTACGACGGCTTCATCTATGCCATCAGCTTCTTCGTCGGCTGGCCGATCATCCTGTTCCTGATGGCGGAGCGCCTGCGCAACCTGGGCAAATTCACCTTCGCCGACATCGCCTCCTACCGGCTCGACCAGAACCGCATCCGCACCTTCGCGGCCTTCGGCTCCCTGACCGTGGTCTGCTTCTACCTGATCGTGCAGATGGTGGGCGCGGGACAGCTGATCCAGCTCCTCTTCGGGCTCGACTACAACTACGCGGTGGTCGTGGTCGGCATCCTGATGATGGTCTACGTGACCTTCGGCGGCATGGTGGCCACCACCTGGGTGCAGATCATCAAGGCGGTGCTGCTGCTGGGCGGCGGCACGACCCTGATGCTGCTCGCCTTCAGCCAGTTCGGCTTCTCCTTCGAGACCCTGTTCGCCAAGGCCGTGGCCGCCCACAAGGACGGCGTCAGGATCATGGGGCCGGGCTCCCTGATGGCCGACCCCGTCTCGGCCGCCTCCCTGTCCCTGGGCCTGTTGTTCGGCACCGCCGGCCTGCCCCACATCATGATGCGCTTCTTCACCGTTCCCAACGCCAAGGAGGCGCGCAAGTCGGTTTTCGTGGCGACCGGCTTCATCGGCTTCTTCTTCCTGGTGGTGATGGTCCTCGGCCTGGCCGCGATCACCATCGTCGGCCAGGATCCCCAGTTCTTCGAGGGCGGCAAGGTGGGCGGCAAGCTGATCGGCGGCGGCAACATGCCGGTGATGCACCTGGCCAAGGCCGTCGGCGGCGACATCTTCCTGGGCTTCCTGTCGGCGGTGGCCTTCGCCACCATCCTGGCGGTGGTCTCCGGCCTGGCGCTGGCCGGCGCCTCGGCGATCTCCCACGACCTCTACGCCCGCGTCATCAAGAAGGGCAACGTGGAGGGCGCCCAGGAGATGCGGGTCACCAAGCTGGCCTCCATCGGCATCGGCGTCGTCGCCATCGTGCTGGGCATCCTGTTCAAGGACCAGAACGTCGCCTTCCTGGTGGCGCTCACCTTCGGCGTCGCCGCCTCGGTGAACTTCCCGGTGCTGATCCTCTCCATGTACTGGAAGGGCCTCACCACCCGCGGCGCCCTCTGGGGCGGCGTGGCCGGCCTCGTCAGCGCGGTCGGCCTGGTGATCCTCTCGCCGGCCGTCTGGGTGAAGGTGATGGGCAATGCCCAGGCCATCTTCCCCTACGACCATCCGGCCATCATCTCCATGAGCGTCGCCTTCGCCGTCACCTGGTTCATGTCGGTCACCGACAAGAGCGAGCGGGCGAGGAACGAGGCGGTCGCCTACGAGGAGCAGTACATCCGCGCCCAGACCGGCCTCGGGGCCGCCGCGGCGTCGGCCCACTGAGGCTGCGGGGCCGGCCATGCCGGCCCCTTCCGCCACCCGGGGAGCGAGCATGGACCGTGAAGCGATGGAATTCGACGTGCTGGTGGTCGGCGGCGGCCCTGCGGGGCTGTCGGCGGCGATCCGCCTGAAGCAGTTGGACGCGGACCTGTCGGTCTGCCTGATCGAGAAGGGCGCCGGCATCGGCGACCATATCCTCTCCGGGGCGGTCATGGACCCCCGCGCCCTGACCGAGCTGATGCCGGACTGGCGGGACCGCGGCGCTCCGCTGGAAACCCCGGTGGCCGAGGACCGCTTCCTGCTGCTCTCCGCCACCGGCGCCAGGGGCTTGCCGGAATTCATGCTGCCGGCCTGCTTCCGGAACCACGGCAACTACATCGTCAGCCTCGGCCAGGTGGCGCGCTGGCTGGGCGCCCAGGCGGAAGCGCTGGGCGTCGAGGTCTACCCGGGCTTTGCCGGGGCCGAGGTGCTGTACGACGACCAGGGCCGCGTCGCCGGGGTGGTCACCGGCGACGCCGGGCGCCGGCGGGACGGGGAGCCCGGCCCGGCCTTTCAGCCGGGCATGGAACTGCGCGCCCGCTACACGCTGTTCGCCGAGGGCTGCCGCGGCCACCTGGGCCGGCAGTTGGAGGCCCGCTTCAAGCTGCGCGAGGGAGCCGACCCGCAGGTCCATGGCATCGGCATCAAGGAGCTCTGGGAGGTGCCGCCCGGGCGGCACCGCAAGGGCCTGGTCATGCACACGGCCGGCTGGCCCCTGGAGCCGGACACCTACGGCGGGGGCTTCTGCTACCACTACGGCGCCAACCTGGTCGCCGTCGGCATGGTGGTGGGGGCGGGCTACCGCAACCCCTACCTGTCGCCCTTCGAGGAGATGCAGCGCCTGAAGACCCACCCGGCGCTGCGCCCGACCCTGGAGGGCGGCAGGCGCCTCGCCTACGGCGCCCGGGCCCTGGCGGCCGGCGGCCTGCAGTCCCTGCCGAAGCTGGTCTTCCCCGGGGGCGCGCTGATCGGCGACGACGCCGGCTTCCTGGTGGCCTCCCGCATCAAGGGCAGCCACGCCGCCATCAAGAGCGGCATGCTGGCCGCCGAGGCGATGGCCGAGGCCCTGGCCGCCGGCCGCGCCCAGGACGAGCTGACCGCCTACCCGGAACGCTTCCGCACCTCCTGGCTCCACGACGAACTCCATCGGGCGCGCAACTTCAAGCCCTGGATGAACAAGGGCCTGTGGTGGGGTTCCCTGATGTTCGGGATCGACCAGCAGCTCTTCCGCGGCAAGGCCCCCTGGACCCTGCGCCACCAGGCCGACCACGGCAAGCTGGCGCCGGCGGCGGAGTGCCGCCGCATCGACTATCCGAAGCCGGACGGCGTCCTCAGCTTCGACCGGCTTTCCTCCGTGTTCCTCTCCAATACGAACCACGCGGAGGACCAGCCCTGCCACCTGACCCTGAAGGATTCCACGGTCCCCATCGGCACCAACCTGGCCCGCTACGACGCCCCCGAACAGCGCTACTGCCCCGCCGGCGTCTACGAGATCGTGCGCGACCCGGACGGCGCCAACCCGCGCCTGCAGATCAATGCGCAGAATTGCCTGCACTGCAAGACCTGCGACATCAAGGACCCGACCCAGAACATCGTCTGGCTGCCGCCCCAGGGCGGCGAGGGACCGATCTACGAGCAGATGTGAGCCGGCCGCGCGACGACGGGACGATGGCGCCGGCGATGCAAAACGAATAAGGCCAACCACCGGGAAGTGATTGGCCTTACGCGCTTCTTGTTTGGTTGCGGGGGCAGGATTTGAACCTGCGACCTTCGGGTTATGAGCCCGACGAGCTGCCAGACTGCTCCACCCCGCGTCGGAGAGGCGCGAATACTACCAAGGGTCCCCGGGACGGTCAAGCATTCGCCGACATTTCATGCCTTTTTTCTGCGGCCGCCACCTCCCTATAATCGGCGCCATGGAAAGCGACGAGGAAGCGCGGGGGGACGGCCGCCAGGGCATCCAGTCCATCGAGGTCGGCGTGCCCCTGCTCGGGGTGCTGGCCGATCACGGCGGGCCGATGATGCTGCGCGACCTCGCCCATGCCGCGGGAATGGCGCCGGCGAAGGCCCACCGTTACCTGGTGAGTTTCATGCGCACCGGCCTGGTCGCCCAGGACCCGGTCAGCGGCCGCTACGACCTCGGCCCCTTCGCCCTCGACCTGGGGCTGGCCAGCCTCTCCCGCCTGGACGTGGTGCGCACGGCCGTCCCCGTCCTGGAGCAGTTGAACGACGAGATCGGGGAAACGGTGGCGCTCTCGGTCTGGGGCAACCTGGGGCCGACCTTCATCCGCTGGATCGAGGCCCGCCGGCCGGTGACGGTGAACCTTCGTACGGGGGCGGTGATGCCCCTGCTCCACTCGGCGACGGGCTTGTGTTTCGTCGCCTTCATGGGTACGGGAGTGGTGCGGGAAAAGACCGCCGAGGCGCTCGACATCGCGATCCGCGGCGAGGACCCGCGGCCGCCTCGCGACCGCGCCGAACTGGACCGGATCGTCGAGGAGGCCCGGGCCCATGGCATCACCCGGACACTGGGCTCCGTGATTCCCGGCATCAACGGCTTCGCCGCGCCGGTCTTCGACCACGAGGGCAAGATGGTGTTGGCGATGACCGTCCTCGGTCCGGCCGGCCTCCTGTCGCCGGCCTGGGCCGGCCCCATCCCGCGCGCCCTGCGCCAGGCGGCGGCGACGGTGTCGCGCCACCTGGGCTGGAAGCCGGCCCGGGGAGCGGACGAAGGCTAGGAGTCCGGGCCGCCGAAGGGAGGATGGGCCCTACGAGCCGAAGCTTGCGGGATCAGGCCCCGTATTGGCTGTCTACCCGCCGCGCCAGGACGTCCTCGAGGACTTCCCTCGCCCGGCCGAAATCGAGCACGGCATCCTCGTAGGCATCGCGCCCCAGCGTGTAGGCCTCCACCCGCTCGGTATCGATGCCCATGGAATGGAGGTCGAGGTAGAGCCGCTCGCATTCCTCGAACAACCGGTCGGCGACCAGGCGGCGGCGCATGTAGATGCGCGCCGCCTCCCGGGGCCAGGGTGTCATCTCGCCGTAGGAAGGCACGTGGGGCCGTCCCACGGTGGCGAAATCGCCTTTCAGCAACTCCCACATCGCCGGCCAGTCCAGGTCCTCGCCGGCCAGCGGCGAATAGCCGAACCGGCTCAGCAGGGCGGCCTCGCCCGCGATGAGCTGCTCGGGTCCGGGCAGTGCCATCAGGCGGCCGCCGGTTCCTCGGCCTCGTAGCCGACGCGCATGTCGTAGTCGGGCTCGACGTCGGTGGGCATGACGAGGCCCACTTCCTTGAGGCGGGAGTCGAGGAGTTCCAGGTACTCGGCCTGCAGCTCCTCCGGCTTCTTCACCTTCAGGCCGAACTCGTAGTAGATGTCGAACATCTGGGATTTCTTGTCGCCCGAGGAGGGACGGCCGTAGAAGCCGAGTCCCATCTGCATGAACTTGGGAATCCGCTTCTGCATGTCCTCGCGGGTCTTCTCGCCGCCGAACTCGATGCAGCGCTTGGAGGCCCAGACGCCGAAGGCGAGGTGGCCGTACTCCTCCTTGTGGATGCGCACGTTCACCCGCGCCCAGGGCAGGTAGGAGCAGTTCTGGTACTGGCCGAGGAAGGCCACGGCGGCCGGCGTGACCACCGTCGAGAAGAGGGCCACGTCCTCCCAGCACTCGAAGAACTTGGACCAGTTCTCCTTGCGGAAGCCGTTGATCACGTTGACCTTCCTGGGATCCGGATTCTCGGGGTTGTGGGAAAGCTCGAAGAGGCGCGCGTTCACGTCGACGCCCAGGTCCTGCATCAGGTTCCAGACGTAGAAGGCATGGCCCATTTCCTCGAAGACCTTCTTCGACAGGCGGTAGGCCTCCTCGGGGCGGGTGGCGTAGCGGTGGTTCTCGGCCACCCGCTGGGCGCCGGCATACTCCGAATCCGCCTGGAAGGACATCAGGTTGAGCAAGGCCTTCTTGTAATCCTCGGGCAGCACGTCGCCCTTGTCGTAGGTCTTGTAGTTCGGCATGGAAATCTCCTGTATGAATCGCCGTCAAGGATCTGGCGCGCCGCGAACCTGCGGCGACGGGCCGGGAATATGTGACACATATTCGTTATTTATGTTTAAAGATAATGTATCACTTCCCCCGTGTCAAGGGAGGGCCGCACCTCCAGTCCCAGAGCGGAACCGACAGCCCGCACGGCCAGCCGCCCCGTGACCATCGGATCGATCGCGTTACACTTCAATCAATCGGGTGGTATCATTTCGACATGAAGAAAAACCGCCTGATCGACGAGTGGCTGGAAGAATTCCTGCGCCAGCATCCGGTGCGCGCCAACTCGCTCATCATCACGATCTACGGCGACTTCATCGCGCCCCACGGCGGCACCGTCTGGCTGGGCAGCTTCATCCGGCTGGTCGAGCCCCTGGGGCTCAATCCGCGCATGGTGCGGACCAGCGTGTTCCGCCTGTCGCGGGAGAAGTGGCTGGTATCGGAGCAGATCGGCCGGCGCAGCTACTACAGCCTCACGGCGACGGGCCGGCGGCGTTTCGAGCACGCCTATCGCCGCATCTACAACGATCCGCGCCTGCCCTGGTCGGGCGACTGGCACCTGGTGCTGACCGGCGGCGGCCTGAGCACCGCCCAGCGCGACGCCCTGCGCAAGGAACTGGCCTGGGAAGGCTTCGGGCTCATCGCCCCGGGCGTCCTCGCTCACCCCTCCGCCGACAGCGAATCCCTGCTCGACATCCTCCAGGGCACCGGCGCCCACGACAAGGTGGTGGTCCTCCAGGCCCGCTCGGTCGGGGCCCTGGCCGGCCGGCCGATGCAGGACCTGGTCAGGGAGTGCTGGCGCCTGGAGACGGTGACCGCCGACTATCGCCGCTTCATCGAGCGTTTCCGGCCGGTGATGCGCGCCATGACCTCGTCGCGCGGCGTCGATCCGGCCCAGTGCTTCGCCGTCCGCACCCTGCTGATCCACGAGTTTCGCCGCGTCCTCCTGCGCGACCCGCAGCTGCCCGGGCAATTGCTGCCGGCCGACTGGCCGGGCGATACGGCGCGGGACCTGTGCGGCGAGCTCTACGCCGCCGTGCACGGCGGCGCCGAGGAGCATGCGATGCACATACTCGAGACCGCCGACGGGGGGCTGCCCGCCGCCGCCGCCTACTTCTACGACCGCTTCGGCGGCATCCTGAAACGACAGCTGCCGGAGGCTGCCACCCCATGATCTCGCCGGCCATCGCCATCATCGGCGCCGGACCCGCCGGCTGCTACGCGGCCGACCAGCTGAGCCGCAAGCTCGCCGACGCCCGGATCGACGTCTTCGACCGCCTGCCGACGCCCTACGGCCTGGTGCGCGGCGGCGTCGCCCCCGACCACCAGGGCACGAAGAACATCGTCCGCCAGTTCGAGCGGACCTTCCAGCGTCCGAACGTGCGCTTCCTCGGCCACGTGGAGATCGGCCGCGACCTGGAATTCGCCGAACTCGCGGAAGCCTACGACGCGACCGTCGTCGCCATCGGCGCCCTCGAGGACCGCGCCCTCGGAATTGCGGGCGAGCAGCTGACCGGGGTGGTGGGTTCCGGCCGTTTCGTCTCCTGGTACAACGGGATCCCGGGCGCGGAAGATCTCTCGCCCCTGCTCGATGCCCGTTCGGTGGCGGTGGTCGGCAACGGCAACGTCGCCCTGGATATCGTGCGGCTCCTGGGCAAGCGGCGGGAGGACCTGCTGGCCAGCGACATGGCCCGCCCGGCCCTGGAGGCCATCGCCGCAGCCCCCCTGACGGACCTCTGGCTGATCGGCCGCCGGGGTCCGGCGGAAGCCAGCTTCACCTCGGCGGAACTGTCCGAGCTGGGGGAACTCGCGCGGGTTTCGATCGTGCTGGAGGGGGCCGCACCGGAGGCTTCGGCGCAGGCGATCGCGGACCCGGCGGCGGCCAAGGTTTCCGCGAAAAACCTGGAAATACTCTCGGGTTTCGCGTCGTCGCCGGCCGACCGGCCCGTCCGCCTCCACCTCCTGTTCAATGCCGCGCCGCAGTCGGTGGCGGGCGAGGGTCGCGCCGAGCGCCTGCGCCTGGCCCGAACCCTCTCCGAAGGCGGGCAGGCGACCTTGCTCGACGAGACCTTCGAGATCCCCGCCGAACTGGTGATCGGTGCGATCGGTTACCGGTCCAAGGCAATCCCTGGCCTGCCCTTCGACGACAGGAAGGGGATCGTCACCAACGTGGATGGCCGCGTGACGCCCGGCATCTATGCCTGCGGCTGGTGCCGCCGGGGTCCCCAGGGCGTCATCCCCGCCAACCGGGCGGACGCCCTGGCGGTGGCGGACCTGGTCATGGCAGACCTCGCCGCCTCCACCGCACAGGGGAGACCGGGGCCCACCGCCATCGATCCCCTGTTGCGGCAACGCGCGGTGGAGGTGGTCGATTTCGCGGGCTGGAAACGGATAGACGCCGCGGAAACCGGCCGGGCCGAAGGCCGGCCGCGGGAGAAGATCACCCTGATGCAAGAGTTGCTTTCCGTGGCAAACGCCACATGAGGGAGAGAATCGGCCGGAAAGGTCACATTTCCGCAACCGCACATCGTCGCGAATAGGCGAAAATCATGGTTGCGCTCGTGACTCCGCAAAGGATGGGCGCGACCGTCTACAGCAAGTTCCAGGGAGGAGTGGTGCACCGGGTCCCGTCCCATATCTGCGAAGCCTTGGATTCCGCGCGGCTGGTACCCGTCCCCCAGGTACTGGCGCGCCTGCTGTCCCTCGTCGAAGACGACCAGGCCTCCGTCGGCCAACTGGCCGACCTCGTGGGCAGCGATCCCGCCCTCAGTGCGCGCATCCTCACGGCCGCCAATTCGGCGGCCCTGCGGCGCGGCCATGAACTGCGCAAGCTTTCCGACTGCCTGGTCGCCCTCGGTACGCGACTGGTCAAGACCATCGCCGTCTCCCTCTCGGTCCATTCCGTCGTCCAGAAACTGGCCCGGGGCGACGAATGGGACCTGTCCGGCCTCTGGCACCACTCCCTGCTGGTGGCGGAGATTTCCCGTGCGGTCGCCGTCGCCACCGATTATCGCAACGCGGATGAGGCCTACCTCGCCGGCCTGCTCCATGACATCGGGGAAGTCGCCCTGGCCGGAGGCCTGCAGGAGCGCTACCTGCCCCTGTTGCGGCAGGCTTCCGACGAGGCATCCCTGGTCGATCTCGAGCACCTGCACCTGGAGACCGACCACGGCGCCGTCGGCGCCTGGATCGCCGACCAATGGCGGTTCGAATCCTTCCTGGCCGACGCGATCCTCTTCCACCATGCCGACATGGGGGAGGTCGCCTTCGCGGAACCGCTGACGCAGGTCGTGTGGATGGCCCATGCCTGCGCCGAGGGCAGGCTCCCGGCCGAAGGGGGGATGTCGATCGCCCCCCTGACGGCTGAAGGCCTGCTGGAGATCCGCCGCCAGGCGATCACCCGGGTGGATGCCCTTGCCTCGGCGCTGGGCATCGCGGTGGGCCCGGAATGCGCCGACGATCCGGCCAGCAATCTGCTGCGCAGCCGCGTCCCGGCCGTCGCGGTCGCCGCCGCCCAGGCGGAGCCGGCGGGCGACCCGGTCCTGGAGGCCCTGGCCGGATCGGCGCTGCTGCAACCGCTGCAACAGAACCTGTTCGGACTCGACACCAATGCCGAGATCCTGCTCTCCTTGCGGGAGTCGGCACGCATCCTCTTCGGGGTCGCCCACGTGGCCTTCCTGCTCCCGTCGGCCAATGGCAAGACCGTGTCGGGTGCGCGGGTGGGTGGCCAGCCCCCCCTGCTGCAACGCCTGGAGATTCCCCTGGACCCGGCGCGCAGCCTGCCCGCCCTGGCGGCGGATAGAGGCGAATGCGTTTCCGGCTTCGACGCGCCCGGCGTCGCGCCTTCCCTGATCGATGTGATGCTCGTCCGCGCCCTCGGCACGGAAGGCATGCTCTGCCTGCCGATGCTGGCCGGCGGCCAGCTGGAGGGCATCATGGTCTTCGGCCTGAGCGCCGCCCAGCATCAGCGACTCGCCAAGCGCATGCCCTGGCTGGCCAGTTTCGCCCGCATCGCGGCGGTCAGCCTGGAAACCTGGCGCCGCGCCCGGGAGGACAGGCAGCAGGTGGAGGCGGAAGTCGCCGGCCGTTTCCGGGTGCGGGCCCGGCAGGTCGCCCACGAGGCCGGCAACCCCCTGGCCATCATCCGCAATTACCTGGGTGTCCTCGGCCAGAGGCTGCAGGGCGACCTGAAGAACGAGCTCGGCATCCTCAACGAGGAACTGGACCGGGTCGCCAAGATCGTCCGCGGCCTGAGCGAACTGGAGAACCACGGCCCCGACGGCGGCTCGACGGACGTCAATCAGGTGATCAGGGAAATGCTGGCCATTTATCGGGAATCCCTGTTCGATGCCGCCGGAATAAGCCTGGACCTCGACCTCGACCCGGCACTGCCCCCCATGGACCTGCCCCGCGATCCCCTGAAGCAGATCCTCCTGAATCTCTGGAAGAACGCCTCCGAGGCCATGCCCCTTGGGGGGCGCCTCAGCCTGGCGACCCGCGCCGCGATCGCCGGCGACGGAATCGCCCAGCTGGAGATCGTCGTCGGCGACAGCGGCCCCGGGCTTCCCGAGGACGTGAAGAACAGTCTCTACCAGCCCCTGGGCGCCGATCGCAAACGCGGGCACCAGGGACTTGGCCTGTCCATCGTATCCAACCTGGTGCGCCAGCTCGGCGGCCAGATCACCTGTGCCACCCGACCCGGCACCGGAACCCGATTCACCGTACTGCTGCCCCGACCCCCGGCAGTCGGCGCCCGGCGCGCATAGCCTATCCAGGAGGACCGATTTGAACACCTTTTCCGATCCCACCCCGTTGGTACCTCCGGCCGATCCCTCGGAGGTTCATCGCATCCTCATCGTGGACGACGAGCCGAGGATGCGGGAGAGCCTCGCCCTCCTGCTGGCAGGCGGCAACAGGGAAATCCGCCAGGCCGCCAGCGGCGCCGAAGCCATCGCGGAATTCTCGCGGAACGAATTCGACCTGGCACTGCTCGATCTCCGCCTGCCCGACATGTCGGGCCTCGAGATCATGGATTGGCTGCATCGCAACAAGATCACGCCAGCGGTCATCGTGGTCAGCGCGGACGACCACATCGAGTCCGCCATCGCGGCGCTGCGCAAGGGCGCCGCCGAGTTCGTTCGCAAGCCCTATGAACCGGAGGGCATCTGCCGGACCGTCGAGAACCACCTCGAGAAGCGGCGCCTGGAACGCCGCCACGCGCTCCTGATGGCGCGCCTCGAGCAGTCGGAACGCCTGCACCGCTTCCTCGTCGAGCAGTCCCCGGACATCATCTACACCCTGGACAACGCCGGCCGCTTCATGTTCGTGAACTCGCGGATCGAACACCTGCTCGGCTACGAGAAGGGGGAACTGGTCGGCATGCACTATTCGGCCATCGTCCACGAGGACGACCGGGAGCGCGCGCGCTATGCCTTCAACGAGCGGCGCAGCGGCTACCGGGCCACGTCGAACGCCGAGATTCGGCTCAAGTGCCGGAACGACGGCTTCCGCCATTTCGACAACCGCTTCATCGTCGCCATGCTGAGTTCCGTCGGCATCTACGAGGAGGACGACGGCAACCCGATGCAGCGCTTCATGGGCACCTACGGCGTCGCCCGCGACATCACGGAGCGAAAGAAGGCCGAGGAGACCATCAGTTTCCAGGCCTTCCACGACCTCCTGACCCACCTGCCGAACCGAAACCTGTTCCGCGACCACCTGGAACTCGCGATGGCCCGCGCGCGCCGCCACGGCAGCATGGTCGGCGTCATGTTCGTCGACCTGGACCGATTCAAGCTTGTGAACGACACCTACGGACACGCCGAGGGCGACTCCCTGCTCAAGGGATTCGCGCAGCGCATGCGCAATTGCCTGCGGGAGAGCGACACCCTCGCCCGCCAGGGCGGCGACGAGTTCACCGTCGTCCTGCCGGACCTCGGCTATCCGGAGGATGCCGCCGTGATCGCGGAGAAGTTCTTCCACTCCCTGAAGGAGCCCTTCACCATCGCCGGCCAGGACTTCCGCGCCACCGCAAGCGTCGGGATTGCGGTATATCCGCGCGACGGCGAGGACGCCGACTCCCTGATCAAGCACGCCGACATCGCGATGTACCAGGTCAAGGCCAAGGGACGCAACGGCTACCAGTTCTTCACGTCGGTCATGAGCGAGGGCTACCAGAACCGGCTGACGATGGAAAACGACCTGCGCCAGGCCCTCGAACGACAGGAATTCGAGTTGCATTACCAGCCACAGGTCAGCCTCGCGGTGGGCGCCACCGTCGGCATGGAGGCGCTCATCCGCTGGCGCCACCCGGAACACGGCTTGCTCGATCCCGGCAGCTTCATCAACCTGGCCGAGGAAGCCGGCCTGATACGCGACATCAGCGACTGGGTGCTGTCGGAGGCCTGCGCGCAGCTTGCACGCTGGCGGGCAAGCGCGTCACCGGAATTGCGCATGGCCGTCAATCTTTCACCCAAGGACTTCGAGCGCTCCGACCTGGTGGACCGGGTGCTCCGCCAGGTTCGTGACCACGGCATACCCGAGGGCGCGCTGGAACTGGAGATCACGGAGAATCTCCTCCTGCAGGACGTGGAGGGCGTCATCGAGAAGGTCCGCCTGCTCAGGCAGGAAGGCATACGCGTGTCCATCGACGATTTCGGGACCCGCTACTCTTCGCTCAATTACCTGCGGCGCTTCCCGATCTCGAGCCTCAAGATCGACCAGTCATTCGTCCGCAACCTCGGTGATCCGGATGGCACCGAGGCGATCATCCGGGCGATCGTCAGCATCGCGGAGGGATTCGGCCTCCACCTGGTGGCCGAGGGCGTCGAGAACTACGGACAGTTGTCTACGCTGACCGAGATGGGCTGCGACGAGGTGCAGGGCTTCCTGTTCAGTCCGCCGCTGCCCGCATCGCAGGCCGACGTCTGGCTCATGGAGGGGAAGGCCACGGTCCCCGTGCAGGCCTGAGAGTGGTGCCGACAGTCTGACTCGAACAGACGACCTACCGCTTACAAGGCGGTTGCTCTACCAACTGAGCTATGCCGGCGGACCGGGGAACCGAGGGGCCCGCAAGGGTTCCGCGAGGCCCGGATTCTAGCCCAAGGGAGTCCCGGGCATGCGCCCCTCCCCATCCGGACAGGCCGTCCGGCGGCGGTTCGCGGCGCTCCCCGGGGCATGCGCCGACCCCGCGACACCGCCTTGATTCCAGCGGATTCCGGCTCAGAAAAGTGCGACACAAGCCAATTTTCCGGGGCTAGAATGTCGTTGGCTTTACGCCTTCCGCCATGAACATTCGAGGAGACTCCTGCATGAACAAATCCGAACTCATTGAAGTCGCCGCCAAGGAGGCGAGCATCAGCAAGGCTGCTGCCGAGCGCGCCCTTTCCGCCATGATGGGCGCCGTCGTCAAGGCCGTTTCCAAGGGCGACTCCGTCACCCTGGTCGGTTTCGGCACCTTCAAGTCGTCCAAGCGCGCCGCCCGCACCGGGAAGAATCCGAAGACCGGCGCCCCCATCAAGATCGCCGCCACCACCGTGCCCAAGTTCACTGCCGGCGCCGCCTTCAAGGCCGCCGTCGCCGGAAAGAAGGGCGCCAAGAAGAAGTAAGCGGATTCGCCGCCGCGTCGAGGCCCGCCGGTGGCGGGCCTTTGCATTTCGGGGGACGCGGAATCCTGGCTAGAACAAGGTTCCCGCCATCATGCGATCCCGGGCGGCAAGCTTCTCGAGCCCCCGCCGCGCCTCCTGGCTGGCCCCCCAGTGCTGCACATGATCGAGGAAGGCGTCCAGGGCGGCCGCCAGCGGCTGTCCCAGTTCGGACCAGCCGGCGCGGAACTCGGCAAAGCCGAGCCTGATGGCGGACAGGCGCCCGCCGGCCATGGGCACGAGGGTCACCTGTCGTCCGTCGTTGCGGATGACGATTGCGGTGTTGCGATGGGTATCGATGACGACCATGGCGGCAATCTAACGCGCTCCCTTTCGGCGCGCTCGACGGAACTGCCGCCGGAATCCGGGCGAGTTCCCGCCATCGCCCGTCGGCGCCGCGGTGACGACGGATTCGCACCGGCCGGGAATCCGGCGGCGCGAATCCGCTACACTAGATTTCCGCATTGCAGGGCGCCCGCGGAACCCGCGGCGCGGCGCCCCTTTCGATCAAACTCCTGATGGCAGCCCGCCCCAACACCAAGGATCCGACGCTGCGCCTCCTCTTCGTCGACGTCAACGACGAGGGCATGCCCGCCGTGCTCGAACGTTTCCGGTCCGCCGGTTACGAACCCCAGGCGCATCGCGTCGGCCATGCGGAGGAATTGCGCAATGCCCTGAATGCGCTGACCTGGGATGCGATCCTGTGTGCGAACGGCATTCCCGGGCTGTCGTCGCTGGCGGCACTGCGCACCATGCAGGAAACGAAGCGCGACCTGCCCTTCCTGATCCTGTCGGCAACCGGCGAGGAGAAATCGGCCATCCGGGCCATGAAAGCCGGCGCCCACGACTGCCTGGCCCGGGACCGACTCGAGCGCCTGGTTCCCGCCGTCGAACGCGAAGTCCGGGAAGCCCGCAACCGCGCCGATCACCGGGCCGCCCTGGAGATGCTGCGAGAAAGCGAGGCCCACTTCCGGGCCCTGGCGTCCAACCTTCCCGGGATGGTGTTCCATCTCGTCCGCGACCCCGACCATAGCCTGCGATTCCTGTTCGTCAGCGAAGGGTGCCGACTGTTCGGGTTCAAGCAGCCTGAACTCCTGGCCTCGGCGGACCGTTTCCTGGAGGCGCTCCAGGCGGAGGATCGGGGCGCCCTCGAGAAGGCCATCGCCGAATCGGCGGACTCGGGCTCTGCCCTCAACTGGGAGGGCCGCATGCGCAACCGGGGCGTGGCCCGCTGGGTCAACCTCCGCTCCCTGCCCCAGCGCGATGTGGCCGGACTCCTGCACTGGCACGGCATCGTCAGCGACATCACGCGCAGCAAGGAGATCGAGGCGGAACTCCGCCGATCCCGGGAACAGCTTTCCGAGCTGTCGAGCTACCTGGAAGGCGCCAAGGAAGAGGAACGCGAGCGCATCGCGCGGGACATTCACGACGAACTCGGCAGCCTCCTGGTGGCCATCAAGATCGAGTCCTCGCTGCTCGCCGCCAAGCTGCCGGACACCTCCGCCGGCCTTCGTGCCAAGGCCCAGGCCATGGAGACCCTGCTCGACCAGGCGATGGGAACGGCCAGCCGGGTCGCCCGGGAACTGCGTCCGGGGATACTGAAGGAGTTCGGGCTGCCCGCCGCCATCGAATGCCAGGTGGAAGACTTCGCCCAGCGCACGGGCATCAACTGCCGGGCGCAATGCGACGACGACGGCATAGAACTCGACGAACGCGCCTCGCTGGCCCTGTTCCGCATCGTCCAGGAAACCCTGACCAACGTCGCCAAGCACGCCCACGCCTCCCTCGTCGTGGTGCGGCTGCGCCGCGATCAAGGTAAGATCACGCTCGAAATCCGCGACAACGGACGCGGCATCACCGATGCCGACATGGCCAAGCCGAAGTCCTTCGGCCTGCGCGGCGTGCGGGAGCGCATCCACAGTCTCGGAGGGGAGTTCTGCATCACGGGCGGGGAACACGGCGGCACCCACCTCGTGCTGCGCCTCCCCGAGGTTTCCGCCGTCCCCACGGCGGTCGAAGAAGAACCGCAACGCACCCTTTTCTGATGGCAGAGAAAATCCACGTCCTGATCGCCGATGACCACGCCATCGTGCGCCAGGGCCTGAAGCAGATCCTTTCCGAAACCGAGGACCTCGTCGTCGCCGGCGAGGCGGACGACGGCGCCGACGCACTGCGCCTGGCCCGCCAGCAGCCCTGGGACGTCTTCCTGCTCGACGTCTCCATGCCCAATCGCAATGGCATCGACACCCTCAAGCAGCTGAAGAAGGAATTCCCGCGCCAGCCGGTGCTGATCCTCAGCATGCACCCCGAGGAACAATATGCCGTCCGGGCCCTGAAGGCCGGCGCCTCGGGCTACCTGACCAAGCAGAGCGCGCCCGACCTGCTGGTGGAGGCGATCCGCAAGGTGGCCCAGGGCAAGAAGTACGTCAGCGCGACGGTGGCCGAGCAGTTGGCCACGGCCATCTCCCAGGACAACGAACGGCTGCCCCACGAAGCGCTGTCGGACCGGGAGCATCAGGTCCTGGTCCTGATCGCGTCCGGCAAGACCCTGACCCAGATCGCCGAGGAACTCAACCTGTCCGTCGCCACCGTGGGGACCTACCGGGCCCGGCTGCTGGAAAAGATGGGACTGAAGAGCACCGCCGAGCTGATCCGCTACGGCATCGAGAACGGACTCCTGGGGTAGACAGCAGGTGGCCGAGTTCAACCAGCCTTCCGAGATCGCCCGCGAAGCCCTGCGCCGCCTGGCCATGCGGCGCATCCCCCCGACGCCGGACAATTACCGGGCCCTGTACCACGAGATCGCGGGCACCCAGGTCGCCGAGACCTTCCCGGAACGCCACCTGAAGGCGATCGCCGGCGCCCTGCCCCGCTCGACGCCCGACCAGTTGCGCTTCGCGCGGCAGATGGACCAGGCCGTGGGCGAGCAGAACTGGGAGCAGCTCCGCGCCGCCATCGCCGACCTGGCCAGGCAGGCCGGCAGCGAGGGGCCTTCCTGGGGCCCCCTGCTCAAGGAATTCCTCGTCCAGTACGAGCGCCCCGTCGCCGGCATGACCCAGGCCAAGAAGCGGGAAAGCCTGGAACACGTCCTGGGCGCCTCGAACAATGCGGATGTCCTGTTCGGCCGCCTGCAGTCCCTCCTCAAGTCCTGGAGCCAGGGCGAGGCGGCCAAGGGGGCGGCCTCCGAGGCGCCCGCGGGTGGAACCGCCGAGGCGATTCCGTCGACGGGCGAGCTGCGCGAACTCATGGCCCAGTTGCTGGAGAACACGGTCGCCACCCTGCTCGCCGACAGCCCGGAACTGGCCGACGAGGCCGGGCGCCTGGCCGGCGAGGCGAGGGCGGCGCGCGGCCCGGAGCAGCTATCCAGCCTGGCCGGCAGGCTCAAGAAGTTCAGCTACCGGCTGCAGTTCGTGTCCGAGGACCAGGCCGAGTTGCGCACCGCCCTGCTGCGCCTGCTCCAGCTCGTCGTGGAGAACATCGACGAACTGGTGCTGGACGACCAGTGGCTGCACGGACAAATCCAGGTCGTCACCGAGCTCATCGGCCAGCCGCTGAACCTGCGCCGCCTGGACGACGTGGAGCGGCGCCTCAAGGAGGTCATCGTCAAGCAGGGCAGCCTCAAGAAGCAGCTCAACGAGGCGCGGGACCGGCTCAAGGCAATGCTGGCCACCTTCGTCGACCGGCTGGCGCGCTTCTCCGAGAGCACCAGCGGCTACCACGACAAGATAGAGCGTTGCGCCCAGCGCATCAGCGCCGCCCGGGACATCGGCGAACTCTCCGACGTCCTCGACGAGGTCATGCGCGAGACCCGGACCATGCAGCTCGATTCCCAGCGGTCCCGGGACGACATGGTGGAAATGCGCCGCCGGGCCAACGAAGCCGAACAGGAAATCGCCCGACTGCAGGGCGAGCTCTCCCAGGCCAGCGAAATGGTTCGCCACGATCCCCTCACCGGGGCCCTGAACCGCAAGGGCATGGAAGAGGCCATGGAGAAGGAGGTGGGGCGGGTGCGGCGCCGCGGCAGCCCCCTGTGCATGGCCCTGCTCGACATCGACAATTTCAAGAAGCTGAACGACAGCCTGGGCCACGATGCCGGCGACAAGGCCCTGGTCCATCTCGCCCAGGTGGTGCGGGAAACCATCCGCCCCCAGGACAGCCTGGCCCGCTACGGCGGCGAGGAGTTCGTCGTCATCCTGCCGGATACGGCCCTCGACGACGCCGTCAAGGCCATGGTCCGCGTGCAGCGGGAACTCACCAAGCGCTTCTTCCTGCATGGCAACGAGAAGGTCCTCATCACCTTCAGTTGCGGCGTCGCCGAACTCATCGGCGAGGAGCCCCCCCCGGAAACCCTCAAGCGCGCCGATGCGGCCATGTACCTGGCCAAGCGCCAGGGCAAGAACCGGGTTCTCCCCGCCTGAGCGGAACAGCATAACCAACTGTTTTTGCTTAATTTTCCTGACCTCCAGGAAAATCCCTCAAGTTTCCTCCGGCCGGCTCCGTTAAAGGGACCATCGGGAGCAAGAGCCTCCCGGGACCCTTGAACCCACAGGCACGAGGAGCAAAAAATGGCACAAGTCATCAACACCAATGTGATGTCGCTGAACTCTCAGCGCAACCTGAACACGTCGCAAACCGCGCTGTCCGTCGCCCTCCAGCGGCTGTCCTCCGGCCTGCGCATCAACTCCGCCAAGGACGACGCCGCCGGCCTCGCGATTTCCGAGCGCTTCACGTCCCAGATTCGCGGCCTCGACCAGGCCCGGCGCAATGCCAACGACGGCATCTCCCTGGCCCAGACGGCCGAAGGCGCCCTCCAGTCGGCCGGCGACATCCTGCAGCGGATCCGCGAACTGGCCGTCCAGTCCGCCAATGCCACCAACTCCGGCAGCGACCGGCAGGCCCTGAACTCGGAAGTCGTGCAACTGACCGCCGAACTGGACCGCATCGCCAGCACCACCGAATTCAACGGCCAGCGCCTGCTGGACGGCACCTTCGGCTCCGCCCAGTTCCAGGTCGGCGCCAACGCCAACCAGACCATCACCGCGACCACCGCGAACTTCGCCACCACCAAGTACGGCAACTTCCGCATCGGCTCCCTGGCCGCCACGGCGACCAACCCGGCCGGTGACCTGGTCCAGGGCAGCACCGCCAACGCCATCGCCTCCAACGCCGCGGCCGCTTCCCGCGTCGCCGGTGGCAACATCACGATCAATGGCGCCATCGGCAGCGCCACCATCACCGCCGGCGCCGGGGCCAGCGCCAAGACCGTGGCCGGCCAGATCAACGGGCAGACCGGCAATACGGGCGTGTCGGCCACCGCCACCACCGAGTTCGACCTGACGGTCTTCACCGCCTCGGCCAGCTACTCGATGGACATCACGTCCAACAACACCACCGCCGTGACCATCGCCTTCTCGGTCGGCGCCACGCTCAACTCGGACGGCCTGTCTTCCGCCGTCAATGCCTTCAACGACGTGTCCTCCAAGACCGGCGTGACGGCCAAGGTCAACACCGCCGGCGACGGCATCACGCTGACCAACAGCACCGGCGAGAACATCACCGTGGCCAACAATGCCGCCTCCACGGCTGCCGTCACCGTGGGTGGCACCGCCACCGCCGCCGGCGCCAGTGCCGTGGGCACCGGCCAGCTCACCCTGGACTCCGACAAGTCCTTCAACGTCGCCGCCGCCAACACGACCGACTTCTTCAACGCCGCCACCGCCGCGGCCCAGTTGCAGGCCGTGAATGCGCTGGACGTCGGCAGCGTCGGCGCCGCCAACCGGTCCATCGCCATCGTCGATGCCGCCTTGGCGGTGGTCAACGGCCAACGCGCCAAGTTCGGCGCCCTGCAGTCCCGGTTCGAATCGACCATCAACAACCTGCAGACCACGTCCGAGAACCTGTCGGCCTCCCGCAGCCGCATCCGCGATGCGGACTTCGCCCAGGAAACCGCCAACCTGACCCGCGCCCAGATCCTGCAGCAGGCCGGCACGGCGATGCTGGCCCAGGCGAACGCGGTTCCGAACCAGGTCCTGACGCTCCTCCGCGGTTGATCTAGGACGCATGCGTAACGGAGGGCGGTGAGAATCCTCACCGCCCAACCTGGCAAGGAGGCCTGAAATGGCAATTCAATCCGTCGGAAGTTTCGGCAATGCGCTGAACCTCCCGGCCGCGTCCCAGGGTTCCGGGCCGCAGCCGGTGGTGCCGGCCGCCGCCGAAGCCCCGAAGGTCCAGGCCCCGCCGCAAGCGCCCGCCGTATCCCGGGAGGAAATCGAGCAGGCCATCGAGCACATGAAGACGAAGGTCGATCCGGTCGTGTCCAACGCCCTGCAATTCACGGTGGACGACAGTACGGGAAAGACCGTGGTCAAGGTGGTCGACGGCCAGACCGGCAAGATGATCCGCCAGATTCCTTCCGAGGAACTGCTGGCCATCGCCGAGTCCATCGACAGGATGCAAGGCCTGCTCTTGCGGCAGAAGGCTTGACCCCTCAGCGGGGCGAACAATGGAAACGGCCCGGTGATCCGGGCCGTTTCCATTTGGGCCGCCGGCCCCGCCTCCCTTAAACTCCCGTCTTCGCATCAGGACAAGCCATGGACGCCGCCAGACTTCCCCTCCCCACCGTGACCCTGGTCGCCGTCGATTGCGTCAATGCCGAACTGGCCCTCGACGCGATGGAGCGCAGCATGGCGCTGTGCGACTTTGCCGGCGCGATCCTGCTCACCTCCCAGGGGGTGGCCACCCGGTCCGGCATCGACGTCCTCCCCATCCCGCCCATATCCAGCAAGCGGGAGTACTCCGTTTTCATGGTCAAGGGGCTCGCCGACCACGTTCGCACGACCCACGCGCTGACCGTCCAGTGGGACGGATTCGTCACCGATGCCGGCGCCTGGGATCCGCGGTTCCTGGAGTACGACTACATCGGTGCGGTCTGGCCCCCGGACCTCTCCACCCGCCAGGTCGGCAACGGCGGCTTCTCCCTGCGCTCGCGGAAACTCCTGCAGGCCCTGGCCGACCCGGCCTTCCCGGAATCGGCCGTCATCCACGAGGACCAGGCCATC
Source organism: Pseudomonadota bacterium (assembly GCA_052035955.1). Taxonomy (GTDB): domain Bacteria; phylum Pseudomonadota; class Gammaproteobacteria; order Burkholderiales; family Rhodocyclaceae; genus JAEUNJ01. The sequence continues at coordinate 23,329 of JBPOHD010000007.1, forward strand.
TGCAACCTCTTCCGCGACCGACTCGAACGGGAGTTCGGCATCCGTTTCGCGACGCCGGAACTGGCCGCCCGCTTCTCCCACGAGACGGTCCACGACGGCAAACCCACCTTCGGCTTCCATGGCCCCCAGAACCTCGGCATGTACTGGAGCGAAGCCGAGATCGACCGGGGGTTGCGGCTCGTCTCCCGGCATGCCCTGCGGGCCCCCGAGGCCGTCTGGCTGGCCCGCCACCTGAATGCCGCCGGCCGCCACCGGGAATCGGCCAAGGTCGCCGGCGCCACCCTGGTCGAACAGCCCGAGAACAGCGAGATCCTCGACATCCTCGCCCAGCTGCGGGAGCGGACCAAGGGCGACGACTACATGGCCCGCTCCGAGGCCCGCTTCCTGCTCGGCAACCTGAAGCGGCACCTGCCCGAGGTCTTTCGCAACCGTACCGTGCTGGAACTGACGCGCCCCGGGACGGGCGCCGTCACCGGCGAATGGTTCGAGGGCTGCGTGCCGGTGGCGGTGCCGGGCGCCGGTGGCGAAGCGCCCGAGCTCTACGCCGCCCGAAGCGAGTCCTTCGACACCGTCGTTTCCTGCGGCGCCCTCGAATACCTGCCCCGCTGGCGGGAAGCGGTCCGCAATCTGCTGCGCCTGCTCAAGCGCGACGGCTTCCTGTTCATCGCCTGCGCGGCGCCCGGACGCCGCCGGCCGGAAAACGGCGACGGCGACTACCGGGCCATCGACCCGCGGGAACTGGCGAACCTGTTCCAGGGCCTGCCCCTGGCCCACCTGGACGTGCTGGAGGACCGCATGGTCCAGGACATCTACCTGTTCGCCGCCGGCCCGGAAGCGCCGGCGGCCCTGGTCGCCACCCTGCGCCGGTTCGTGGCCGACCAGGCCTTCCTGCTCCGCCGGCGCAACTTCCACGGCCTGCCGTGAGGACGGCCGTTGCCGGCCGGCGGCAGGCATCCCAAGGCCATCCCGGCGGCATCGCTGCCGCGGGCAGCCCGCCCCTGGTCGCCCGCAGCAGTCCGTGAACTCCGATGACATCGTGCTCGACGCCTTCCGCCGCTACCAGGCGGGGCAGTCGGCTGCCGCCCTGGCCGCCCTCGAGGCCCGGCGCCCGGCCTGGGCGGACCGCGCCGATGCCTGGACCCTCTACGGCGTCCTGCTGAAAGCCGCCCAGCGCCTGCCCGAGGCGGAGGCCGCCTACCTGGCCGCCCTGCGCCTGAAGCCGGACCATGGCGACGCCCACCACAACCTCGGCAACCTCTACAAGGCCGCCGGCCACCATGCGGCGGCCATCGCCGCCTACGAGCGGGCCCTGGCCTGCGGCAACGGCGGCGCCGACCCGGTGGCCCTGGGCATCGCCATCTCCGCCGCCGCCTATGCCGCCGGCGACCCGGAACGCGCCCTGTCCGCCGTCCGATCGGCCGTCGCCGCCGCCCCGTCCTCGGCCGCCGCCCTGAACCAGTTCGGCAAGATGCTTTGGGAACTGGGCGACGCCGAGGCTGCCCGCGACGCCTTCGGGCGCGCCGCCGAAGCCGCCCCGCAGGAGCCCCTGTTCGCCGTGAACCGCCTGCTGGTCAGCCAGTTCTCGCCCGCCATGGAAGAGGCCGACCTGGCCCGCCTGGCGAAGGAAGCGGCGATTCGCGTCGAGGCCGGCGTACCGCCCGGCCTGCGCCGGGAAATACCGAGGCGGCCCGTGGCCGGACGCCGCATCCGGGTCGCCTACCTCTCGTCGGATTTCCGCCAGAGCGCCCCCGGCGTCTTCATCGAGGCCCTGCTCGCCGGCCACGACCGGGAGGCCTTCGAAGTCTGGGGCCTGTCCAACGCCCCGGCCGGCGACGACCGCACCGACACCATGCGCCGGCTCACCGACCGCTGGCTCGAGGTCTGGGCCATGGACGACGCCAGCCTCGCGGACACCCTGCGGGCGGCCGCCATCGACATCCTGGTGGACCTGAACGGATACACCGGCGGCCACCGTCTCGGCGTCCTCGCCGCCCGCGCCGCGCCCGTCCAGATCACCTGGCTCGGCTACGAAGGCACCACCCAGGTGGGCGGCGTCGACGCCATCCTGGCCGACCGGCACGTGGCGCCGGCCGAGCACGACCCGTGCTACTCGGAACGCATACTGCGCCTGCCCTTCGACTTCTGCTGCTACGCCCCCCATCCGGATGCGCCGGCCGTGGCCGCGACGCCGGCCATCGCCCGGGGCCATGTCACCTTCGGTTCATTCAACAAGCTGGCCAAGATCACCGAGCCCACCTTCGACCTCTGGGCGCAGGTCCTCGCCGCCGTCCCCGGCTGCCGCCTGTTGCTCAAGTGGCGGCATGCCACCAGCCCGACCGCGCGGGAACGCATCCTGTCGGGCTTTGCCCGCCGGGGCATCGCGCCGGAACGCATCGAACTGCGGGACGCCAGCCCCTACCTGTCCTTGCTGTCGGAGTACGCCGACGTGGATGTGGCCCTGGATCCCCTGCCCTTCTCGGGCGGCGCCACCACCTGCGATGCCTTGTGGATGGGGGTCCCGGTGGTGACCCTGGCCGGCCGCCGCTTCGCGTCCAACCACACGGTGGCCCACCTGCACGCCGCCGGCCTGCCGGACCTGGTCGCCGGGACGCCGGCGGAATACGTCGCCCTGTGCGCCCGCCTGGCCGGCAACATTCCCGCCCTGGCACGCCTGCGCGGCGCCCTGCGGCACCAGGTCGCCGCATCCCCCCTGGCCTCGCCGCGACTGTTCGCGCTGGCCGTGGAGCGCCATTACCGCGACCTGCTGTCCTGATCGCCCCCTGTCGCAACCCGGCCGCCCGGGGATGCCCCGTCAGCGGCCGCCACCGCCGCAGCCCGCCGGCTTCCCCGCCACGCACGGAAAGGCGCGCGGGTCCGACGGCCGCGGTTCCACGGCATGCAGCCTCCCGTGCGCATCGGACGCACGAGCGACGACGGTCGGCGCCGCCGCCGGCGAACCGGCCGACCGCCGGAACCACCCAGGCGGGCGACGAGGGGCATGGCATTCCGTCACCGCCTTTTCCCGACCCTGCGGCCCGGCAGGACTTCATCCCATTCCGGCCTCGGGCCGATGCGGCCGGCCAGGTACTCCACCAGGGCCCGGACCCGGTGCGGCACGTAGCGGTTCCCCGGGAACACTGCGTAGATGCCCATTTCCGGCGGTGGATAGTCGGGCAGCAGGATCTCCAGTTGATCGGCCCGGATCGCCTTCTCGAGCACGAAGGTGGGTGCCCGGGTGATGCCCAGCCCGCGCACCGCCGCTTCCATCAGCGCCTCGCCGTTGTTGGCTTCCAGGCGGCCGGCGATGGGGAACCACTGGACCTCGCCGTCGATCGTGAAGGGCCAGCTGGAACGTGACGCCAGCAGGTAGCCGAAACACTCGTGGTTCGCCAGGTCGGCGGGATGCCGCGGCCGGCCGCGGCGGCGCACGTAGTCCGGGGAGGCCGCGGTCACGCCCTGGCTGCTGCCGATCTTGCGCGCCACGTCGCCGGGATTCAGGCGCTCGGCGATGCGGATGGCCAGATCGAAGCCGCCCTCGATCAGGTTGGCGCGGCGATCGTTGAAGTCCAGTTCCAGGGAGACCTCCGGGTTGTCGGCCATGAAGTCGCCGAACATGGGCATCAGGCGACCGATGCCGAAGGAGAAGGGGAGCGTGATTCGCACGTGCCCGTGCGGTGCCTGCCCTTCGTCGGCCAGGTGGCCCTCGGCCGCCTCCACCAGGTTGAGGATTTCCCGGCAGCGTTCCAGGTAGGCCGCGCCGGCGCCGGTCAGGCTCAGGCGCCGCGTGCTGCGGGCGATCAGCTTGGCCCCCAGGTGGGCCTCCAGCCCGGCGATCTGGCGTGTCACGACGGAACGCGCCACGTCCAGTTCCTGGGCCACCGCCGAGAAGCTGCCCATCTCGGCGACCCGCACGAAAATCCTCATGGCATCGAGCCGATCCATCCCGCCCTCCGTCGCCGGCCGGACCATGGATTCCGCCGGACAAAAGTTCCAAGTTTATTGTTGTGTATTTTGCAACAATTAATTCGCATCCGCCAGCTATATCCGACACCCGGACTTGGGTATCTTCCGCCCATCGCCAATCCCGTCCGGGACGACATCATGGACAGCCCCTCCGCCTACACCCTCACCGCCGTGCGCCTGCACTGGCTGACCGCCCTGGCCATCGTGGGCACCTTCGCGGTGGGCATCTACATGCACGACCTGCCCCTGTCGCCCCAGAAGCTGCAGATCTATTCCTGGCACAAGTGGTCGGGCGTCACCATCTTCCTGCTGGTGCTCATCCGCCTGGCCTGGCGCATCGGCCATCCGCCGCCGGCCGAGCCCGCAGGCATGCCGGCCTGGCAGCGCAAGGCCGCCGCCGGCGTCCATCACCTGCTCTACCTGCTGATGGTCGCCGTGCCCCTGTCCGGCTGGCTGATGAGCTCGGCCAAGGGTTTCCAGACCGTCTGGTTCGGCGTCTTGCCCCTGCCCGACCTGGTGGCCAAGAACAAGGATCTGGGCGACGCGCTGCAGGTGACCCACATGAGCTTGAACTTCGCCATGGCGGCCCTGGTCGTCGCCCATGCCGGCGCCGCGATCAAGCACCACTTCATCGACCGGGACGACGTCCTGGTCCGCATGCTGCCTTTCCTGAAGAAATAGCAACGCCCGAACGGAGAACCCATGACCATCCATCGCCGCAACTTCCTCCGCCTGTCCGCCCTGGCCCTGGGTCTCGCACCCCTGGCCGCGGGCGCCGTCGAATATACCCAGGTCCTGCCCGAGAAGAGCGCCGTCGCCTTCGTCTACAAGCAGATGAACGTGCCGGTCGAGGGTGCCTTCAAGCGCTTCAAGGGCCAAATGGCCTTCGACCCGGCCAAGCCGGCCGGCGCCCATGCCGAACTCGAGATCGACATGGCCGGCGTGGACGCCGGTTCTGCCGAGGCCAACGAGGAGGTCGCCGGCAAGCTCTGGTTCAACACCAAGGCCTTCCCCACGGCACGCTTCGTCTCCTCCGGCGTCAAGGCCCTGGGCAAGGACCAGTACGAGGTCGCCGGAAAGATGAGCATCAAGGGCCGCACCGTGGAAGCCAGGGCCCCCGCCACCTTCCGCCACGAAGGCAGGAATGCGGTGTTCGAAGGCAGCTTCGTGCTGAAACGCGCCGACTATGGCATCGGTGAAGGTATCTGGGCCGATTTCGGCACCGTCGCCAACGAAGTGCAGATCAGGTTCCGTCTCGTCGCGGCCCCCGCGCCGGACAAGAAGTAGCAGGCTCCCCACCCCCACCTCAACGGAGAATCCCCATGAAAAAGACCACCCTCGCCGCCGTCGCCGCCATTGCCGCCTTCGGCCTCTCGACCCTCGCCGCGCCCGCCATGGCGGCGCCCGAGACCTTCGCCATCGACGCGAGCCATACCTCGCCGCGCTTCGAGTACAGCCACTTCGGATACTCGAACCAGGTCCACCGCTTCGACAAGACCAGCGGCAGGATCGTCATCGACCGGGCCGCGAAGACCGGCTCCGTCGAGGTGACCATCGACGCCAAGTCGGTCAATACCGGCTTCGCCCTGTTCAACCAGCACATCCAGGGCGAGGACTTCCTGTCCACCGAGGCCCACCCGACCGTCACCTTCAAGTCCACCGCCGTCCGCTTCGAAGGCGACAAGCCCGTCGCCGTCGACGGCAACCTGACCCTCAAGGGCGTGACGAAGCCGGTGACCCTGACCGTCACCTCCTTCCACGCCATGCCCCATCCCATCCTCAAGAAGGATGCGATCGGCGCCAATGCCGTGACCAAGGTGAAGCGGACCGACTTCAACATGGGCAAGTACGCGCCCCACGTCTCCGACGAGGTGACCATCACCCTCGCCGTCGAGGCCATCAAGGAATAATCGGCCGACACCGGGGAAGGGACAGCCCGCGATGCGAGCATTGATGCCAGTGGTATTCGTCTCCCACGGCGCCCCCGACGCGCTGCTCAAGGCGCCGGACGCCGTGGCCTGCTGGCGCGCCATCGGCGAGGCCCTGCCCGAGCCCCGGGCGGTCCTCGCCGTGTCGGCCCACTGGGAGGCCCGCCAGCCGACCGCCAGCCTCTCGGGCGCGCCGCAGACCATCCATGACTTCTCGGGCTTCTCGCCGGTTCTCTACCGGATGCAGTACCCGGCCCCGGGAGCGCCGCAACTGGCCGAACGGGCCGTCGCGCTGCTGGCCGAGGCCGGCATCGCCGCCGACCTGCATCCCGACCGGGGCCTCGACCACGGGGCCTGGGTGCCGATGACGGCCATGCTGCCGGGCGCCCGGGTGCCGGTCGCCCAGATCTCCCTGGTCCGCCACGGCAGCGCCGCCGGACACCTGGCCCTGGGCCGGGCCCTGGCGCCCCTGCGCACGGAGGGCGTGTTGATCCTCGCCTCGGGCGCGATCACCCACAACTTCGGCTGGCTGGACTGGGAGGCCGGTCCGGACGCTTCACCGCTGCCCCGGGCGGCGGAGTTCTCCGACTGGGTCGAGGGACGGCTCGCGGACCGCGATGCGACGGCCCTGCTCGACTACCGCAGTGCCCCCTACGGCGCCGAGGCCCATCCCAGCGAGGAACACTTCCTGCCCCTGCTCGTCGCCATGGGAGCGGGAGGCGACGACGCGCCGCGGCGGCTCAAGCCGCGATTCAACTACCGAGGCCTGTCGATGGATGCCTATGTATGGGGTGGCGGCACGGCGGCGGCCGCCTGATCCTGGAAAAATGCAGTTGCAAGTTCATTCACCACCAAGGACACCAAGGTCACCAAGGGAATCAACAGCGCCGCCCGACGGAGGCATCACCCTGCGGGTGAGCCTCGACGGGCACGAACACTCGCTTTCTCTGCGCCCTCTGTGTCCTCTGTGGTGAATGAACTGCGGTTTCCAGGCGCCCGCAACGCTGCGGCTTTCCGGATCGCCGCCATGGCGCCGGGGACCCGGACGGCGCGCCGGCTTCCGGTCGCCGGCCGTCAGCGATGGGCCCGCTTCTGGGCCCGCTTGCGCTGCTGCTTCTTGGCGGTCTTCTTGGCCGGCTTGGCGGCGGCCTTTCTGGCCGGCGACTTGCCGTGGGTCACGGCCGGCTGGGCGTCGCCGAGGCCGCCCATGCCGTGTCCGAGCTGTTTGTTGTTGCGCTTGACGGACTGGGTCAGGCGGGTCTTCTGCTCGGAACTCATGCCCGCCATGCTGTAGTTCTCCATGCCCGACTGGACCGACGGCTGTGGCGCCGGAGGCGTGGCGGGCTGAAGGACGACAGGCTTCGGCTGGTTGACGACGGGTTCGGCGGCCCAGGCAGCGGGCATGGCAAGCACGGCGAGGGTGGCGAGCAGGGCAAGGGGGCGCGTATTCATGGGCGGGTTTCCAGGGAATGGACCGTGCCGAGTGTACCCCGGGGTCCGGCCGACGAATGCGCGGACAGCCGGGGAAAATGCCGGCAGAGCGGATCTTCGCGGCAGGCGGCCGTTCAATAGGCCTCGCGGAAGGCCGAGCGCATGGAATCCACCACGGGCTCGAGCAGGTAGTCCAGCAGCGTCCGGGCGGGAGTGCGCATGTAGACCATGGCCTGCATTCCGGGCCGCAGGGGCTCGGCCTGGCCGCCGCCCTCGCTGCCGGTGACGCGGACCCGGACGACGAAGGCGGCCTGGTCCTCCTTGATGCGCACGGCATCGGCCGCGATGTAGTCCACCTGGCCGACCAGCATGGGCATGGTGCGCCGGTTCCAGCCGGCCACCTGGATTTCCGTGCGGCCGCCGAGCTTCACATAGCGGATGTCCCGCGGCGAAACGCCGGCCTCGATGAAGACGGAATCGGTGCTCGGCACGATCTCCATCATGGTCTGCAGGGGACCCACGGCGGAACCGGCCGCCAGGCTGCGCAGGTTGATCACGGTGCCGGCCACCGGCGCTGCGACGGTGTCCCGCCTCACGTCCGCCTCCTGGGCGAGGAGCTGCTGCCGGAGCTGGTAGAGCCGCTCGTCGCTGCTCTTCAACTCCTGGGCGACGGTCTCGAAGAAACGGTTTTTCAGTTCGGCCAGCCGGAGCTCCAGCTCGGCCTGGCGCTGCTCGGACTTCATGTGGTCCGCGGCGAGTTCCCCGGCGCTCGCCTCTTCGGCGGCGCGGGCGCGCTTGAGGTCGAGGATGCGCGACTTCGAAACGAAGCCCTTCGCCGCCAGGTCCTCGTTCAGGGCCAGTTGCTCGGCGGCCAGGCGGGCCGATTCCTCCTGCGTCCTGGCCCGCGTGGACAGGGTGCCCTGCTCCCGGACGATGGAACGCATCTCCTTGCGCATCGCCGCTTCGGCCGCCCCCAGGGTGCCGCGGCGGTTGTCGAAGACCTTGTTCTCCTGGCGGATGACCAGGGCGATGCCTTCCTCTCCCTTGCGCGCGATGATGGCCGATGGATAGGTCACCCGGTCGGCGAGGAGCTGCTCGGAGCGCAGGCGCGCATTGCGGGCCATTTCCGAGTCGTGGAGGAAGCGCAGGGACTCGTAGGCGGCCAGGCGGCTGGGTTCGGTCAGCGACACCAGGGCCTGTCCGGCCGCGACCTGGTCTCCGTCCTTCACCTGGAGCACGCCGACGATGCCGCCCTTGGCGTGCTGGATGGCCATGCGATCGGTGACGACCTTCACCGTGCCCTCGCTGACCACCGCCCCCTCGATGGGCGCCAGCCCCATCCACAGCAGGCCGCCGAAGATGAACACCACGACGATGCCCAGGCCCCAGCGCAGAAGGGGGCGCGGATCGTCGGGCACCTGTCCGGGCGCGCCGATGCGGAAGATCCTGTGGAAGGCGGTGCTCATGCTGCCTCCGCCGGGCCGCCCCAAGGAGGCAGCCAGTCATTGAATCGGAGCGGGCCCCGCCCGCGAACCAACGACACCCCCCCTCCCGGGGAAGGGGGGCCGGGGGGAATGGGGGTCACGCTCATGCCCCGCCCCCCGCCGGCGGCGCTCCGCCGGGCGGCGTCAGGGGCGCTATGGCGGCAACGGCGCCTGGCACGTAGCGGCCGACGATGTCGTTGCGCGGCCCGAAGGCTTCCACGAGGCCGTCGCGCAGCACCAGGATGCGATCGGCCTGGGCCAGGATGGAGGGCCGGTGGGCCACCACCAGGCAGGTGGCACCGGCCGCCTTCAGATCCTGGAGGGCCCCCTGGAGCATGAATTCGCCTTCCGAATCCAGGTTCGAGTTGGGCTCGTCGAGGACCACGATGCGCGGTTCGCCGTAGATGGCCCGGGCGATGGCGATGCGCTGCCGCTGGCCGCCGGACAGGGACGCGCCGCCCTCGCCCACCGGCGTCTCGTAGCCCTGGGGCAGGTGCACGATCAGGTCGTGGACCCGCGCCCGCTTCGCCGCCTCCATCACCCGCTCGGCGTCCACCTCGCCCATGCGGGCGATGTTCTCGGCCACCGTGCCGGCGAAGAGCTCGATGCTCTGGGGCACGTAGCCCACGTGGCGCCCCAGGTCGTCCCGGTTCCATTGCAGCAGGTCGGCGCCGTCGTAGCGCACGGCACCTCCGCTCGGCCGCCAGAGGCCCACCAGCAGGCGGACCAGGGTGGACTTTCCGGAACCAGAGGGCCCGATGATGCCGATGCATTCCCCCGGCATGACGGTGAAGCTGACCCCCTTGAGGATGGGCTGGGGCTTGCCGGGCACGGCGAAGACCAGCCGCTCGGCCGTCACCGCCCCCTTTGGCGCGGCCAGGGCCATGGGCTCGTGGTCCCGGGCCGGCTCGGCGGCCAGGAAGGCGTCCAGCCGCCGGTAGGCGGCACGTGCCTCGGCGAAGGGCGCCCAGCCGGAGAGCAGCATCTCCACCGGCACCAGGGCCCGGGAGGCGATGAAGGTCGACGCCACCATGACGCCGATGGAGGCGTTGGTGCGCAGGATCAGCCAGACCCCGACGCAGAGCATCATGATCTGCACGGCCTGGCGCACCAGGCGCGTCAGGCTCACGGTGCTGCCGATCACGTGGGCGGTCATGACCTGGTGCGACAGCGAATGGTTGTTGAGGCCGTCCCAGCGCTTGCGGATGGCCGGCAGCATGCCCAGGGTGAGGACGCTCTCGGCGTTGCGCGCCGCGGTGTCGGCGAAGCGCGAGGAGGCGGCCATCTCCCGGTACATGGTGTCCAGGGCGTCGCGGGAAAGCTTCTCGTTGATGTAGCCGGTGACGAAGAGCAGCACCGCGCCGGCCAGGGAGAACCAGCCGAGCACCGGCGAGAAGAGGAAGATGATGATCAGGTAGATGGGCAGCCAGGGGGCGTCGAAGAGGGCGAAGACGCCGTTGCCGGTGATGTAGTTGCGCAGGGTGTAGATGTCGCGCATGCCTTCGGGATAGGGCGGGCGCTCCGGCCGCCCGCCCTGGGTGACCAGCGCATCGAAGATCTTCGGCGCCACCTCCCGGTCGATGAGGACGGTGATCACCACCAGCAGGCGGGCGCGCAGGATCTCCAGGGCCATGACCAGCAGCAGGGTCAGGGCGACGCCCAGGGTCAGGTAGAGCAGCGTCGATTCGCTGCGCGCCGTGATCACCCGGTCGAACACGGCCATCCAGTAGAAGGAGGGTGCCAGTTGCAGCAGGTTCACGAAGAAGCTGAAGGCGGCGACCGTGAAGAACAGGCGGCGGTGGGACCAGAGGAGGGTTTTCATCGCGCGATGGGGGCAAACAGCGTGCCGGGATCGAAGCCCAGCAGGCGGGTGATGGGCGCCCTTTCGGCGTCGCCCAGGGCGAACCACCAGCGGGCGGTCTCCAGGATCCTGCCGCCGATCTCCTTGGCGTCGGCCGGCGGGTCCTCGCCGAGCGCCGCGTAATGGGCCTTCCACAGGGAACGGTAGCCGACGGACTCCCGCGGCAGGTGGCCGACCTTGCAGCCTCGGGCGAGGATGGCGCGCCAGATGACCCGGTCGCCGATGACGCTGAAGGGTCGCGGCATCAGCGCCCACAGGGGCAACACGGAAAAGGCGCCGCGCAGGAACAGGTAGCAGCTGGTGTCCGTATGCCGGTCGTGGGGTTCGTCCGCCACCGGCAACCGGGAACCGTCGGGGCGCACGAAGAAGCGCCGGGCCGTGATGACGTCGAAGCCGTTGCCGGCGACGGCCGCCGCCTCCAGCATGGCGCCCACGTGGTCCGGCAGGTAGAAGTTGTCGGCATCGAGGTAGGCGATGGCGTCGAAATCCTCGCGCACGGCCAGCAGGGAGCCCACCGCCCGCGGCGTGTCGCCGTAGTCGGCGTGGGCGACGCCGAGCCGCACGTGGCGCACCGGCAGCCCGTCGAGGAAGTCCTGGGGATGCCCGTCGGAAACCAGGAAATGGGTGCAGGGATGCGTCTGGGCGGCCACGCTGTCCAGGCAGCGCTGCAGGTCCCCCCGGGACTCCCGGTGGTAGGCGGTGATCACCGCGACACGGAGAGGGTTCATTTTCCCCAGCTCACCAGGCCGTTCTTCTTCAGGGCTTCGAGCAGGTCGGCGGTGACCTGCCGCAGGCGGGCCTGCGCCTCGCCCCCCAGGCGCACCTGCTGCTCGTGGCAGCGCGGATGGGCCACGTCGAGCACCGGCCGCGGCGGGCCGGGATCGCGCCGGTAGAGGATGGTGTTCTGGGCGTACCACCACATGACCGATGGATGGTTCCAGAGCTGTTCGCGCAGGAAGTCGTCGGGAACGTAGCCGCGGGCGGCGAAGAGGCCGCCCCACCAGGACTGCCAGCGCTCGTTGACGTGGTGGTCGCCGAGCTGGCCGGGGATGGCGGCCGAGAACAGCACCCGGTCCGACAGGGCGCAGAGGTCGGCGACGAAGCCCTCGGCCCGCGCCGGGCTCAGGTGTTCGGCCACTTCCAGGGAAAGGGCCAGATCGTAGCGCCGCGGCAGCGACACCGAGGCCTCCAGGTCCTGCCGACGGAAGTCTTCGGCCGGCACCAGCAGGCGTCCCGGCGCCGCGTCGTGGTTATCCACGCCGGTGACGACGGCCACCCCCAGTTCCCGGGCCACCGACAGCCAGGTGGCGATGCCGCAGCCCACGTCCACCACCGATCCGGGCAGGCCGTACTTGGCGAAGACCAGCGGCAGGACGACCCGCGCCGAGGCGGCCGAGCCGGCCGCCTGCTTGTCGTAGAAGGCATCGTCGTAGGGGCCGGTCATGCCGTCCCGCCCCCGGGCGCCGTGGCCGGCAATGCCTCCCGGTAATGGCCGGCGGCGGCGAAATGGGCCGCCATCAGGGCAACGAGGGACTGGCGCTCGCCGCAATACAGGCGGTCCAGCCGGGCCAGGGCGCCCTCCCACAGGACCTTGGGTGCCGACAGGGCGAGGAGCGGCGCCCCCGGGCCCGTCCGCAGCCCGACGGCGCCGCCGGCGCCCAGGCCGCTCCGGGTGGAAAGCGTGGCCAGGGCGGCCTCGGGCAGCGGGCCGGCGCCGGCAGGCTCCAGGAGGACGACCTCATCCCACGGGCATTCGGCGAGGGCCCGGCGCAGGCTGTCGGCCTTGTTGAACCAGAAATCGAAAGTGTGGATGGCCAAACCGTCCAGGGCATCGAAGAGGTCGCCGACCAGCGGCTGGGAGGCGGCCGGCGCATGCCAGGCGCTGGCGCGCCGCTCGGCGATCAGGGTGTAGTGCAGGCCGCTGCCCGCCGCCGCCAGGCCGCGCAGGCAGGCCCGCAAGGCAGGTTCGGCGAGGGAGAAGCGGCGCTCCCAATCGAGGACGATCATACCATTGGCCTTCGGCCGCACCGGCGCCTTGAGGACGAACCAGGACTCGCCGCGCCGGCCCCGGCCGGCCTCGGCGGTAGGCACCGCCAGTTCCGCGCCGGCTTCGGCCGGGTAGCGGCCGCGCACGGCCGGCGGCGCCAGGGCAGCGAGGGTGGCCGGCGTCAGGGGCAGGATGTCGGCCATCAGTTCGCAGCGACGGGCATCCCGCTGCCGCGTCTCGTCCTCCGGGTCGCCGGAGCCGACCAGCAGCAGTTCCCGGCAGCGCCGCAGGATGAAGGGCGGAATGTCCTCCCGGGTCCAGAACTCGTCCACGCCATCGGGATCGCTGGCGGCATGGGCGGGGAAATGGGGCCCGACGCAGAAATATCCCTGCCGCCGCGCCTCGGCCAGGGAACCGGCGTCGCCGCTGCGGAAGCAGGCAATGCGCAGGCTGCCGTCGAACAGTCCGGGCGGGACCCGCAGGGGCGGGCAGCGGGCGATGCGCAGGCCGAAATGGCTGCCGGCGTCGTAATGCCGGAAGAGTTCCCGGTGCGGCACCACCTGGGCGTAGGGCGCCGCGCCGGCCCAGCCGATGTCCTCGCTGCGCCGCATCGGCGCATCGTCGGGCAGGCCCGCCGCATCGGCGAGGAACCACTGCTCGAGGAGTTCCGGCGTCAGCACCTGGATGGCGTCGCGGTAGCCGGAGCTCTGCACGAAGCCGTGGGGCAGCCAGGTCTCGAGGCCCGCCCGGCGGGAAAACCATTCGGGCCAGTGGGTGTAGACCAGGGCCGCCCTGCCCCGCTCCCGGCGCAGCGCCCCGAGGGTGCCCAGGCAGGCGTCGAGGACGGTCCGGTCGTAGTCGAGGTAGATATGGTCGTGGTTGCCCGAATAGAAGACCAGCTCGCCGTGGGGCAGCAGGTCCCGGCGCAGGAATTCCCGCCATTCGCCGAGGCGGAAAAGGCGGCGGGGTCGGAATTCGAACTGGGGGCAGGCGCCCAGGGCCCGGCGGGCCTCGGCTTCGACCACCTCCAGGGCCTGGGCCGGATAGTCGTCCGGGTCCAGTTCGCAGAATACGTAGGCCCGCGAGAACTCCAGGTCCTCCAGGCTCGCCAGCATGTAGCGGAAGACCGTCAGGGCATCGTCCACGCCCCAGAGTCCCCGGTCGAAGCGGGAGAAGCGCTTGCTGGTCAGGAGGACGTTGAGGAACAGGATCATGGCATTTCGGCAAGGACCAGCAGGCGCTCCAGGGCGCCGGCGGCGCCGTCCGCGTCGAGCTGGGCCCATTCGGGGCGCAGGCCGTGGAGCTTGATGGCCCGTTCGGCGCAGTAGAACAGCTCCGACACGAAGGTGGTGGTCGTCGAGGCGAGCATCCTGAGCCCTGCCCGGTCCAGCGCCCGGGCGAGGGCGGTGGCGGAGAAGTAGTTGAGGTGCGCCGGGAAGGCGAAATAGGGATGGTTGAAGATGTCGGCCTGGAGGGTGCGGGAATTCCAGTTGGGCACGCTCAGGAAGAGCCGGCCGCCGGGCGCCAGGAGGCGGGCCATGGCCGCCAGGGAGCCGGCGGGGTCGGCGTGGTGCTCGAGGGAGTCCTTGCAATGGACGAGGCTCGCCCGTCCGGCAAATTCGTTGGGCATTTCCTCCAGGTTGCAGTTGGCGACGGTGCAGCCGATTTCCTCGGCAATGAAGCGCGCATTGGCGCGACCGGGCTCGACGGCAACGACCTTGACGCCCCGGCCGTGCAGGTAGGCGCTGAACTCGCCGGCGCCGGCGCCGACGTCCACCGCCAGGGCCTGCGCGCCCGGGTCCAGGAGGACGCCGTGGCCGGCGAGGAAGGCGGCCACCGACTCCACCTCGCGGGCGGTGGCCCATCCCCGCAGCCGGGCCCGCAGGGTGTCCGCCGATGGCTCGCCTCCCTGCCCGGCCTGGCTCCGGTAGTAGGCGTCGATGAATCCCGCATCCGGACAGGGGGAGAAGTAGGCGAAGTCGCAGGGGCCGCAGTGAAGCAGGGCGGCCTCGACCACCCGCCCGTCGGAGAAGGCGGCGCAGCGCAGGAAGCCGAGGGCCCCCGCCGCCGAGCGATGCACGGTCATGGTTTGCCCGTCCCGGGCGCCGCAAAGGCGGCAGGGGCCGAGGGGCTGGCCCATGGAAACCTTGATCAGTCCGGACATGGCGCCCACCTTTCGCTGGCGTATCGGTCAGACAAAGCGAGTCTCCGGGTTGATGCGGGTGACGATGTCGTCCCGGATCTCCTGGTTGTAGACGCCGGCCTTGAGGATGACGGCCGGACGGCGCGCGGTGCGCAGCACTTCCGGCGAGGCCACCGACAGGCGGCTGCCGGAAAGCCGACGGCCCTGCTTCGCCGGGTCGTTGTCCAGGACGGCGGCCAAACGTCCCTGGTCGAGGCCGAAGGCGAACAGGTACTGGGAGAAGACATGGGCCCCGAAGAGGAAGACCTCGCCGTCGTGGGCCGCCATGAAGGCGTTCAGTCGGGCCACCTCCTCCTCGTGGTGCCGCAGGTAGGCCGCGTAGGCGGCGCGGTTGGCGGCATGGGCGTCCGCCGTCGGCCCACCGGCGGTGGCGCCGGGGACGGCGACGCCCTCCTCCGTCCGCCGGGCCGCATAGAACAGGCTGTGGTCGTCCAGGAAGGGCCACCGGTCCACCGTCTCGAAGCCGGCCTCGGCCAGCAGGCGGTCGATGGCCGCCTCGTCGAGGAAGTAACTGTGCTCGAAGTTGAGGCAGTTGGTGTACTTGCGGTCGAGCATCACCCGCATGTTCGGCACCGAGAAGATCAGCAAGCGCCCGGGGGCCAGGAAACGGCCCAGGTCGGCGAAGAAACGGCGCGGCTCGTAGAGGTGCTCGAGGAAATGGGAATGGACGACGGCATCGACGGACAGGTCGGCCTCCACGTCGGCCGGGAAGAAGCCCCGGATGAAGCGGGCCCGGCAGCCCGGCTGGGGAGTCGGATTGGGTTCGACCGCGACCCAGTCCACCGCGGGCCGCCGGCGGTGGACCTGGATGGAAAGGATGCCGTGGCCCGCTCCCACCTCGAGGACCGAGGCCGGCCCGTGCGCCAGGATGAATTCGGCGAAGGCCTCGTGATGGCGGGCCCAGAGGCCGCCGACCAGGCCGGAGTTGTGGGAGCGCGCATACAGGACGGGAAGGGGCACCAGTTCCGTGAGCTGGATGCAACCGCAGTCGCGGCAGATGGACCAGGCCATGTCGTGGGTCGGGTCGTCGTCCGGCGGATCGTCGGTGCAGCCCATGTACACCGGGAAGTCGCGGAAGCGGTGCAAGGGCTCGAGACGGGGCGATCCGTCGATCGCGCAGGTCCGGCGGGGCAGGATCTCAGGCAGCGCCACGGTCGAGCTCCGTCTGCAGCATCTGCGTCCCCAGGCCGTAGAGCAACAGGCTGTAGGGATGGTGGTGCAGGGCCGCGATGTTGAGATAGACGAGGGCACAGAGCAGGCGGACCTTGCTCCCGTCATACCCGGCGGCAGGCAGCCAGTCCATGAGGCGGGCCTCGCATTCCACCAGCCGCTGCCGGCGGAGGAAATCGAACTCCAGCCGGTCCTCCTCCCAGCGGGCGTGGTAGTGGCCGGCGGCGATCAGTTCGTGGTTGACGATCAGGCCGTGGAGCAGCTTGGCCAGGTCGTAATACACGTCGCCGACGGCGAGGTCGCCGCAGAATTCCTGCCGCCAGTCGAGGAAGACGAAGCGTCCGTCCTCGGCGAGCAGGATGTTCTCGAAATGGAAGTCCCCGTGGAAGCGCCCCGGCAGGCCGTCGGCCAGGCCGTCCCAGTCCACGCGATCGAGCAGTCCGGCCAGCGGCGGCGTGGGCACGCCGTTGATCCGCAGGGCGCCATCCGCCTTGCCGAAGCGTTCGTAGAAGGCGGCGAGCCGGTCCAGGGTCTTGTCCCGGTAGAACTTTCGGCAGCGGGCCCGGAAATCCGCCCTTTCGGTCGCGCTCAGGTCCGCCGGGCGCCAGAAGTCGCGGCAGCCGTCGAGCAGGCGCTCGAACACGGGCAGGGTCACGGCTTCGGAAAGGATGGTGCCCTCGACCCGGCGGTAGGCGTACATGTTGGCGCGGTGGCCCGTCAGTTCGGGCACCCAGCCGGCAAGGCCGGCCACCCGGGCCACCCGGTCGCGGATGAAGCGGGTGTCGTCGGAAAACTTGACCACCTGTCCGTTAACGAACCAGATGGCCTCGTTCTCCTTGGGCAGGATGGTGGCGCGCACTTCCGGCAGGTAGCGATCCTCGACCGCCGCCAGTTTCTCCCGGGTGCCCACGTCGGTCCAGTCGAAGGCCACCGCCTCGACCCGGCCGGCGGCGGCCAGGGCATCGAGGCCCCAGGCCTCCCCCTCCGCCACCGCCCGGTCGCCCCCTTCGGCCATGGCGGTCCAGAATCCCCGCCAGTCGTGGATCCCGGCGAGCCCGATGTAGGCCCGGGAAGCCGGCCCATGGCCGCCCTTGGGGTTCACCCGCAGGACCCGGTCGCCGGCAACCTCCAGCGTCCGGTAGGCGCCCATGCCCGCGGCATCGACCCCGGCCCACCCGGCCCAGTCCCGGTCGGGCGGCGGCACGTCGCCGGCGACGAGGGTGTCGCAGGAGCAGAAGACGAAGGGTTCGCGCAGCAGGGGCTCGGCGCAGCGCAGGGTGTGGCCGAGGCCGGAACCCGGCCCCTCGAAGGGCGCGACCTCGACGAAGGCGATGTCCCGTCGGGGATAGGCCAGCTCGAGGAATTCCCTGACCGTGTTCCCTTTGTAGCCCAGGGCGACGACGAGGCGGGCGTCGGGGCCGAACTGGTCGATCACCCGGGCGAGGGCCGGCTTGCCGCCGACGCTCACCAGGGACTTGTTGAGGTGCCGGGTCAGGGCACCCATGCGCGTGCCGAGGCCGGCGCAGGGAATGAAGACTGAACAGGGGGCGCTCATCGGCGTGGCGGCTCGGTCCCGGCGGCGCGGTTCAGGTGCGCCGGTAGTCGTCGGCCAGGCGAACCACGTCGTCCAGCTCGGGGGTCGAGGCTTCCAGGTAGACCGCCTCCTCGACGCCCTCCATGCGGTGGATGACGCCCGGCTCCAGGGTGATGCTCTCTCCCGGCCGGAAGACCCTCGCCTCGAGGGCCGACGCATCGCGGCCCATCAGGATCCGCAGCAGGCCGGCGACGACGTAGATGGTCTCCCGCTTGTGGTGGTGGTACTGGAGGCTGCAACGATGGTCCTTGAACATGGTGATGCGCTTCACCATGTATTTGTCGTTCACCTCGATGAGTTCCTCGGCCCCCCAGGGCTTGTCGATTCGGGTCATGGCTCAGATCCGGTATGGCGCATATTCGGGATGGAATTCGAAGAACTTGTCGTACCACAGGCGGACGTACATCTGCATCTGCCAGCGGCTGGTGAAGCCGTATTTCCTGCGCATCCAGGCCCGCCCCTCCTCCACGTAGAGGCGCAGGTTCTCCTCGAAGCTCTCGGTGCGGATGGCGGCACTGTTTTCCTTCAGGTAGCTCTCGTTCTCCTCCACGGTCACCAGGCGGGTGATGGCCGTGGCCCAGTCGTTGGCATATCCCTTGGCGATCAGTTCGATTTCCGCGAAGTAGCCGCGGAAGTTCTCGCCGTCGTAGAGGAAGGCCCGCTCGTCTCCGGGGTTCATGATGCTCTCGACGAACTCCCGGCGCAGGAAGTAGGCGGTGTTGTGGACGTGCCAGAAGTATCGGGTCGGCAGTTTCGCCAGCAGGCGGTACTCGCCCCAAGTGCGGGAACAGGGGGAGAGGACGCCCAGGCGCGGATGCCGTTCCATCTCGGCGGCCAGTACCCCGACCACCGGCACCGGCTCGAAGACGGAATCGTTGGTGACCAGGAAGAAGTGGTCGAACTCGGCGAAGCGCCCGCTTTCCTGCAGGCGGGCCAGGCCGTGGTTGAAGCCGCGGCAGATGCGCAGGCCCTTCTCGACGGCCTCCGGCGTATGGACGTGCCAGGTGCAGTGGCGGGACAGGCGTTCCGGATCGGAACCGGCCTCGACGACGAAGACCTCGGCAAGGTCCCCGTCCAGGCGCAGGAAGCGCTCGGCGAGGGCATCCGTGGGCGCCGGCAGGTTGCGGTTCAGGATGACGACGGCAGTGCGGGTCATGCGGTCACCAGCCGGAAATTGCGCATGTAGCGCAGGATGGCCGACTTGAGGACGTCCTTCAGCCTCCCGTCCAGGGACGCGCCCCTGCCGGCCATGCGGCCTGCCAGGCGGGCGCGGATGGCCTCCACCCCTGGGGCGGAGAACACGTAGTGGCCGCAGATCTCGGCCTTGCCCCGGTCGTCGAGGCCGGACCCGGGCAGGAGCCATTTCTTCCAGCGCCCGGAATCGACGGCGATCCGCACGAACTCCGCCGCGTCGTCGGGCAGGCCATGGGCCTCCAGCAGGGCAAGCAGTTCCCGGGTCTCCGTGACGCCGAATTCCGGCGCCACGTTGGCCGCATGGATGCCCAGGCGGGGATGCCACTTGAGGCTGTCGTCCGACAGGTAGTCGGTATTGTGTTCCTTCAGCATCACCCCATGGCGGTGGCAGACATCCAGCATCTTGGGCAACTGGATCTCGACCGCCAGTTCGCTGGGCACGCGCACCGGCGAATCGAAGGAGCCCACGTTGCGCGCCTCCATGACCCGGGTGCCGGTCTGCACCACCACGAAGGCCGGCGGCGGCAGCGACTGGATCTCGCACAGGCGCTTCACGTCGGCCAGGATGTAGTCCAGTTCCTCCTCCGAGGCGTTGGTACTGCCGGTCTGCTCCTCGGTACCGATCTCGAAGAGCACCTCACGGCCGGCCGCCTGGGCCCTGGCCCAGCAGAACTCGTAGAGTTCCATCAGCCGGTCGATCACGTCGTCGACCGTGGCGCCGCCGTGGATGTCCACGCTCGGGTCGATGTGCAGCATCTGGAAGCCGGCATCGATGTCCGCGGCATAGCTGTCCTTGGCCGACTGCATGGCCTGCCTCAGCCCGAGCCCCCGCGCCACCTCAACCTCGTTCTGCCACGGACCTCCGTGGTCCCGGGCCAGGATGACATTCGCCTTGGCATCCCGTTCCAGCACGTAGCGCGCGAACTCCGCGGTGGTCCATCGGTTCACATAGCCGCCCCCGAAGGCCTCGCTGTCGATCTGGCGCCGGCTGGCGATCAGGAACAGGGGAACGTTGTGCTCGTTGGCCAGTTCGATGGCCGCGTCAACGCAGTTTCGGCTCATGGGGCCGACGCCGAGCAGGGTGCAGCGGCTGCGCGAGATCAGGCGTTCGATGCGCTGGCGGATCATTCTGGAAGACGAATCCGCGCCTCAGACCGTCCATTGGCCCGAGAGCGTGCCCTCGACCTTGGGCGCGGCGTCCGGATCGTAGGGCTCGAAAAAGCGCTCCAGGATGTGCAGGCAGGCCTCGGCCACGGCCCGGTCGCCGCCGTGGCGCCGGGTCACATGGTGGGCCGCGGCGATGGCCAGGGGATCGGCGTTGCCCGGGGCGATGGCGTAGCCGACCCGGCGCATGACGTAGTGGTCGAAGATGCCGTCTCCCATGTAGATGACCTCCTCCAGGGGATAGCGCTCGGCGATCCACTCCAGGCGGCGGATGGTGCTCACCAGGTCCAGGGGATAGCCCATGTCCTCGACGATGCGCTTGCGCGAGATCTCCAGGCCTTTCCTGTCGCCCGTGACGAATCGGACCTCGAGGCGACCCTTGAGGAGGGAGAGGCCGTCGTTGTCGTCGGGGCCGAAGACCTTGAACTCCTTGCCGCGCACGGAATAGAGGAACTGGCCGGTGGTCAGGACGCCGTCGACGTCGAGGATGAGGACGCGGGGCGCTGCGGAGGCGGCGATCGGATTCATCAGTATTCGCCCCCCACGTTCTTCTTGCGGTAGTAGTCCGCGAAGGCGGCCTTGAGCTGATGGCAGCGGGCCCTGAGGGGCTCCGGGGCATCCCGCCCGGCGCCGAGGAAATAGAGGTCGTGGCTGACGTCGTCGTTGAAGAATGCCCAGGCGGAGAACCAGGCGTCGAGGTTCGCGAGGCCGGTGAAGTCCGCCGCCTCCAGGTTCATGTAGTAGGCCATCCCCTGGCCGACGGTCAGCGGCGAGGCGGCCGGGTCGGTATCGGGGGTTCCGTGGCGCCGCCGTCCCCTGGCGGCGCAGGTCATGATCATCAGCCCGTCGTGCTTCAGCAGGCGGATCATGTTGATCCAGGTCTCCCGCCAGTTGGGGTTGTGCTCCATCATCTCGCAGGAGATCACCACGTCGAAGCTGCCGGCCGGCGCCCCGTAGTCCTCGCCGCGGCAGACCAGGTCGACCCCGGGCCCCTGCCCCACGTCCAGTCCCAGGTAGTCGCACTCCTCGAACAGGGGCCGAACGGAGCCGTTGATGTTGAGGCTGCCGACTTCCAGCACCCGCCGGGCGCGGAAGCACTCCGGCAGGAACTGCTTGACGGAGGCGACGAAGAACATCTGCTGCGGGTGGGCCATGGGGACTCCAGTATGCTGGCGCGAGCTTACCGTTCAGGCGCTCGCCGCCAGGGCCAGGGCAGAGGGGAATTTGTGGGCCATTATCCGGCACTCGGCGAAGCCGGCCTCCAGGGCCTGGCACCAGGCGTCGGCGCCGTACTCCGTGAATACCAGGTGATCCTTCGCGGCGGCGGCGGGGTTGCCGTGATAGGAAGGCGGCATGCCCTCCCGCGACGAGCTCAACCGCCCGGCCAGCAGCGGCACGGTATAGACGCAGTGGCCGCCGGCCTTCAGGACCCGCCGGCATTCGGCCAGGGCACGCACCGGGTGTCGCACGTGCTCCAGGGTGTCCGAGTGGATGACCAGGTCGAAGGCGCCCGCGTCGAAGGGCAGCGCCATCATGTCCACCTCGGGGTAGCGGACCAGCAGGTGGCCGGCGTGCCCGGTCAGGAAGCGGGTCAGGGACCCGGCCGGGTTGATCTCCAGCAACCGCAGGCCGCGCGTCGCCATCCAGGCGCCGAACTGCGCGAAGGGTCCGGCGTGGCCGGTGACGCGCATCACGGCGGCCGCCAGGGCCTGGGAACGCAGGTCGGTCCCGCAGCCGCGGCAGCGGGTGCCCTGCTGCTCGTCGATGATCCGCCATTCCTCCGGGGAGAGCCGCCATTCCTCGGCCAGGCCCCGCCAGATGACCCGCGACGCGCTCATTTCCGTGCCGCCGCAGCAGGGGCAGGCAAGGACCGGATCGGCCGGGCGGGGTTCGAGGGCATTGGCCATGTCAGGAGGGCTGCATGGGGCGGTCGGCGGCTCCGGCCGCCGCCGCGGAAAAGGCGGCAAGGGCCTCCGCCATCCGCGCCACCGGTGTCGCCCAGTCGCCGGGCTCGGGCTGGCGGAACAGGCGCATGCCCGGATACCAGGCGGTGTCGGGCCCGGCCATCCAGCGCCAGTCGGCCGCGTAGTGGAGCAGCGTCCAGGTGGGGCGGCCGAGGGCCGCCGCCAGGTGGGCCGTCGAGGTGTCGGAACTGATCATCAGGTCCAGCCCCAGCATGATGGCCGCCGTGTCGGTGAAGTCCCGGGCCTCGGCGGCCAGGTCGCGCAGGCCCTCGGGAAGCGGGACGTCGTCCAGGTCGCGCCGGCCGTCGCCCTGCTGCAGGACCACCCATTCGATGCCCGGCAGCGCGAGGAGCGGCAGCAGCGGCGCCAGGCGCGGCGAACGCACCCGGTCGTTCTTGACGTTGGGATTGCCGGCCCAGACCAGGCCGACGCGCTTGCGGCCCCGGGGCGGGCCCAGCCGTCCGGCCCAGCGCCGGGCCGCCTCGTCCGGCACCGACAGGTAGGGCATCGGCGACGCCGGGCTGTCCAGCCCGAGGCGCGCCGGCAGCGAGATCAGGGGCGCCTGGACGTCGAAGGCGGGCAAGGCCTCGCCCGGCTCGAGGACCGCCTCGACGCCGGGAATGCCTGCCGCCACGCCGCGCAGGCCCGCCTGCAGCTCGAGGATCACACGGGCGCCCAGGGCCTGGAGGCGGGGCACGAAGCGCAGGAACTGGATGCTGTCGCCATAGCCCTGCTCCCAGTAGAGGAAGAGGCGGCGGCCGTTCAGGGGCTCCCCGTTCCACGCCGGCTCGGCATAGGGGCGGGGCCGCAGGTCCGGCTTCGCCAGGCGCCACTCGTACTCGCGGAAGCCTTCCGCGAACCCGCCCAGGGTGAGCAGAGCCGTGGCCAGGTTGTAGTGGGCCGGCACCTCCCGGGGCTTGGCGGCCAGGATCGCCCGGTAGCAGGCGACGGACTCCTCGACATGGCGCGAGCGCTGGAGGGCGACACCCTTGTTGTAGAGGGTCTCCGGGGGCGGCTCGGGCAGGGACAGGGCCTTCTCGTAGCAGGCCACGGCCTCGGCGAAGCCCTCCCGGTCGTTGAGGACGTTGCCCAGGTGGCCCCAGGCCTCGGCGAAGGCCGGCTGCAGGGCCAGGGCCCGGCGGGCCGCGGCTTCCGCCGCCTCCAGGTCCTGCAACTCCCGATGCACGTCGGAGAGCAGGCTCAGGGCCTGGGCGTGGTCCGGCCGCAGGACGACCACCTTCTCGTAGGCCTCCCGGGCCTCGGCCAGGCGCTTGTCGGTGCGCAGCAGGTTGCCCAGGTTGTACCAGGCGTCGGCATAGCCGGGCAGGAGCCCGATGGCGCGCCGGTAGGCCCGCTCGGCGGCGCCATGCTCGCCCAGGTGGCGCTCGACCACGCCGAGCAGGCACCAGGCGTCCGGACGGGCCGGATTCTCCATCAGGGAGGCCCTGGCGAGGCGACGGGCGAGCCCCTTGCGGTTTCGCTGGTAGAGGCCGAAGGCCTCCTGCAGCAGCGCGGTGCCCGGCTCGGCTGCTGCGGCCGCCGGCGGCGGGGCGGCGCGGCCGGCCGGTCCCTTGAGGCCGAAGCGCTTGCCGAGGGCGGCGGCGATCCGCCGCACGGGCTCGGCCCAGTCGGCGATGGCGGGTTGCCGGAACAGCCGCACGCCCGGATACCAGGGGCTGGTCTCCCCCAGGCCCCAGCGCCAGTCGGAGGCGTAGGAGAGCAGCACCCAGGTCTCGCAGCCGAGGGCGGCCGCGAGGTGGGCGGTCGAGGTGTCGGAACTGATCACCAGGTCCAGTTCGGCCATGATGGCGGCCGTGTCGGAAAAGTCGCCGATCCCGGCGGCCAGGTCGCGGCAGCCGGCGGGCAGCTTGACGCCCTCCAGGTCCCGCCGCCCGTCCCCGTGCTGGAGCAGGACCCATTCCACGTCCTTCAGGGCCAGCAGCGGCAACAGCGGCGCCAGGCGGGGCGAGCGCAGGCGGTCGCTCTTGACGTTGGGATTGCCGGCCCAGACCAGGCCGATGCGCGGCCGGCGCCGGCCGGCGTCGCGGGCCAGCCTGGATCGCCAGGTGGCGGCCGCCTCGGCCGGAACCTTCAGGTAGGGACGTTCCGCCGGCAGGTTCGTCTCGTCGATCCCGAGCAGTCGGGGCACGCTGAGCAGGGACGCCCAGCAGTCGAATTCCGGCAGGGGCTGGCCGGGTTCCACGGCGCCGGCAACCCCCGGCTGGGCGGCCGCGAAGCGCCCCAGGCCGGGCTGCACTTCCAGGTGGACGCTGCCCCCGAGGGCGGCCGCCAGGGGCACGAAGCGCAGGAATTGGATGACATCGCCATAGCCCTGCTCCCAGTGCAGGAAGAGCCGGCGCCCGGCCAGGGGCTCGCCCTTCCACTGGGGACACGGGTACTCCCGGGGAGGCGGATTGCGCCGCGCATGGCGCCACTCGTATTCGGCGAATCCCTCGCGCAGGCGGCCGAGCATCAGCAGGGCCAGGGCCTTGTCCCAGTGGTTGTCCGCATTCCCCGGGTCCAGGCGCTCGGCGGCCAGGAGGACCTCGAGTTGCGCCGCCGGCTCGGCATGGGCCGAGAGCGCCGAGGCCAGGTTGGACAGGGCGTTTCGGCTGCCGGGAGCCAGCCGTGCCGCTTCCCGGTAGAGGACCAGGGCCTCGTCCAGGCGGTCCTGCTCGCGCAGCAGGTTGGCCCGGTTGCCCAGCATGTCGGCATAGTCCGGCTTGAGGCCCAGGCCGCGCCCGTAGGCGAAATCCGCGGCGGGCAGCCTCGACAGGCGGCGCAGGGCCACGGCATGGACGTTCCAGGCGTCGGGCCGGGCACAGCCCTCCTCCAGCACGGCCTCGGCGCGGACCAGGGCCTGCTCGGGACGCTCGGCCTCCAGTTCGGCGATGGCGGCCTTCAGCCCGGCCTCCTGGGCCGCCCGGCGGGTGGCGGCGGCGGGCGACGGGGCGATGGCCTCCACGTGGGCCTCCCAGTCCCGCACGAAGCCGGCGGTGTCGAACAGGGGCGCCACCTCCCGGGTGGCAACGAGCCTTTCCCTGAGCCCGGCAAGCCGCTTCCGGTCCCTGGCCAGGGCCACCGCCAGTTCCACGTAGGCTGCCGGATCGGGAGCCACCAGTTCGGGCAGGCCCGCCGCCGTCAGGAGGCTGATGCCGACCCGTGTGGCGAAGGTCCGCCCGGGCACCGTGATGGCCGGCAGGCCCGCCCAGAGGGCGTCGCTCATCGTCGTGTGGGCGTTGTAGGCGAAGGTGTCCAGGAACAGATCGGCCAGCCGGTGCCTCGCCAGGTGCAGGTCCTTGCGCACGCGCGGGGCAAAGACCAGGCGCCGCGGCGATATCCCCCGGGCGGCGATCTCCCGGCGCAGGTTGTCGCGGGCCGCCGGATAGCCGTCGATCAGCCAGAGCACGCTGCCGGGAACCCGGGCGAGGATGGCCGCCCAGGCGTCGAAGACGGCCGGGTCGAGCTTGTAGTGGGCGCAGAAGGAACAGAAGACGAAGCCCCTGGCCGGCAGCCCCGCCTCGGCCCGCGTCGGCACCTCGGCGGCGATGGCCTGCTCGTCGTCGTTCACCTGGTAGCAGTGGGGCATGTGGAGCAGCGTCTCGCTGTAATGCCGCGCCGCCTCCGCCGGCACCACCCGGGCGTCCACCAGGGCATAGTCGATGAAGGGCGCCCCCATGCTTCCGGGATAACCGAGCCAGGCGACCTGGGCCGGCGCCGGCCGCCAGGCCAGGATGCCGGTGCGCGCCTCCCGCGTGTAGCCCTTCAGGTCCACCAGGACGTCGATGCCGTCGGCATGGATGCGGGCCGCCGCGTCGCGGTCGGAAAGGGTCGCCAGGTCCGTGAAATGCTCGGCCTCGGCCCGGATGCGGCGCCGGTACTCGGAGCCGTCCTCGGGGCCGTAGGAGTAGGAATGGACCTCGAAGCGGCTCCGGTCGTGGCGCTTGAACATGCCCAGCATCAGGTGGGCGGTCGCATGGTCGTGGAAATCCGCAGACAGGTAGCCCAGCCGGATGCGCGGACCGCGGCCGGCACTGGGATGTTCCCGGTACGGCGCGATGCCCTTGGACACGAAGGCGGCGAAGCGCCGGGCGATGGTGAGTTGCTCTGCCTCGTCGATCGGCCCGGGAAAGGAGGTGAAGGGGAAGGGCAAGGCCGGATAGGCGTCCGGGCTGGCGCCGGCGACGGCCGGCTCGAGCAGCGTTCGGCGCAGGTCGGCGTAGCCGCGCCAGTCGCAGATCTTCTGCCGCAGGGCGAAGGCGAAGACGTGGGCGCTGGGGTCGGCGGCGTAGTCCGGCGCGGCCCGCTCCAGGTAGGCGAGGGCCTCGTCCACCCGATCCAGGCGGGCCAGGGCCGTGCCGAGGTTGACCCAGAGGGCCTTCTCCGCCAGGCCCAGGGCCTCGGCCTCGCGAAGGGCGGCCAGGGCCGGCGTGTTGCGGTTGATGCGAAGGCGGTTCAGGCCCAGGTGGAACTTGACTATGGCATGGTCGGGCATCAGGCCGTCGAGCCGCTCGTAAAGCGCGACCAGGGCCTGGTGGTCGCCGAAATGCTCCAGGATCAGGCCCCCTTCGATGAGCACGGCGGACTTGTCGATGCCGCGCGGCAGGGACGTCTCGAAGACCCGCCGGGCCTCGTCCCAGCGTCCGGCCTCGCGCAGGCTGCGCATCCAGGCCACCTGGCGCTCCAGGTTCTCGGGCTCCGCCGCGGCGAGGGCCGCGGCGGCGGCCAGCGCCAGTTCCGGGCGGCCGGCCGCCGGGGCCAGGCGGGCGATCTGCTCCCTGGCGCCGACGTGGTCGGCCTGCCGGGCGATGGCCTGGGCGTAGGCGTCCAGGGCCTGGGCATCGTCGCCGGTGTCCTGGAGGGCATTGCCCAGGTTGAACCAGGCGTCGGCGTGGCCGTCGTGGGTGGCCAGGGCATGCCGGTAGCTCTGCACCGCCCCGGAGGAATCGCCGAGGCGGCGCTGGGCGATGCCGAGCAGGAACCAGGTCTCGCCGTCGGCCGGCCGGTCGGCCAGCCGTTCCCGGGCCTGGCGGGCCGCGGCGGCGGCATCGCCGGACTGGAGGGCGGCCAGGATGGCCTGGGGGGTGGCCGCCGCCGCGTTCATGCCCGGTGGAAAAAAACGGGCCGCGTGACGCGGCCCGAGGGTTCCTGCCCCGGCAACGGCATTACCAGACGATATCGCTGTTGTTCAGGGATGCCAGGCCATTGAGCTTGATCTGCATGTCGGCCAGGCCGTCGGGCGTTCCGGACACGTCCAGGTGCAAGATCTTGGTGGTCGTATCGAAGAAGCCGTGCGGCAGGCCGTCGCCGCCGTTGATCGAGTTCAGCAGCGCCAGGGAGGCCACCAGCGAACCGCTGCCGCCGGTGAGGGCATGCAGGTCGATCTTGTCCGAGCCCGAGACGAAACCGACGATCATGTCCGCTAGATTTCCGGGTGCAGGGGAGGTTGCAGGTGAGTCGGTCACCTGGGTGAAGATGAAGACGTCCGCACCGGTGCCCGCCGTATAGGTGTCGATACCGCCGCCGCCAGTAACGCTGACCCCCGTCGCACCAAAGAATACGAAGGTATCGCCACCCGAGGTGCCGACGACCGTCTCCACCTCCGAAACTTTGAGGGTACCCGTGGCCAGCATGGTTACGGCATCAGCACCGGCCGACCCAATCAGGGTTTCCACGTTGCTGACCGCCAGGGAGCCCGCGCCAAGCATGCGCACCATGTCGCTGGTGCCTACCGTCCCGAGCACGGACTCCATAGCCGATACCGAAAGCGTAGTGCCGATCATGCGGACGGCATCGCTGCCGCCGGCCGTCCCGATCGCCGATTCGACGCCGTTCAGGGCGACCGTGACGCCCGCCGCCAGGTACTGGACGACGTCGGTGGCGAAGGTGGAACCTGTGACGGTCTCGATCGCCGAGACCGACAGCGTGCCGGTGGACAGCATTGTCACCAGGTCGGTGCCCGTGGAACCGACGATGGACTCGATGGCCGAGATCGACAGCGGGGTTGCGCCGGTGGCGCCGAGCAGGGTCAGGGAATCCGCCCCCGTCGAACCGACCACCGTCTCCACGGCCGAGACCGAGACGGCGGAAGCCGCCAGCAGGCGCACGACCTGGAGCGGATCCGCCGTGCCCACGACGGACTCGATGGCCGACACGGCGAGGGAACTGCCGCCCTTGAAGTTCAGGACGTCGGTTCCCGTCGTGCCGATCACCGATTCGACCACGCTGACCAGGACGGTGCCGGCGGCCATGAGGGTCAGGACATCGGTGCTGGTGGACCCGGTGACGGTTTCGATGCTGCTGATGGCGACGGAACCCGGGGCCAGCATCGACAGCACATCGGTGCCGGTGTTGCCGATCACCGTCTCCACCCCGGAGACGGTCATGCCGCCGCTCGCCATCATCGCCACCGCGTCTCCCGCCCCGGTGCTTCCCAGGACGGTCTCGATGGCGCTGACAGACACGGTGGCGCCGGCCTGCAGCATGCGCAGCACATCGGTTGCCGCCACGGTGCCGACGACGGTCTCGACGGCCGAGGCGGCGATGGTGATGACGCCGGTGCCGAGCAACATGACGGCATCCGCGGTCCCCGTAGTGCCGACGACGGTTTCGACACTGGAGACCGACATCGTTCCACCGGTGAGCATGACGACCTTGTCGGTGGCGCCGGCCGTGCCGATGACCCGCTCGACCTGGTCGACCGTCACGCTGACGCCGCTGCCGAGCAGGTTCAGCGTGTCGGTACCGCCGGAGCCGACCACGGTCTCCACGGCGGACACGGCAAGGCTGCCCGCGCCGAGCAGGGTGACGACGTCGGCCGTCGTGGTCGAGGCGGTGCCGACCGCCGTCTCCACGTTGCTGACCGCCAGCGCACCCGCCGACCGCATGGTGACCACGTCGCTGCCGCTGGTGGCGCCGACGACGGTGCCCAGGTTGCTGACCGCCACGGTGGCCGCGGCGAGCAGTGTCAGCACGTCGGCGGTCGATCCGCCGATGACCGTATCCAGGCCGCCGCCGCCGTTGAGGGCGAGGTTGCCGGCGCCGAGGAAGCGGATGGCATCGACGCCGCTGCCGCCGAGGACCGTTTCGACGGCCGAGACCGAAAGGCTGGAGGCCGCGGCGCCCAGGATGCGCACGACGTCGTTGGCCGCCGTGGTGCCGACCACGGACTCGACCGCGGTGACACCCAGGGTGCCACCGCCCAGCAGGGTGATGGCATCGCCGGCCGCCGTGGTGCCGAGGACGGTTTCCACGTTGCTGACCGATACTGCGCCGGCGGCGAGCATCGACACCACGTCGGGCGTAACGGTGCTGGCGGTGCCGACGACGGTCTCGATGTTGCTGATCCTGACCGGCGTGACCGCCGCGCTGGGACTCAGCAGGACCAGGCCGTCGGCCCCGGCGGCGCCGATCACCGTCTCGATGAGCGATGCATAGATCGTGGCGTTGCCGATCAGGCGCGCGACTTCGACGCCCGACGTGCCGAGGACGGTCTCGATGGCCGAGATCGACAGACTGCCGGCGGCCAGGAAGGCCGCGGTGTCCGTCGTGCCGGAGGTACCGATCACGGTCTCGACGCCGGAGACGGACACCGCGCCGGCGCCGAGCATCGTGACCACGTCCGCGGTGGACGTACTTCCGCTGCCGAGCACCTTTTCGACGTTGGTGACCGCCAGGTTGCCGGCCGCCAGCATCTGTACCGTGTCGGTACCGGCGGCGGCCGAGCCGACGATGGTCTCGATCGCGGAAATGGAGATGGTCGTGCTGGTGCCGAGGAGCGTCAGCACGTCGCCGGTCCCGGTGCCGCCGGTGGCCGTCTCGATGGCCGTCACGGAGACGGCCGTGGTGGCACCCATGAAGCGCAGGGCATCCGCGCCGGCATAGCCGACCACGGTTTCGACGTTGCTGACCGAGGTCGTCCCGGTGGCGAGGACGCGCACCACGTCGCCGGCAGCAGTGGAGGCCGTGACCTGCTCGATGCCGCTCACGTACACCGAGGCACCGGCATTAAGCAGGACGATTGAATCGGTGCCGGCAGTGCCGACCACGGTGTCGACGTCGGACAGGGTCACGGTGCCGGTGCCCAGCAGGGTCACGAGGTCGCCGCTGCCGGTACCGCCCGTGACCGTTTCGATGGCCGAGACGGAAAGGGCCGCCGTTCCCAGGACGGCGACGGAATCGCCGCTGCCGGTGCCGCCGATGGCGGCTTCGACGGCCGAGATGGCCAGCGCCCCGCCGCCCAGCATGCGGACCGTATCCCCGGCCGCGGAACTGCCCACGACGGTGTCGGCATTCGACACGGCGAGGGTCCCGGCCACGAGTTGGCGCAGGATGTCCGTGCTGCCCGTCGTGCCGACGACGGTCTCGACCTGGCGCAGGGCCACGTCGCCGCCGCCCAGGATGCGCAGGATGTCGGTGGCGGCCGCCGTCCCGACGACGGTCCCCAGGTTGGAGACGGCAATGTTCATCGCCGTCGTGTCGAGGACGGTGAAGCTGTCGGTCGCGGTCATGCCGATGACCGTTTCGACGCGGGAGGTGTACAGGGCTCCCGGAGCCAGCATGGTGACGACGTCGGTGGAACCCGTGCCGCCGATGACCGACTCGACGGCCGAGACGGTCAGGCCGCCGCTGGCCAGCATGAGCACGGCATCGCCGGCGAGGGTGGTGCCGAGGACGGTCTCGACGGCGCTCACGGACACCGCCGCCAGTTCGGAAGCGGTGCGCAGCAGGGTCAGCACGTCGGTACCGGTATTGCCGATGACGGTCTCGACCGCCGATGCCGCGATGGCCCCGCTGGCGATCAGCCTCGCCACATCGATGGCGGTGGATCCGACCAGGGTTTCGACGGCAGACAGGGACACCGTGCCGCCGGCCAGGAGTCGGACGACGTCGCCGGCGGCCGTGGTGCCGACCACCGACTCGACGGCGCTGATGCCCAGGTTGATGGCCGTCGCATCGAGGGCCAGGACCGCGTCGGCGGTGCCGGTGGTTCCGATGACGGTTTCGATGCGGCTGGTGGACAGGCTGCCGGCGCCGGCCAGGGCGACGACGTCGGTATTGCCGGCGCCGATCACCGTCTCCACGTTGGAGACGAGCCAGTCGGCGGCACCGGACCCGAGGAGCTGGGCCACGTCGCCGGCGGCGGTGGTGCCGACCAGGGTCTCGATGCTGTCCACGGACACGGTCAGCGCCGTGCCGCCCAGCAGGCGCAGCACGTCCTCGCCGGTGGCACCGGTCACGGACTCCACGGCGGAAACGGCCAGTGCCCCATTGGTCATCATCTTCACTGCATCGGCCGCAGATGTCGTGCCGACGACGGTCTCGACGCCGGAAATCGACAGGGTGACGCCCGGATCGAGCTGGGTGACGGTATCGGTGCCGCTGGTGCCGACCACGGTCTCCACGAGGCTGACGGCGAGGGCGCCGGCGGTCAGCATGCTGACGCCGTTTGCCCCGGCCGAACCGATGACGGATTCGATCCCGGACACCGACACGATGCCGGCGCCGAGGAGCGTCAATACGTCGCCGCTGCCCGTGCCGCCCCGCACCACCTCGACGGCCGTCGTGCTGACCGCCGTGGAGCCGAGCAGGACCACCATGTCGTTGCTGGCCGTGGAACCGGCAACCGATTCGACCGCCGAGACACTGAGGGTGCCGCCGCCGAGGATGCGGACGATGTCCGCCGTGCCGGTGGTGGCGACCACCGTCTCGATGCCGCTCACCGCCAGCGTGCCCGGGTCGATCATGGTCACCGCATCGTTGCCGGACGACCCGACGACGGTGTCGATCTGGCTGACCGCGAGGGATCCGGCCAGCATCATCGTGACGCTTTCGCCGGTCCCCGTGCTGCCGATGACCGTCTCTACGGAACTCACCGCCACGGTGGTGCCGCCGAGAAGCTGGATCTTGTCTATCAGCGCTCCCGTTCCGACCACCGTGTCGATGGCGCTGATGGAATAGACGGGAATGCTGCCCAGGAGATAGAGGATCTCCCCGACGGCAGTGGTGCCGACGATGGACTCGACGGCGGAAACCGCCACCGACCCCGTGCCCAGGAGATTCAGGGTGTCCGTACCGGTGGTGCCGATCACCGAATCCACGGCCGAGACGCCGACCGATCCGGGTGCCAGCAGGCGTACCAGTTCATCGCCGGCATTGCCCAGGACTGACTCGATCTCGGAGACATAAACCGTCGTGGTGTCGAGCAGGCGGAGGATTTCGGTTCCACCGCTGGTGCCGACGATGGTTTCCACTGCATTGACTGCCAGGGTGCCGGCGCCGAGCAGGTCGATCCGGTCCGTTGCGGCGGCGGTGCCCGTCACCGTTTCGACGCCGGTGACGGCCAGCGTAGCCGCGCCGCCGAGCACGCTCAGCAGGTCGGTCCCCGCGCCGCCGATCACCGTTTCGACGGCCGACACCTTGAAGGCGCCTGTGCCCAGCAGGCTGAGCACATCGGTGCCGGCGGACCCGATGATGCTGTCGGCATTGGATACGGCAAGGGCCCCCGCCGCGATCATGCGGACGATATCGGCCGCGCTGGACGCAAAGCCGACGACGGTTTCGACGGCGGAGACCGCCAGGTCGCCGGCGGCGAGCAGCCGCAGGACGTCGTTGGTCGCCGTCGAGGCGGTACCGACGACGGTCTCGATGCCGGATACGTACAGGGTCCCGGCGTCGATCATGGCCACGGTATCGGTCGCCGCGGACCCGAACACGGTCTCGACGGCGCTCACCGAAACGCCGGACGCCCCCAGGAGGACTACGCGGTCGCTGCTGCCACCGGTACCGACGACGGTGTCGACCGCACTGACGGACAGGGTGCCGCCGGCGCCGAGGGCGACGGATTCCGTGCCGGCGGAGCCGAGGACGGTCTCGATGCCGCTGACGGTCGTCGTCTCGGCGGAAGCCAGCAGGCGCAGGACGTCGCCGGCGGCGGTGGAGCCGATGACCGATTCCAGGTTGGAGGCCGCGAGGGTGCCGGCGGCGAGCATGCGGACGACGTCCCCGCCCGCGGTGAGGCCGACGACGGTCTCGACGTTGCGGACGGCCACCGTTTCGGCAGCCAGCAGGGTGATCGTGTCCGTACCGGCCGAACCGGTCACGGTATCGATCGCCGTCACCGACAGGTTGTCGGCGCCGAGCAGGGTCAGGTTTTCCGCGGCTCCCGTACCGATCACGGTATCGACGCCGGAAATGGAGATGGCCGTGCCACCCAGGAGGGTGATCGTTTCGGTGGCAGCGCCGCCGATGATGCTCTCGACCGCCGTTACCGCCAGGTCCGTCGCACCGAGCAGGCGCAGGACGTCGGTCGTCGCCGCCGAGCCGACCACCGTTTCGATGGCGCTGACCGCCAGGTTGGCCGTGCCGAGCAGGGTCGCTACGTCGGTGGACGCGCTGCCGATCAGGGTTTCCAGGTTGCTGACCGAGACGTCGGACGCGCCGGCGAGGGCGACCACGTCGGTGCCCGTGGAACCGAGCACGCTCTGGATGGCCGACACGGACACGGTCAGGACATTCGCGGCGACGAGTCTGAGGACGTCGGTGCCGGCGCCGGAACCGATCGCGGTTTCGACGTTGCTGACGCCTATGGTGGTGGCACCCAGGTAGGTGACCGAGTCGCCGCCGCCGGCGGCGCCGACGACGGTCTCGATGTCGGTGACGACGACGCCACCGGCCTGGAGCATGACCACGGACTCGGTGCCGGCGGTACCGACGACGGTCTCGATGGAGGAGATGGCGACACTGGATCCGGACAGGACGACCACGGTATCCGTACCGGTGCTGCCGATCACGGTCTCGATGGCGGAGACCGACAGGGTACCGGCGCCGATGAGTTGCGCCACCTCCCCGGAAGCCGTCGTGCCGATGGCTGTTTCCACGGCGGAGAGTGCCACGGTGCCGGAGCCCAGCATCTTCACGGCGTCGCTGATTCCCGTCGTGCCGACGACGGTCTCGACCGAGGAAACGGCCAGGGTGCCGCCGCTGAGCATGGTCACCGTGTCGGTCTGGGTGCCGCCGAGGACGGTTTCAACATCGGAAATCACCAGGCCGACCGAACCCGTGCCGATGATCCTGGCCAGGTCGTTGATGCCGCCGGAGCCCAATACCGTCTCGATGTTGCTGACGGCGATGGACTGTTCGACGAGCAGGGTGACCGCATCCGTCCCGCCGGCGGCGCCGACCACTGTTTCGATGCCGGTCACCACCGCGTCGCCGTTGGCGAGCAGCGTGACGGTGTCGGTGGAGGCGGAACCCTGGAGGGTCTCGAAGGCCGAGACGGCGACGCTGCCGGACAGGGTGAGGGTATCGGCGGTTCCGGTCGTGCCGATGACGGATTCGATGGCGCTGATGGAAACGGAAACGTCGACGCCGAGCATCTGCAGGACATCGGCGGCGCCGGTGGTACCGGTGACGCTC
This sequence comes from Pseudomonadota bacterium, assembly GCA_052035955.1. Taxonomy (GTDB): domain Bacteria; phylum Pseudomonadota; class Gammaproteobacteria; order Burkholderiales; family Rhodocyclaceae; genus JAEUNJ01. The sequence goes on from JBPOHD010000007.1 coordinate 57,689, forward strand.
TCGATCGCCGAAACGACGAGGGTGCCGGGATCCATCTGGCGTATGGCGTCGGTGGTCGCGTTGGAACCGATCACGGTTTCCACGGACGACACGGACACGACGGAAGCATTGCCGGCCACGAGGGTGACGGTATCCGTGGACGCGGCCGTGCCGATGATCGTCTCGACCCCGCTCACGGCGAGGGCGGGATCGGTCAGCATGCGCACCGCGTCGGATCCGCCGGCGCTGCCGCCCACCGTCTCGATGGCCGACACGGACACCAGGGTGGCGGCCCCCGAACCGAGGACCTTGACCACGTCCGCCGCCCCGGTCGAGCCGACGACGATTTCCACGTTGCTGATGCTGACGGTTCCTCCACCGAGGAGGGAGAGGCTGTCGGTACCCGAGGACCCGAGGACCACGTCCACGTTGCTGATGTCGATGGAGCCGCCGCCCAGCAGGGACAGGGTCTCGACGGTGCCGGTGGTGCCGATCACGGTGTCGATCTGGCTCACCGACAGGCTCGTCCCGGTGACGATCTGCACGGTTTCCGCGAATCCCGTGGTCCCGATGACGGTCTCGATGGCCCCCACGGACACGCTGCTGTTGGCGCCGGCGAGGATGCGCAGCGAATCGCCATTGTTGGCGGTGCCGGTGACGGTCTCGACCGCGGAAACGGTCAGGCCGCCGCCCGGGAGGACCATGCTGACGGAATCGGTCGCGCCGGTCGTCCCGATCACGGTCTCGATGGCCGTGACGGTGACGGACGGACTGGTCCCCAGGAGCGTCAGGACGTCGCTGCCGGAGGTACCTATGACAGACTCTATCTCACTGACGGAGATGGAGGCGCCCGTGCCCAGCATGCGTACGACGTCGCCCGCGCCGGTCAGGCCGGTGATCGCCTCGACGGCCGATACGGCCAAGGTGCCGGACGCCAGCATGCTGACCGAATCGGCGCCGCCGTTGGTACCGACGACCGTCTCGACGCCCGTCACCGATACGGCGGTGTCGAGCATGACGATCACATCGCTGCCGCCCGCCGTGCCGGCCACCGTCTCGAAGGCCGACACGGAGACGCCCGAACTCATCAGCATCAGGGTATCCGACCCGCCGCTGGTTCCGATGGCCGTCTCGATGCCGCTCACCCGGAGGGTATCGGCCCCGAGCAGGCGGATGCTGTCCGCCGTTCCGGTGGAACCGAGGACCGTATCGACATTGCTGATGCTCAGGCTTCCGCCCTGCATCATGCGCACGATGTCGGTCTGGTCGGTGGTGCCGATGACGCTTTCCACCGCCGAAACGGACAGGGTCGAGGGCGCCGACGCCAGCATGGTCACCGCGTCGGCGGTACCCGTGGTCCCCGTGACCGATTCGACGGCCGACAGGGCAATGGCGCCCGGCGACTGGAGGGTCACGGTGTCGGTGCCAGAGGTGCCGACGACGGACTCCACCCCGGATACCACGAGGCCGCCGGCAACCATGAGGGTGGCGACATCCGTGCCCGAGGTTCCACGCACGGTCTCGATGGCGCTGACTGCGACAGTCTCGCCGGTCCCGAGGAATTGAAGCACGTCGGTGGCGGCCGCGGAACCGACCACGGTATCCACCGCACTCGTCGCCAGCGTACCGGCGCCCAGCATCCGCACCAGATCCGTGGTGCCCGTGGTCCCGGTGACACTCTCCACGTTGGATACCGAGATGGATCCGGCCGACAGGAACTCGACCGCGTCCGTCGATCCCGTGCTGCCGAGGACGCTCGCCACCTGATCGAGGGAAACCGTGCCACCGCCGATCAGGCGGACGGTATCCCCGCCACCGGAGCCGATCACGGAATCCAGGGCCGACACGGCGATCGTTTCGGTCGCCAGCATGGTGATGGCATCGCCGCCCCCGGCGCCCGTGCCGACCACGGTATCCACCGCACTGACGGAAACGTGGTCACCGGCGCTGATCAGGCGCAGGACGTCGGCGCTGCCGCTGCTGCCGACGACACTCTCGACGGCGCTCACGGACAGGGTGCCGGCCCCCATCTGGATGACGGTGTCGGCGCCGGTGGAGCCGATGACGGTATCCACGTTGCTGACCGACAGGGTGATGGCGCTCGCCGATGCGAGCAGCTGGACGACGTCGGCCGATCCCGTGCTGCCGACGGCGCTATCGACCGCCGATACCGCGACCGTTCCGCCTCCGAGCATGGTGACGCCGTCCAGGCCGGCGCCGCCGACCACCGTCTCGATGCTGCTGACGGAAATCGGCGTGCTGCTCAGGAGGGTCAGGACGTCGGTACCCGACGTTCCGACGAGCGTATCCACGTCGGCTGCATAAACCTGCAGGCCCGAGCCGAGCAGGGTCACGGTTTCCGTTCCGGCACCGCCGATCAGGGTCTCCACATCGGAGGCCTTGAGGCTGCCGGCGATCAGGGTGACGATGTCGGCCGAACCGGTCGTGCCGACCACCGTCTCCACGTTGGTGACGGCCAGGTTGCCGGCCCCCAGTTGCAATACCACGTCGGTGCCGGTGGAACCCACCACGGTCTCCACGTTGCTGACCGAAAGCGTGCCGGCCGCGAGCAACTGGACGATTTCCGTGGACGTGGAGGTGCCGGTGACGGCCTCGACGTTGCTGACCGACAGATTCCCGCCCGTCAGGATTTCCACGCTGTCGGTCGCCGCAGTGCCGATGACGGTTTCGACGCCGGTGACGGTCAGGACCGCACCATCCGCCGACATGTTGACGATGTCGGCGCCGACGGAGCCGACGACGGTTTCGACGGCGGAAACGGAAAGGGTTCCGCCGCCCATCATGATCGCGACGTCGCCCGTCGCCGTCGTCCCGAGGACGAATTCGACGTTGGTGATCGACACCGATACGGCCGCGCCGCCGATCATGACAACGGAATCACCGGCGCCGACCGTTCCCTGCACCTGCTCGATGGCGCTGACCGAGATGCCAGTGGCGCCCATCAGCTTGACGATTTCCCCCGTGGCGGTCGTGCCGACCACGCTTTCGATGGAACTCACGTTGACCGCGGGCCCGGACCCGAGGATGGTCACCGAATCGGCGCCCGTCGTGCCGATGACGGTGTCCACGGCAGACACGCCGACGCTGCCCGTGACCAGGAGCTTCACGGCGTCCTGGACGGCCGTTCCGACCACCGATTCGACCGCCGATACGGCGACGGTGCCGATGCCGGCGAGATTGACGGTATCGGTGCCGGCCGACCCGGCGACCGTCTCGATCAGGGATACCGTGACGGGGACGTCGTCGCCCAGCATGACCACGGTATCGACGCCGCTGGAGCCGCGGACCACGTCGATCATCGAGACCTTGATGGTGTCGGCCGCCATCAGGACGACCGTGTCCGTGCCGGCGGTGCCGAGGACGGAATCGATGGCGGACAGGCTGATGTTGACGGCGGACATCAATGCGATGCTGTCGCCGGAGGCTGCGGCGCCGAGCACCGTCTCGATGGAGGACACGGAATAGGTGCCTGCACCGAGCAGGCGCGCGGCGTCCGCGCTGGCCGTGCCGATGACGGTGGCGATGTCGGTCAGGGCCAGGGGCGCGCCGAGGGCGGCGATCAACTGGACGCCGTCGCTGCCACCGGTGCCGATCACGGTCTCGATGGCGCTGATCGCCGTCGGGGAACCGGCCGAGAGCAGGGTCAGGGTATCCGTTCCTGTCGAACCGGCGATGGTCTCGACCACGCTGACCGCCAAGCTGCCGGCACCGAGCATCTTGACGATGTCGCCGGCCCCGGTCGTGCCGAGGACCGTGTTCACGAGGCTCACGGCGAGGGTGTCGCCGGCATCGATGAACCGGACGATCTCGGTGGCGGATCCCGAGCCGATCACCGTCCCGATGGCGGAGACGGAGATGCCTATGGTACCCGTGCCGAGCAGGGTGACGATGTCATTGGTTCCCGCAACCCCGACGATCGTCTCCACCGCCGACAGGGCGACGGCGGCATTGGAAAGCAGGGTCACCGCATCCGTGGTCGCCGTGGTGGCGACCACGGTCTCGATGCCGGAAACAAGGACGGCATTCTGGGCGTTCAGGGTCAGCGCGTCCGCACCGGCGGAGCCGAGGACGGATTCCACGTCGGTCACGGTGATGCCACCGGCACCGAGCAGGGTGAGGACATCGGTGGCGCCGGAGGTTCCGGCCACCGACTCCACCGCGGACACGGCAAGGGTCTCGTCGGTGCCGAGGAGTTGAACGATGTCGGTGCCCGCGGTACCGCCGAGCACGGTTTCCAGGGCGCTGGCAGCAAGGGTCTGGGCGGCAAGCAGGCGCACCGTGTCGCCGGCGTTGGCGGTGCCGACGACCGAATCGACGCGGGAGATCGCCAGGGTGGCGGCCGTTCCGGAGATGAAGGTGACGGATTCCGCCCCGGCCGTGCCGATGACGGTTTCGATGTTGCTGACGGAAACGTCCTCTGTCGCCAACTGGGCGACGATGTCCGTACCGCCCCCTCCCACGACGACCTCCACGTTGGACACCCGCAGGGTGCCGCCGCCGATCCAGGTCACGGTATCGGTGCCGGCGGCGCCGACGACGGTCTCGACCCCCGAGACGACGACGGCTCCCGGGGAGAGCAGGTGCACGGTATCGGTACTCGAGGAACCCAGCACCGACTCGACAGCGGAGACGGAGAAGCCGCCGCCGGACAACATGGAGACGATTTCGCCGCCGCCAGTGGTGCCGATGACGGTTTCGACCTGGCTGACCTTCAGGGTGCCGTATCCGCCGATCAGGGTGACGACATCGGTGTCGCCGGTCCGGCCCATGACCGTCTCGATGGCGGTCACGGAAAGGTCCGAGGCACTACCCGACCCGAGAAGATAGGCGACATCGCCCGTACCGGCCGTCCCGACCACGGATTCGACCGCCGACGCATAGATCGACCCGCCGCCGAGGAGCAGCGTGACGGTATCGCTGCCGCCGGCAGTTCCCTCGACGCTGTCCAATCCCAGGATGGTCATTCCGCCGGTGACGGTAAAGACGCTCATCGCAACGCTCCTCGAGTTCGCCCGCCTGGGCGGGCCCGGCCCCGGGCAGATACCCGGCAACCTCAAAATTGACTGATTTTGACACACTTGCCCCGGCGTCGAACCAGGGAATAAATCTCAAACCAGGTCCGAATCCTCGAATCCGGACGGGCGGGCAGCGGCATCGGTGGCCACGACTGCCCGTTTCGGACTTAACGGCACCGGGACGAGGGATTTGAGGGATGGCGCCGAGATCCCCCCATGTTTGCCCTTCATATTTCCGGCCGGCCGCCGTAAACTCCCCCACGGGCAAGATATCGCTTTATCGGACAAACACTTAAATGGCCACCGTCTCATCCCTGGGTTCCGGATCCGGACTCGACCTGGAAAGCCTGGTCACCAAGCTGATGCAGGTGGAGCAGCAGCCCCTCGTCGCCTTGAATACCAAGGAGGGGAAGGTCCAGGCCAAGATCTCCGCCCTCGGCTCCCTGAAGGCGGCGCTCTCGACCCTCCAGGGCACGGCCTCGGCCCTGACCCCCGCCACCGGCCAGACGGCCAGCGCGAAATTCACGACCTACAAGGCCTCGGTCGCCGATTCGGCCTACGCGACGGCCAGTGCATCCACCTCGGCGGTGGCCGGCAGCTATTCCCTGGAGGTCACCGGCCTGGCCCAGACCCACCGGCTGGCGTCGCCGTCGGGCGCCTACGCGAGCAGTTCCAGCGCCATCGGGACGGGCACCCTGGTCATCGAGCGCGGTTCCGTTTCGGGCGCCACCTTCACCCGGGCGACCGGCAGTTCGGCGGTCAGCGTCACGATCGATTCGAGCCACAACACCCTGGGCGGTCTGCGCGATGCCATCAACGCCGCCGACGCGGGGGTCACTGCCACCATCGTCACCGGCACCGGGGGAGCGCAACTGGTCCTGACCTCGAAGGACTCGGGCACCGGGCACCAGATGCGCCTTTCGGGCCTGACGGGCTTCGACTTCGACCCGGTCGCGGCCACCGGTACCCTGTCCCAGGCCACCCTGGCCGGCGGCCAGGCGGCGGCCGATGCCAGCCTCAAGCTCAACGGGATCGCCATCACCAGCACCTCGAACACCGTCACCGGGGCCCTCGACGGCGTCACGATCAACCTCCTCAAGCAGACCACCAGCGCCACGACCCTGACGGTCAGCAAGGACACCTCGACCAGCCTCACCGGCGGACTCAACGCCTTCATCAAGGCCTACAACGAGGTGGTGGGCACGGTGGCCCAGCTGGGCAGCTACGACGCCGAGACGAAGGAGGCCGGGACGCTCAATGGCGACGCCACGCTGCGCATGGTCCAAAGCCAGTTGCGCAGCCTGGTCTTCGGTACCCCGGGCGGTGTCACCGGCGACTACCGGACCCTGTCCAGCATCGGCGTCAGCGTCCAGCGGGACGGCACCCTGAGCCTGGATTCCACCAAGCTGCAGGCCGCCCTCGCCGCCGGCTCCGACGACGTGGCCGGCCTGGTGGGGGCATTCGGCAAGGCGCTGACGTCGGCCAGCAACAATATGGTAGGCAGCACGGGCATCATCGCCGCCGGCACGGATGGCCTGAACCGGACCATCGCCGACATCACCAAGCAACGCGAACGCCTGGCCCGGCGCCTTGACCAGATCGAGACCCGCTACCGTTCCCAATTCACGGCCCTCGACAGCCTGGTGGCCAGCATGAAATCCACCAGCGCCTACCTGACCCAGCAACTGGCCGCCCTGACCAGCAGCACCTCCTCCAACTGAGCGCGCAGCGCGGAGACGTCCATGTTCAATACCACCAGCCCCAGCGCCGCCTACGCCAAGGTCGGCATCGAGACGGGGGTCATCGCTGCCGATCCCCACAAGCTGATCCTGATGCTCTTCGACGGCGCCCTGCTGGCGATCTCGTCCGCGTCGGTCCAGATGCAGGAGGGCCAGGTGCCGGAAAAGGGCAGGTCCATCTCCAAGGCCATCGAGATCATCGACGGCGGCCTCAAGGCCAGCCTCGATTTCGAGACGGGCGGGGAATTGGCAACCCGCCTCGGCGCCTTGTACGACTACCTCTGTGCCCGCCTGTTGTTTGCCAACCTGCATAACAACGACGCAGCCCTGAGGGAGGTTGCCGGCCTGCTGCAGGAGATCAAGGGGGCGTGGGAGGAAATAGCCCGTGATCCGGCCGTTCTTTCCGGCACCCCGGCGGCCGCCTGACCCTTAACATGCTGTGGATGCCCTCCCAGCTTGCCATTTACCAGCAGATGAGCGCCCTCTCGGCCGAAATGGTCGAGGCGGCGCAACAAGGCGATTGGGATCGCCTCATCCATCTCGAAAAATCCGTCGCCGGCCTGCGCGACACCCTGATGGCCCAGGATGCGGCGGGAATCGGGGATGCCTCGGCGGCCATCGACCAGGAACAGAAAGCGCGGCTGATCCAGCGCATCCTGGAGGACGACGCCGAGATCCGTCGGCACACGGAGCCCTGGATGGAAAAGGTCCGCCAGTTCCTCGGCGGAAACGCCAAGCGACGCCAGGTGGAGATGGCCTACGGCGCCGGCCGTCCGCCGGGCGGCGGCATCGGTTCCTGAAATACCGCGAAATTCCCTTCCGGGCCCGGTGTCCAGCCGGGAACCTGGAGATTGCCCGAAACGGCGGGCGCCGGCCCCCTGAGCCATGGCACTGATCCCTCCGGACATCGGCATCCGGCTGCGCACCCCGACCGATGGTCCCCTGCAGCCCCTGGCCCCGGCGGCCGGCGTTCCCTCGGACCTGCCCGAGCTGGTACCCGGCCAAGCCTTCACTGCGCGCATCCAGGAAATCCTCCCTGAAAACACCTATCGGGCCCTGGTGGCGGGGAAGACGGTCACCCTCTCGCTGCCCGAGGGCGCGGTCCCCGGCGATACGCTGGAACTGGTGCTGGTGGACCGCACGCCGCGCCTTCTCCTCGCCCAGCTGGCGGACGGGTCCAGGAGCGGCGGGGCGGCGGCTCCCTACCCGCACGCCACCCTGAGCGCCGCCGGCCGGCTGATCGCCCAACTGCTCCCCGCCGAGGGCGAGGCGCCGCGCGCGGCCGGCCTCAATCGGGGACAGGCCCTGCTCCCCCAGGCGCCGGCCACGGGCGCCGCCGCCACCCAGCTGGCGGCTGCCCTGGCCGGCGCAGTCGAACGGAGCGGGCTGTTCTACGAGGCCCACCAGGCGCGGTGGCTGGCTGGCGGCCTGGCCACCACCCGCCTGCTGGACGAACCCCAGGGCCGCCATTCGCCCCTGGTCGGCGCCCGGCCGGAGGCGGCGCCGCCTCCCCCGGCAGCGGAGGGCACGCCCGCCCGGCCGGGAACGACCGCGGCCGCAGAGGGCGAGATGGCGTCCGCCCGGGGACCCGGCGAGGCCACCGAGGCCGCCGCCCGGACGACCCTGGCCAGCATCCCCGAGGACCTGAAGCCCCTGGTCCAGCAGCAACTCGATTCGGTGGCCACCCAGCGCCTGCTCTGGCACGGCGAGGCCTGGCCGGGACAGGAGATGGAATGGGAAATCGTACGCGGGGATGGCGGCAACTCGTCGGATGATGCCGCCCCCGACACCTGGTCTACCCGCCTGCACCTCGAATTCCCGCGGCTCGGCATCGTCGACGCGACCCTGCGGCTGACCCCGGGCGGCGTCGCCGTGGTCCTGGCCACCCCCTACGGGGCCAGCGCGGCCGACCTGCGGCAGGAGGCGCCTGCCCTGGCGGGGGCCATGGAAACGGCCGGCCTCCCGGCCCCCGGCATCGTCGTCCAGCACGAAGATGAACCCGGCTGACAAGGATCCGGATCCCCGCTCCCTGGCCGTCGCCCTCGCCTACGCGCCGGGAGAGGCCGCGCCCAAGGTCGTCGCCAGGGGCCGCGGCCTGATCGCCGACGAGATCGTCCGCCGGGCCCGGGAACACGGCGTCTACGTGCATGAGTCGAGGGAGCTGGTCTCGCTGCTGTTGCAGGTGGATCTGGATGCCCATATCCCGCCCCAGCTCTACGTGGCGGTGGCCGAACTCCTGGCCTGGCTCTACCGCGTGGAGAACCGCCTGCCGGCCGCCCGGGAACCCTGAATCTCCGGGCCTCCCCCAAACACCCCTCTATTCCATCGGCGGGCCGACAGGACCATTCGGCTAGAATTCGACGCTCTTTCCAGGACATCGGCCGGTTCCGCGCCCATGGATTCCTCTTCCCGCGATTCCACCCCGCTCAAGTTCGAACTTCTCCAGGCCGGAGACGACAATCCCTTCCTGATTCGGGCGAAGGGCGAGATCGCATTCCACCTGAAGGCCATCCTGGCCGAACACGCGCTGGTCGCCGCCCACTACAGCCAGGCCAACGATTTCCTGCTGACCTCCGTGGTCGCCGTGGACGAGCGCTTCCTCTTCCTGGATGTAGGCAAGGATCCGGAGGTCAATCGCCGTCTGCTGGCGGCCGACCGCATCGTCTGCGTCACCCACCACGACAAGGTCAAGATCCAGTTCGCCCTGCGCCGGCTGGACAATGCCATGGCCGACGGACGCGGCGCCTTCCGGGCGGAACTGCCGGACCGCATGCTGCGCCTGCAGCGACGGGAGTACTACCGGCTGGTGACTCCGGCGGCCCGCCCCCTGCGCTGCCATATCCCGATGCCGGGCGGCGCCACCAGCCTGGCCGCGACGGTCCTCGACATCAGCGGCGGCGGGCTGGCGGTGGTGGTTCCGCCGGAGGGTGTCGAATTCACGCCGGGAACCGTGTTTCCGGCCTGCCGCATCGAACTGCCGGAGGTGGGTTCCCTGGTCACCGACCTGCGGGTCAAGAACCTCTTCGAGGTCACCCTGCGCAACGGCGTCCAGGTGATGCGCTCCGGATGCCAGTTCGAGCGCCTTCCCGGCCCCATGCTCACCCTGGTCCAGCGATACATCCTCAAGGTGGAACGGGAACGCAAGGCACGGGAATCCGGGCTCGGCTGACCGGCGACGCACGGCCACCGCCCGGTCCAAGGCAATGCCCGCGCGATGAACGGCCCCTCCGACCACATCCTCGTCGTCGACGACGACCGGGAAATCCGCGGCCTGCTCGCCGAATACCTCGAGAAGCAGGGCCTGCGCTGCACGGCGGTGGCCGACGGACGGCAGATGCGGGCGGCCCTGGACCAGGGCCGTTACGATCTAGTGGTCCTCGACCTGATGCTTCCGGGGGAGGATGGCCTGGCCCTGTGCCGATTCCTGCGTGCCGGCCCGCCCCACGACCGGTTGCCCATCCTGATGCTGACGGCCCGCGGCGACGACCTCGACCGCATTCTGGGCCTTGAAATGGGGGCCGACGATTACCTGACCAAGCCCTTCGTACCGCGGGAACTGCTGGCGCGCATCCGCGCCATCCTGCGCCGTACGCGGGCCCTGCCGCCGAACATGGCCGGGAACCCGGCGCAACGGACCCGCTGCCTGTCCTTCGCCGGCTGGCGCCTGGACACCGTCGCCCGCCACCTGCTCGACCCGGAGGGCGTCGTGGTCTCCCTCTCGGGCGCCGAATACCGGCTGCTCGCCGTCTTCCTCGCCCACCCCCAGCGCGTGCTCAGCCGCGACCAGTTGCTGGACCTGACCCGCGGCCGAGAGGCCGAACCTTTCGACCGCTCCATCGATCTGCTGGTCAGCCGGCTTCGACAGCGCCTGCGCGAGGACGCCCGGGAGCCCCGCATCCTCAAGACCCAACGCGGCGAAGGCTACGTCCTGGCCGCCGCCGTCAGCGAAATCGACGCCGGGGCGCCGACGTGAACCCCGATGCTTCACCACCAAGGCACCAAGGGCGCCCGGTTGCGCGACGAGCCGCCCTTGCCGAGCCACCGGGCCATCGCCCGGCGGCCGGACGCCATTGGCCCGCTCCTTCCCTGGTGTCCCTTGCTGTTCCCGGTGTGTTGGCGGGGTGGCTGAGGTCTTCCGGGTGAGATTCCATCATCATCGCGGGGACGGACGGCGCGGCCGCCGCCCGCGCAGCCTGTTCGGCCGCCTGATGCTGATCTGGCTCCTGGGCCTGGCGGTCGTCCTTGCCGTCAGCTCCTGGCTCTTCCTCGGCGAGCGGGGCCGCACGGCGCGCAATATCCTCTTCGACCACATCGCCCTCGACGTGGTCACGGTGGTCGCCCTGATGGACCGGTTGCCGCCGCAGGAGCGGACTGCGGTGCTCGCCCGCCTCGACCGGCCGCGCTACCGTTTCGCCCTGGCCCCGTTGCCGGAGGGCCACCCCCTGGGCGACGACTTCGCCCATCCGGCCTGGAGCCGGTTGCGGGAAGGTCTCGCCGGCCGGCCGCTGGAGATGCGCGCCGCGCTGGAAGGCCGCCACCGCCATCCGACCCTGCTGCTGGGGACCCGTCTGGCCGACGGCACGCCCTTCCTCGTGGAAGCCGCGGCGCCGCCCCCGGGACCGCCACCGGTCCGGGTCATGGCCGGGATGGCGGCCCTGGTCATGGGCGTCCTGCTGCTGACCTGGATCGCCGTGCGAATTGCGACGCGCCCCCTGTCACGCCTCGCCCGGGCCGCCGAAGCCCTGGGCGCGGACCTGGAGAGCCCGCCCCTGCCTGAAGAGGGCCCGGTGGAGCTGCGCCGGGCCGCTACCGCCTTCAACCGGATGCAGGCGAGGATCCGCGGGCTTTTCGCGGAACGCACCCGGATCCTGGCCGCCGTCAGCCATGACCTTCAGACCCCGATCACCCGGCTGCGCCTGCGGGCGGAACTGATGGACGATGCGGCCCTGCGCGACAAGGTGCTCGACGACCTGGCCGAGATGCAGGCGCTCGTGGAGGAGGGGCTGGCCTATGCCGGCAGCGCTGCCGCGCCCAAGGAGGCGGAAAGCGCCACCGACCTGGATGCCCTGGCGGCCAGCTTCGTGGCCGACTACGCCGATGCCGGGCGGCCCGTGACCCTGGCGGGTACCAGCGGCCGGACCATCGCCACCCGCCCGCGCACACTGCGCCGGCTGCTCGGCAACCTGGCAGACAACGCCCTCAAGTTCGCCGGGAGCGCCGAGGTGGCCTTCGCCGCGGACGGCGACACCGTTGTGGTCACGGTGAGCGACCGCGGGCCGGGCATTCCCGAGGGCGAACTGGAGGAGGTCTTCGAGCCCTTCCACCGGGTCGAGGTCTCCCGCAACCGGGAGACGGGCGGGACCGGACTAGGCCTGGCCATCGCCCGGCAACTGGCCCATGCGCTGGGAGCGTCACTCACACTGCATAATCGCCCCGACGGTGGCCTGGAGGCAAGGCTGGTGTTGCCGGGGACGCGGTGACGCCGCCTGCAAGACCAAATGGTCCCCCTCTGTAAGCGCCGCATGCGGCGCGATCAGGGCGGTTCGGAGGGCGGCGCGGCGTGCCCGCCGCTCCTACAAAACCAACCCCTGCCCCCTGTAGGAGCGCCGCACGCGGCGCGATCAGGGCGGTTCCAAAATGCCTCGCGGCATGCCGGCCGCTCCACAAGAATCGATCCGCACCCCGCGTGGTGGTCGCGAGAACCCGGCCCTTCGTTTCCCTCAGGAAAACGAAGGGTCGCCGTGCAGATCGCCAGGTTTTCGAAACGCGCGATGTCGAAACAACCGACGGCGGACTGCGCCCGCCCTATTGAACCCGGAACCCGAAAACCGCAGGGGGCAACCGCCCCCCGCACCCCCGCAAGGGCCGAAGCTCACGTAGGACCGAAGCCCCGACGCCGCCGCACGGCACGTCCCATCACCGCCAGCCCGGCCAGGAACAGCGCGACCGTCTCGGGCTCCGGCACGGCGGCGACATCGCCGTCGCGTACCGCCCAGGCATACGACGGGTCGTAACTGACGTACTGGTACCCATAGTCGGTATCGAAGTGCCAGGCGTAGACGGCCGGATTGCGCGCATAGGCAGACCCCGACCAGTACCCATAGGAGGACTTCAGGTTCTTCACCGGGTCCACGTCGGCCTGGTCGCCGAAAGTGCCGTTGCGAAAGATGCCCCAATCGGGCTGGCCGGCGCCGGTAGGCGAGTAAAAGCCCTTCAGGCCCAGGTTGACGTAGTACATGTAGGCCAGCTCGGGCTGCGGGCTGGTGATGTTGTAGCTGTAGTCGGTCGAACCGTCGTAAGACCAATAGTAGTTCCAGCCAGTCGGGCCCACCGGGCTGTTACGGGCCAGGCGCCAGTCGCTCCAATCCACGCCGCGCACGCTATCGTGATAGACCAGATTGGCCGCCCAGGTGTTGGCGGCGCTCCAGTTCATCAAACCGTCGGCATCGTAGCCGCTGGTCCTGGCGTGGTTGGCGTCCCGCAACCAGGTGACCTTCAGCACGTCGTCGTAGAGCAGGCCGCCGCCCCGGTCGAACAGCGTCGCTTGCGCCGCGCCGCTGGCGAGCAGCCCCGCCGCCAGCAGCGGGAAATATTTTCTTGCATTGCCCATCCTCATCCCCTTTTGGAAAAGTCCGCCGGCAGTCTCCCTCCCCCCCCCCAACCTCTGTCAATGGTCCGAACGGACTATTCCGCCGTCCTGCGGACAGTCTGCCGATGCTGGGGCGCGGAAGATGTACCGGGATGTTTCCGCCCCTCGGGTCGGCATACGCCCGCGGCGTCCCGTTCTCCCAGCATGTCGCGGTCCCCGGTTTTCCTGGGTGCCCCTTGGTGTCCTTGGTGTCCTTGGTGGTTCGCCCATTGCCCTGGCCTTGTCGCCCTGGCCCCGTTCCAGCTTCGCCAATTGCCGGGTCGGTTCCCGGTGACCCGCCGGTCGAGGGGCGGCAGGAACGCCGCGCTTGCCAGGCACGCGCAACGTATCTACAATGTGGAAACATCGATCCAAAAGGCAGGTCCATGGAAACGACATTGAAGAAATGGGGCAACAGCCCGGCCCTGCGCCTGCCGGTCGCGCTGCTGCGCGAGGCGGACATGGCCCTGGAGCAGAAAGTCATCGTCACGGTGGCCGATGGCCGCATCGTCATCGCACCGTGCCGGCGAGTCGCCTACGACCTCGACGCCCTCCTCGACGGCATCACCCCGCACAATCGCCACGCCGCACTCGACACCGGCACGCCGGTCGGCAAGGAAGCCTGGTGATGGCCTATGTTCCCGACGCGGGGCAGGTCGTGTGGCTGCTTTTCGACCCCCAGGCCGGACACGAACAGGCGGGCAGACGGCCGGCGCTGGTGATCAGCCCGGCGCGCTACAACGCCAAGTCGGGGCTGATGGTGTGCTGCCCCCTGACCACGCAGGTCAAGGGCTATCCCTTCGAGGTGCCGGTGACCCTCGCGGGACAGGCGGGCGCGGTTCTCTCCGATCAGGTGAAATCGCTCGACTGGAAGGTGCGCAAGGCGAAGCGCATGGCGGACATCCCGCCCGAGGCCATGGCGGAGGTGCGGGCGAAGATCAAGGCGCTGTTGCAGATCGTCTAGGGCCTGTTCGGATTCGGCCGGAAAGACGCATTTGAACCGCAGACCCAGAGGAGATCAAAGGTTTGCGGGAATCCCGCCACTCACCCGATGGGTGACCGCCGTCGGCCATCGCATTCCTTGGTGCTCCCTGGTGTTCTTGGTGTCTTGGTGTTGTGAGTGAGGTTTCCAGGGTCAGTCGGCGCGTGCGTTGCCGTGCAATGCGGTTGATCGCGCGAAGCGGGGCGAAGGGACGGGAGGCTCCCCTTGCTTCCTCCTCCTGAGGAACCACACCGCGTCGGCCGCGCCCGGGCCCGCCGTCCCGGGCGCCGTCGATCCGCCCCGGACGGCGGCGATCAGCCCAGTTCCCAGTATTCCGGCCGCTCGTAAGTGGCCTTCAGCAGGTCCATGAAGAAGCGCACCCGCAGCGGCAGATGGCGGCGCTGGGGAAAGACGGCGTAGATGCCCATCGGCGGCGCCTGCCAGGCGTCGAGCACCGAGGCGAGCCGACCCTCCTTCAAGTCCTGCCCCACCTCCCAGAGGGAACGCCAGGCCAGGCCCTTGCCGTCCAGGGACCATTCGTGGAGCACGGCCCCGTCGTTGCATTCGAAGGCGCCTCCCACCTTCCACGAGTCCACCGCGCCGGTCGCCGGATCGCGGAAGGTCCAGCCCCGCTGCTGGCCCAGGGACAGGCATTCATGGTGCACCAGGTCGGCCGGAGACCTCGGCACGCCCCGGGCCACCAGGTAGGCCGGGCTGGCCACCACCATGCGCCGCATTTCCCCCAGGCGCAGGCTGACCAGGCTGGAGTCGGTCAGTTCGCCGATGCGGACGGCGCAGTCGATGTTCTCGTTCACCAGGTCCACGATCCGGTCCGAGAGGTCCAGGTTCACCGTCACCTCGGGGTTCGCCGCCATGAAGGTGGCCACCAGCGGCGCCACGTGCCGGCGCCCGAAGCCTGCGGGGGCGGAAAGGCGCAGGTGCCCGGCCGCCCGTACGCCGCCCAGGCTCACCGAGGCCTCGGCATTGGCCAGGTCGTTCAGCACCCGCTGGCAATCCTCCAGGAAGGCCTGGCCCTCGAAGCTCAGGGTCAGCTTGCGGGTGGTGCGGACCAGGAGTTTGACCCCCAGGCGTTCCTCCAGGGCATCGAGCCGGCGGCCGATCATGGCCGGCGTCACGCCCTCCGCCCGGGCGGCGGCCGACAGGCTGCCCCGGGTGGCCACGGAGACAAAGGCGGCGATCTGCTTGAACTGGTCCATTAGATACTAAAAGTACAAGATGTATCGACGAAATGGTAGCTTAATTTCCTCTCGGCGAAGGAATAGACTTCCGCCATCGACGTCCGGCCGACCGTCACCCGCCACCGGCCGCGGACCGTGGAAACCGCCAAGAGCGGGCCACGGAATGGCGTCAGCGACACCGAAATCCACCGTGAACCTTTTCCAGGAGCCCTCCATGAGCCTCAATCTTCCCGCCGGCGTGCAGATCAATGCCCCCATCCTGGCCGGCTATGACGACATCCTGACCCACGACGCCCTCGCCCTGGTCGCCAAGCTGCACCGGGCCTTCGAATCCCGCCGCCAGGAGCTGCTGAAGAAGCGCATCGAGCGCCAGGCCCGCATCGACGCCGGCGAGATGCCCGACTTCCTGCCCGAGACCAAGCACATCCGCGAAGGCGACTGGAAGATCGCACCGCTGCCCAAGGCCCTGGAGTGCCGCCGGGTGGAGATCACCGGCCCCGTCGAGCGGAAGATGATCATCAACGCCTACAACTCGGGCGCCGACTCCTACATGACCGACTTCGAGGACTCAAACAGCCCGAAGTGGGACAACCAGATCCAGGGCCAGATCAACCTGAAGGCCGCCATCCGCCGTACCCTCAGCTTCACCAACGAGGCGGGCAAGGAATACCGGCTGAACGAGAAGGTCGCCACCCTGCAGGTGCGCCCCCGCGGCTGGCACCTGGACGAGAAGCACGTCCTGATCGACGGCCAGCGCGTCTCCGGCGGCATCTTCGACTTCGCCCTCTTCCTGTTCCACAACGGCAAGGAGCAGATTGCCCGCGGCGCCGGCCCCTTCTTCTACCTGCCGAAGATGGAATCCCACCTGGAAGCCCGCCTGTGGAACGAGATCTTCTGCATGGCCCAGGATGAAGTCGGCATTCCCCGCGGCACCATCAAGGCCACCGTGCTGGTCGAGACCATCCTCGCCACCTTCGAACTGGAGGAGATCCTCTACGAACTGCGCGAGCATTCCGCCGGCCTCAACGCCGGCCGCTGGGACTACATCTTCTCCTGCATCAAGAAGTTCAAGCGCAACCGGGAGTTCTGCCTGGCCAACCGCGGCGCCATCACCATGGAAGTGCCCTTCATGCGCAGCTACGCCCTCTCTCTGGTGAAGGCCTGCCACAAGCGCGGCGCCCCGGCCATCGGCGGCATGAGCGCGCTGATCCCGATCAAGAACGACCCGGTGGCCAACGAGAAGGCCCTGGCCGGCATCCGGCACGACAAGACCCGCGACGCCAACGACGGATTCGACGGCGGCTGGGTGGCCCACCCGGGCCTGGTGCCCATCGCCATGGAGGAGTTCGTCAAGGTCCTCGGCGACAGGCCCAACCAGTGGGAGAAGCAGCGCACGGAGAACTTCGGTCCCAAGGACTGGCTCGACTTCCAGCCCGAGCAGCCCATCACCGAGGTCGGCGTGCGCAACAACATCAACGTCGGCATCCACTACCTGGGTTCCTGGCTGGCCGGCAACGGCTGCGTGCCCATCCACAACCTGATGGAGGATGCCGCCACCGCCGAGATCAGCCGCTCCCAGGTCTGGCAGTGGGTGGTGTCGCCGAAGGGCAAGCTCGAAGACGGCCGCAAGGTGACCGCCGACATGGTCAAGGCCATCATTCCCGAGGAACTGGCCAAGGTGAAGGCCACGGTCACGGCCCAGGGCGAGGCCACCGCCACCTACGACCAGGCGGCGAAGATCTTCGAGGAGATGTCGCTGGCCGACAACTATCCGGAGTTCCTCACCCTGCCGCTGTACGAGGCGATGGAGTAAGGACCACCCGGCGGGTGCGCCCAGGCGCACCCGCCATCCCCGTCCGGCGGCGCCCCTCGCGAGACGGGCGCCGTTTTTTTCGGAGACGACCATGCTCCCCGCCATCACCCTGCTGCTCCTGTTCCAGCTGGCCGGCGAAGCCATCGCGCTCACCCTGGCGCTGCCGGTGCCGGGCCCGGTCATCGGCATGGCCCTGCTGTTCCTGGCCCTGACGCTGCGCGGCGGGCCGGGCATGGAATTGCGCACGACGGCCCAGACCCTGCTCCAGCACCTGTCGCTGCTCTTCGTGCCGGCGGGCGTCGGCGTGATGCTGCATTTCCGGCGCAGGGCGGACGAATGGCTGCCGATCACGGTGGCGCTGGTGGCGAGCACCTTCCTGGCCATCGCCGCGACGGCCCTGGTGCCCTGGCTGATGCCACTCGTCATGGGCTGGCTGAAGTAGGCCGCGGAGACGCCATTGACGAAAACGCCGACGATGGCATACTCCCCTCCATGAATGCGAGAGCCGCCGCTTCCTTCCTGCGCCGACGCCGCCCGGATTCCCATCCGGCGGTGCCGCCCCCCCTCGCCTAGCAATCCGATCTCCCGTTTCGACCCCGAGGCCACGGCATCCCACCGTGGCCTTTTCGTTTATTGGCGTTCAGGAGGATTCCCATGACCACAAGCCCCGCGATACCCGACACCGATGCCCTGATGTGGGTCACGGAACGCCCCGACCTCGTGTTCGTCGAGGGCCGCGGATCCTGGCTCACGGACCACCGGGGCAAGCGCTACCTGGATTTCGTGCAGGGCTGGGCAGTCAATTGCCTGGGGCACTGTCCTCCCGCCGTGGCGCGGGCCCTGGCCGACCAGGCCGGCCGCCTGGTCAATCCGAGTCCGGCCTTCTTCAACGAGCCGGCGGCGAAGCTGGCCCGGCGACTTGCCGAAGCGTCCTGCTTCGACCGGGTGTTCCTCGCCAACAGCGGCGCCGAGGCCAACGAGGGCGCCATCAAGCTGGCCCGCAAGTGGGGCCGGCTGCATCGGGGCGGCGCCCATGAGATCGTCACCTTCGAGAACGGCTTCCACGGCCGCACGCTGGCTACCATGTCGGCCTCCGGAAAGCCGGGCTGGGACCGGCTCTTCGCGCCGCAGGTGCCGGGCTTCCCGAAGGCCCTCTTCAATGATGTGGCGAGCGTCGAGGCGCTCATCGGACCGGATACGGCGGCGGTGATGGTGGAACCGGTGCAGGGCGAGGCCGGGGTGATTCCGGCCGCCCATGGCTTCCTTCGCGAGCTCCGGGAACTGACCGGACGGCACGGAATCCTGTTGGTGGTGGACGAAGTGCAGACCGGCATCGGCCGTACGGGGAGCCTCTTCGCCTACCAGCAGGCCGGCATCGAGCCCGACGTGATGACCCTGGGCAAGGGCATCGGCGCTGGCGTCCCCCTGGCCGCCCTGCTGGCCCGGGAAGAAGTCTGCTGCTTCGAGGCCGGCGACCAGGGGGGTACCTACAACGGCAACCCGCTGATGGCCGCCGCCGGCCTGGCCGTCCTCGACGAGGTCCTGGCGCCCGGATTCCTCGACGAGGTCCGCGCCAAGGGGGATCACCTGGGCCGGGGCCTGGCCAAGGTCGCCGCCGGGGCCGGCCAGGTCGGCGAGCGGGGGCTCGGCTTGCTGCGGGCCCTCCGGCTGGCGGGTCCGGTGGGCCCGGCAGTGGTGGAGGCCGCCCGGGGCCTGGCCCCCGAGGGCCTCCTTCTGAACGCCCCGCGACCCGACCTCCTTCGCTTCATGCCGGCCCTGAACGTGAGTCCTCCGGAGATCGATCTCATGCTTGAAATGCTCGGCGACGCGCTCGCCCGCGCCGGCCGATCCTGAAGGCCGCCGCCATTGTCATTCGCGCGACAGTCCGTTCGGCCGGGGCGTGTAGAATCCGGCCGCAGAAACCTGCGCTGCCCCCCTCGGAGGAATGATGCTCTATACCGTCACCGTCTCGTTCGGCGTCAATAACGAATACGAATTCAAGTTCCTCGACACGGACCTCGCCGACCTGCCCAAGGATCAGGCGCGGGCCTGGCTGCATCAGGAATTCGAGGCCCTCGAATGCACGCCGCGCAATCCCGTCGGCAAGATCCTGCTTCTCGACGTGATCCTCGACGTGGCCAAGTATGGCGGCGAGTCCCGGTTCACCGAGGGCGGAGATTGGGCCCGCAAGTTCGTCCATTGCGTAGGCGCGTCCCTCGGCCGCGACACGGTCAAGATCGACGTGCCGAATCTCGTGGTGGGTTGAGCTCGCGCCCGGAAACACTCACCGCCCTCAGGCGGCGATCTCGGCACCAACACCGGCAATTCCCAGCAAATGAATCTCAGCCGGAAGACAACGCTTTTCTTCGTCGGTCTCCTGATCGGACTGATCATCGTCCTGGTCGTCATCGGCCTGTATTCGTTCCGGAACTTCTCCATCATCTCGGCGACCGAGCATGTGCGCACGGCGGCCGAGGTGGTTCGCGTCCATCTGACGGAATCGATGATCAATGGCGTCATCGACAAGCGCGAGGGTTTCCTGCGCCGACTCACCGAAGTGCAAGGGCTCAAGTCCGCCCGGATCGTTCGCGGTGAGGGCGTCGATCGGCAGTTCGGACGGGGGCTGACCCAGGAGAAGGAACCCGATCTCCTGGAACGCGAGGTGATGGCCACCGGCCGCGCCCATTACGAACTGATCGAGAACAACGGCTTCAGCACATTCCGCGGCACCATCCCCTTCGTCGCCACCGCCACCGGTTCGCCCAACTGCCTGCAGTGTCACCAGGTGAAGGAAGGGGACGTGCTCGGCGCGGTGACGATGACCCTGTCCATCGATCACCTTCGCAAGGAGGCGGTCGACACCATGACGGGCATCCTGGCCGCCGTCGCGCTGTTCGGCCTATCCACGCTTTTCCTGCTGCTCCGCCTCATGCGGCCGGTGGCGCAAACCACCCGCGAGGTGGAGACCGCCGTCGAGAGAGCGGTCGAAGGCAATTTCAAGTCCCGCGTGGAAAGGCGCACCTCGGACGAGATCGGTCACATCGCATCGGAGATGAACCGCTTGCTGCATTTCCTCGACGAGGGCCTGAACCGGATCGCGCACCGCGTATCGGAACTGACTCTGCGCTCGGCCACCGAGGGGGAGAACCTGCTGACGACGACGGCGGACATGGTGGACAACCTGGCGAAGGCGGCCCACTTCAAGCAGGCCATCGAGGAGGACGAAACCAAGGCGGAGATCTACCAGCGCCTGGTCCGCACAATGGAGAGCGAATTCGGCCTGCGCGAGTATTCCGTGTACGAGGTCCACCAGACCAAGCACCATCTGCTGCCCGTTTATGTCGATGGCCAGGTCCTGGCCGAATGCAAGTGGTGCGATCCGGAAATACTGGTTCGCAACGAGGCCTGCCGGGCGCGCCGCACCGGACACCTCGTGGACTCCGTCGCCGCGCCGGCGATCTGCACCGCATTCCGGCCTCCGTTGGAGGCCGCAGACAGGCAGCACATCTGCTTTCCCGTCCTCCAATCCGGAAACGTGGGCAGCGTCGTGCAGTTGATCGTTCCGGTCGGCCAGGGATCGGTGTATCAGGAAATGGTCCCCAACCTCAGCGTATTCCTGCGCGAGGCGGCACCCGTGCTGGAGGCGAAGCGCCTCATGGAGACGCTCAAGGATTCGACGCTGCGAGACCCCATGACGGGACTCAACAACCGGCGATTCCTGGAGGAGTACGTCGAGACCCTGATGGCGGGCACCAAACGCCACAAGGGTCACCTGGTGATCCTGATGATCGACCTCGATTTCTTCAAGATGGTGAACGACAACCACGGCCACGACGCCGGGGACGCGGTGCTCAAGGAACTCGCAAAGGTACTCCGACTGTCGGTCCGCGCCTCGGACCTGGTGTTGCGTTATGGCGGCGAGGAGTTCCTGATCATCCTCCAGGACACGGAAGTCGCTAAGGGAATGGTGGTGGCGGAGAACATCCGGCTGGCCGTGGAAAAGCTGAAAATCCAGGTCTCCGGCCTGGTCCTGCAGAAGACGGTCTCGATCGGCGTCTCCGACTTCCCGGGCGACGGGGAGACTTTCTGGCAGGTGGTCAAGTTCGCCGATATCGCGCTCTATCGGGCCAAGGACGAGGGGCGCAATCGCGTGGTCCGTTTCACTGCGGACATGTGGAAGGATTCGACGTCCTATTAGGGACATTGCGCTTCAGGCAACGGTTGCGGCTTGGTGAGTGCATGGGCGGGTGCTCCCCGATCCGCACCCCGGCGTAGCGAAAATCGATGGATTTTTCGCGCTTGCATTTTGCGCGAAGCGCTCGACAGCCGGGGTTCGGGCATTGCGGCTTCCCGCGCCGCCCGGTCTCGGCCCGTCAGAGCCGCCGGACTGCCGCAAGGGCATGTCCAGCCCGGCCGGCACTGCCACACATCGCCAACGCGGGGATTTCGGGGCGGCCATCATGCCAATGGATTCTTATTGGTTTCCGGCGCCACCTGCCGGTCCGCCCCGATCCGCAATCAGCGGCACCTTCCGCAGCGCAACATAAGTAAATGCTTCTATATGGCATTAGCGGCCCTGATTGGCGGATTAGAACGCTTGCCTTGTCTTGGTTTCGGGGCTGCTGAGATAATCCCGCGATAACAACGAGTTTTTCCCGCGGAGAACAGCAAGCCGGGGGTGTTCCGGAGGAGAGGTGGCGCTGGGCGAGCCCGCGCCTGTGGCGAGGCAGCCAAGGGCTGCCATTGCCCGCTTCGGTCCACTGCCTGAACTCTAAGCACTAGCCGCCGAGACTGGGAGGGGAGATGGCCGAACAAGGACAAGACACGCCGCAGGGCAATCCACAGGAGCAGGGCGGGATCATCAATCGGCTGCGCCAACCCCCGAAATGCTCGATGCTGCGCATGATCGTCGTCGGCATCGTGGGCGGCATCATCATCTGGGGCGGCCTGAACACGGGCATGGAACTCACCAATCACACCGAGTTCTGCCTGTCCTGCCACGAGATGTCGATTCCCTACGAGGAACTCAAGAAAACGGTTCATTACAAGAACCGCTCGGGCACGACCGTATCCTGCGCCGACTGTCACGTGGCCAGCAGCAAGACGCCCGTCGACTACGCCCGAAAGTCCACCATGAAACTTCTCGCCGCCCGCGACGTGATCGGTCACATCAAGGGCACGGTCGACACACCTGAAAAGTTCGAGGCCCATCGCCTGGAAATGGCGAAGCGGGTCTGGCAGAAGATGAAGGATGCAGACTCCAGGGAGTGCCGCAACTGCCACGACTTCAAGACCATGGACCCGGCAAAGCAGAAGGACCGTTCCGTGGTGAAGCATGAAGGCGCCATCGAGGACGGCAAGACCTGCATCGATTGCCATAAGGGAATCGCGCATAAGCCGGTGCACCAATTGCTTGAGCAGGAAGGCGCGGCGCCGAAGAAGGAAGGTTGATTGCAGCGGCCCCGGAGGATCGGGGCCGCGCACCAGTCCCCCGGACGGGGTCCATGTAGCGAGGAGCTTGAAATGAAGAAGATGGTTTTGGCGGTTATCGGTGTGTTCGTTGCCGGCGGCGCGATGGCGGCCCCGGACTGGGAGAAGGTGCCCGCCCGCAAGATGACCTTGTTTTTCCCTGGCCAATCCAGCCTGGAGTGGGTCATGAACAAGGCCGACCATTCGGCGGTGCCGGACATCGTGGACAAGAAGCGTCCCTGCGCCAAGTGCCACGAGGGCGATGCCAATGAAATCGGCGACAAGATCGTCAAGGGGCAGTCGGTCGGCAGTTCGAAGACCGTCCTGGAGCCCAAGCCGCCCAAGGGCAAGGTCGGCTCCATTCCGGTGATGTTCCAGGCGGCCCACGACGGCAACAAGATTTACTTCCGCTTCGAATGGGTGCCGCCCCAGAACACCGACAACAAGATGGACAAGAAGAACGAGGTCAAGCTGACCATGATGTTCGACGGCGGCGGCACGGTCGACGGCGCCAACCTGAACGGCTGCTGGGGCACCTGCCACACCGACCTGCGCTCCATGAAGGATGCCAAGGACGAAAAGAAGACCAAGTACATCAAGGACGCCGACCTGGCCGCCGGAAAGTTCATGGACCTGATCCAGTTCCGCAGCGGCAAGGGTGAAAAGCCCGTCGACGGCTGGGTGGACAAGGAACGCCACATGGACGGCGGCAAGGGCCTCGTCAAGGCCGAGGGGAAAAAGGAAGGCAACAAGTGGGTCGTGACCTTCGAGCGGACCCTGGCCGGCGGCGGCAAGGGAGACCACGCCATTGCTGCGGACAAAGTGTATAACTTCGGCTTCGCCATTCACGAGGACTACACGGAAGCGCGCTATCACTACGTGTCCCTGGGCTACCAGTTCGGCCTCGACAAGGCCGTGCCGGACGTCAAGAACTACATCAACGTCACGAAGCAGTGACCGGTCAACCGCCCTGGCGGTTCAAAGCAAGGAGGAGAGAGGAGATGCGCATGAAGAAAGCATGGATGGGAACAGCCGCCCTGGCCGGCGTCCTGTTGTCGGCCCAGGCGGTGGCGGCACCGCCCACCGCGGAGATGCTGTCCAACGCCTGCGCCGGTTGCCACGGCACCAAGGGTGGCAGCGCCGGTCTGACGATGCCCAGCCTGGCCGGCCAGTCCAAGGAGGCCATCGTCGACGCCATGAAGAAGTTCAAGAGCGGCGAGCGTCCGGCCACCGTGATGGGACGGCTGGCGAAGGGCTATGGCGACGCCGAGATCGTCGCCATGGGCGAGTTCTTCTCCAAGCAGAAGCTTCATGCGACCAACCAGAGCCTGGATAAGGCAAAGGTGGCCAAGGGTGCCAGCCTCCAGGAGGCCAACTGCTCCCGCTGCCATCTGGAAGACGGCAAGGAGGGAAAGGACGATACCCCGGCCATGGCCAGCCAATGGCTGCCCTATCTGCAGATGCAGATGGACCTCTACCTCTCCGGCAAGCGCAAGATGCCGGAAAAGATGGAAGAGAAGGTGAAGCCCCTGTCCAGGGAAGACCTGGACGCCCTGTTGAACTTCTACGCCAGCGTGAAATAAGGGAGATACGACAATGACTCTGGATCGCAGAAGTTTCCTCAAGCTCCTCGGCGCCGGGGCCGGCACCGCAGGATTGCCGATGATCGGCCGAGCCGCCGAGTTGATGCCCAAGACCGGACGCCGCGTCGTGGTCATCGGCGGCGGCTTCGGAGGCACCATCGCCGCCAAGTACGTTCGCATGCTCGATTCCTCGATCGAGGTCGTGCTGATCGAGCGCAACCGCCAGTTCGTCTCCTGCCCCTTCAGCAACCTCTACATCGGCGGGCTGATCAAGGACCTGTCGTCGCTGACCATCGGTTACGACAAGCTGGCAGCCAACCACGGCATCAAGATGGTGTACGACGAGGTCACCGGCATCGACCCGGCCGCCAAGGTCGTCGCCACCAAGGGCGGCACCCTCGCCTACGACCGGCTGATCGTTTCCCCCGGCGTTGATTTCCGCACCGAGGAGGTCGAGGGCTACGATCTGGCCACGACGCCCGGCGTCATCCCCCACGCCTGGAAAGCCGGCGAGCAATCCACGCTCCTGCGCAACCAGCTGGAGGCCATGCCGGACGGCGGAAAAGTGATCATCAGCATGCCGCTGACCCCATACCGGTGCCCACCCGGGCCCTACGAGCGGTCCTGCATGATCGCCACCTACCTGAAGAAGCACAAGCCGAAGAGCAAGCTGCTGCTCCTCGACGCGAATCCGGACGTGGTTTCCAAGAAGCCCTTGTTCACCAAGGCATGGAACGAGTACTACAAGGGAATCTTCGAATACGTGCCGGCCAAGAAGGTGACCCGCGTCGAGGCCTCCGCCAAGACCCTGGTCGTCGAGGGGATCGAGGACTTCAAGGGCGACGTGGTCAATTTCATCCCGCCGCAACGGGCGGGCCAGATCGCCGTCAAGGCAGGACTCGTCGGTGCCGACAAGAACTGGTGTCCGGTCAATCCGGTCACCTTCGAGTCGGCCAACCACAAGGACATCCACGTGATCGGTGACGCCTGTGCGCCCCCCTCCACCGGCGCCCCGATGCCCAAGTCCGGGTACTCGGCCAACTCCCAGGCCAAGGTCTGCGCCGCCAACGTGGTGGCCCTGATGAACGGCAAGGAAACCACTGACCTGTCCGGCATCAACGTCTGCTACAGCGCCGTCAGCGAGCACGAGTCGGTCAGCATCGCCGCGGTGTACAAGGTGGCCGAAGGCAAGATCACGGCCGTCGCCAACTCGGGCGGCATCTCCCCGGCGGACTTCTCGATCGCCAAGATGGAGCACGTGTACGCCGAAAGCTGGCTGCGCAACATCCTGACCGAAATGTCGACCTGACGGACTCGGCCGCGCCAGGAAAAACGCCCCGGAAACGGGGCGTTTTCTTTGGCCGACGGGGTAGGTCAATCGAGCGCGCTGATGTACGCGGCAACCGCGTTGATCTCGAGGTCGGTGAGCTTGGAGGCGATCGTGTGCATGATGGCATTGTCGTTGGTCCGATCGCGCTTGGTGAACTCCTTGAGCTGGCTCTCCAGGTAGGCCGCGTGCTGCCCCGCCAGGCGCGGCAGCTGCACCGTCCCGCCCGCCTTCGGACCGTGGCACGACGCACATGCCGCCACACCGGAATAGGGATTGCCTTTCAGGTAGATGTAGCGCCCGACGCCGGCGAGGTCTTCGTCTCGCACCCGCTGGGCGCGCGGCTTCTTCTGGCTGAAGAAGACCCCGAGGGCGCGCATGTCCTCCGGGCCCAGATCCCTGGCCTGGTCATTCATCGTTCCCTTGCGTCTTCCTGTCTGGAAGTCCGCCAATTGTTTGGCGATGTATTCCGGATGCTGGGCCGCCAAGCGGGGAAAGATGGGACTGACGCTGTCGCCTTCGGGTCCATGGCAAACGGCACAGCGATTGGCCACGATGTCACCGGCACGCTTGAGGTCCGGCTCGGCGGCCCAGGTCGGCGCGCCCATGGCGACCAGGAATGCCGCGATCATCACCCGCAGCCGGTGGCGGCGGATCTCAACCATGTCCCGTGCTGCCGAAACCGCCGGCACCGCGATCGCTCTTGTCGAAATCGTCCACGACATTGAAAGCCACCTGCAGCACCGGCACCACCACGAGCTGCGCAAGGCGATCCATGGGATTCAGCGTGAAGGTCTCCTGTCCCCTGTTCCAGGTCGATACGAAAACCTCCCCCTGATAGTCGGAGTCGATGAGGCCGACCAGATTGCCCAAAACGATTCCATGCTTGTGGCCCAGTCCCGAGCGCGGCAGTATCAAGGCAGCGAGCCCCGGATCGGCCAGGTGGATCGCGATCCCCGTGGGAATGAGGCGGGTGTCGCCCGGATGCAGCTTCATGGGCGCCTCGACGCAGGCACGCAGATCCATCCCGGCAGCGCCGGCAGAGGCGTAATGGGGCGGGTTCTCCCGCAATCTGGGATCGAGAATCCTGACGTCGATTCGATGCATGTCAGTCGGCAAGCATGCCGGCGATGTGGGTGACGATGGCACGCGCCACGGCGAGCTTCTCGCCCGGCGGCACCCGGTGGGCGCCGTGGTCGTCGTAGAGGCAGACCTGGTTGGTGGCACGGCCCAAGCCGTCCTGAACCAGGTTGCCGACCACCAAGGGGAGCTTCTTGGCCTGCCGCTTTCCCTGCGCATACTTGTCCAGATCGCGGCTCTCGGCGGCGAAGCCGACGCAGAACGGCGGGTTGGGGCGCACAGCCACTTCGGCCAGGATATCCGGATTCGCCTCAAGCTCCAGCGTCAGGTTCCCACTGCCCTTCTTGATCTTGTGCTCCTCGGCCCTTGCCGGACGGTAGTCGGCGACCGCCGCCACGGACACGAAGATGTCTTGTTCGGCCACCATCCCAAGGACCGCCGCTCTCATGTCCAGCGCCGAGATCACGTCGATTCGCGAGACACCGCGCGGCGTCGGCAAGGCGACGGGCCCGGCCACCAAGGTGACGCTTGCGCCCGCCTCGCGGCAGGCCCGGGCCAGGGCAAATCCCATCCGTCCCGAACTGGAATTTGTGAGGCCGCGCACCGGATCGAGGGCTTCGAAGGTAGGACCCGCGGTCAAGAGCACGCGGCGACCGCCCAATCGCTTGGGCTGCAGGAAGGCGACCAGATCCTCGAACAGCTCCGCGGCCTCCAGCATGCGCCCCTCGCCCACTTCACCGCAGGCCTGCTCCCCGCTGGCCGGCCCGAGAACCAGGACCCCGTCGCCGCGCAATCGCTCGACGTTGCGCCGCGTGGCGGGGTTGTCCCACATCTGGCGGTTCATGGCCGGCGCGACGAGCAAGGGGCAGTCGCGGGCCAGGCAGAGGGTGGAAAGAAGGTCATCGGCGAAGCCGTGGGCCACCTTGGCCAGGAAATCCGCCGTCGCCGGCGCCACCAGGACCGCGTCGGCGCCGCGACTGAGGTCGATGTGGGCCATGCCACGTTCCCCGCCGTCCCAGAGATGGGTGAATACCGGACGCCCGACCAGGGCCTGGAACGTGGTCGAAGTGACGAAATGTCCGGCCGCCTCGGTCATGACCACGTCCACCGCCGCGCCGGCCTTGACCAGCAGCCGCGCCAACTCGGCGGCCTTGTACGCCGCGACCCCGCCGGTCACCCCGAGAACGATGCGCCTGTCATCCAGTTCGGCCATTGCGGTTAGAATCCAGCGGATTGAATTCGGAGGATTCTAACCCATGGCCATCCGAGACTGGCCCGAGGAGGAGCGCCCCAGGGAGCGACTGCTGAAGCTCGGTCCTGAAGCACTGAGCCCGGCCGAGTTGCTCGCCATATTCCTGCGCGTCGGCGTTCCCGGGAAAAACGCCGTCGCCCTGGCGCGCGACCTCCTCGACACCTACGGCGGCAGCCTAGCGCGCCTGGCCGGTGCCTCGCCGGCCGAATTGGCGAGGCTTCCCGGACTGGGGCCCGCCAAGGCAACCCAGTTCGCCGCCGCCCTGGAGCTGGCCCGCCGGGCGCTGGCCGAGCCACTGCCGGTTCGGGACGTTCTGTCCTCGCCCATGCTCGTGCGCGACTGGTTGCGCCTGCGCCTTTCGTCCCTGCCCCACGAGGTATTCGTGGCGCTCTGGCTCGACTCCCAGAATCGCCTGCTGGGCCACGATGAACTCTTCCGTGGCACCCTCACCCAGACCAGCGTCTATCCCCGGGAGGTCGTCAAGCGAGCCCTGGAGCGCAATGCCGCCGGGGTGATCCTGGCCCACAACCATCCATCCGGGATAGCGGAGCCCTCAAAGGCGGACGAACTGTTGACCCGAACCCTCAAGCAGGCCCTGTCGCTGGTCGACATCAAGGTACTGGACCACTTCATCGTCGCCGGCCAGGCCATGCCTCTGTCGTTTTCAGAACGCGGACTGCTGTAACCCCCGATGTTGTCGCTGCGCCATCGACGGGATCTCCCGCGCGGGCGGCCATCCGGCCGGCGCACGATAACGCTGGGTCCCCATCCCCGGCGGCCAAACGTGACTTTGATCACACCTTGGCAGGGCCATTAGTCCGAACGGATCATTGCACGGACGACACTCCAGAACTACCGTGGCATCGTAGTCGAAATTCAGGAACCCGAAGACCAGTCCTGGCCACCACCCAAGGAGATTTGCATGAACGCTCGGAAGATCACCCAGACTGCCGTTGCCGTCGCCGTTGTCACCGCCTTCGCCGCTCCGGCCATGGCCGACACCGTCAAGCTGACGGACTTTGCATTCACCCCGGCGAAGCCGCTGAGCGTGAGCATCACGACGCCGGCCAAGACTTACAGTGGGTCGGCGGGCGAGTTCGTCGGCACCCTGAATGGCAACTCGTTCCAGACCTACTGCACCGACCTGTTCCAGAGTTTCAGCCTGGGCACCACCTACACGGACTACACGGTGGTAAACGGAGTCACCGCCTGGGGCGCCGCCAAGTCGCTGGATTTGGATCGCGCGGTCTCGAACTTCATGGCCTTTGGCACTCCGCACAATGCCGCCGAATCGGCAGCCGCGCAGGCCATCATCTGGGAAATCATCTACGAAACGCCTTCCACGTCCTACGATCTCGCCACCGGCAATTTCAAGGCCAGCAGCAGCGACGGCGCGACGCAGGGATTGCTGAGCGGCATCAACTGGGCCGCCCTGCCAGCGACTGCGGTGAAGTACCACGTGGATCAGCTCTACAGCCGCTCGCACCAGGACTTCCTCGTCATCACGGCGGTTCCTGAGCCGGAAACCTATGCCATGATGCTGGCGGGCCTTGGGTTGATGGGGGTGATCGGCCGCCGCCGCGCACGTATTGCCTGATCCGCACCACTCCATCGGGAAAGCCGGCAATTGCCGGCTTTTTCGTTTTTTCGCTTGTGCATTTCGCGCCCTTTCCTGGGCAACCACGTCCGGTGCGGCGAGCGCCCGCAACCGCATTTGCATCCCCACCGGAGGTCCGCGGTCAAACGTGATGCAGGTCACGGGAACAGGCCGCGATTAGTCCGAACGGACCATTGTCGCCAGTGGACTCGCCTTGTATCGTTCAGCCGTGAGAACAAGGAATCAATGCTTTTCTCATAAATCCCACCTTTCGAAAGGAATTACGAATGAAACTGCAATCCATCGTCAAGGGCATCGCTGCGGCAGCCGTTGCGACCGCCTTCGCCGGCCCCGCCATGGCCGACACGGTCAAGCTGACCAACTTTGCCTTCACCCCCGCCAAGTCGATTTCCGTCAGCACGCCCTCCTACACGGGCTCCGCGGGCGAATTCGTCGGCTTCCTGAACGGCAACTCGTTCGCGACCTTCTGCACCGATCTCGCCCAGACCTTCTTCTTCAACACCACTTACAACGACTACTCGGTCGTCGATGGCGATACCGCCTGGGGTACCGCGAAGTCCCGGTCCCTGGACAAGGCAGTTTCCTACATGCTGGCCGCCGGCGGCCCCACCAACGCGAGCAACTCCGCCGCCTACCAGGCGATGGTCTGGGAAGTCCTCTACGAGACCAGCGGCACCTTCAGCTTCACCGGTGGGACGTTCACCGCGTCCAGCGGCGACGCCGCCGCGCAGACCGCCCTGAACGGCATCAACTGGGGATCCATCGCCGGGCAGGCCGTAACCCACAACGTGGACCAGTTGTACAGCCGCTCGCATCAGGACTTCATGGTCTACGCGCCGGTCCCGGAGCCCGAGACCTATGCCATGATGCTGGCTGGCCTGGGTCTCATGGGCGCCGTGGCCCGCCGCCGCACGCGCATCGCCGCCTGACACCCGGAAAGTCGCACCCTGGAAGCACGGGCCGGCGAAATGCCGGCCCTTTTTTCTTGCCCATCTCCCATGACCGGGATCAGCGCCCCCCATCCGGACCCGGACCTTGGTCCGGTCGTGACTTTTCTCACGCTTATCCGAGTCCGTTAGTCCGAACGGACCATTGTTGCCGGGCCCTGATCCTTGTTATGTTGGGTCCATGGGAAAGGTTTCAGTGATTCGTTTCTCATTCTTCCAACTTCTCTAGAGGTGCACTCCATGGAATTCAAATCGATCGCCAAGAGCATCGCCGCCGTTGCCGTGACGGCGGCCTTCGCCACTCCCGCTCTGGCCGACACGGTCAAGCTGACGGGCTTCACCTTTGCGCCTGCGGAGTCGGTGTCAGTCAGCACGCCGTCGTACACGGGCCAGGCGGGCCAGTTCTCCGGTTTCCTGAACGGCAACTCCTTCGTCACCTATTGCACGGATCTGAGCCAGTCCTTCAGTTTCAACACCACCTACACGGATTACACGGTAGTCGACGGAGTCGCCGCCTGGGGTGCCACCAAATCCCTGTATCTGGATCGATTGATTTCGACCGCCCTAGCCAGTGGGGTGCCGGCCAACGCAGCGCAGTCGGCGGCAGTACAGGCCGCCATCTGGGAAGTCATCTACGAGTCGCCGTCCAATGCCTACGACCTGAGCACCGGCAACTTCGTGGCCACCAGCAGCGACGGCACCACCCAGGGCTTGTTGAACACAGTGAATTGGGCCGGCATTGGCTCGGCCGCCGTGACCCACAACGTCGACCAACTTTACAGCCGCAGCCACCAGGATTTCCTGGTGATCACCGCGGTGCCGGAGCCCGAGACCTATGCCATGATGCTGGCCGGCCTGGGCCTGATGGGCGCGGTTGCCCGTCGTCGCAGCCGCATCGGCGCCTGAAGTCCGCGGAAAGTCTCCTGGTTTGTTTGGAGGGCCGGCATCACGCCGGCCCTTTTTTCTTGGCCCCCTGGCGCCTTCGATTGCCGGGAAAAACCATTTGCGAACCGCCCGGCGTTTCGCCTATAATGCTCGGCTTCGCTGAATCGAAGTGTCCAACGAATTCCGACTGGAGAGCATGATCATGTCCCGTGTCTGCCAAGTGACGGGGAAGGCGCCGATGGTAGGGAACAACGTTTCCCACGCCAACAACAAGACCAAGCGTCGCTACCTGCCCAACCTGCAAAACCGCCGTTTCTGGGTCGAGTCCGAGAACCGCTGGGTGCGCCTGCGCGTTTCCAATGCCGGGCTTCGCACGATCGACAAGAAGGGCATCGACGTCGTCCTCGCCGAGCTGCGTACCCGCGGCGAAGCGGTCTAAGCCGGAGAACCATAATGGCCAAAGGCATCCGTGAGAAGATCAAGCTCGAATCGACGGCCGGCACCGGCCATTTCTACACGACGTCCAAGAACAAGCGGACGACGCCGGAGAAGCTCGAGTTCATGAAGTACGATCCGAAGGCCCGCAAGCACGTGGCCTACAAGGAAGTCAAGCTGAAGTAAGCGACCACCCGTCGTACTCGCAGCATCAAAATGGACAGACCCGCCGATGGCGGGTCTTGTTCTTTCAGCGTTGCGGTTTCCAGCCTTGCCCTTGCGCCACACCCCTCAGATCGCGTAGCTGCGCAGGCGCATCGAAAACTCCTCCAGTTGCCGGATGCCGCTTTCCTCGGCACGCCGGACCCAGTCCTGCAACTGCCTGACCAATTGCTCATGGCTGGCCGCCGAGCGGGCCCACAGGCCCTCGAGTTCCTCGCGCATCGCCACCAGCTTGGCGAGGCACTCGCTGCGCTCGAGCAGGGGCTGGACCTCGGCCCGGACCGGCGCCGGGACGACATCTCCGTCGGCCTTGAGCAGGCGCTTGACGAGGCGACCCTGCCGCGCATCGACCTTCATGCGCTCGAACTCCTCTGCCGCCGCCTGACGCGCGGACCTGAGGTAACGGGACAGCACATCGTAGCGATAGGTGATCACGGCCTGCAGCGTTTCCACGTCCACCGTCTCGCGGAACCGGCCGAATCGAGCCCTGGGGGCGACCTTCTTCACCCTCGCCTGGCCCAGCATCTCCAGCAGCCGGATATACAGCCAGCCGATATCGAATTCGTACCACTTGTTCGAGAGCCTTGCGGAGGTCGCATAGGCGTGGTGGTTGTTGTGAAGTTCCTCGCCGCCGACCAGGATTCCCCAGGGCAGGATGTTCGTGGAGGCGTCCCGGCAAGCGAAACTTCGATACCCCCAGTAATGGCCTAAGCCGTTGATGACGCCTGCCGCCCAAAACGGTATCCAGACCATCTGCACCAACCAGATCGAAGCACCCGGTACGGTTCCGAAGAGGGCGAGGTCGATGCCCAGCATCACGAGGATGCCGGCCTTGTGAAACGGCGTGTAGACACGCCTTTCCAGCCAGTCGTCGGGCGTCCCGTGGCCGTAGCGCTCGAGTGTCTCCCGGTTGTATGACTCCTTCACGTAGAGGAATACTCCACCCCACAGGACGCGGTTGAGGCCAAGGACCTGCGGGCTATGGGGATCCTCCGGCGTCTCGCATTTGGCGTGGTGCTTGCGGTGGATCGCCGCCCATTCCCGGGTGATCATGCCGGTGGTGAGCCAAAGCCAGAGGCGGAAGAAATGGGAGGGGACGGGGCCCAGGTCGAGCGCCCGGTGGGCCTGGTGGCGGTGCAGGAAGATCGTCACCCCGGCGATGGTGACGTGGGTCAGGCCGAGGGTGACGGCCACATAGCCCCACCAGGGCATTTCGATCAACCCGGGCATCATGGCGTGCATCTTGGGAAGCTGCCTTTCGTAATGGGAATCGCCCGATTCTACGTGAAGCCCCCGGCCAGGCAACCGCGCGCACGCTGCGGTTTCAGGCCGTTTTCGCAGACCCCAGCAGGCGCACCTCCCGCTGCGGGAAGGGGATCTCGATGCCCTCGGCCTGGAAGGCCCGCCAGACCGCCAGATTGACATCGGAGCGCAGGGGACCCGAACCGGCCTGGGGATCCGCGATCCACAACCCCAGTTCCAGGTTGATGCCGGAGTCCGCGAAGGCCAGCACCAGCGCTGCCGGCGGCGGATCGGCCAATACCCTGGGCTGCAGTCGCGCCGCCTCGACCAGGATGGCCATCGCCCGGTCCAGGTCGGTGCCGTAGGCCACCTGGAAGGGCAGCGCCAGCCTCACTTTCGGGTCGGTATAGGATTCGTTCAGCACCACGCTGCCGACCAGCACCTCGTTGGGGATGATGGCCTCGATCCCCGTCGATGCCCTGACCACCGTATAGCGGGTGGTGATGCGGCTCACCTGGCCTTTCTCTTGTCCGACCGCGATCACGTCGCCTATGCGGATGGACCTGTCGAGCAGGATGATGAAACCGGAAACATAGTTGCTGGCGATCTTCTGGAGGCCCAGCCCCAGGCCGACCCCGAGGGCGCCACCGAACACCGACAGCGTGGTCAGATCGATGCCTACCAGGGGGAGCGCCACCAACACCGCGACCATCAGCAACACCGCCTTGGCCAGCCGGGAGAGCACGACCCTCACGTTGGAATCCAGCCCCTCGGCGGCCATCAGCCGGTTTTCGACCGCGCCACCTATCCACAGCGCCAGCAGCAAGGTGACCACCACAGTGCCGGCGCCCTGGATCAGCATCCAGAGGTCCACCCTCTGCTTGCCGACCGCGAAATGCACGTCTTCCAGAATTCCGATCACCTCCGGCAGCAGGCCCGTGATGTGGAGGGCCACGACGCCCCAGGCGGAGAAAGCAAAGACGCGTTCGAAGGAGGCGAGCCAGCCCGCCCTGCCGAATGCATAACGGATGACGAAGAACACGATCCGGATGACGAGCAGGGAGACCAGCAGCGGCAGTGCCAGTTTCAGCAGATTGACGTGCATCCACGGTTTCATCAGACCCCTGGCGAGGACCACCAGCGCCAGAGCCGTCGCCGGGAAGGCGATCCGCGACAGTCCTCGCTGGCCCAGGCGCCAGACGCCATCCCTGGCCGGACCGCTCGGCAATCGCTTGTGGACCATCCATGCCACGGCCAGGCATGCCGCCAGAACAAGGACCTGCCAGACGATTTCCGGCTGCTGAAGGTCGAACCACAACTCCTTGAGCAGCATGCCGAACTCGCCTTTCATCGGGTACCTCCCTCGACGACCCGGGCATAGGGCAGCGCCTCGTCGCGATGGCGGACCCAGTTGCGCAGGTAAGCGCCGGCAACGGCGCGTGCGCCCCGCAGCAGCAGCAGGTTTTCGGCATTCCGGGCCTGGGCCGCAAAACTGTAGTTGTAGCTTCCGGTCACCACGATGGGCTCGCCTTCCTCGACGTCGATCAGCACGATTTTATTGTGGGCCGCCGCGTACCGGCCCTCGAGGCGCACATCGAATCCCTCGGCATGGAGTTGCGGCACCAGGCTGCTGTCGCCCCGCGTCGCCATCTCCAGGTCGGCGAGCACCTCGACCGCGACCCCTCTCGCGCGGGCATCCGCCAACGCCCGGACGAAATTGCGGCTGGTGATCAGGTAAGCCTGGACCCGGATGCTGCGCCGGGCCTGGCGGAGGGCCCTGAGGAGCGCCCCTTCTGCATCGTCCCAAGGCGTGAAATAGGCTTCGACGCTGCCTTCCGCGGGCCACGGCCCGGCAGGCAGCGCCATAGACGGAAACGCAGACAGCGCCGCCAGCAATGCGCCGGTGACGACCCGCCTCATGTCCGCTCGAGCACCGCCGCGTAGAACCCATCCGTTCCATGGACGTGGGGGAACAGCATCATCTCCTCCCCGCAATCGATGCCGATGCCCTGGGCGGCCAGTATCTCCCGGGCCGACAGGCGCCTGAATTGCGGATGGCTGGCGAGGAAGGCCTCGACGATGGCCGAGTTCTCCTCTGGCAGCAGGCTGCAGGTCGCATAGACGAGCCGGCCGCCAGGTTTCAGCAGACGCGATGCGCCGGCCAGGATGTCGCCCTGCTTGCGCGACAATTCGGCGACGCTCTCCGGCGTCTGCCGCCACTTGAGGTCCGGATTTCGCCGCAGGGTGCCGAGGCCGGAACAAGGCGCATCCACCAGCACCCGGTCCACCTTGCCGCCCAGGCGCTTGATGCGGGCATCGTTCTCACCGGCGATGCAGGCGGGATGGACGTTGGACAAGCCTGCCCGCGCCACCCGGGGCTTCAGCTTGGCCAGGCGGCGGTCGGCCACGTCGAAGGCGTAGAGCCTCCCGGTCGAGCGCATCAGGGCACCCAGCAACAGGGTCTTGCCGCCCGCGCCGGCACAGAAGTCGACCACCATCTCGCCCCGCTTCGGCGCGACCAGATGGCCAAGGAGCTGGCTGCCCTCGTCCTGGACCTCGACGACGCCCTCGAGATAGAGCGGGTGGCGCGCCAGGGCCGGCTTGCCCGCCAGGCGGATGCCCAAGGGCGCCCAGGGGCAGGGCGCACCCTCGATGCCGCCCTCGGCAAGGCGTGCCAGTACGGTTTCCCGGTCCGCCTTCAGCGGATTGATGCGCAGGTCGAGGGGGGCCGGCTGGTTGAGGCCCCGCGCCAGCGCCATGAGTTCCTCGGCATCGAGGGTGGCCGACAGGCGCTCCGCCAGCCAGTCGGGGAGGTCCGCCTGTTCGGCAATACCGAGTACCGGGTCCGGCGCCGCCTTCAGGCGGGCGAGCCATTCCGCCTGGGAAGCCGGCAGCACCTCCGCCAGCTGGCGCTGGCCGTGGCCGGCGAACCGCATCAGGGCCGCCAGGGCAAGGTGCCGGGCCGGCGGATCCTGGTCCCCGGCCGCGCGGCAGAGGGCCATGAGCGTGCGCCGGCGCCGCAGCACCGCGTAGGCAGTCTCGGCCACGAAAGCCCGTTCCCGCATCCCGAGATCCTTGCGGTCCCGGAAGAACAACGACATCACGCCATCGGCCGGCTGGGCGAAACTCAGCATGCGCTCCAATACCGCCACGGCGGCATCGACCATCTTCGCTGTCAGTCTCGCCGCCATCACTGCCTTCCTTTCCCTTCGCCCGGAGAGATCTCGACCTCCTCGGCGATCTGGTCGTATTGGTCACCCTTGCGATCCGTGTAGCGAATCTTCACTGGCAGTCGGGGAACAGCCACGGACAGCCATATCTCCGTCGACTCCGACCCGGAACGGGCCCGCAGGTGGAGCGCCCTCACGTCCCCGGACTTGAGAGCCACCGGCTCCTCCCCCAACACCTCGAAGCCGTAGCGCTCCAGTTTTCGGGTAGTGGCGATCGGCATCTCCACCGTACCCTCCCTGGGCGAAGCAAGGGCCATCTGGTAAATCATCGACAGCAGGTCCTGGGTTCCCGAAGGCAAGGACGCCTCCCGAACCCCGCCGGCCGAGAACACGATACGCCCACCCTCCCAGTCGAATCGTGCCGACTCGCTGCCGCTTCCGCGCTCGGTGCGAAACTCCCCTGGTCGCAGTCCACTCGAGGTCACGGCCCCTTCGCTGACTTGCACGACGCGGGCCGGGCGGAACATGGAAGCGAGCCCCGTCGTCTCGGCGGCGCTGCGCAGGATGTAGGTGAAACCATCCTGCCGCCACTCATGGACCGATTGCCCGACCACGAACCCCTGGTCGCCCCGGGTCACCAGGAAGCGGATTCGTCCCTTGCCCGGGAGGTCTATCGCCATGGGCTGGGGTGCGGCGACCAAGGGAGGAGCCGGTGCTGCGGGCGTTTCGGCGACAGGGGTGGCGGCTTCCGCCGGACGGTCCTCCACCCCGGTGGGCGACGGAACGGGCACGGCCGCACCGGGGCCGGCCGCTGCCGGACGGGGTGAATTTCTCCCGGCCGAATTCCGCCGGTCGGGCGGAGGCGGCGCCTCGGTCTTCGGCACGGGCTTCGGCCGCGAGGCGAGGTAGGCCTCCAGGCCCGCCGGTTCCGGAAGAGGCTCGAGATTGGGCAGGCCCCATCCCGGCGCGCCGATCACGGCCGCATGGATCAGCACGGATACTCCGACGGCCGTCGCGAATCCCCGTCGGCGCGGGTCCATGTCAATCGGTCCATGGAACGATCAGTGCCGCGGCGGCGTCGGGGCGGGTCGCCCCGCGCAGGACGGCCCGCCCGGCGGAATCCAGGCCCAGGCGACCTTCCAGGAACCAGCGGGCGGCGAGGGGATAGATCACGTGCTCGCGGGCCAGCACCCGCGCCGCCAGGGTATCCGCATCATCCCCGTCGAGTACCGGCACGGCAGCCTGGACCACGATGGGCCCCGCGTCCAGCGTCGGGGTGACGAAATGCACCGTGCATCCGTGGATGCGCACCCCGGCGGCCAGGGCCCGGGAATGGGTGTCGAGTCCCGGGAAGGCCGGCAGCAGCGAAGGGTGGATGTTGAGCATGCGTCCGGCGTAGCGCTCGACGAAGCCGTCGCCCAGGATGCGCATGAATCCAGCCAGCATGACGAGGTCCGCGCCATGGGCCTCCAGTTCGGCGGCGATCGCCGCCTCGAAGGCATCCCGGCCGGCATGGGCCTTGCGGTCCACCACGACGGTCGGAACCCCCCGCTCGCGGGCAATGCCGAGGCCGACGGCGCCGGGCCGGTCGGCGATGACGATTGCCGCCCGGCCCGGAAGGCCCGCGTCGAGCAGGGCCTGCATGTTGCTGCCGCGGCCGGAGATGAGGATCGCGTAGTTCATTTGAGGGCGGGCACCGGAAGGAATACGGCGGTCGCCAGCGTCTGCAGCACCTTGACCACGGTACGGCGTGTCTTGTCCTCCATGATCCGGGACAGGGTCTCCAGGTTGGCGATCAGCTTGCCGAATTCCCGCTCGAAGCTAAGGTTGGGCACCGGGGCCATCTCGTTGGACAACAGAAGGAGCGCGCCGTCGGCGCCGCGGCTGGCGGCCAGTTTCCACGCCGCCACTTCGACGTTGCGGGCCGCGTTGTAAAGCTTCTGGGGATCCAGGTCGTCGATCACGAAAAACTCGGCCTTCTCGTTGAAAGCGGCATGCACCATGCCCCCGAGGCCGCCGATCAGGGCCGCCACCCGATCGCCGCGAAAATCCTCCGCGAAGGCCAGGCGGACGGCATCGATCCCGGTGCGGCCGTCCAGTTCCGGCAGGCGCCAGGCCAGCCGCGGGTCGAAGAGCCGGTCCCGCGCCGTTTCGAGGCTGGCTGCCCCGCCCTTGCGCCACTCCCGCGGGTTGCGCTTGTACAGCTTGTCCGCCAGGACGTGAAGGCTGCGGAAGACTTCCTGCCGATGGGATTCGGCAACCCGGTCGATGTCGGTCTTGGCCAGTTGCCCGGGATCGAAAGTCGTTTCCGTCCGACCGTCCGGTTGGCGGGCGGTCCCGCAACCGGCCACCGCGACCGACAGAGCCATCGCTGCAAAACCGACCGACCGGACCACTGAGAAATTCGGCCAGATGCCCATGTCGCATCTTAGCCGAAACCTCGATTTCGCCTCTAACTTACTGTTTAGGCTTCAGTTTGTGACTGAATGCCGTCAGCACCACCGGGATGAGGGATAGGCCGATGATGCCGACCACCAACAGGGACAGGTTCTGCCGGATCACCGGAATGTTGCCAAACCAGTAGCCACCCAGGGTCAGGGAGAACACCCACAGGACGGCGCCGAGGAGGTCGAAGGCGAAGTAGCGCCGGTAGTCCATGGCACCGACACCGGCCACGAAGGGCGCGAAGGTGCGCACCAGCGGCAGGAAGCGGGCCACCACCATGGTCTTGCCCCCGTGCCGCTCGTAAAACGCGTGGGTCTTCTCGAAGGCCGCCCGGTTGAAGAAGCGGGAGTCCTCCCAGTGGAAGACCCGGGGCCCGATCCAGCGTCCTATCCAGTAGTTGGTATTGTCGCCGAGCACCGCCGCCGCCATCAGCACGGCGATCAGGGTCCAGATATCGAAACCCACCTCGGGCCCGACGGTCGCCGCCAGGGTGCCGGCGACGAAGAGCAACGAGTCGCCGGGGAGGAAGGGCGTCACCACCAGGCCGGTCTCGCAGAAGACGATGAGAAAGAGGATGCCGAACACCCAGGAGCCGTACTGGCCCAGGAGCATGGCCAGATACTTGTCCAGGTGCAGGACGATGTCGATGAACTGGGCGATCAGTTCCAAGGTGGAATCCTTGGCGGCGGCGGAAGAAGGGCGCGTAGTCTAACCGATCGCCCCGCCGCGGCTTCCGGCGCGCCGGGCAGTGGATGCCAACCAGCGCACGGCGGGGCGCCGTTTCCCGCTCGCTATAATCGGCCGATGCCACGCATCCACGCCCTTCCCGACCAGTTGATCAGCCAGATTGCGGCCGGCGAGGTGGTCGAACGCCCGGCTTCGGTCCTGAAGGAACTGGTGGAGAACAGCCTGGACGCCGGCGCCACGCGCGTCGACGTGCAACTGGAGGAAGGCGGTGTCCGCCTGCTGCGCGTCGCCGACGACGGTAACGGCATAGAGGCGGAGGATCTGGCCCTGGCCCTGGCCCGCCATGCCACCAGCAAGATCGCCACCCTGGACGACCTGGAACACGTGGCGAGCTTCGGTTTCCGCGGCGAAGCCCTTGCCTCCATCGCCAGCGTCGCTCGCCTCGACCTGGTGAGCCGGGCCCGGGGCTCCTCCCATGCCTGGCGCCAGCGCAACGACCGGCCACGACCGGAACCGGCGGCCCTCGGCGCCGGGACCGTCGTCGAAGTGGCCGACCTTTACTTCAACACGCCTGCCCGGCGCAAGTTCCTGCGCACCGCCGCGACCGAGGCCGCCCATTGCCTGGAGGCGCTGCGCCGCATCGCCCTGGCCCGTCCCGACGTCGCCTTCAGCCTGCGCCACAACGGCGCCGAGCGCTTGCGCCTGGCCGCCGGTGGCGCGCAGCAGCGGCTGCGCGACATCCTGGGGGGCGAACTGGCCGACCAGGCCCGCCGCATGGTTGAAGCCGCGGGCGACCTGCGCCTGTCGGGCTGGGTCGCCCTGCCGGCCCAGGCGGCGGCCAACCGCGACAGCCAGTACCTGTTCGTGAACGGCCGCTTCGTGCGCGACAAGGTCCTCGCCCACGCGGTCCGCGAAGCCTATGCGGACGTGCTGCACGGCAGCCGGCATCCGGCTTACGTGCTGTTCCTCGACCTGGACCCGGCCGGGGTGGATGTGAACGTGCACCCCGCGAAGACGGAAGTGCGCTTCCGCGAGAGCCGGTCCATCCACCAGTTCGTCTTCCGCGCCGTCGAACGGGCCCTCGCCGCACCGCTGGCCGGGGTGCAGCCGGACCGGTCGTTCGCCGCCGAGCCCCCGTCCACATTCACGTCCCATGACCGGGGATCGGCCGTGGGCTATCCGCGCCAGGGAGCCCTCGCCGTCCGGGAGCCGGACGCCTCGGCCTACCTTGCCTTCGCGGCGAGCGCGCACCCCGCCCGGACGGCGCCCGATGGAGCCCCGTCGGCATCCCCGCCAGGTGAAGCACCCGACTCCGCGATGCCGCTCCTTGGCTACGCCCTGGCCCAATTGCACGGCATCTACATCCTGGCCCAGAACACCGGTGGAATGGTGCTGGTGGACATGCACGCCGCCCACGAACGCATCCTCTACGAACGCTTGAAGTCGGCCGCCGACGGCGGGCCGCTCCCGGTCCAGCCCTTGCTCATTCCCGCCCTGCTCGATGTCTCTGACCTGGACATGGCGACGGCCGAGGAGCAAGGCGAAGCCCTGGCGGCACTGGGCTTCGAGGT
Source organism: Pseudomonadota bacterium (assembly GCA_052035955.1). Lineage (GTDB taxonomy): Bacteria > Pseudomonadota > Gammaproteobacteria > Burkholderiales > Rhodocyclaceae > JAEUNJ01. Next base: position 98,998 of record JBPOHD010000007.1, read on the forward strand.
CGGCATCGCCGGTCCGGCGCAGCTGGCCGTGCGCAGCGTGCCGGCCCCGCTGGCTGCCGGCGACGTCGCCGCCCTCGTGCGGGCCCTGCTCGCCGACCTGCGCCAGCATCCCGCCACCCGCGTCCTGCAGGGCCGCCGCGACGAGTTGCTCGCCACCATGGCCTGTCACGGGGCCGTGCGGGCGCACCGCCTGCTGACCCTGCCGGAAATGAACGCGCTGCTGCGCGACATGGAAAAGACCCTGCGCGCCGACCAGTGCAACCACGGCCGGCCCACCTGGGTTCAGCTCTCGCTGGAGGATCTCGACCGGTTGTTCCTGCGCGGCCGCTGAGCCGGAGCCGCCGAGGCCGGGGAGGCAGCGCGCGCGCCCGGGCCGGTCGGCCGCGCCGGCGAACCGGCCGTCGCATCCCCCGTCTCGACCCGCCAGGACGCGGTCTCGTCCCTGGCCAGCAGGCCCGTCAGGGCCGGCAAGGTCTCGCGCAGCGTCTTTGCCAGGGTCCAGGGGGGATTGGCGACATAGAGCCCGCTGCCGTGCATGCCATAGCCGTCGGCGGCCGGTGCCTGCACGGTGAGTTGCACGTCCAGCCAGTCGGCCGGCAACCGGCGCAGCTTCAGCGGCAGTTGGGTGGCGTCGCCCCGGGACAGGATCGGGTACCAGACGCAGAAGGTCCCGGTGGCGAACCGGGCCAGCCCCTCCTTGACCGCCATGACGACCCGCAGGTAGTCCCGCTTGTCCTCGTAGGCAGGGTCGATCAGGACCAGCCCGCGACGCGGCGGCGGCGGCAGGACCGCCTTCAGGGCCAGGAATCCGTCCGCCTTGGCCAGCCCATAGCGCCTGTCCTGCCCGGGAAAGTATTCGGCCAGGTGGCCCGCCAGCAGGTCGATGTCGCTGCCGTGCAGTTCGAAGAGGCGCAGCCGGTCGACCGGCCGCATCATCCGCAAGGCCAGGAAGGGCGAGCCCGGGTAGCGGACCAGCCGGCCGGAGGGATTGAGGTCCCGGACCCTGGCCACGTAGGCGGCCAGCGGCGGCGGCAGGTCGTCCCGGTTCCATAGCCGGGAGATTCCGTCGGCATGCTCCGCGTTCTTCGTGGCATGGCCGCGGGTGAGGTCGTAGAGCCCTGCGCCGGCATGGGTGTCCATCACCCAGTAGGGCTTGTCCTTGCGGTTTAGGTAGTCGAGCAGTTCCAGGAGCACCAGGTGCTTGAGGACATCGGCATGATTGCCGGCATGGAAGGCGTGGCGGTAGCTGAGCATGGCGGGGCGAACGTTATCACGGCCGCGAACCCGCCGGGGGGCGGGCCGGCCGCGCCGGTAGAATGGCGCCCATGGGAAACTTCCGCAAGGCACCGCCACCCGTGACGCCGGCAACCCCCGCCGGCCAGTCGAAACCGCGTTCCGTGTGGCCGGAACGGCCGCCCGCGCGGGCAACGGACCGTCCGTCGCCGACTCTGCCCCCGGCGGCGGCGCAGCCCGCGTCCGAGGGTGTCCGGGTCTCCAAGCTCATGGCCGAGCGCGGCCTCTGCTCGCGGCGGGAGGCGGACGCCTTCATCGAGCGCGGCCTGGTCTTCGTGAACGGTGAGCGGGTGACGGAACTCGGCACCCGGGCCCCGCCGGACGCCGTGATCAAGCTCGCCGCCGAAGGGCGGGCCAGCCAGGCCCGGCAGGCCACCATCCTGCTCCACAAGCCGGTCGGCTTCGTCTCCGGGCAGGCCGAGGAGGGCCACAAGCCGGCCGTCACCCTGGTGGTGCCGGGCAACCAGCAGACCAGCGACCCCCGCCGCTTCGACCCGGGCCACCTGCGCGGCTTGGCGCCGGCCGGCCGCCTGGACATCGATTCCACGGGCCTGCTGGTCCTGACCCAGGACGGCCGGGTTGCCCGCCAGCTGATCGGCGAGGACTCGGACGTCGAGAAGGAGTACCTCGTCCGCGTCGAGGGCCGGCTCGACGAGCAGGGCCTCGCCCTGCTCGGCCACGGCCTTTCCCTCGACGGCAAGGCGCTGCGCCCGGCCCGGGTCGCCTGGGCGAATCCGGACCAGTTGCGATTCATCCTCAAGGAAGGGAAGAAGCGGCAGATCCGCCGCATGTGCGAACTGGTCGGCCTCAAGGTCACCGGCCTGAAGCGGGTGCGCATCGGCGGGGTGCGCCTGGGCGACCTGCCCCAGGGCAAGTGGCGCTACCTGCGCGAGGACGAGAAGTTCTAGCCGCTATCCGGCGCCGCGCAGCCAGGCCAGGGCACCCTGCCCGGCCGCCCGGCCGCTGGCCAGGCAGCCGGTGAGAAGGTAGCCGCCGGTCGGCGCCTCCCAGTCCAGCATCTCGCCGGCGCAGAACACGCCGGGCAATTCCGTCAGCATGAGCCCGGCGTCCACCCGCTCGAAGGCGACGCCACCGGCGCTGCTGATCGCCTCGTGCAGGGGCCGTGGCGCGGCCAAACGCAGCGGCAGGCCCTTGATGCCTGCCGTGAGCCGCTCCGGCTCGGCAAAGGTTTCCGGCGGCAGGCACTCCCGGAGCAGGGCCGACTTCACTCCCCGCAGCCCCAGGCGGCTCTGCAGATGGCTGGCAAGCGACCGCGAGCCGCGTGGATGGGCCACCTCCCCCAGCACCTGCTCCGCGCTCCGCCCGGGCAGCAGGTCCAGGTGCAGCAGGGCGGAGCCCTCGGCGGCGATCCGGTCGCGCAAGGCCGCGGACAGCGCATAAACCGGCCCGCCCTCGAGACCGGCCTCGGTGATCACGATGTCGCCCGGTCGACACGTCCGGGTCCCGTCCGTACCCTGGTGGCAGGCGACGACGGTCTTCAGCGGCTGGCCGGCGAAGCGGGCGCGGAAATGCTCGCTCCAGCCGACCCCTCCCGGGCCCCCTGCCGCCACGTCGAAGCCGCAGTTGGCGGGGCGCAGTTCGGCGACCGGGACGCCGCGCCCGCGCAGGAGGGGAACCCACGCGCCGTCCGAACCCAGCTTCGGCCAACTGCCGCCGCCGAGCGCCAGCAGCGTGGCCGCCGCCGCCACTGCAACCTCGCCGGCCGGGGTGGCGAAGCGCAGGGAACCGTCCGCGTTCCAGCCCAGCCACCGGTGCCGGACGTGGAAGCGGACGCCCATCCCGCGCAGGCGATGGAGCCAGGCCCGCAGCAGGGGTGCCGCCTTCATGCCCTCGGGAAACACGCGGCCGGACGAGCCGACGAAGGTCGGAACGCCCAGGTCGTGGATCCAGGCCCGCAAGGCCTCCGGCCCGAAAGCTCCCAGCAGCGGGGCGAAGCGATCGGCACGCAGTCCGTAGCGCGACAGGAACAGGTCCGGCGGCTCGGAATGGGTGATGTTCATGCCGCCCTTGCCCGCCATCAGGAACTTGCGGCCCACCGACGGCATGGCGTCGAAAACCTCGACCCGGATGCCTGCCGAGGCCAGCACCTCGGCGGCCATCAGGCCGGCGGGGCCGCCGCCGACCACCGCCGCCGGAGTTCCTGCCGCCGTCATCGGGACCGGGGAAAGACGTTCATTTCGGCGGCAGCGTCGCCACGAAGGCCTCGGCCAGTCCCACCCAGGCGGTCAGGTCCCGGTCCTCGGCGAATCCGGGCGGATCGACGTAGAGGTAGCCCTTCATCGGCCGGCCGGTGAAATCCATGGGACGGACATGGGGCCTGACCAGGAATTCCCCGCACCTTTCCGGGCCGACCCTCACCATCAGGGTGTCGCCGACCACGCAACAGGCCATGTGGCCCGCCACCATGAAGGCGATGCCGCCGAACATGCGCTACTCTGCCACGTCGTCGCGCCCGGCGAAATGCTCCCGCAGGCGCTGGGCGGCTCCCTCGTCGTAGGCCATGTCCGTCTCCCGGCATCCGGTGAGGAATCGAGCCTACCACCGGGCGACGGTGGTGTATTCCAGGACGGCCTTGCCTTCCCCCGGCACCGTGACGTCCCAAGCGGCGGCTCCGGAACTCAGCTTGGCATGGGGATGATTCTGCTCGGTGACCTTCCAGTCGCCGGGCATGGGCTCCACCAACCGGACGGTCACCGGCTTCGGATCGGCGTTGCGGATCTCGATGCGAAAGGACGATTGCCAGGCATTGCCGGGCAGGCTCCGGTAATCGGTCTGCACCCGGTCGGCCGTGATGTCGAAGGCCTCGCCGAGGCGCAGGCGGAGCTTCTCGCCTTTCGCCGTATGGCCGATGGCGTCCTCGCCGACCAGTTGGGCGCCGCCGCGGGAATCCCGCGAATAGACGCGCACCGTGCCCTGGGGCAGGGGCTTGCCCAGTTCCCCGCCCTTGTTCTCGAAGGACAGGAACACCGAAGGCTTGAGCTTGCGGCCGACTTCCGCGTAACGCCCCTGGTAGTACCAGGCCGCGCCCTGAAGTTCGTATTCGCGGCTCACCGGGATCGCGGCGGCCGACAGCAGGGCGACCTGCTTCACCTGGTTGTCGAGGATGGTCGTCGGCTGGTCGAGGGTATAGAGGTGGTACTCGAAGAGCTTTTCCTCCCGCATTTCCCTGGCCGGCGCCGGGGCCGGCATGGCCATGGCCTTCGCCATCGGCAGACGCTGCTCGGGCACGCGGTTCAGGGTGCCGGCGACCAGCTGCAGGCGTGCCCCCTGGTAGGCCGTGCCGCTCTGGTTGGTGAGGGTGACCCAGCCGGCCAGGTTCATCTGCTTGCCCTCGGCGTCCAGCGTGGCGATGTAGTCGGCCTTCCAGCCGAGGCCCTGGGTCAGGTACATGAGTTCGGCCTCCTGGGGGCCGGCCTTCGGGGCCTGGACGGTGACGGAGAGCGTCGGACGCTCGCGCAGGTTGGCGGGGACCGAATCGAAGGAGAGCCGGCCGGCGGCGCCGGTCTCGATGCGATCGGGATAACGGAGCACGACCCCCTCGTTGGTGGCCAGGACGGTCGCCCGCTCCACCGACTCGCCCCCGGTGGCCGGATTGGTCCGGATCACCGTCACCTGCCGCCCCACGTACTTGCGCAGCAGGGTATCCGGCGTCAGCAGGTCGAAATCGAAATTCTGTTCCACCAGGGCGAACCCGCCGCCGCCCAGGGAGCGCAGGCTGGCCGTTTCGGGCCGGATGCGGGCCGCCACCTCGCGGAAGGCGATGGTGTTGGGTCCGGCCGCCAGGTCCAGCCGGCGGGCATCCTTCACCAGGGCCTGGCCGTCGTTGTAGATGGTCACCGCCAGGGCGGTGCGGGACTCCGGCCCCGAGGGCATTTCCCCGGCAGCTGCGGCCGGTCCGGACAGGGCGGACAGCAATACGGCAATGGACGCAAAGGTCTTCATGGGGTGCTCCTATGCAGGGTGTGCGCGCACATTAACGGAGAAGGCGGCGGAATGGGGTTAGGGAAACACGCGCCGTCCGGCGATCGGACGGCCGCCTTGACCCGGACCCTTCCCGCCAAGGCCGGCAAGGGCTAGGATGCGCGCCTCTGTCGCCGAACCGGTTCCCGCGCCCCCTCATGCCCCGCCTGCCGCCAGCCCTGTTCCTTCTCGGCCCCACGGCCAGCGGCAAGACCGCCGCCGCCCTGGAACTGGCGACCCGCCTGCCCGTCGACCTCGTCAGCGTGGACTCGGCCCAGGTCTTCCGGGACATGGACATCGGCACGGCGAAACCGGATGCCGGAACCCTCGCCCGCTTTCCGCACCGGCTCATCGACCTGATCACCCCGGAGGAGCGCTATTCCGCGGCCCGCTTCCGGGAGGACGCCCTGCGCGAAATGGCCGCCATCACCGCCGCCGGCCGGGTGCCGTTGCTGGTGGGCGGCACCATGCTCTACTTCAAGGCCCTGCGCGAAGGGCTCGCCGACCTGCCGGCCGCCGACCTGCAGCTGCGCGCCGCCATCGACGCCGAGGCGGCCGTCCGCGGCTGGCCGGCCCTGCATGCGGACCTGCTGGACCTCGACCCGGAAACGGCGGCCCGACTGGAACCGACCGACGCCCAGCGCATCCAGCGGGCCCTCGAGGTGGTGCGCCTGTCCGGCAGGACGATGGGGGAATTCTTCGCCGGCCACGCGGGACGGGATGCCCTGCCCTACGACGTGCTGGCGATCGCCCTGGTCCCGGGGGACCGGGCGGTCCTGCACGCGCGCATCGCCGAGCGGTTCGGGGCCATGCTGGATGCCGGCCTGGTCGGCGAGGTCGAGACGCTGCGGCGCCGTTACCGCCTGGACGCCGGCCTCCCTTCGATGCGCTGCGTCGGCTACCGGCAGGTCTGGGACATGCTCGAGGGAACGATCGCCCCGGGGGAACTGCGGGACCGGGGCATATTCGCCACGCGCCAGTTCGCCAAGCGCCAACTGACCTGGGTGCGCGCCATGTCCGGCATCGAGATCGTCGACCCCTTGGCCGGAGGCTGGCTGTCGGGGCTGGCGGCCCGCTGTTCGGCCCATCTGGGTTAGGGCGGTCGCCGCGGCACCGGAGGACCGACTCCCGCAAGGGTCGGCCCCGGCAATCCCGGGGGACGACAGATTTCGCAGGATGCGGCTAGAGGATCACCGTCTGCGGGTCGGACGCCCCGCAGGACTCGATGCGGCCCAGCTCGAAAACGGTCTCGCCGGCGGCGCCGAGCAGTTCCACCGCCAGCTTCTCGTGCTCCGGCGCCACCACCACCACCATGCCGATGCCGCAGTTGAAGACCCGGTGCATTTCCTCGTCGGCGACGTTGCCTTCCCGCTGCAGCCACTGGAACAGCGGCGGCAGGGGCCAATGGCGGCGATCGATCACGGCCGCCCGGCCGGCGGGCAGGATGCGCGGGATGTTGCCGGTCAGGCCGCCGCCGGTGATGTGCGCCAGGCCCTTGACGGGCAGCGCCTCCATCAGGGCCAGCAGGGGCTTGACGTAGATGTGGGTGGGGGCGAGGACCGCCTCGCGCAGGGTCCGCCCGTGGAACTCGGCCGTCATGTCCGGTGCGGCGCGGGCCAGGATGCGCCGGATCAGCGAATAGCCATTGGAATGGGCGCCCGAGGAGGCCAGGCCCAGCACCATGTCGCCCGCGGCGATGCGACGGCCGTCGATGATGCGCTCCTTCTCGACGGCACCGACGGCGAAGCCCGCCAGGTCGTACTCGCCGGGCGGATACATGTCCGGCATTTCGGCGGTCTCCCCGCCGATCAGCGCGCAGCCCGCCAGTTCGCACCCGCGGGCGATGCCGTTGATGACGCGGGCGGCCGTATCCACGTCCAGCTTGCCGCAGGCGAAATAATCGAGGAAGAAAAGGGGTTCGGCGCCCTGGACCAGGATGTCGTTCACGCTCATGGCCACCAGGTCCTGGCCCACGGTATCGTGGCCATCCAGGTCGAAGGCCAGTTTCAGCTTGGTGCCGACGCCGTCGGTACCGGACACCAGGACCGGTTCCCGATACTTGCGCGCGATCTCGAAGAGGGCCCCGAAACCGCCGATGCCGGCGAGGACCTCGGGACGCATGGTGCGCTTGGCGAAGGGCTTGATGCGGTCGACCAGGGCATCGCCGGCGTCGATATCGACACCGGCATCCCGGTATGTCATGGCGGTGGTCATTTGAGTTCCCAGGGGAGCGCGGCTAAAGTAGCGGGTTTACGACACTGTGCGGCATCGGCGGCCTGAAAGCGACCGCCCCGCCCGAACCGGACGATTTTACCGGAAATGCCTTTCTCGAATCCCGACCGCCTGCAGGCCGCCCTTTGGATCGGGTTCGGTATCGTCCTGCTGTGGCTTCTGGCGGCCCTCGGCCCCATCCTTTCGCCCTTCCTGCTGGCAGGCATACTGGCCTACATCTGCAATCCGCTGGTGGACCGCCTCCAGGGCACGGGACTGCCCAGGGCCGCCGGGACCCTCCTGGTCATCCTGGCGCTCTTTGCGGCGGTCATCCTCCTGGTCCTGATGCTGGTGCCCCTGCTGCGCGACGAGGCCGTCCAGCTGGCCACCCGCCTGCCCGACGCCGTTGCCCTCTACAACGAGCAGGTCGTTCCCTGGATCCGGGAGCGTTTCGGCCTCAACCTCAAGCTGCGCCTGGACCCGGCATCGCTGAAAAGACTCGCCACCGAGAACTGGGACAGCATCCAGGCCTTGGCGCAGCAGCTCTACGGTTCCCTGAAGATCGGTGGCGTCGCCCTGGTCGGCCTGCTGGCCAACCTGTTCCTGGCGCCCGTGGTCATGTTCTACCTGCTGCTCGACTGGCATCCGATGATCGGCCGACTGGCCGGCGTGGTGCCGCGTCCCTGGCATCGGAAGGTGCTTGCCATGGCCGCTGACGTGGATGCGGTACTGTCGGAGTTCCTCCGCGGCCAGGTCCTGGTCATGCTGGCCCTGGCGGTCTATTACGTGCTGGCCCTGTGGATCGCGGGCCTCGAATATGCGCTTCCCGTCGGCGTACTGACCGGGTTGCTGGTGTTCGTACCCTACCTGGGATACGCGACGGGATTCATCCTGGCCCTGACGACGGCGATCCTGCAGTTCGAGGGCTGGTCGCCGATCGTCGGCACGCTGGCCGTCTTCGGCTTCGGCCAGGCCCTGGAGAGCTTCGTCCTGACCCCGAGGCTGGTCGGGGAACGGATCGGGCTGCACCCGCTGGCGGTCATCTTCGCCCTGATGGCCTTCGGCCAGCTGTTCGGCTTCTTCGGCGTCCTGCTCGCCCTGCCCGCCTCGGCGGCGCTGCTGGTGGGCCTGCGGGAGGTGCGCCGGCTCTACCTGGCGAGCAGCTTCTACCGGGGACAGCCATGACGCGGGAGCAGTTGCTGCTCGACCTCAAGCCGGAGCAGACGCCCAGCCTGGACAATTTCGTCGCCGGCGCCAACGCCGAACTGGTCACCCGGCTGGGGCTGCTCGCCCACCCGGGCTGCTTCGACGCCCTGTACCTCTGGGGGCCGCCAGGCAGCGGGCGCAGCCACCTGCTGGAAGCGACGGCCCTCCTGGCCGCCGCCCGCCGGCCGGTCGCCCACCTGCCGGCGGGGTCGATCGGCGCCGAGTTGTCCGCCCCGCCCGGCAGCCTGCTGGTCATAGATGACATTGACATGCTCTGCGCCGAGGGCCAGATCGCCCTCTTCCGCACCTTCAATGCCGCCCGCATCGCAGGCCTGTCCTTCCTCATCGCGGGTCCGTCGCCCGCCCTGCGCCTGGGCCTGCGCGAAGACCTGCGCACCCGCATCGGCCAGTGCCTGATCTACGAGGTCAAACCGCTCACCGACGACGAGAAGGCCGCTGCCCTGCGCCGCCACGCGCTGCTGCGCGGGATGCAGGTCGACGAGGGCCTGGTGGCCTACCTGCTGCGCCACGGCCGCCGGGACCTCCCCTCCCTGATGGGCGTCCTCGATGCCCTGGACAAGGCCACGCTGCAGCGGAAGCGGCCTGCCACGCTGCCCCTGCTCAAGGAAGTCCTGCAACTGCCATTGGAATGATCGTGAACCTCGCCCTGTTCGACCTCGACAACACCCTGCTGGCCGGCGACTCTGATTTCGAGTGGGCCCAGTTCCTGATCGGCAAGGGCGTCGTCGACCCGGAGATCCACGCCGCCCGCAACCAGCAGTTCTACGAGCAATACAAGGCGGGCACCCTGGACATCCACGAGTTCCTGGACTTCCAGCTCGCCCCGCTGGCCCGGCACGAGCGGACGACCCTCGATGCCTGGCATGCCGAATTCATGCAGCGGAGCATCCTGCCGATCGTCGGGGCGGGAGCCCGCGGCCTCGTCGACAGGCATCTGGCAGCCGGCGACCTTTGTGCCATCGTCACCGCCACCAACTCCTTCGTCACCGGCCCCATCGCCCTGGCCTTCGGCATACCCCACCTCGTGGCCACCGTTCCCGCCTGGGACGGCCGCGCGTTCACCGGCAAGGCCCGTGGCACGCCTGCCTTCCAGGCCGGGAAGATCGAGCGGGTCGAGGCGTGGCTGGAATCCCTCGGTTTGTGGTGGGGCGGTTTCGGGCGATCCTGGTTCTACAGCGATTCCCACAACGACCTGCCGCTGCTTTCCATCGTCACCGACCCGGTGGCCGTGGACCCGGACGACACCCTGCGCAGCCATGCTCGGGAAATGGGCTGGCCGGTGATCAGCCTGCGCTGACCCGCGGTCGCCAAGGCGGACCGGGGGGACGCAAGGTTCCGCCGCCAAACGCCTGATGCGGCGCAGCATTTTGCGTTTTCCGCTATGATGGCGACCCCTTGAATCCCCACCCCACCCCCTTCCGAGCCCCGCGCGAATGATCCGCAAGCTGCTCCGCCGCGTCTTCCGGCGCCGCGACGAGCCCAGCCGCCATGAACCGGCGGTGATTCCCCAGGCCCGCCACGGCATTGACCGCAGCCATGTCTCCCAGGCCGCGCGGCGCACCTGCGAGACCCTGCAGCAGGCCGGTTTCAAGGCATTCGTGGTCGGCGGCGCCGTGCGCGACCTGATCGCCGGCATCGACCCGAAGGATTTCGACGTCGCCACCGACGCCACGCCGGATCAGGTTCGCCACCTCTTCCGGCGCTCCCGCATCATCGGGCGCCGCTTCCAGATCGTGCACGTGATGTTCGGGCCCGAGACCATCGAGGTCTCCACCTTCCGCGCCGCCCACGACGAAAACACGGTCAAGGACGAGCATGGCCGCGTCCTGCGCGACAACGTCTGGGGGAGCATGGAGGAGGACGCGGCGCGGCGAGACTTCACGGTGAATGCCCTGTACTACGATCCGGGCACGGAAACGGTGATCGATTATCACCACGGGGTCGCCGACCTGAAGCAGAAGACCCTGCGCATGATCGGCAATCCGAAGGTCCGCTACCGGGAGGACCCGGTGCGCATGCTGCGGGCGGTGCGCCTGTCGGCCAAGCTGGGGCTGGCCCTGGACCCGGCCGTGCGGGCACCGATCCGCGAGATGGCGGATTTGATGGAGAACGTGCCGGCGGCGCGCCTCTTCGACGAGATGCTCAAGCTGCTGTTCTCCGGGCACGCCGTCGAATGCCTGAAGCGGCTGCGCGACGACGGCCTCCATCACGGCCTGCTGCCCTTGCTCGACGTGATCTTCGAGCAGCCCCTGGGCGAGAAGTTCGTCATGGCATCCCTGGCCAGCACGGACGAGCGCGTGCGGGCCGGCAAGCCGACCTCGTCGGGCTTCCTCTTCGCCACCTTGCTCTGGCACGAGGTGCTTGCCGCCTGGGAGAAGCGCAAGGCGGCGGGCGAATACCCGGTGCCGGCGATGTTCTCGGCCATGGACGAGGTCCTCGACCTCCAGGCGGGCAAGCTGGCGATTCCGCGGCGCATCCTGGGCGACGTCAAGGAGATCTGGCTGCTGCAGCCGCGATTCGAAAAACGGTCGGGCGGCTCGCCCTACCGGCTTCTGGAGCAAGCGCGCTTCCGTGCCGCCTACGACTTCCTGCTGTTGCGGGCGGAAAGCGGCGAGGCCCCGCAGGAACTGGCCGATTGGTGGAGCGAATTCCAGGATGCCGACCATGCGGGCCGCGAGGCCCTGCTGAAACCGGATACGGGACCCAAGAAGCGTCGGCGCCGCTCCCGCGGCCGCAGCCGCGGCGGGGATGCAAGCGGGGAAGGGGGCGGCTCCGCCGGCGGACAGCAGGATGCGGGCGGCGAATGAGCAACCCTCGGCCCGCCTACGTCGCCCTGGGTGCCAACCTGGGCGATCCCGCCGCGACGGTGGCCGCCGCTTTCGAGGCCCTGGCGTCCATCCCGGGCACCCGGGTCGATGCCTCCTCATCCCTCTACCGCACGGCGCCGGTCGGGCTGCGCAATCAGCCCGACTTCATCAACGCCGTCGCCCGGCTGCAGACCGTCCTGCCGGCGCCTGAACTGCTCGAGGCCCTTTTCGCCATCGAGGGGCGCTTCGGGCGGCGCCGCAGCGTGCCCAACGCGCCGCGCACCCTGGACCTGGATCTGCTCCTCTACGGCGAGGCCATTTTGGGCACGCCGCGCCTCATCCTGCCCCACCCGCGCCTGCACGAACGGGCCTTCGTCCTGGCGCCGCTCCTGGAAATCGCGCCCGGCATCTCCATTCCCGGCCGCGGCAGTGCAGCCGCGCTCCTGGCCGCCTGCGACGGACAGCGCATCACCCGGATGGAGTACGCCTGATGCTGCCGGTCATCGGCAACCTGCCGGTGGTCCTGCAGACGGCCCTGCTCCTCGCCGTCTCCAACGTCTTCATGACCTTCGCCTGGTACGCCCACCTGAGGAACCTCAACGACCGACCCTGGTGGATCGCGGCGCTGGCGTCCTGGGGCATCGCCCTCTTCGAATACCTGGTCCAGGTTCCCGCCAACCGCATCGGCCACCGGGAACTCGATCTGGGCCAGCTGAAGATCCTCCAGGAGGTGATCACGCTGGCGGTCTTCGTCCCCTTCGCGGCCTTCTACATGCGCCAGCCGCTCAAACTGGACTACCTGTGGGCCGGCTTGTGTATCCTTGGCGCCGTCTATTTCATCTTCCGACAGCCGTAACCGCCGGACCAAAGCCGGCACCGCGCACCGACGCGCGAATCCAACCACACCGGGAGACTCCTTGACCTACCTCGCCAGCAACAAGCCCGTCACCCTCCCCGAGCTCCTGCGCATGAAGAAGGACGGGGACCGGATCGCCATGCTAACGGGATACGATGCCAGCTTCGCCGCCCTCGAGGACCGGTGCGGCGTGGACGTCATCCTCGTCGGGGACTCCCTGGGCAACGTGCTCCAGGGGAAGACATCCACCCTGCCCGTCACCCTCGACCAGATGGTCTATCACACGGAATGCGTGGGGCCCATAGTCCAGCGCGCCATGTGCGTCGCCGACATGCCATTCGGCAGTTACCAGGAATCCCGGGAGCAGGCCTTCCGCAACGCCACCCGCCTGATGGCCGGCGGCGCCGAGATGGTCAAGCTGGAGGGCGGCTCGGTGATGGCCGAGACGGTACATTTCCTCGTCGAGCGGGGCATCCCGGTCTGCGCCCACATCGGCCTCACCCCCCAGTCGGTCCACGCCCTGGGCGGCTACCGGGTCCAGGGGCGCGGCGAGGCGGAAGCGGCGCGCATGAAGGCCGATGCCCTGGCCCTGGAGCAGGCGGGTGCCGCCCTGATGGTCCTGGAGATGGTGCCGGCCGAGCTGGCGGCGGAGATCAGCAAGGTGCTGACGGCCTGCGCCACCATCGGCATCGGCGCCGGGCCCGGCTGCGACGGCCAGGTGCTGGTGCTGCACGACATGCTGGGCATCTATCCGGGCAGGAAGGGCCGCTTCGTCAAGGACTTCATGGCCGAGGCGCAGAGCATCGAGGGGGCCGTCAAGGCCTATGTGGCAGCCGTCAAGGACGGCAGCTTCCCCGGCCCCGAGCACTGCTACTGATCCATTCCCCGAGCAAAAGACCCCGATGCATATCCACGAAACGATCCCCGGCCTGCGCGCCGCCCTGCGCGGCGCCGGCGCCGTCGCCTTCGTGCCCACCATGGGCAACCTCCACGAGGGCCACATCGCCCTCATGCGCCAGGCCAGGACCCACGGCGATTCCGTGGTCGCCAGCATTTTCGTGAACCGGCTGCAATTCAGGCCGGGCGAGGACTTCGAGAAGTACCCGCGTACCTTCGAGGCCGACTGCGCAAAGCTCGCCGAGGCAGGGGTGGACCACCTTTTCGCCCCCGGCGAGGCCGAGATGTACCCGCAGCCCCAGAACTACGCCGTCGAACCGCCGGCGGAACAGGCCGGCATCCTGGACGGGGAGTTCCGTCCTGGCCATTTCAGGGGCGTCGCCACGGTGGTCATGAAGCTGTTCGCCATCGTCCAGCCCCGGGCGGCCCTGTTCGGCAAGAAGGATTTCCAGCAGCTGATGATCATCCGCAACATGGTCCGCCAGTTCGCCCTGCCGATCGAGATCGTCGCCGGCGAGACCGTCCGGGCCCCGGACGGACTGGCCCTGTCCTCGCGGAATGGTTACCTGACCCCTGCCCAGCGGGCCGAGGCCCCCCGCCTTTTCAGGGTCCTGAACCGAATCGGTGCCGAGATTCGGGCCGGATCGCGAGATTTTTCCCGGCTCGAAGAGGAGGCCATGGCGGAGATGCGCGCCAACGCTTGGTCTCCGGACTATATTGCAGTGCGTAAAACACTTGATCTACAATTGCCGGCCGCTCACGAATCCGGGTTGGTGGTCTTAGGCGCGGCGCGTTTGGAAAGCACGCGCTTGATTGACAACCTGGAAGTGTAGGTCACCGCGATGCGCTCATGCCGGCGGTGTGCCAGTAGCGGAATGGCGGAGCCGGCGGCATGGGCTCCATTGCAGCGTGGAACCTCGCGACGGCCCTCGGGCCCGGGTTCCGATCCTTTGCATGAGAAGGGACGCCAACAAATGCAACGCATGATGCTGAAGTCCAAACTGCACCGCGTGACCGTGACGCAATCCGAGCTCCATTACGAGGGTTCCTGCGCCATCGACGAAGACCTGCTGGACGCCGCCGACATCCGCGAGTACCAGCAGATCGACATCTACAACGTCAACAACGGCGAGCGCTTCACCACCTACGCCATCAGGGCCGAACGGGGCACGGGAACCATCTCGGTCAATGGCGCGGCAGCCCGCAAGGCAGCGCCCGGCGACCTGCTGATCATCGCCACCTACGCCATGTTCAACGAGATCGAGCTGGCCAAGTTCGAACCGGACCTGGTTTACGTGGACGCCAAGAACCGCATCACCCACCATTCCGGGAAGATCCCGGCGCAGGCCGCGGCGTAAGCATTCCCCAACCCGCTTCCGGAGCCCGCCCACGAGGCGGGCTTTTTTACTTGAGGCGCAGGGCGTGGTTGGTCCAGACCAGCAGGCCGAAGAGGACCATGGCGCCGGCCTGGTGGGCGGCGGCCAGGGGAACGGGCACCTTCAGCAGAAGCGTGGCGATCCCCAGCGCAACCTGTACCGCCAGCATGCCGGCCAGCAGATTCGCCGGCCGGTAGGCCGCCGCCGGCCCGTGGCAACGGACCAGCCACCACAGGACCGGAATCAGGCCCATGAGGGCCCAGGCGATCATTCGATGGTCGAACTGGACCGTGGCCATGTTGGCGAAGAAGTTGAGCCACCAGGGCTCCAGCATCAGGATCTCCGGCGGCACGAAATGGCCGTTCATGGAGGGGAAGGTGTTGTAGGCCAGGCCGGCCCGGATTCCAGCCACCAGCGCGCCGCTCAACACCATCACGAAGACCAGGGCGACGAGGAAGGTGCCGAATCCCTGGACCCGATGCAGGGAAGTGCCCGGGAGTGCCCTCCGGCGCTCGCCGAGCATGCCCAGGGCCGTCCAGAGCATCAGCCCGAAGATCAGGAAGGCAAGCCCCAGGTGGGCCGCCAGCCGGTACTGGGAGACCCGTGGGTCATCCACCAGGCCGCTTTTCACCATGTACCAGCCCATGGCGCCCTGCAGGCCGCCGAGGACGAAGAAACCGAGGGCCTTCCAGGCCAGGCCGCGGCGCAGGGTCCCCCGGGCCAGGAACCAGAGGTAGGGCAGCAGGAACACGATGCCGATCAGGCGGCCGGACAGCCGGTGGGCCCACTCCCACCAGAAGATGAACTGGAAGCCGGCCAGGTCCATGGCATGGTTCACCTCCCGGAATTCCGGGGTCTGCCGGTATTTCTCGAACAGGACCCGCCAGTCGCCCTCGGACATGGGGGGAATGGCGCCCACCAGGGGTTGCCATTCGACGATCGACAGCCCTGCGTGGGTCAGCCGCGTGACGCCGCCGATGACCAGGGTGGCGAACACCATGGCGCAGCAGCAGAACAGCCAGAAGGCGACGGATCGGAGGGCGGGACGGCGCATGGGAGCGCCGGATTATAGGGCCCGGACGGTCGTGGCACGCCGGGGGCCATGATCGGGGTCAATGAATTCGCTTCAGGAACAAACTAAAGTCGTCGATGCCTGTCTTCTCATTGGATGCCCGACCCCGCCATGCGAACCCTGCCCCCCCTTCTCGCCCTCGTTCTGTTCCTGCCCGCCATGGCGACCTTCTCCGCCGACGTGGTGTCCGAAAGCAGCTTCAAG
Source organism: Pseudomonadota bacterium (assembly GCA_052035955.1). Classification (GTDB taxonomy): domain Bacteria; phylum Pseudomonadota; class Gammaproteobacteria; order Burkholderiales; family Rhodocyclaceae; genus JAEUNJ01. Next base: position 114,922 of record JBPOHD010000007.1, read on the forward strand.
GCTGTCCACGAGGCCGCCCGGACCGGCACCCGCACCGACGTCGAACACCTGCTGAAGGCCAATCCGGCCCAGCGCGACACGCGCAGCCCCCTGGGCTCGACGCCCTTGCACCTTGCGGCCACGAACTCGGACACCGGCCCGCTCCAGGCGCTGCTGGCCGCCGGTGCCGATCCGAACGCCCGGGACGGAGAGGGCGCCACTCCCCTGCACATGGCCGCCTACGGTACCAATGCCCGGGCCGCGAAGCTGCTGCTCGAGGCCGGCGCGGACCCGATGGCCAAGACCAACGCCGGCCGGGATCCCACCAGCCTGGCGCGCAAGGTCCGCGCCGACGAGGTGGCCGGCGTCATTTCCCTCTGGCTGCTCAAGGGCTGCAAGCCGGGCAGGCCCTGTTGACGGGGCGCGCCTGATGCCATCGTTGCTCCGACGGCTGCGCCCCGCCGCCGTCCTCCTCCTGTCCCTGGCAGCCACGTCCAAGGTGGCCGCCGAGGGTCTGCCGCCCGTCGAGGTCTTCGTCCCGCGAACCTGCATCGCGTGCATCGACTGGGCAGAGCACCTGCGGGAGAACGGCTTCACGGTCACGCTGAAGCAAACCGACGACATGGCGGCCGTCAAGCGGCGCCTCAAGGTACCCGCCGAGGTGGAGTCCGTGCATACGGCCGTGGTGGCCGGCTACTTCGTCGAGGGACACGTGCCGGCCGAAGACATCAAGATGCTGCTCACGGAAAAGCCCAAGGCGCGGGGTATCGCCGTTCCCGGCCTGCCCTTCGGTGCCCCCGGCCGGGAAACCTCCAGTCCGAGTTGCGAACGCGGCTGCACGATGCTGGACAGCCAGAGCGGGGAGGGCCCCGTGCGCCGGGAACTCTTCGACACGCTGCTCGTGTCACCGACGGGCAGGACCAGCCGCTACGCGCGGCATTGAGTGGCCGGCAGGACCGGGCGTAGGGTCTGTTCTCATTCAGGCGGGGTGTGCGCCGACTGAATGAGAATAGACCCTATGGGCTGGCCAGGAAATCGCGGAAATGGGCCTGAGCCCATGCAAGGTCCTCGCCCTGGGGCTGGACGATGCGGGTCTGGCTGGCCGTTTGCGCGATGACGCCATCGCCGCGCAGCCGAAACCGCGTATCCAGGCGCATCGCCTCTTCCGGGTCGGGATTGGTCAGCACATGGCAACTGCCTTCCGGCAGGCGTACCTCGGGCGCCTGGCCGGCATGCCTGGCGGCGATCGCAGCCGCGACGATCGCGCCCTGGCTCGCCGCCAGATGGCCTGTCTTCGGGTAGAAGCCGAACAGGGGCGACACCCTGTCGAGGGCATCGCCGACGACGTGGATGCGCTCATCGTCCGGAACATGCAGGTGCAGGGGATCGACGGCGGCCCATCCGGTGGGGCGTCCGGACGCATCCCGGCCGATGAGGCCGGCCTGCCAGGCGAGATCGCCCGCCTGTTGTGCGGGCATGATGATGGCGTCGTCGAAACGGAAGTCGTCGAAATCCGTTTCAACCGTCCTTGCGAAGGGATTCAGGGACTTGATCCGCACCTGCGCCTGATAGCTGATCCGGTCGCCGAACTGCTCGCGGAACACCCGCTCGAAGGCTGGCGTGGGCGGATTGGGGTCGAGGACGATCACCTTGCCGGGAATGCCCCGCGATTTCATGAACCAGGCAATCAGGCAAGCCCGCTCGAAGGGTGCCGGCGGACAACGGTAGGGCATGGGCGGGACGGTCATCAATAGATCGCCCCCGCGAAATCCCTCCAGTTTCGAGCGCAGGCGCAGCCCCTCGTCACCGGCCGCGAAGGCGGCCGGAAAGCGCCGCAGGCATTCCTCGATCGGACGCCGCTCATCCCCGTACCATGCCGACCAGTCGTGGCGGATACCCGGTGCGAGCACCAGCCAGTCGTAGTCCAGCCGGCCCGCCGGCGTCACCACCTGGCGGCGGTCCCGGTCAATGCCACCGACCTCGGCCTGGACGAATTCGTAACCGTAGGCCGCGGCGGCCCGCCGGTAGTCGTGGAGCAGCAATCGGGTCTCGCGCCGGCCCACGAGCCAGGCATTGCTCAACGGAAGGGACCGGAAGACGGGATTGCGCTCCAGCAGGACGACCTCCAGCCCTGGCACCAGGCTTCGCAGATGCCGCGCTGCGGCCAGCCCCCCCCATCCTCCCCCGACGACGACGGCACGACCCCCGCGGGCCTTGGGCAGCGCCCGGGACTGGGCGCGCGCGGCGAGGGGATGCGTTCCCGACGCCAGGATGGCGGCAAGTCCCGACAGCCCTCCCAAGAGACGCCGACGGGCAGACGATACGGGGCCGGGATCGCGAATCGGGTCCATGGTTTTCACGGGTGGATCATAGCGCGGGTGCCCACCATCGGGCGCCCGGACGGCGCGCAGCCAGGCCATCGTCATCGACCTGCCGGCCCCTCGAAGGCTTTCAGGGACGCCCCGGGTCCCGACGACGGTGTTGCACCGCCAAAGGCTCCGGTCATTCTTGACCGCAGTCAAGGAAGACGGGGGGGCGCTTCCCTAAAGTCGTGCCACGCTGCATTTCGGCAGCTTCGACACAAAGGGGGCCTCATGAGCGGGACATTCACCACCTCGACGGCGCGGAACATATTTTTCGGAGGGACGCTGTTCTTCTTCCTCGTGTTCCTGGCGCTGACCTTCCAGAGCGAGCAGGCCATCCCGGCCCGCGACAACCGGGCAGCGCTGGCCAATCCGGCCGTCGCCGCCGGCAAGAAAGTATGGGAGACCAACCAGTGCATCGGCTGCCACACGCTGCTCGGCGAAGGCGCCTACTTCGCGCCGGAACTGGGCAACGTCTACAAGCGTCGCGGCGGCGAATTCATCAAGGCCTGGATCAAGGCCCAGCCGACCAAGACGCCGGGACGCCGCCAGATGCCGCAATTCAACCTGACCGAAAAGGAGCTGGACGACCTGGTCGCCTTCTTCAAGTACGTGTCGGAAATCAACACCGCCAACTGGCCGCCCAACATCGAAGGCTGACCGGACAGGTTGAAACTCGGGAGATCCAACTATGCAATATAAATCGCAAGCGGTATCGAAGCTGTACTTCATCGCCGCGATCGGGCTGTTCGTCGCGCAGATCCTGTTCGGCCTGATCATGGGCCTGCAGTACGTGATCGGCGACTTCCTGTTCCCGGCCATTCCCTTCAACGTGGCGCGGATGGTGCACACCAACGCCCTCATCGTCTGGCTGCTCATGGGCTTCATGGGCGCCGCCTACTACCTGATCCCGGAGGAATCGGAAACGGAGTTGTTCAGCCCCGCGCTGGCAGTCGCCATGTTCTGGATCTTCCTGGTGGCGGCGGCGCTGACGGTCGTGGGCTACCTGCTGGTGCCCTACGCCTCCCTGGCCAAGATGACCGGCAACGACATCATCCCCACCATGGGACGGGAGTTCCTGGAACAACCCCTGCTCACCAAGGTCGGCATCGTGATCGTCGCCCTGGCCTTCCTGTTCAACATCACCATGACGGTGCTGAAGGGCAAGAAGACGGCCATCAGCCTGGTGCTGCTGCTGGGCCTGTGGGGCCTCGCCGTGTTCTTCCTGTTCTCCTTCTACAACCCGGATAACCTGGTCCGCGACAAGTTCTACTGGTGGTGGGTCGTGCATCTGTGGGTGGAAGGCGTGTGGGAACTGATCCTCGGCGCGATCCTGGCCTTCGTGCTGATCAAGGTGACGGGCGTCGACCGCGAGGTGATCGAGAAGTGGCTGTACGTGATCGTCACGCTGACGCTCATCACCGGCATCATCGGCACCGGCCACCACTACTACTGGATCGGCACGCCGGACTACTGGCAGTGGTGGGGTTCCGTGTTCTCGGCCCTGGAGCCCATCCCCTTCTTCGCCATGACGGTCTTCGCCTTCAACATGGTGAACCGCCGCCGCCGCGAGCATCCGAACCGGGTCGCCACCCTGTGGGCCCTGGGCACGGGGGTGATGGCCTTCCTCGGCGCCGGCGTCTGGGGATTCCTCCATACCCTGGCCCCGGTGAACTACTACACCCACGGCACACAGATCACCGCGGCGCACGGCCACATGGCCTTCTACGGCGCCTACGTGATGGTGAACCTGACCATGATCTCCTATGCCATGCCGCTGCTGCGGGGACGCGCCGCGAACTCCAACAAGTCCCAGGTCATGGAAATGTGGAGCTTCTGGCTGATGACGATCTCCATCGTCTTCATCACCCTGTTCCTCACCGCCGCCGGCATCCTGCAGGTCTGGCTGCAGCGCGTTTCCACGACGCCCGTGCCGTTCATGGACGCGCAGAATCAGGTCAGCCTGTTCTACTGGCTGCGGGAATGGACCGGCGTGCTGTTCCTGGTCGGCCTCGTGGTCTATGTGTGGAGTTTCTTCTGCAAGGGCGAGGAAACCGCCGCCTGATTCAAGGGAAGGAATATCTCCCCCGACTCGCCGGCGCCTTCGGGCGCCGGTTTTTTTTTGCCCCGGCCTGGCGCCTTGTCCCAGGTCAAGGCCGCGGGACACCGGCCCGGCCTACACTGGCCGCCGGTTCCAACCCCGCATACCCCATGTCCGGACAAGAACAGGGCGCCACGACGTCCCTCCCGGGCCCGATCGACGGCGCCGCGGCCCACCCGCCCGGCGACCTGGCGATCTGGGTCTTCATCCTGGCCGAGCTGCTCGCCTTCGGCGTCTTCTTCGCGAGCTATGCCGTCACCCGCATGCACGACGTCGCCCTGTTCGACGACATGCAGCGCAACCTGGACCGCAATGCCGGCGCCATCAACACCCTGCTGCTGATCACCGGCAGCTGGTGCGTCGCCCGGGCGGTGGCCGCCATCAAGCAGGATGCCGTCGCGGCCAGCGCCCGCTGGCTGCTCTGGGGCATCGCCTGCGGCGGCGGCTTCCTGGCCGTCAAGGTCGGCGAGTATTCGGCCAAGTTCGCCGCCGGCATCGACCTGACGACGAACAGCTTCTACATGTTCTACCTGTCCCTCACCTTCTTCCACTTCATGCACGTGATCCTCGGCATGGTGATCCTGGTGGCGGTCTGGCTGAAGACCCGGCGCGGCGGTTATGGTGCCGCCGACCACCACGGCATGGAGACCGGCGCCAGCTACTGGCACATGGTGGACCTGGTGTGGATAGTCCTCTTCCCCCTCGTCTACGTGATGCGATGATGAACGCCCGCCTCCTCGACCTCGTCTGGCTGGCCCTCATGGCCGGCACCGGAATCACCTGGTGGCTGGGCGAGACCGGCCATGCCGGTCCGACGGCCGTGCTGGCGATCCTCGCCATCGCCTTCGTCAAGGGTTTCCTGGTCATCCGGGAGTTCATGGCCTTGCGTGGCGTCAAGTTCTTCTGGCAGGCGATGGTGGTAGGCTGGCTCCTCCTGGTCCTGGCCATCATCATGGCCACCTACTGGAGAGGGCTCTGATGGATACCCGCACGGCCGCCGCCGACCTCCCCTATTACGAAGCCTCGGGCAACGAGATCGGGCTGTTCGAGCACGCCTGGAAGAACCACCTGCCGGTCCTCATCAAGGGTCCGACCGGGGTCGGCAAGACCCGCTTCGTCGCCCACATGGCGGCCCGGCTCGGCCTGTCCCTCTACACCGTCGCCTGCCACGACGACCTGACCGCCGCCGACCTGGTGGGCCGGCACCTGCTCACCGACGGCTCCACCACCTGGTCGGACGGCCCCCTGACCCGCGCCGTGCGCGAAGGCGGCATCTGCTACCTGGACGAAGTGGTGGAGGCGCGCAAGGACACCACCGTCGTCATCCACCCGCTGGCCGACCACCGCCGCGTGCTGCCCATCGACCGCACCGGCGAGGTCCTGCACGCGCCGCCCGGCTTCATGCTGGTGGTGTCCTACAACCCGGGTTACCAGAACTTCATGAAGGGCATGAAGCCCTCGACCCGCCAGCGCTTCGTTTCCCTGCGCTTCGACTTCCCGAACGCCGAGCGGGAGGAAGCCATCCTGGTCGGCGAGACCGGTTGCGAGGCCATGGTGGCCCGGCGCCTGGTCTCCATCGCCCGCTCCCTGCGAACGCTCAAGGACGTGGACCTGGAAGAGGTGGCGAGCACCCGCCTCCTGGTCTATGCGGCACTGCTGATCCGCGACGGCCTGGATCCCGTGGAGGCCTGCCGCGCCTCCCTGGTAGAGAGCCTGACCGACGACCAGGAAGTGGCGGCAGCCCTGATGGAAGTCGTGCTGGCCACCTTCGGCCGATGAACGCCTCCAGCCAGGATCAGGAAGCCCCGGGACAGGGCCTCGCCGTCACCGCCGAGAGCCTGTTTCTGGTGAACCTCATGCTCGCGCCGGGTCTCGGCTTCCTGGCCCTGGCCTGGCTGTGGTTCAAGCGCCGTGGCGCGGCGCCCTCCCTGGCCCGTTGCCACCTGGACCAGACCTTCTGGGTCAGCCTCTGGGGCGGCGGCCTGCTGGTCGGCTTTTGCGCCGCCTTCCTGGTCCTCGGCGGCCTGCATTGGGAATGGACCTGGGTGGTCGTGGTGCTCTATTTCACCTGCGTCCATTCGACGCTGATCCTGCTCGGCGTGGTCGGGCTCTCCAAGGCCCTTTCCGGCAAGCCCTGGGTCTATCCGCTGATCGGCCCCCGATCCACGTGCGCGTCCTGAGCCAGATCGCCGCCCTGCGCCAGCCGCCGCCGTGGACCGTCCAGGCGGCCCCGGGTCGCGCAGGCGTGGTCCAGCGCCAGCGCCTGGCCTGGCAGATGGGCTTCTTCGTCCTCTTCGTCCTGGCGCCGGTCTTCGACCTGTTCCGCTACGACCTCTATGCCGGCCATGCCATCATCCTGGGCATCGACTGGCGCCTCGGGCTGGACGATTTCTTCGCCGGCCGCATCACCGGCACGGAGGCCGGCGTGAACCTGCTGCTGCGCCTGTTCCTGCCCCTGGTCGGCGGCGCCGCCCTGTTCCTCGCCGTCGCCTGGCGTTGGGGCCGCCTCTACTGCGGCTGGCTCTGCCCCCACTTCTCGGTGGTGGAGACCATCAACCGCATGATGCGCCACGCCTCGGGCAAGCAGAGCCTCTGGGACGGCAAGGCGGTGCCACCCAGGAACCCGGACGGCAGCACCTTCGTCGTCGATGCCCGCTGGTGGCTGCTGACCGTTCCCATGACGGCTTTCTTCGCCTTCGTCTGGGCCGTCGTCCTGCTCACCTACCTGCTGCCGCCGGCCGAGGTCTACGGCAATCTGTGGCAACTCGCGCCGACCCGCAACCAGGCCCTCTTCATCGGCGCCGGGACCGCGGTCCTGACGCTGGAGTTCCTCTTCGCGCGCCACCTCTTTTGCCGTTTCGGCTGTGCCGTCGGCCTGTTCCAGAGCCTGGCCTGGATGGGCAACCGGGGCGCCATGGTGGTGGGCTTCCAGCGCGAGCGGGCGGCCGACTGCTCGACCTGCTACGGACCCGGCGGTCCGGGCTATGCGGCCTGCGAGGGCGTCTGCCCCATGCGCCTGAAGCCCCGGGTGGCCAAGCACCAGATGTTCACCTGCACCCAGTGCGGCCAGTGCATCGCCGCCTGCGCGACGGTCCAGGAGAGCCGTCCCCCCGGCCCCCTGCTCGGCTGGGTGGAGCAGGAGGCGGCGCGCCAGAACGAGGCGAAGGTGAGCCTCACGGGCCACCGGGACTAAGGGCCCATGGAAGAGTGGGTCGGAGGCCTCTGGGACCGGTTCATCACCGGCCGGGCGCGGCGTGACCATCCCGAGGCGTCGGTCCGCCTGGCGGACCTCGAGAAGACCCTGGGCGTCCTCTTCCGGGCCCTGGGCGGCGACCCGGGCCTGCGCGTGGCCGCCGCGGCCGAGGCCCGGCACGGCGCCCGGCGGCGCTTCCTGTCGCGGCTGGCCGGCACCGACGAAAAGGCTTCCCGCGCCTCCCTGGACCTGGAAACCCTTCGCCTGCCGCCCGTGATCGCGGTATTTCCGGAAGCCGGTCTCAATCGCGACCTCTATCTCTGGCTGATCGCCCTGGCGGCCCACGATGCCCACGCCGCCGGCGGCGGCTGGATCGCGCGCAACCAGCAGGCCACCCTCGCCGCACTTGCCCGCTACCCCGGCCTGGAGCCGCGTTACCGGCGTCTCGTGGATGCCCTTTGCGCGGAACGCATCGACCCAACCGACCTGCCGGCCGACGAGGCAGCCCAGGAGGAAGCCGTGCGCCGGGCGCTGCGCGATCCCGGCAGCGTGGCAGAGCTGCCGCCCCTGTCCGGGGCCGAGGCGAAACCCGTGCAGCCCGTACCCCTGTGGCTGTACCCCTCGCCGCTCGCCGGCCAGGCGCCCGACGGCAGGAAACAGCCTTCCCCCGGCGAAGGCGGCGGCGAGGAGCAGGTGGCGGCCGAGCGCAAGCGCCACCAGGCCGAGCGCACCGACAAGCCGGAGAGTGAGCACGGCCTGCTGATGATGTTCCGGGCCGAGAGCCTGATGTCCTTCGCCGAGTTCATCAAGGTGAACCGTTCCCTGGACGACGACCCGAATCCCGATGCGGGCAAGGCCGCCGAGGAACTGGACAAGCTCACCGTCATGCGCGACGGCGAACGAGTCGCCTCCAAGGTCCGCTTCGACCTCGACCTGCCGTCGGCCGCCGAGGATGACCTGCCTGCCGGCCCGGGCATCCCCCTGCCCGAGTGGGACCACCGCAAGCGTTGCCTGGTCCCCGGTTTCTGCCGCATCCAGCCCATGGTCGCGCGCGGCGCGGCGCCCATCGCCCTGCCGGAGCGCCTGCGCCGGCCGGCCCGCAAGCTGCGCAGCCAGTTCGCCGCCCTGGCGCCGGTGCGCCGCTGGTACAAGGCCCAGCCCGACGGCACGGAACTCGACATCGACGCCTGCGTGCGCCTGCATACGGACAAGGCCGCCGGCTACCACGTGGCCGGCGCCGGCGCCTACCTGGCCCACCGCACCGCCGAGCGGGACCTCGCCTGCCTCGTCCTGGCCGACCTGTCCCTGTCCACCGATACGTGGATCTCCGACGGCCACCGGGTCATCGACGTGATCCGAGACAGCCTGATGCTATTCGCCGAGGCCCTGCGGGCCACCGGCGACCGCTATGCCTTCTACGGCTTCTCCTCCCTGCGCCGCGACAACGTGCGCTTCCACGAAATCAAGTCCTTCGAGGGGCCCCTCGACGATGCGGCCCGCGGCCGCATCGCGGCGCTCAAGCCCGGCTATTACACCCGCATGGGCGCCGCGATCCGCCATGCCACCGACCTGCTCGACCGCCAGCCCACGTCGGTGCGCCTGCTGCTCGTGCTGACCGACGGCAAGCCCCACGACATCGACCTGTACGAGGGCCGATACGGCATCGAGGACACCCGCGTCAGCCTGATCGAGGCCCGCGAGCGGGGCGTCCAGCCCTTCTGCGTGACCATAGACCGGGAAGGCGCTTCCTACCTGCCCCACCTTTTCGGTGCCGGCGGTTTCACCGTGCTGCGCCGCCCCGAGGACCTGCCGGCCCGGCTGCCCCTGCTCTACGCCCAGATCACCGGCCGCTGACACCACGCCGCGGGCGCCGAAAATCGGGCGTCTTGTAAGCCCCCCGCCAGCAGGGATGGCCCATAATGGCGACTTTTTGCGCCCGTGGGGCTCCAGCCACCACGGCGGCCGCGGAGGAAGAGGCCCCCGGAGGGCCCGAAAACGATGAAATGCGTGGATGATTTCCGGTTGCGCTTCGGCCGGTCCGAACTGGTGCCCATCATGATCGGCGGCATGGGCGTGGACATCTCGACGGCCGAACTGGCCCTGGAGGCGGCGCGACTGGGCGGCGTCGGCCACATCTCGGACGCCATGGTGCCGACGGTGTCGGACCGGCGCTTCAAGACGCGCTACGTGAAGGACAAGCTCAAGCAATACAAGTACAACGTCGCCAACGCCGACAAGTCGGAAATCCTCTTCGACCTGGGCCACCTGGCCGAGGCCCAGAAGCTCCACGTGGGCCGGACCATGGAAGCCAAGCGCGGCGACGGCATGGTCTTCATCAACTGCATGGAGAAGCTGACCATGAACGCGCCCAGGGACACCCTGCGCGTTCGCCTGGCGGCGGCCCTGGATGCGGGCATCGACGGCATCACGCTGTCGGCCGGCCTGCACCTCGGGTCCTTCGGCCTCATGGAGGATCATCCGCGCTTCCGCGACGCCAAGCTGGGCATCATCGTCTCGTCCCTGCGCGCCTTGCAGCTCTTCCTGCGCAAGTCGGCCCGCACCAACAGGTTGCCCGATTTCGTGGTCGTCGAGGGTCCCCTGGCCGGCGGCCACCTGGGATTCGGGCTCGACTGGGCCCAGTACGACCTGGCGACGATCGTGAATGAAATCCTCGCCTACCTGAAGAACGAGAAGCTGGACATCCCGGTCATCCCGGCGGGAGGCATCTTCACCGGCAGCGAGGCCACCGCCTTCCTGGAGACGGGGTCCGCCGCCGTGCAGGTGGCCACCCGTTTCACCGTGGCCCGGGAGTGCGGCCTGCCCGAGCCGGTGCAGCAGGAGTACTTCAAGGCCGGCGAGGACGACATCGAGGTCAATACCATCTCGCCCACCGGCTATCCGATGCGCATGCTCAGGAACAGCCCGGCCATCGGCGACGGCATCCGGCCGAACTGCGAGGCCTTCGGCTACCTGCTGGACGGCTCCGGAAACTGCGCCTACATCACCGCCTACAACCGGGAAGTGGCGCTGCATCCGGAAGCGAAGAAGGTCAAGGTGATGGACAAGACCTGCCTGTGCACCCACATGCGGAACTTCGAGTGCTGGACCTGCGGCCACCTGACCTACAAGCTGAAGGACACCACCCGCCAGCGTCCCGACGGCAGCTACGAGATCCTCAGCGCCGAGCACATCTTCAAGGACTACCAGTTCAGCAAGGACGGCAGGATCGCCCTCCCCGCCTGAGCCCGACGGCGACGCATGAAAAAGCCCCGCCGCGGCGGGGCTTTTTTATGGTCCGTGGTCCGCGCGATCAGCGGGCCTGCTCCCGATACCAGTACACCTTCGTCGCCCCGCCCACGGT
>JBPOHD010000114.1:0-4908 GCA_052035955.1 Pseudomonadota bacterium
CGAAAGTCATCGCGGCGTCACCGCCGCTCCTACGAGAGCCCATCCGCGCGGCATTGTAGGAGGGCCGCATGCGGCGCGATGGGGCCGCCCCGAAAGGCCTCGCGGCGTCACCGCCGCTCCTACAAGAGCCCATCCCCGCGGCATTGTAGGAGCGCCGCACGCGGCGCGATGGGGCCACCCCGAAAGGCATCGCGGCACCCGCCGGCACTTGACCGGCGTCAAACAATTCGCCATCGGGGGCGGGTATCCCCCCGATTGTCAGGCAATCCCGACAGACAGCCGGCGGCAAAGCTTCCATCATCGCAACCAAGCAGCCCCCGACGGGGGGCATTGCCGGTTCCCGGCACCACCGCCGCGGTCCGGCGCCACGACGCCCGGAACCCCGATGTCGCACGCTCCGCTCTCCCGCCATCTCGCCGCCGCCCTGCAGTCGGGCATCGCCCTGCGGACCTTCATCGCCCGCCTGATCTGGCTCTGCCTGCTGCCGTTGCTCGTCCTGGCGGCCTGGCTGGCGGCCGGCCATGTGCGCGACCTCGAGGCCGCCCACAACGCCACGGCGGCCAACCTTGCGCGCAACTTCGCGACCGCCGTGGATCTCTACCTCGGGGCCCGCATCGACGGCCTGGAAATGCTGTCGGGATCGCCGGACCTGGACGGGCCGGCGCCGACGCAGGACCTCTACGCGGAAGCCCAGGCCTTCCGCCACGCCTTCGGCAGCCATCTGGTGATCGCCGACACCGATGGCCGGATGCTGCTCAACACCCGGGTGCCCTTCGGCCAGCCCCTGCCGCCGCTGCCCCGGCCGGCCGGCAAGGCGGCGGCGCCGACGGCCATGGCCACCGGCAGGCCGGCGGTGGGGGACCTGTTCCTGGGGCCGGTGGCCAAGGAGCCCCTGGTCGCCATCGCCGTGCCGGTGCGCCGCCACGACCGGGTGACCTACCTGCTGCTGGCCACCCTGGAGGCGGCCCGGCTGCAGGCCCGGGCGGACAAGGTGGCGCTGCCCGAGGGCTGGTACCTGGCCCTGCTCGACAGCACCGGCAAGACCATCGCCCGGCGCGGCCCGCCGGACTTCGACCCCCAGCGCGACGCCGAGCCGGCCGGCCGGGTCGACCTGCCCCTGGAATCGGCGCCCTGGTCGGTGGTGCTGGCCGTGCCGCGGGACGTCTACCGGGAACCCCTGACCGACGCCACCCTGGTCCTCGCCGGCGGCGTCGCCCTGGCCACCCTGGCGGGGCTCCTCGGGGGGCTGCTGGGCGGCCGCCGCCTCAGCCGCGCCATGGCCCGCCTGGCGGACCCGGCAGGCGGCGCCGGCGAGGCGATGCCGATCGCCGAGATGGAGGCGGCCCGGCGGGCCCTGGAGGACGGGCGGGCCCAGCGCGACGCCGCCCAGGCCCTGACGGTGCGCAGCGAGGCGGCGCTGCGCGAGAGCGAGGAGCGGCTGCGCCTGCTGATCGACCACGCGCCGGCGGCCCTGGCCATGTTCGACCGGCAGATGCGCTACCTGGCCGTGAGCCGCCGCTGGCGGGACGACTACGGCCTGGGCGATCGGGAACTGCTCGGCATCTCCCACTACGAGGTCTTCCCGGAGGTCGGCGAGGTCTGGAAGGCGGTGCACCAGGCCGGCATGGCGGGCGAAGTGACCCGCTCCTCCGGCGACCGCTTCGAGCGGGCCGACGGCAGCGTCCAGTGGGTGCGCTGGGAGGTGCGGCCCTGGCGCAACCTGGCCGGCGAGGTGGGCGGCATCGTCATCTTCTCCGAGGACATCTCGGCCCGCAAGGAGGCGGAAGCCGCCGTCCGGGCCTCGGAGGCCAAGTACCGGCTGCTCGCCGAGAGCGCCGAGGACTGCATCTTCTGGACCGGCGCCGACGGCCGCTTCGTGTACCTCTCCCCGGCCTGCGAGCGCATCTTCGGCCGCCGCCCGGAAGCCTTCCTGGCCGACCCGGGGCTGCTGCTGGAATGCATCCACCCCGAGGACCGGGACGCCTACGCCGGGCACCTCGCGGGCCACCGCCTGGCCGACGAAAAGGAAATGGAATTCCGCGTCCGCCGCCCGGACGGCAGCGAGGCCTGGGTGGCCCACGAATGCCGCCCGCTCCACGACGAGGAGGGCCGCTACCTGGGCCGGCGCGGCACCAACCGGGACATCACCGCCCGCAAGCAGGCGGAGGAGACCATCCGCCGCCTCAACGCCGAGCTGTCCGCGACCCTGCAGGCCATCCCCGACCTGCTGTTCGAGGCCGATGCCGCCGGCACCTACCTCAAGGTCTGGGCCAAGAACCCGGAACTCCTGGCCCGCCAGCGCGAGGACCTGATCGGCCGCACGGTGCGCGAGGTGCTGCCGGCCGAGGCGGCGGACACCTGCATGGCGGCCCTGGCCGAGGCGGCGCGGGACGGCAGCGCCTACGGGCACGAGATCCGCCTGGATCTGGAGGACGGGCCCCACTGGTTCGAACTGTCCGTGTCGCGCAAGGGGGAGGACGCGGCCGCCGGCTTCATCGTCCTCTCCCGCGACGTGAGCGGGCGCAAGCGGGCCGAGGCGGAACTGCGCGAAAGCGCCGCCCGCTTGCAAATGGCCCTGGAGGCGGCCCGGGCCGGCACCTGGGAATGGGATCTGGACACGGACCGCAACTACTGGTCGGACGAGACCTGCCGGCTGTACGGGCTCGAACCCGGCACCGCGGAGCCCTCCTACCAGGCCTGGCTGGACACGGTGCGGCCGGAGGATCGGCCCCGCATCACCGGCGAGCTCGCCAGGGCGGTGGCCGGCCAGGACGCCATCAGCCTCGAATGGCGGGTGAATTCGCCGGCCGGGCCGGAGCGCTGGCTGATGTCCCGCGGACAGCCCCGGCAGGACGGCCGGGGGGGTGTGGTGCGTTACCTCGGCATCGTCATGGACATCACGGAGCGCAGGCAGCTGGAGTCGGAGCTGGAACGGCATCGCCGGCACCTGGAGGACCTGGTCACGGAGCGGACCCGCGCGCTGGCCGAGGCGAACGAGGCCTTGGCCGGGCACGCGGGCCAGATTGCCGACCTCTACGACCGGGCGCCCGTCGGCTACCACTCCCTCGACCCGGAGGGCCGGGTCCTCAATGTCAACGAGACGGAACTGGCCATGCTGGGCTATGCGCGGGAGGAGTTCGTCGGCCGGCGGATCATGGAGTTCATGACGCCGGAGAGCCGCGAGGTCGCCCTGCGGAAATTCGCGGAGTTCGCGCACTCGGGCCGGCTGCGCGACCTGGAGATCGACTTCCTGCGCAAGGACGGCAGCCTGCTGCCGGTCCTGGTCAGCGGTGACCTGGTGCGCGACGGCGAGGGCCGGTTCCTGTATACGCGCAGCACCCTGGTGGACAACAGCGAGCGCAAGGCCCGCGAGCGCCAGATCGACGAAATGCAGGCGGAATTGGCCCGGCGGGCCGAGGCGGCGGAGGCCGCGACGCTGGCCAAGAGCGCCTTCCTGGCCAACATGAGCCACGAGATCCGCACGCCGATGAACGCCATCATCGGCCTCACCCACCTGATGCGGCGGAACAACCCCGGCCCCGAGGCAGCCGGGCGCCTGGGCAAGATCGCCGCCGCCGCCGAGCACCTGCTCTCGGTGATCAACGACATCCTCGATTTCTCGAAGATCGAGGCCGGCCGCTTCAGCCTGGAGGAGCGGGAGTTCGCGGTCGGCGCCGTGCTGGCCAACGTCGCCTCGATGATGGCCGAGCGGGCCGAGGCCAAGGGCCTGGCCCTGGTGGTGGAGGACGCGGCGCACACCGGCCCCCTGGCCGGCGACCCGGTGCGCCTGCAGCAGGCCCTGCTCAACTACGTCGCCAACGCCATCAAGTTCACCGCGGCCGGGATCGTCACCCTGCGCGCCGAGGTGCTGCACGAGGCCGACGACGGCGCCCTGCTGCGCTTCGAGGTCCGCGACACGGGCATCGGCATCGCACCGGAGGTGCTGCCGCGGCTGTTCTCGGCCTTCGAGCAGGCGGAGGCGGCGACCACCCGCCAATACGGCGGTACCGGGCTCGGCCTGGCCATCACCCGGCGCCTGGCCGGCCTGATGGGCGGCGAGGCCGGGGTGGAGAGCGTTCCGGGGCGCGGCAGCCGCTTCTGGTTCACGGCCCGCCTGCGCCGCGCCGCCCTGGCCGCGGAAGCGCCGCCGCCGATGCCCGCCGAGGCCCCGGAGCTGGTGCTGGCGCGCCAGCACAGGGGCCGGCGCATCCTGCTCGCCGAGGACGACGAGATCAACCGGGAAGTGACCCAGGGCCTGCTCGAGGAGGCCGGCCTCGCGGCCGACATGGCCGAGGACGGCGCCCAGGCCGTCGCCATGGCCGAGGAGAAGGACTACGACCTGATCCTGATGGACATGCAGATGCCGCGCATGGACGGGCTGGAGGCGACGCGGCTGATCCGCAAGATGCACTACGGCGAGCGCCTGCCCATCATCGCCATGACGGCGAACGCCTTCGACGAGGACCGGGAACGCTGCCTGAAGGCCGGCATGAACGACCACGTCGGCAAGCCCGTGGACCCGGACCGCTTCTTCGCCACCCTGCTGCGCTGGCTGGAGCGCCCCGCCGGCTGAGGCCGCCGCCGCGCCGCGATGGGGCGGTCGCGGAAGGCATCGCGGCGTGGCCGCCGCTCCTACAAAGGGCCATCCGCCCGGTGTCGTAGGAGCGCCGCACGCGGCGCGATGGGGCCGTTGGAACGTCGGCACGCGAAACCCGGACGGCGCGGCCTTGTAGGAGCGCCGCATGCGGCGCGATGGGGTTGCCCGCCGTTCGCCGTCCGGAAAAGGCAAACCACCAAGACACCAAGGGCACCAAGGGGCACCAAGGAACGACAAAGGCATTCCCTGGACAGCATGCCCCCCCGGGGAGCGGGAAACGCCCGCAAAGCCCTCTCGCTCGCCGTCCTTTG
>JBPOHD010000040.1:0-26310 GCA_052035955.1 Pseudomonadota bacterium
TCACCGACCTGGCCCGCTGCCGGGGCACCCTGGCCCGCATGGAGGCCCTTGGCATCCCGCTCCTGGTCCATGGCGAGGTGACCGATCCGGCCGTGGATGTCTTCGATCGGGAGGCCGTGTTCATCGAGCGGGTCCTGGCGCCCGTGCATCGGGATTTCCCGGCCCTGAAGATCGTCCTCGAGCACATCACCACCCGAGACGGCGCCGATTTCGTGCGTGAAGCCGGGCCGGGGGTGGCGGCCACCATCACCGCCCACCACCTGCTGCTCAACCGCAACGCGATCTTCGCCGGCGGCATCAGGCCGCACCACTACTGCCTGCCGGTATTGAAGCGCGAGACCCACCGGCAGGCCCTCGTCGCCGCCGCCACGTCCGGCAACCCGAAATTCTTCCTCGGCACCGATTCCGCACCCCACGCCCGGTCCACCAAGGAGGCTGCCTGTGGCTGCGCCGGCTGTTATACCGCCCATGCCGGGATCGAGCTCTACGCCGAGGCCTTTGAGGCCGCCGGCGCCCTGGATCGCCTGGAAGCCTTCGCCAGCCATTTCGGCCCCGACTTCTACGGGCTGCCGCGCAATGCCGGGGTCCTCACCCTGGTGCGCGAACAGGTCGGCATTCCGGCGCACGTGGATTTCCTTCCCGGCGATCCCCTGGTCCCGCTGCGGGCCGGGGAAACCCTGGCCTGGCGCCTGGCCTGAGGACGGCGCCATGCGCAAGACCCTGCCCGCACTGGCCCTGGCGATCCTGCTCGCCGCCGGTTGTTCCAGCGAATCCGCCTTCATGCCCGTGACCGGGAGCGATCACGGCATCACCCTGGTCCGGACCAGGAACTATCCCTGGAGCGACGGCTGGGAGCTGGATTTGGTGGCCACCCGCATGCCGGAATGCCAGCGGCGGCACCATCTCAAGCCGGCCGGCGACGGCGGCTTCAAGGTCGAGGTCTATGACTCCGGCACCGGCGCCTACATCCTGCGCCAGGGCAAGCGCTGGTACGTGGCCGAGACACGGAACTGCCAGTTGCAGCAGTTCAAGGAACCGCCGCCGGAGCCCGGCACCCTGCTCGGGGCCTTCCGGGTCAAGGGCGGCGAGCTTCGCTTCCTGGCCGCCGAACCCAGGGAAAAGGGCGGCGCAGACGAGGACGCCGGCGCCAAGGGTGGTTGATCTGCCGGGCCCGTGCTTTCCCGCCCTGCCGGGGCGGCAGGCGTTCGCGTCCGGATCGCCGTCCCTGGAGGCATTGAATCGACTCGCCGCGTCCCGGGGACTGGTCACCGGCGGCGGCAAACCCCTGTGCTTCGTCGCGGCGACCGGCGCCGGGGGCGGTGATTACGAGCGGCGCGCCTACATCTCGGGCGAAGTGGAGACCCGTGCCGGCAACCTGCACGACGCATTCAACGCCCTGGCCTGGCTGGCCATGCCGCTGACCAAGGCGGCCATCAACCGCCGCCATGCCGGCGCCTTGGCGAACGTCCCCGACGTCCCGGGCCGGCGCGGCGCCCTGCGCGACGCCCTGGCCCAGTTCGACGAATGCGGCGTCGTGGTCTGCACCGGAGACGCGCGGCTCTGGGAACTGCTGCGGGCCCACCGCTGGCGCGAGCTGTTCCATGATCGTCGCACCGAGGTCCTCGCCCGCATGCGCTTCCTGGTCCTCGGGCATGCCAGCCTGGAGGCCCTGGCCCGGCCTTTTGTCGGTTTGTGCGGCAAGGCCGTCCCGTTGGCTGTCGACGATGCCTGGCTGGACATGGCGGCCGAGGCCCAATGGGCGGATGCGGATCGCCGCCTGGCCGGGTTCCTCGACGCCACCGACCTGCGCCCGGGCGACCTGCAGCCGCTGCCCTTCCTGGGGATTCCAGGCCTGACTGCCGAGAGCGAGGTGGCTGACTACTACGAGGACCGACGCCAATTCCGGCCCCGGCGGGAGGGAGCGCCGGCGCTGACGTAGAATCGCCGCGGGAAGTCCGCCGGGCAGCCGCTGTGGATGCGAATCCATGGAGGAAAGTCCGGGCCCCTCAGGGCAGGATGCCGGCTAACGGCCGGGCGCAGCAAGCGGGGGCCGCAAGGTTTCCCGCCCAAGGCGACGGAAAGTGCAACAGAAAGCAAACCGCCTAAGTCCGCAAGGACCGGCAAGGGTGAAATGGTGCGGTCCCGACAGGGGCCGTCCCGCCGTTTCGGCGGCGGGAGGGTAAGAGCCCACCGCGTTCCCGGCGACGGGGACGGCATGGCAAACCCCATCCGGGGCAAGGCCAAATAGGGGAGCGACGGCGTGGCCCGCGCCGCTCCCGGGTAGGCTGCTAGAGCCCGTCGGCAACGGCGGGCCCAGAGGAATGGCTGCCGGACGGCCGCAAGGCCGTCTTACAGAACCCGGCTTACAGGCGGACTTCCCTCTTCCGCCCGGTCGGCCGCCCACCCCTTCTGTTCTTCAGAAATCACTTTCGATTTCGTTTTTATCTCCTTTGATTTATATGAATAAAAATTCGCGGGATTTTCCTGTGAAGTCAGTGCTAAGTATTTGTCGCACCTAAAGAAAATCCCGTTTTTCGGCTTGACCACCCAAAATTTGGGGGCTATAGTGGGAGGAGGTGGACAAAAGTGGGAAATCGTGAGGTTTCCCCGACGGAGGAGAGACGGTCGTGTTTCAGGGTTCGGCAGCGCTCAACCTGGATGCCAAGGGGCGGATGACCATTCCGACCAAGCACCGGGACGCCCTTGCCCGTCCCGGCGAAGGCCGCCTAGTCGTCACGGCCCACCCCCACAAGTGCCTGCTCCTCTACCCGGAACCCGCCTGGGAACCGATCCGCGACAAGATCCTCGCCGCCTCCAGCCTCGAGCCCCAGGCCGCCAAGCTGCGCCGCATGCTGGTCGGCATGGCGTCGGAAACCGAGATCGACGCGGCGGGGCGGGTCCTGCTCAGTCCCGAACTGCGTTCCTACGCCGGCCTCGAGAAGGAGGTCTCCCTGGTCGGCCTGGGACACCACTTCGAAATCTGGTCCGGTGAGCGCTGGAAGGCCCTGCAGGAAGATTTTTCCGCCACGGGCGACCAGTTGCTGCCGCCCGGCCTCGAGACCCTGGCGCTGTGAATGGGGTCCATGCCAGCGTCCTCCTTGTCGAAGCCGTGGAGGCGCTGGCGATCCGACCCGACGGGTTCTACGTCGACGGGACCTTCGGTCGCGGCGGCCATAGCCGCGCCATCCTCGGCCGCCTGTCCGGCGCCGGCCGGCTCCTCGCCCTCGACCGCGATCCGGCGGCCGTCGCCGCCGCGACGGCCATCGGCGACCCGCGTTTCGCGGTCGAGCACGCCGCCTTCAGCGAACTGGAATCCATCCTGGCCCGGCGCGGCATCGCCCGGGTCGACGGGATATTGCTGGACCTGGGGGTTTCGAGCCCGCAACTGGACGATGCCGACCGGGGGATGAGTTTTCGTTTCGATGCGCCGCTGGACATGCGCATGGATACGAGCAAGGGTGAGACGGCCGCCGACTGGCTGGATCGCGCGACACAAGGTGAAATCGAGGAGGTGATAAGGAACTATGGGGAAGAACGGTTTGCTCATGCGATTGCAAAGGCGGTTGTTGCTGCTCGGGGCCAACAGCGTATTTCAACCACAGGGCAGCTTGCCGCGCTCGTGGCGCAAGCTGTCCGGACGCGCGAGCCGGGCCAGCATCCGGCGACGCGCAGCTTTCAGGCTCTACGGATTCACGTCAATCGGGAGCTTGAGGAGCTGTCGCTGACCCTTCCCCAATGCGTTCGCAGCCTGGCCGCCGGTGGTCGTCTCGCCGTGATCAGCTTCCATTCCCTCGAGGACCGGATCGTCAAGAACTTCATGCGGGATGCATCGCAGCCGCCGCGCCTGCCCAGGGGCCTGCCGGTGCGCGAGGCCGACCGGCCGGCGCCGCCCATGCGGCTGGCCGGCAAGCCGGTGCGACCCGGTGCGACGGAAGTGGCCGCCAACCCGCGGGCGCGCAGCGCCGTCATGCGCGTGGCGGAACGGACGGCGGCCTGAAACGGAAAACGACGTGCTGCGAACCAACCTCTTCCTGCTCCTCCTCGCGGTTGCCTGCGCCCTTGGCGCCGTGTCCTCCAATCACCGGGCGCGCAAGCTCTTCATGGACCTGGAGCGGGAACAGAACCGGGCCAGGGACCTCGAAGTGGAATGGGGCCAATTGCAACTGGAGCAAAGCACCTGGGCCGGCCACGCCCGTGTCGAGAAGATCGCCAGGGAGAAGCTGGGCATGAGGACCCCGGGATCGGGCCAGATCATGGCCCTCGATGCCGATCACCCGGCGGCTGCCGGCGGCGCGAAAGGCCGTCCATGAAGCTCAGCCGCAGCCCCCTGCTGGCGGAGAACCTGCCCGTCGGGCGGGCCCGCTTCCTCCTCTTCCTGCTGCTGCTGGGCTTTGCGGCCCTCCTGGTGCGCTCCCTCTACCTGCAGGGCGTGAATACCGATTTCCTCCAGCAGAAGGGCGAGTCCCGCTATTCGCGCACCCTCGAACTGTCCGCGACCCGGGGACGGGTGCTCGACCGGCACGGCGACGTCCTCGCCGTCTCCACGCCCGTCAAGTCGGTCTGGGCCATCCCCGACGACGCCAGGCTCACGCCGGCCCAGGCCCGGGACGCGGCCCGGGCCATGGACATGGACGTCAAGGAACTCAATCGCCGCCTGTCCTCCGACAAGGATTTCGTCTTCGTCAAGCGCCAGGTGCCGCCGGAAACCGCCGACCGGGTGGCGGCCATGAACCTGCCCGGCTTCCACCAGCAGAAGGAGTACCGGCGGTATTACCCGGCCGGCGACGTGGCCGCCCACATCCTCGGCTTCACGGGCGTCGACGACAAGGGCCAGGAAGGCATCGAACTGGCCCTGGAACCCGTGCTGGCGGGCAAGCCCGGTAGCCGCCGCGTGATCCGCGACCGGCGCGGCCGGATCGTCGAGGACGTCGAGTCCATCAAGGCGCCCCAGGACGGCAGGGATGCGGTGCTCTCGATCGACGCCAAGGTCCAGTACCTGGCCTATGCGCAACTGCGCCAGGCCGTTGCCGACCACCGGGCCAAGGCCGGCGCGGTGGTGGTCCTCGACGCCAAGACGGGCGAGATCCTGGCCCTCGTGAACCTGCCCACCTACAACCCGAACAACCGGGAGAAGCTTTCCGGCGCCCAGTTGCGCAACCGCGTATTCACGGACACCTTCGAGCCCGGCTCGACCTTCAAGCCGTTTACCGCGGCCCTCGCCCTGGACAAGGGCAAGGTCCGATTCGATACGCCCATCCAGACTGCGCCGGGCCGGCTCTCGATCGGCACGGCCACCATCCATGATGCCCATGCGCACGGGGTCCTGACCGTCGCCCAGGTGATCCAGAAGTCCTCGAACGTGGGGGCCGCGAAGATGGCCCTCTCCATGAACCCCGAGGAAATGTGGCAGATGTTCGACAACCTGGGCTTCGGTTCGCCGCTCAGGCTCGGCTTCCCCGGCGAGGTGGGCGGGCGCTTGCGCCCGGCCAAGTCATGGCGGCCCATCGAGCAGGCCACCATGTCCTATGGCCACGGCATTTCCGTCACCCTGATCCAGCTTGCCCGCGGCTACATGGCCTTTGCCCGCGACGGCGACCTGCTGCCGCTCTCGCTGACGCGGCTGGAGGCGCCTCCCGCCGCCGGCAAGCCGGTCTTCGCCGCCCAGACGGCGCGCGAGGTGCGGGCCATGCTCGAACTGGCCGTGCAGCCCGGCGGAACAGCCCCGAAGGCGCAGATTCCCGGCTACCGGGTTGCCGGCAAGACGGGCACCGCCCACAAGCTCGAGGGCGGCAGTTACGCGGACAAGTACGTGGCCTCCTTCGTCGGTTTCGCGCCGGCCTCGGATCCCCGCCTGATCGTCGCCGTCATGATCGACGAACCCTCGGCCGGCAAGTACTACGGCGGAGAGGTGGCCGCCCCGGTATTCGCCCAGGTCATGGGCGGCGCCCTGCGCACCCTGGGCGTGCTTCCCGATGCGCCGATCAGGCCGCTGCAGGTGGCCCAGAACCTGCCCCCGGCCCGGGAAGAGATGTGAGGCCGGAGATGATCGTCGCCGACCTGGAGGGACGTGGCGTCCGCATTGCCAACCTCTGCGCCGATTCCCGGGCCGTGAACCCCGGGGATGTATTCGTGGCCCTGCGCGGGCATCGCGTGGACGGCCGCCAGTACATCGCCGCGGCCCTGGCCCGGGGCGCTGCCGCCGTCATCCACGAGGCGGGCGGGGTGGCGGCCCTGCCGGTCCCGGCGGTCGGCGTCGAAGGACTGGACCGCATCTGCGGCGAACTCGCCCACCAGGTCTATGGCCGACCCTCGGCGTGCATGCGCCTGATCGGCGTCACCGGAACGAACGGCAAGACCTCCATCACCCATTGGCTCGCCCAGGCCCTCGGGGCGGCGGGCACCCCCTGCGCGCTGGTCGGCACCCTGGGCAACGGATTTCCCGGCGAACTGGTGGAGAGCCCCAATACCACTCCCGACCCGATCACGCTCCATCGAAACCTGGCGGCCTTCGCAGCCCGGGGCGCCCGGGCCTGCGCCATGGAGGTGTCCTCCATCGGCATCGAGGAGGGGCGGGTCGCGGGTGCGGTCTTCGATACCGCCGTGTTCACCAATCTCACCCGGGACCACCTGGAATACCACGGCAGCATGGAGGCCTACGGGGCCGCCAAGGCCCGGCTTTTCGCCTGGCCCGCCCTGAAGGCCGCCGTGGTCAACCTGGACGATGCCTTCGGGGCCCGCCTCGCCTCGGACTGCGCCGGACGGCTGCGCGTGATCGGTTACAGCCTCGATGCCGAGGGCGCCCGCGATTCGGCCTCGGCTCTCGGCCAACTGGCCGCGCGGGGCGTCGAACTGCTGGTGGCCGAGAACCTGGCGGTCGGTTCCGCCGGCATCGCGTTCCGGGCCGCTGGCCGCGACCTGAGATCCGGGCTGATCGGCCGCTTCAATGCCTCCAACCTCCTGGCCGTCCTCGGGACGCTCATGGCGGGGGGCATGGAGGCCGACGCCGCCCTGGCCGCCCTGGCCGGCCTTCGTCCGCCGCCGGGCCGCATGGAAACGGCTGGCGGGATCGGCCAGCCCCTGGCGGTGGTGGACTACGCCCATACGCCGGATGCCCTCGAGAAGGCCCTGTCCACCCTGCGCGAGACCGCCCGGGCCCGCGGCGGCCGGCTGGTCTGCGTCTTCGGATGCGGCGGCGACCGGGATCCCGGCAAGCGGCCCCTGATGGGCGAAGTGGCCGAGGCCCTGGCCGATTCTGTCGTGGTCACCAGCGACAACCCGCGCTTCGAGCATCCCCTCGCCATCATCGACGCCATCCTGGAGGGCATGGTTTCACGCCCGGCGGTGGAGCCCGACCGGGCCCGCGCCATCGCCCTCGCCCTGGGCGAGGCCGACGGCGCCGACGTCGTCCTGGTGGCCGGCAAGGGCCACGAGCCTTACCAGGAGGTGGCCGGCGTCCGCCACCCCTTCTCCGACATGGCGGTGGTGCTGCGCACCCTCGGCGGCACCGCGGAGGTGAAGCCATGCGCATGATGCGTCTTGCCGAAGCCGCCTCCGCGGTCGGCGGCTCCACCCGCCGGCCGGACACCGCCTTCGCCTCGGTGTTCACCGACTCCCGGGCGGTGGAGCCCGGCGGCCTGTTCATGGCCCTGCGCGGCGAACGCTTCGACGGCCACGACTTCGTGCACCAGG
Organism: Pseudomonadota bacterium; assembly: GCA_052035955.1. Taxonomy (GTDB): domain Bacteria; phylum Pseudomonadota; class Gammaproteobacteria; order Burkholderiales; family Rhodocyclaceae; genus JAEUNJ01. The sequence goes on from JBPOHD010000040.1 coordinate 7,690, forward strand.
TGCTCGCCGCCGGCGCCGCCGCGGCCCTGGTGGCGGCCGATTCGCCCCTGGCCCGGGAGGGTACGGACCTGCCCCTGGTAGTGGCCGGCGACCCCCGCGCCGCCCTGGGCGCCCTGGCCGCGCACTGGCGCCGGCGCTTCGCCATTCCCGTCATCGCGGTCACCGGCAGCAACGGCAAGACGACGGTCAAGGAAATGATCTCCGCCATCCTCGCCGCCGCCTTCGGGGCCGAGGGCCGGCTGGCCACCCCGGGCAATCTGAACAACGACATCGGCCTGCCCCTGACGGTGCTGCGCCTGCGCGCCGGCCACCGGGCCGCCGTCATCGAGCTGGGCATGAACCATCCCGGGGAGACCGCCGTGCTGGCGGCGGTGGCCCAGGCCACGGTGGCCCTGATCAACAACGCCCAGCGGGAGCACCAGGAGTTCATGAAGACGGTGGCGGCCGTCGCCGAGGAGCACGGCGCCCTGATCGACGCCCTGCCCGCCGAGGGCATTGCCGTGATCAATGCCGACGACGAGTTCGCTGCCTACTGGAGGGCCCTGGCCGGTCCGCGCCGGGTCTCCGCCTTCGGCCTGGAAAACCCCGCCGAAGTGCGCTGCGAGTGGAGCCAGGAGGCCCTGGGGAGCCGCCTGGAACTGCGCGCCGAAGGACAGACGGCAGTGGTCGAGCTCTCCATCCCCGGCACCCACAACGTGCGCAACGCCCTGGCCGCCGCCGCCGCCTGCCTTGCGGCCGGGGTCGCCTGGGACGCCGTCATCAGCGGACTGGCCGCCTTCCGGCCGGCCAAGGGCAGGCTCCAGGTCAAGGCCGGGGTCGCCGGTGCGCGGGTGATCGACGACAGCTACAACGCCAACCCGGACTCGGTGCGGGCCGCCATCGACGTGCTCGCCGCCCGGCCCGGCCGGCGCATCCTGGTCCTCGGCGACATGGGCGAGGTGGGCGACCAGGCCGGCCAGTTCCACGACGAGGTCGGCGGTTACGCCAAGAGCATGGGCATCGAGCGGCTCTTCGTGCTCGGCGAGATGAGCCGCGCGGCAGCCGGGAATTTCGGCGCCGGCGCCTTCCATTTCAACCGTTTCGAGGAACTCGTCGCCGCCCTCAAACCGGAACTCGACGCGGGAACGACCGTCCTGGTGAAGGGTTCCCGCTTCATGCGCATGGAGCGCGTCGTCGAGGCGATCACCGAGGCGGAGCCCCCGGCGGGCGCCGCGGAGAAGAAAAATGCTGCTTGAACTGGCCCAATGGCTGGCCAAGGACGTCCGGGCCTTCAACGTCTTTTCCTACATCACGCTGCGGGCCGTGCTGGCCACCATGACGGCGCTGACCATCTCCTTCGTCCTCGGGCCGGCGGTGATCCGCTGGCTGGCGGCCAAGAAGATCGGCCAGCCGGTGCGCGACGACGGGCCCCAGACCCACCTGATCAAGGCCGGAACGCCGACCATGGGCGGGGCGCTGATCCTCATCTCCCTCGGCATCTCGACCCTCCTCTGGTCCGACCTGGAGAACCGCTTCGTCTGGATCGTCCTCATCGTCACCCTGGGCTATGGCGCCGTGGGATGGGTGGACGACTGGCGCAAGGTGGTTTACCGGAACCCGGACGGCCTCTCGGCCCGGGCCAAGTTCTTCTGGCAATCGGCCATCGGCCTGGTGGCCGCGATCTACGTCGCCTTCTCCATCTCGGCCCCGAACAACGAGAAGGTGGTGCAGCTCTTCCTGCAGTGGGTGGGTAGCGGCTTCACGCTGGAACTCCCCACCAAGACGGACCTCATCGTCCCCTTCTTCAAGAGCGTCTCCTATCCCCTCGGCATCTTCGGCTTCATCATCCTGACCTACCTGGTCATCGTCGGCACCAGCAACGCGGTCAATTTCACCGACGGCCTGGACGGCCTCGCCATCATGCCCACCGTGCTGGTCGGCGCCGCCCTCGGGATCTTCGCCTACGTGGCCGGCAACGCCGTCTACTCCAAGTACCTGTTGCTGCCCCACATCCCCGGTGCCGGCGAACTCACGGTGTTCTGCGGCGCCCTGGCCGGGGCCGGCCTGGGCTTCCTCTGGTTCAACGCCTATCCGGCCGAGGTCTTCATGGGCGACGTGGGCGCCCTGGCCCTGGGCGGTGCCCTGGGGACCGTGGCGGTCATCGTCCGCCAGGAAATCGTGCTCTTCATCATGGGCGGCGTATTCGTCGCCGAGACGGTGTCCATCATGATGCAGGTGACCTACTTCAAGTACACGCGACGCCGCTACGGCGAGGGCCGGCGCATCTTCCTGATGGCGCCGCTGCACCACCACTTCGAAAAGAGCGGCTGGAAGGAGACCCAGGTGGTGGTCCGCTTCTGGATCATCACCATCCTGCTCGTGCTCTTCGGCCTCTCCACCCTGAAGATCCGCTGAACCGTCCATGGGACTTTCCGGCAGAACCGTCCTCGTCCTCGGCCTCGGCGAATCCGGCCTGGCCATGGCCCGCTGGTGCGGCCGCCAGGGGGCCCGGGTGCGGGTCGCCGACACCCGCTCGAATCCGCCCTTCCTCGCCACCCTGCGCGAGAAGCTGCCGGCCGCCGAGTTCGTCGGTGGCGATTTCGTTCCGGCGCTGCTGGAGGGCATCGCCCTCGTCGCCCTTTCGCCGGGCCTGCCGGGCGGGCTGCCCGTCGTCGTCGAGGCCAGGGCGCGGGGCATTCCGGTGCTGGGCGAGATCGAGCTTTTCGCCAGGGCCCTGGGCGACCTGGGCGTGCGCGGGCGGACCCGTGTCATCGCCATCACCGGCACCAACGGCAAGACGACGACGACGGCGCTCACCGGCCATCTCTGTCGCGCCGCCGGTCGTGTCACCGGAGTGGCGGGCAACATTTCCCCCGCCGCCCTCGACGCCCTGATGGCCTGCCAGGATGCCGGGCGGCTGCCGGAGGTCTGGGTCCTCGAGCTTTCCAGCTTCCAGTTGGAGACCCTGGAAAGCCTGAACGCGGATGCCGCCACCGTCCTCAACGTCAGCGACGACCACCTGGACCGCTACCGGGGGCTGGAGGACTACGCGGCCGCCAAGGCGCGGGTCTTTGCCGGGGACGGCACCCAGGTGCTCAACCGCCAGGACGGCCGGGTGCGCAAGATGGCCCTGGACGGCCGGCCCCTGATCACCTTCGGTCTCGACGCGCCGGGCGACCCTCGGGACTTCGGGCTGCGCGGCAATACCCACGCGGGCCGCGAGGAACCCTGGATCGTCCAGGGCGACCGCTTCCTGCTGCCGGTGTCGGCGCTGCCGGTCGCCGGCCTGCACAATGCCGCCAACGCCATGGCTGCCCTGGCCCTGTGCGCCGGCATCGGGCTGGACCCGGTCGCCCTGCTGCCGGCGCTGCGCGAGTTCCGCGGCCTGCCGCACCGGGTCGAGCATGTCGCCCGCATCGCCGGGGTCGACTGGTACGACGATTCCAAGGGCACCAACGTCGGTGCCACACTCGCCGCCCTCGAAGGCCTCGGCCGCAAGGTGGTGGTCATCCTGGGCGGCGACGGCAAGGGCCAGGACTTCTCGCCGCTGGCGGCCGCCGTGGCCGGCCACGGCCGGGCGGCGATCCTCATCGGCCGCGACGGGCCGGCCATCGGGCGGGCCATCGCGGGCTGCGGCGTGCCGGTGGACTCGGCGCCCGACCTGCCGGCGGCCGTTGCCCTGGCCGCGGGACTCGCCCGGGCGGGCGACGCGGTCCTGCTCTCGCCGGCCTGCGCCAGCTTCGACATGTTCCGCAACTACGAGCACCGGGCCCAGGTCTTCGTCGAGGCCGTGCGGGCGATGGCGGAGGCCCGGTGATGCATGCCCTGAGCCTGCGCCACTCTGCGCGACCGGCCACACCCCCGGAACTGGACCCGCTGCTGGTCTGGCCGGCCCTGGGATTGCTGATGTTCGGCCTGGTGATGGTCTATTCGGCCTCCATCGCCACCGCCGAGGGCAGTTCCTTCACCGGCCACCAGGCCGGTTTCTTCCTGGTCCGTCACGCCATCTTCCTGGCCATCGGCGTCGTCCTGGCGGTGGTCGCCTTCCAGATCCCGCTGCGCTTCTGGCAGCAGATGGCGCCGCTGCTCTTCCTCGGCGGGGTCGTGCTGCTGGTGGCGGTGCTGGTCCCCCACGTCGGCCGGACGGTGAACGGGGCCACGCGCTGGCTGCCCCTCGGCCCCATCAACCTCCAGCCTTCGGAGCTGATGAAGCTCTTCGCCGTCCTCTACGCCGCCGACTACACGGTCCGCAAGCTCGGCGACATGAGCTCCCTGCGCCGGGGCTTCATTCCCATGGCGGCGGTGATGTTCGTGGTCGGCGTGCTGCTCCTGCGGGAGCCGGACTTCGGCGCCTTCGTGGTCATCGTCGCCATTTCCATGGGCATCCTCTTCCTGGGGGGCATCAACGGCCGCCTCTTCGTCGGGCTGGTCCTGGTGCTGGTGGCCGCCTTCGTGGTGCTGGTGATCATCTCGCCCTACCGGCTGGAGCGCATGCTCAATTTCATGGACCCCTGGGCCGATCCCCTCGGCAAGGGCTACCAGCTCTCCCACGCCCTGATCGCCTTCGGGCGCGGCGAGTGGTTCGGCGTCGGGCTCGGTGCCAGCGTCGAGAAGCTCTTCTACCTGCCGGAGGCGCACACCGATTTCCTCCTGGCAGTGATCGCCGAGGAACTGGGCTTCGTCGGCGTCGCCCTGGTCCTGCTGATGTTCGCCGTCCTCGTCCAGCGCGCCTTCGTGCTCGGTCGCCAGGCCCTCGTGCTCGACCGGGTGTTCGCCGCCCTGGTCGCCCAGGGAGTCGGCATCTGGTTCGGCTTCCAGTCCTTCATCAACATGGGCGTGAACATGGGCATGTTGCCCACCAAGGGCCTGACCCTGCCCCTGATGAGCTTCGGCGGTTCCGGCATCGTCGCCAACTGCATTGCCCTGGCCATCCTGTTCCGGGTCGATTACGAGAACCGGCAGTTGATGCGTGGGGCGTCGGCATGAAGACCTTGCTGGTCATGGCGGGCGGCACCGGCGGGCACATCATGCCGGGCCTGGCCGTGGCCGAGCACCTGCGTTCCGTCGGCTGGCGGGTGGCCTGGATGGGCAATCCCGACGGCATGGAGGCGCGCCTGGTGCCGGACAAGGGCTTCGACATGGCCTGGGTCCGCTTCACCGCCCTGCGCGGCAAGGGTCTCGTCCGCAAGCTGCTGCTGCCCTTCAACCTCTTGCGCGGCTTCTCCCAGGCCCTTCGGGAACTCCGCCGCATCCGGCCCGACGTGGTGCTGGGCATGGGCGGTTTCGTCAGCTTCCCGGGCGGCATGATGGCCGCCCTGACCGGCCGGCCCCTGGTGCTGCACGAGCAGAATTCCGTGGCCGGCCTGGCCAACCGGGTCCTGGCCGGCGTTGCCGATCGCATCCTGACCGGCTTCCCCGGGGTGCTGCGCAAGGGCGACTGGGTCGGCAATCCGGTCCGGCCCGCCATCGCGGCGATGGCGCCGCCGGCCGAGCGGTTCTCCGGTCGCGACGGCGCCTTGCGCCTGCTGGTGGTGGGGGGCAGCCTGGGCGCCCAGGCCCTCAATGCCGCGGTGCCCAAGGCCCTGGCCCTGATCCCCGGGGGCGAGCGGCCCGAGGTGGTGCACCAGTCCGGCGAGAAGCTGCTCGACGAACTGAAGGCGAACTATGCCGCGGCCGGGGTGGATGCCCACGTCGTGCCCTTCATCGACGACATGGCGGGGGCCTACGCCTGGGCCGACCTGGTGATCTGCCGGGCCGGCGCCCTCACCGTCGCCGAACTGGCGGCGGCCGGCGTGGCCAGCATCCTGGTGCCCTTGCCCCATGCGGTGGACGACCACCAGACCGGCAATGCGCGTTTCCTGGCCAATGCCGGCGCGGCGATCCTGCTGCCCCAGTCGGACCTGACCCCGGAAAGGCTGGCCGAGCTGCGCCGCATGTCCCGCCAGCAGCTGCTGCAGATGGCCGAAAAGGCCAGGGAACTGGCGAAGGCGGATGCCACCTTCGCCGTGGCCAGGATTTGCGCCGAGGTGGCGACATGATTCGAGTATCGACGGCCGCCGCCGCGGCCCGCGGAGGTCAGGCATGAAGCACAAGGTCCGTCACATCCACTTCGTCGGCATCGGCGGCTCCGGCATGAGCGGCATCGCCGAAGTGCTGGCCAACCAGGGATTCCGGGTCAGCGGCTCGGACCTCGCCGAGAGCGCCACCACGCGGCGGCTCGTCCAGGCGGGAATACGGGTCGCCATCGGCCACGCCGGGGAGAACGTGGCCGATGCCGATGCGGTGGTCGTGTCGACGGCCGTCAGGGAGGAAAATCCCGAGGTGGTCGCGGCCCGCGAACGCAAACTCCCCGTGGTGCCGCGGGCCCAGATGCTGGCCGAGCTGATGCGCCTGAAGCAGGGCATCGCCATCGCCGGCACCCACGGCAAGACGACCACGACCAGTCTCGTCGCGAGCTGCCTGGCCGAAGGCGGCATCGACCCCACCTTCGTCATCGGCGGCCGCCTCAATTCCGCCGGCGTCAACGCCCGCCTGGGTCAGGGCGAGTTCCTGGTCGCCGAGGCCGACGAATCCGACGCTTCCTTCCTCTTCCTGTCTCCCGTCGTCTCCGTGGTCACCAACATCGATGCCGATCACATGGAAACCTACGGCCACGACATGGGCCGCCTGAAGCAGGCCTTCCTCGACTTCCTCCACCGCCTGCCCTTCTACGGCGTCGCCGTGCTCTGCGCCGACGACGCCAACGTGCGGGAGATCCTGCCTCGGGTCGCCAAGCAGGTGGTCACCTACGGCATCGAGCAGGAGGCCAACTTCCGTGCCGAAAACGTGCGCGCCGAGGGCGGCCGCATGTGCTTCGACGCCGTGCGGGTCAATGGCTCCGTGTCCCGCTTCCCGGTCGAACTCAACCTGCCCGGACGGCACAACGTCCTCAACGCCCTGGCGGCGATCGCGGTGGCAACCGAAGTGGGCGTACCCGATGCGTCCATCCGCAAGGCCCTGGCCGAGTTCAAGGGCGTCGGCCGGCGCTTCCAGTGCTACGGGGAGATTGCCCTGCCCGGCGGCGGCGCCTTCACCCTCGTCGACGACTACGGCCACCATCCCGTCGAGATGGCGGCCACCCTGGCCGCGGCGCGTGGCGCCTTCCCCGGCCGGCGCCTGGTGCTGGCCTTCCAGCCGCACCGCTACACGCGCACCCGGGACTGCTTCGAAGACTTCGTCCGCGTCCTGTCCGGCGTCGACGCCCTGCTGCTGGCGGAGGTCTATGCCGCCGGCGAGGCGCCCGTCGTGGCCGCCGACGGACGCACGCTGGCGCGGGCGATCCGCGTCGCCGGCAAGGTCGAGCCGGTCTTCGTCGAGGACATAGCGGCCATGCCGGCGACCATCCTCGAGTCGGCCCGGGACGGCGACGTGGTGATCACCATGGGCGCCGGGTCCATCGGCGGCGTGCCGGGAAAGCTCGCCCATGGCTGAGATCCGCGGCCGCTTCAGCGAGAACGAGCCGATGGCCGGGCACCTGTCCTGGCGGGCCGGGGGCAGGGCGGCGGTGGCCTTCTTTCCGGTCGACCTGGCGGACCTGGCGGCCTGTTTCGAACGCCTGCGCCACGACGAGCCCGTGATGACCGTGGGCCTCGGCAGCAACCTGCTGGTGCGCGACGGCGGCTATCCGGGCACCGTCGTCTTCACCCATGGGGCCCTCGGCGTCCTCCGTCAGGAGGCCGACGGCAGCCTCTACTGCGAGGCCGGCGTGGCCAGCCCCAAGCTGGCCCGCTTCGCCGCCAACCACGGCCTGGCGGAAGCCGAGTTCCTGGCCGGCATCCCGGGTACCGTGGGGGGCGCCCTGGCCATGAACGCCGGCTGTTACGGCGGCGAGATCTGGCGGTACGTCGAGCGCGTGCTGATGCTGGACCGCCGGGGGCGGCTGACCGAGCGCAGCTCCGCCGATTTCGAGATCGGCTACCGCCACGTGGGGCTGCGGGAGGCCACCGACGAGATCTTCGTCGCCGCCTGGCTGCGCTTCCCGCCGGGCGACGGCCTGGCTGCCCGGGCGCGCATCCGCGAGCTGCTGGAAAAGCGCATCGCGACCCAGCCGCTGCAACTTCCGAACGCCGGTTCCGTGTTCCGCAATCCCCCGGGGGACCATGCGGCGCGGCTCATCGAGGCGGCGGGCCTGAAGGGCCTCGAGGACGGTGGTGCGAGGGTCTCGGAAAAGCATTCGAATTTCATCGTTAATCCCGAGGGCCGGGCGCGGGCTTCTGAGATAGAAAGGCTCATTGGGCGGGTCCAGGCCCGGGTGAGGGAATCGTTCGGCATCGACCTGGTCCGGGAGGTGCGGATTGTCGGGGAAGCGGCGTGACTGAAAGCAAATTCGGCAAGGTGGCGGTGTTGCTGGGCGGCACCTCGGCCGAGCGCGATATCTCCCTGTTGTCCGGCCGGGCCGTGCTCGAGGCCTTGCGCGCCGCCGGCGTCGATGCGCATCCCGTCGATCCCGCCGAGCGCAGTCTGTGGGGCCTGGCGGACGAAGGCTTCCAGCGCGCATTCATCGCCCTGCACGGCCGCTTCGGCGAGGACGGCACCGTCCAGGGCGTCCTCGAATCCCTCGGCATCCCCTACACCGGCAGCGGCGTCATGGCCTCGGCCCTGGCCATGGACAAGTGGCGGACGAAACTGGTCTGGCTTGCCGCCGGCGTGCCGACGCCGCGCTTCCGCATGCTCGATGCGCAGACCGATTTCTCCGCGGTGGCGGCCGACCTGGGCCTGCCCCTGATCGTCAAGCCGGCCCGCGAAGGCTCCTCCATCGGCGTCACCAAGGTCACCGCCGCCGCCGACCTGTCGGCGGCCTGGGCCGAGGCCGCGCGGCTCGATCCCCTGGTCCTGGCCGAGGAGTTCGTCGTCGGGCGGGAACTGACCGCGGCGGTGCTCGGCGAGCAGGTCCTGCCCCTGGTGCGCATCGAGCCGCCGGCCGAGGGCTACGACTACGAGAACAAGTACTTTACCGACGCCGTCCGCTACCACTGCCCGGCCGGGCTCGACGGCGCACTGGAGGCCGACATCGGCCGCCATGCCCTGCACGCCTTCCGCATCCTCGGCTGCCGCGGCTGGGGCCGGGCCGACCTGATCCTGCGGCCGGACGGCAGCTTCTCCTTCCTGGAGATGAACACCTCGCCGGGCATGACCGGGCATTCCCTCGTGCCCATGGCCGCCCGCGCGGCCGGCATCGATTTCGGGCAACTGGTGCTGCGCATCCTGGAGATGGCCGACCGTGGCTAGGAAGGCATCCCCGGGCAGGGCGGCACCGGCGGCCGACGGCTTCTGGGACCGGCCGCCGCTCATCAACCTGGTCGCCGACGTGCTGATCTTCTTCGCCGTCGCCGGGCTCGCCTGGGCGGCCGTCACCGTGATCCAGCGCCTGCCGGTGTTTCCCCTCCGTCAACTGGTGGTGACGAACGATGTCCGCCAGGTCACCCAGGCCCAGCTCGACGATGCGGCGCGGGCCGCCCTGGCCGGGAACTTCTTCACCGTCGACCTGGACGCGGCCCGCGACGTGTTCGAGAAGCTGCCCTGGGTGCGCCGGGCCGAGGTCCGGCGCCGCTGGCCAGACACCGTCGAGCTGGCGGTGGAGGAACACCGGGCCGTGGCCCGCTGGCGGGGCACGGACGGCGAGAGCCGGCTGGTGAACGAGTTCGGGGAGGTCTTCCAGGCCGCCGCCCCGGCGAACCTGCCCGTGTTCTCGGGCCCCGAGGGCAGCGCGCCGCGCGTCCTGGCCCGCCATCGCGAATTCAGCCAGGTGCTGGCCACGGTCGGCCGGCAGCCGCGGGCCGTGATCCTCTCCGCCCGCGAGGCGTGGCAGATCAGGCTCGACGACGGCGTGCTCGTGGACCTCGGGCGGGACCAGGCCAAGCACCCGCTGCAGGACAGGCTGGCGCGCTTCACGACCCACTACCAGGCGGCCCGGGCCAAGGCCGGCGTGCACGCCCTGCTGGTGGACATGCGTTACCCGAACGGATTCGCGCTGCGCCCGGGGCGCGCGGCGGCGGAAAAAGGATAGGAATGAGCAAGGAAAACCGGGACCTGATCGTCGGCCTCGACATCGGCACCTCGAAGATCGTCGCCATCGTCGCCGAACTGGATGCCGAGGGCCAGCCCTCCATCCTCGGCATCGGCACCCAGGAGTCCAAGGGCCTGCGGCGCGGCGTCGTCATCAACATCGAGGAGACGGTCAACGCCATCTCGCGCGCCGTCCAGGAAGTGGAGCTGATGGCCGGCTGCAAGATCAAGGAGGTCTACACCGGGATCGCCGGCAGCCACATCAAGAGCAAGGATTCGAATGGCATGGCCGTGGTGCGCGACAAGGAAGTCACGCCCTACGACGTCGAGCGGGCCATCGAGGCGGCCAACGCGACCCCCATCTCGGCCGACGACCAGATCCTGCACACCCTGGTCCAGGAATTCATCGTCGACGGGCAGGACGGGGTCAAGGAGCCCTACGGCATGGACGCCAAGCGCCTGGAGGTGCGCGTCCATATCGTCACCGGCGCCGTCACCGCCGTCCAGAACATCGTCAAGTGCGTGCACCGCTGCGGCCTGGAGGTGGTGGACCTCGTGCTCCAGCCCCTGGCCTCGGGCAACGCCGTGCTGACGGACGACGAGCGGGACGTGGGCGTCTGCCTGGTGGACATCGGCGGCGGCACCACGGACCTCGCCGTGTTCACCCAGGGCGCCATCCGCCATACCGCCGTCATTCCCATCGCCGGCGACCAGGTCACCTCCGACATCGGAATCGCCCTGCGCACCTCGACCCAGGATGCCGAGGACATCAAGGTCCGCTACGGCGTCGCCCTGCAGATGCTGGCCGGGCCGGAGGAGATGATCGAGGTGCCCGGCGTGGGCGACCGTCCGGCCTCCAGCCTCTCGCGGCAGACCCTGGCCGGCTTCGTCCAGCCCCGCATCGAGGAGATATTCCAGAAGGTCCAGGAGGAGCTGGTGAAGTGCGGCTACGAGCGGCTGCTGCGGGCGGGCGTCGTGCTCACCGGCGGCGCCGCCGCCATGCCCGGCATGACCCAGCTCGGCGAGGAGATCTTCCACAACACGGTCAAGCTCGGCATGCCGGCCTACGGCGGCAACCTGCGCGACCTGGTGCGCAATCCGCGCTACTCGACGGCCATGGGCCTCGTCATGGAGGGCGTCGCCCAGCGGCGACGCGGCCTCAAGGTGCGGGATACGCGCAACCCCAAGCAGATCCTGGCCCGCATGCGGTCCTGGTTCGAGCGGAATTTCTGATTTTCTTTTCAGTCGTGGCACACAGAAGGAGGCGAGAATGTTCGAAATCATAGACAAGGACCCCAACCCGACCATGATCAAGGTCATCGGCATCGGCGGCGCCGGCGGCAACGCCGTCGAGCACATGATCCGATCGGGGGTGCAGGGTGTGGAGTTCATCTGCGTCAATACCGACGCCCAGGCGCTCAAGAAATCCAGCGCCGGAACCAAGCTGCAACTGGGCCCGGGCCTGGGCGCAGGCGGCAAGCCGGACCGCGGGCGGGACCTCGCCGTGGCCGACCGGGAACAGATCGTCGAGTCGCTGAACGGCGCCCACATGGTGTTCATCACGGCCGGCATGGGCGGCGGCACGGGTACCGGTGCCGCGCCGGTGGTGGCCGAAGTGGCCCGCGAAATGGGCATCCTGACCGTCGCCGTGGTCACCAAGCCCTTCGAGTTCGAGGGCAAGCGCATGCGCCTGGCCGAGGAGGGACTCGGCGAACTGGCCCAGCACGTGGATTCGCTGATCGTCATCCTCAACGAGAAGCTGATGGACGTGCTCGGCGAGGACATCAGCATGCAGGAGGCCTTCCAGGAGGCCGACAACGTGCTGAAGAACGCCGTCGGCGGCATCGCCGAGATCATCAATGTCCCCGGCCTGGTGAACGTGGACTTCGAGGACGTGCGCACGGTGATGGCCGAGATGGGCAAGGCCATGATGGGATCGGCCACCGCGGCCGGCGTCGACCGGGCCCGCCTGGCCGCCGAGGATGCCGTCGCCAGCCCGCTCCTGGAAGGCATCGAGCTCTCCGGTGCCCGCGGCGTGCTGGTCAACATCACCGCCAACTCGTCCCTCGGCATGCGGGAGGTGAAGGAGGTCATGAACACCATCCGCACCTACGCCTCGCCCGAGGCGACGATCATCTTCGGTACCGTCTTCGAGGAGCAGATGGAGGACCGGCTGCGCGTCACGGTGGTGGCCACCGGCCTCGGCGGTGCGGTCAAGATCCAGCCCAAGCCCCGTGCCGTGCCCATGGCCACGGAGATCATCGGCCTGCGCACCGGGACCGACAACATGATCGTCGAGCCGCAGGAACTGCCCTCGGTCTTCCATGGCCGCGGCAGCACCCGCAACGCCGCCGTCGAAGCCATGCAGTCGAGCGGGATGGACAAGTACGACATCCCGGCCTTCCTGCGCAAGCAGGCCGACTGAAGGTCGGCGGGATGTCGTGCTTGCGGCGGAGGCTGACCCCGGACCGGGGTCAAGCCGCGCAGCGGCGGGCCGGAGCCACGACCGGCCGCGACATCCGCCTTCCTGCGCAAGCAGGCCGACTGAAGGTCCTTTCCTCCGGCCCCCGGGTGACTCGCCTCCACCCGGGGGGCGCGAGTGGGGTAGAATTTCCGCTTTGCAGCAATTCACCGTCATGCTCAGGCAACGCACCCTCAAATCGCTGGTCAAGGCCACGGGCGTCGGACTCCATTCCGGCGTCAAGGTCACCCTCGTCCTGCGTCCGGCGCGGGCCGACACCGGAATCGTCTTCCGGCGCGTCGATCTCGATCCGCCGGTGGACCTGAAGGCAGATCCCTTCGGCGTCGGAGATACCCGCATGGCCTCCTGCCTGGAGAAGGACGGGGCCAAGCTGGGGACCGTGGAACACCTGATGTCGGCCCTGGCCGGGCTCGGCATCGACAATTTGTACGTGGACGTGGATGCGCCCGAACTGCCGATCCTGGACGGTTCCGCAGCGCCCTTCGTCTTCCTGCTCCAGTCGGCGGGCATCGAGGAGCAGGAGGTCGCAAAGCGCTTCCTGCGGGTCACCAAGGCGGTCGAGGTGCGGGATGGCGACAAGTGGGCCCGCCTTTCGCCCTACGAAGGCTTTCGCTTGTCCTTCTCCATCGTCTTCAACCACCCGGCGGTGGACAAGACGGGCACCCGGGCGGAAGTGGATTTCGCCGACAACTCCTATGTCCGCGAAGTCGCGCGGGCCCGCACCTTCGGTTTCACCCAGGACGTGGAGGCCATGCGCTCCCAGGGCCTGGCGCTGGGCGGCAGCCTGGACAACGCCATCGTGATGGACGAGTACCGGGTCCTCAACGCGGACGGGCTGCGCTACGCCGACGAGTTCGTCAAGCACAAGATCCTCGATGCCATCGGCGACCTCTACCTCCTCGGGCACCCGCTGCTGGCCGAGTTCTCGGCCCACAAGTCGGGCCATGCCCTGAACAACAAGCTGCTGCGCGCCCTGCTGGCCGATGCGGAAGCCTGGGAGTGGGTCAGCTTCGAACGCCCGGAGGAAGCCACCGACCGGGTGGCACGCCTCTATCCGGCCCTGGCCTAGGGCCGGCGGTCCACGATGTTGCTATTGCGCATCGTCGGTGTCCTGGCCCTCATCGTCATCGGCGCCGGCATCGTCGCCTTCCTGTTCACGGGCGATCGCCGCTACCTCGGGCTGGCCGGGCGGGTCGCCAAGTGGGGCCTCGTCTTCGTCGCCGCGGTGTTCGCGCTGATGTTCCTCGAGCGGGTGATCGTGCTTTAGCGGCTGCGTTCCACCAGGCGCTTCAGGGCGGCGCCGAGGCGGTCGCCCTCGGGTAATGCGTCGGCCAGGGAGGTGAGTGCCTGCTTCTGTTTTGTCCCAATCGCCGCAGCGTTTCTCGGCCGGGAGGGCCCGGCGGCGGCAACTCCGGGTTGCACTTTCACGAGAATTTCGGTACTTTTCCACCCTTCGACAACAAATCGGTCCAGAAGTCGCGGTGCTAGTTGCCGCAGCTTGGTGGCCACCGCGCCGCTGGCGGCGTGGATAACAACCCTCCCTAGCTTGAGATTGGCAATGCGGCTGTTGCGCGCCAACTGGGCCGGCACCGCATCCTCGAAGACTCGCTGGAGTTTCAACAGTTGCCCCGCATGGGCCGTCAGGCGCGAGAGTGCGCTGTCGTCCTCGAGGCAATCGGCGATGGGACGTGCGAAACGGCGTTTCATCGGAGGGCGGGGGCGGGAACCCGCAAAGGAGAAAGAGCGTGCATATTATTGTCGTCTCCGATCGCCTGGCAACAGCCAGGACCCTGACACTCGGCTATCGGCATCTGGCCGGCCTTGCGGCGGCCTTCGTCGGCCTCGTGCTGGTGGTGTCCTCCCTGTTCTCCTACATGACCGTCCGCCACGCCGCCGAGATTCGCCTGCCCTTCCTGCAGGACCTCGTGAAATCGGTCAATGCGGAGCAGGCCCAGGTGAGCCGCGAGTTCCTCAAGGAGAACCTGAACGCCATGGCGGTGAAGCTGGGCCAGATGCAGGCCCAGATCACGCGCCTGGATTCCCTGGGCGAACGGCTGGCGGCCTTGGCCGGGGTGAAGATCCAGGATTTGCGCCAGTCCGACGGCGCGGAGACCAGGGACGGACGCGGGGGGCCCCTGGTGCAGGCCTCGCCCCTTTCCACGGGCGACCTGCAGAACGCCGTGGAGTCCCTGTCGCGGCTGGTGGAGTCGCGCAGCGACGCCCTGTCCATCCTTGAATCCCAACTCTTCGAGGAACGCGTCAGGAAGAGCCTGCTGCCGACCAGCCTGCCCATCGACACGCAATGGAACGCCTCCGCCTTCGGCTGGCGCATCGATCCCTTCACGGGGGAGCGGGCGCTGCATGAAGGCGTCGATTTCTCGGCCGAGACGGGTACCGCCATCAAGGCGGCGGCCGCCGGCGTCGTGACGCTGGCCGAGAGGCATCCCGAGTACGGCCTGGTCGTGGAGATCGACCACGGCAACGACCTGGCCACCCGTTACGCCCATGCATCGAAGGTCCACGTCGCCCCGGGCGCCGTCGTCAAGCGCGGCCAGAAGATCGCCGACGTGGGTTCCTCGGGGCGCTCCACCGGACCGCACCTGCATTTCGAGGTCCGCTACCGGGGCATCGCCCAGAATCCCAACAGATTCCTCCAGCAGGCCCAGCAGAACGGCGCGAAACTCGCCGTCCGCCACTAGCCGCCGCCTGTCATTTCCGGGGGGCGGCGCGTCGTCGCGGCCCGGCCCGCCCCATCCGGGGGCGCCGGGGCCCCATGCTAAAATCCATTTCTTTTTCCCCGCCCCGGTCGTGCCGGCGCGGGACAGGCGCGAGCCCGCCCCGCCTGCCCACTCGGGACCTCCCAGATGATTACCGGTTTTCTCAAGAAGATCTTCGGCAGCCGCAACGATCGGCTGATCAAGCAGTATGCCCAGACCGTCCAGCGCATCAACGCCTTCGAGCCGACGATGGCCGCCCTGACCGACGAACAACTGACCGCCAAGACCGGCGAGTTCCGGGACCGCGTCGCCCAGGGGGCGAGCCTGGAATCCCTGCTCCCGGAAGCCTTCGCGGTGGTCCGCGAGGCCGGCAAGAGATCGCTCGGCATGCGTCACTTCGACGTCCAGATGATCGGCGGCATGGTCCTCAACGATGGCCGGATCTCCGAAATGCGGACCGGCGAGGGCAAGACCCTGGTCGCCACCCTGCCGGCCTACCTGAACGCCCTGTCCGGCAAGGGCGTCCACGTGGTGACGGTCAACGACTACCTGGCCAGCCGGGATGCCGAATGGATGGGACGGCTCTACCGCTTCCTCGGCCTGACCGTCGGGGTCAACCTGTCCCAGATGCCGCACGACCAGAAACAGGCCGCCTACGCGGCGGACATCACCTACGGCACCAACAACGAGTTCGGCTTCGACTACCTGCGCGACAACATGGTGTACGGCGCTGCGGACCGGGTCCAGCGGGGCATGAACTACGCGATCGTCGACGAGGTGGATTCCATCCTCATCGACGAGGCGCGCACGCCGCTGATCATCTCCGGACAGGCCGAGGACCACACCGACCTCTACGTCAAGATGAACGCCGTGCCGCCGATGCTCGAGAAGGGCGAGGCCGGCAAGCGCGAGGGCGAGCCGGATACCGGCGATTTCACCGTGGACCTGAAGGCCCACTCGGTGCTGCTCACGGAAGCCGGCCACGAGAAGGCCGAGGGCATCCTTGCCCGGCTGGGCATGCTGCCCGAGGGGTCGAGCCTCTATGAGCCGGCGAACATCCTGCTCATGCATCACCTCTATGCCGCCCTGCGGGCCCACAACCTGTTCCACAAGGACCAGCAGTACGTGGTGCAGAACGGCGAGGTGATCATCGTCGACGAATTCACCGGACGCCTGATGCCCGGGCGCCGCTGGTCCGACGGCCTGCACCAGGCGGTCGAGGCCAAGGAGGGGGTGCAGATCCAGTCCGAGAACCAGACGCTGGCCTCGATCACCTTCCAGAACTACTTCCGCATGTACCGCAAGCTGTCCGGCATGACCGGCACAGCCGACACGGAAGCCTACGAGTTCCACCAGATCTACGCCCTCGAGACGGTGGTCATCCCGACCAACAAGCCGATGATCCGCAAGGACGCGAACGACCAGATCTATCGTACCGCCCCGGAAAAATTCACGGCCATCATCGCCGACATCCGCGATTGCCACCAGCGCGGCCAGCCCGTCCTGGTCGGGACCACCTCCATCGAGAACTCGGAACTGCTCTCCGAGATGCTCAAGCGCGAAAAGCTGCCGCATCAGGTGCTGAACGCCAAGCAGCACGCCAAGGAAGCCGAGATCGTCGTCCAGGCGGGGCGGCCCGGCGTCATCACCATCGCCACCAACATGGCCGGCCGCGGCACCGACATCGTGCTCGGCGGCAACGTCGAGAAGCAGGTCTCCGCCCTCAAGGACGACGAGTCCGTGCCGGCCGAGGAGAAGGACAAGCGCATTGCCGAATGGCGTGCCGAGTGGCAGAAGCTCCACGACCAGGTCCTCTCGGCCGGAGGCCTCCACATCATCGGCTCGGAACGCCACGAGTCCCGGCGCATCGACAACCAGTTGCGCGGCCGTTCGGGACGGCAGGGTGATCCGGGATCCTCCCGCTTCTACCTGTCCCTCGACGATCCGCTGCTGAAGATCTTCGCCGGCGAGCGGCTCAACGCCATCATGATCCGGCTGAAGATGCCGGAGGGCGAGGCCATCGAGCATCCGCTGGTCTCCCGTTCCCTGGAGTCGGCCCAGCGCAAGGTGGAGCAGCGCAACTTCGACATCCGCAAGCAACTGCTCGAGTACGACGACGTGGCCAACGACCAGCGCAAGGTCATCTACCAGCAGCGCAACGAACTGCTCGACAGCGAGGACATCGCCGAGACCATCGCCGCCATGCGCCAGGGCGTCCTGCACGACGCCTTCCGGACCCACATCCCGGCCGAGAGCGTCGAGGAGCAGTGGGACATCGTCGGCCTCGAGAACACCCTCAATGCCGAGTACCAGCTTAAGCTGCCGGTGGCCGACTGGGTGAAGGCCGAACCGACCCTAAATGACGACGACATCCTTCGCCGGATCCTGGACGCGGCCGACGAGGCCTACAAGGCGAAGGTGGCCCAGGTGGACCTGGCGGCCTGGTCCGGCTTCGAACGCAATGTCATGCTGCAGAGCCTGGATACCCATTGGCGCGAGCACCTGGCGGCCCTCGACCACCTGCGCCAGGGCATCCACCTGCGAGGCTACGCGCAGAAGAACCCCAAGCAGGAGTACAAGCGCGAGGCCTTCGAGCTCTTCGAGGGCCTGCTCAATACCGTCCGGCTGGAAGTGACCAAGCTCCTGATGACCGTCCAGATCCGCTCCCAGGAGCAGATCGAGGAGGTGGAACAGAATCCGCCCCAGGTCGAGAACGTCCGCTACCACCATGCCGACTACGACGAGGCCCTGGCCAGCGACGGCGACGACAAGGCGAGGCCGGCCCAGCGGGCGATGCCCAAGGTCGGCCGCAACGATCCCTGTCCCTGCGACAGCGGCAAGAAATACAAGCACTGCCACGGCAAGCTGAACTGACGCCGCGGGCGGTGGATTCCCTGCGCACCATCGCCGAGGACGGGGCTGCCGTCCTCGTCCTCGACCAGACACGGTTGCCCGCGCGCGAGGCCCATGTCCGGCTGGGCACCCTGGCGGAAGCCGCCCACGCGATCCGCAGCATGCAGGTCCGCGGTGCCCCCCTGATCGGTGCCACGGCCGCCTACGGCGTCGCCCTGGCCCTGGCCGAGGGGCGCCCGCTGGAGGAGTCGCTCGCCGTGCTGGCCGCCACGAGGCCCACGGCGGTGAACCTGCGCTGGGCCCTCGAGCGCATGCGCCGGGCGCTCTGCGGCCTTCCGGAAGACGGGCGAACCATGGCCGCCTGGCGGGAGGCCCGGACGATCGCCGCCGAGGACGCGGCGGCGAATGCCGCCATCGGTCGCCACGGCCTGGCCCTGCTGGACCGGCCGCGGGACGGCGCCCGGCCATTGCAGGTGATGACCCACTGCAACGCCGGTTGGCTGGCCACCGTCGCCCATGGCACCGCCCTGGCGCCCATTTATGCCG
>JBPOHD010000072.1:0-13509 GCA_052035955.1 Pseudomonadota bacterium
CGTCCATGGTCGCCTTGTCGGATTCCAGCGTGACGAGGGCGTCCTCGGCCTTGACGGCGTCGCCGGGCCGGACGTGGATTTCGATGACGGGGACATCCTTGAAGTCGCCGATGTCGGGAACCTTGACGTCGATGTTCTGGCTCATGGCGGTCCTCCTCTCAGACCTTCGCGGGGTTGGACTTGGCCGGGTCGAGCCCGTACCGGGCGACGGCTTCGGCCACCTTGGCCGCGTCGATCTGGCCTTCGTCGGCCAGGGAGCGCAGGGCGGCCAGGGTGATCCAGCGCCGGTCCACCTCGAAGAAGTGGCGCAGTTGCTCCCGCGTATCGGAGCGGCCGAATCCGTCGGTGCCGAGCACGGTGTAACGGCGCCCTCCGGCGGTGACGAAGGGCCGGATCTGCTCGGCGAAGAGGCGCATGTAGTCGCTGGCGGCGACCACCGGCCCCCGCGTGTCGGAGAGGCATTTCG
Source organism: Pseudomonadota bacterium (assembly GCA_052035955.1). Taxonomy (GTDB): domain Bacteria; phylum Pseudomonadota; class Gammaproteobacteria; order Burkholderiales; family Rhodocyclaceae; genus JAEUNJ01. Next base: position 467 of record JBPOHD010000072.1, read on the forward strand.
TCACGTGGCACACGCGCGGCGCGCCGCCGAGAAGGTGGTTGCGGACGCATTCGTGGCCGTCCCGGGCGAGTTCCGTGAAGCTGGGGCAGGACCAGAGGTCGGCCTCGACGCCCCAGTCCTCCCTGAGCAGGTCGGCGGCGGCGACGGCTTCGCGGAAGATGGTCCCGGAACCCAGCAACTGGACCCGGGGCCCGTTGCTGGCGGTGCCCTTGCGGAAGAGGTACATGCCCTTCAGGATGTCGGCCTCGGCGCCCGTCGGCAGGGGCGGGTGCTCGTAATTCTCGTTCATCACCGTCAGGTAGTAGAAGACGTCCTCCTGTTCCGCGACCATCCGGCGCAGGCCGTCCTGGACGATGACCGCCAGTTCGTAGGCGAAGGTCGGGTCGTAGGAGACGCAGTTCGGGATGGTGGCCGAGAGGATGTGGCTGTGTCCGTCCTCGTGCTGCAGGCCCTCGCCGTTCAGCGTCGTCCGCCCTGCGGTGCCGCCGACCAGGAAGCCGCGGGCCCGCGAGTCGCCGGCCGCCCAGGCCAGGTCGCCCGTGCGCTGCAGGCCGAACATCGAATAGAAGATGTAGAAGGGGATCATCTGCACGCCATGGGTGGAATAGGCGGTGGCAGCGGCGATCCAGTCGGCCATGGCACCGGCCTCGTTGATCCCTTCCTGCAGGATCTGGCCGTCCCGGGACTCCTTGTAGAACATGAGCTGGTCGGCGTCCTGGGGCACGTAGGTCTGGCCCTGCTGGTTCCAGATGCCGATCTGGCGGAACATGCCTTCCATGCCGAAGGTGCGCGATTCGTCCGGGACGATGGGCACGATGCGTTTGCCCAGTGCCTTGTCCCGCAGCAGCGTCGCCAGGATGCGCACGAAGGCCATGGTCGTGGAGAACTCGCGGCCCTCGCCGCTGCCCTTCAGTTGCGCGTCGAAGGCCGACAGGGCCGGCACCGGCAGGGGCTCGACCCGGGTGCGGCGCCGGGGCAGGTAGCCGCCCAGGGCCTGCCGATGCTCGCGCATGTATTTGAGCTCGGCGGAGTCCTCGGGCAACCTGAGGTAGGGCAGATTCTCCAGGTCCTCGTCCCTGACCGGGATCTTGAACCGGTCGCGGAAGGCCTTCAGGGAGGTCGTGCCCATCTTCTTTTGCTGGTGGGTGATGTTCTGGGCCTCGCCGGACTCGCCCATGCCGTAGCCCTTGATGGTCTTGGCCAGGATGACGGTGGGCTGGCCCGTGTGGTTCACGGCCGCGTGGTAGGCCGCATAGACCTTGTGCGGGTCGTGGCCGCCGCGGTTAAGCCGCCAGATGTCGTCGTCGGTCCAGTTGGCCACCATGGCCTTCAGTTCCGGCGTGTTGAAGAAGTGCTCCCGGACGTAGGCGCCGTCCTTCGATTTGATGGTCTGGTAGTCGCCGTCCACGCATTCCATCATGCGCCGGCGCAGCAGGCCCTTCTTGTCCTGGGCCAGCAGCGGATCCCAGTAGCTGCCCCAGATCACCTTGATCACGTTCCAGCCCGCGCCACGGAAGTCGGCCTCCAGCTCCTGGATGATCTTGCCGTTGCCGCGCACCGGTCCGTCCAGGCGCTGCAGGTTGCAATTGACCACGAAGACCAGGTTGTCCAGCCGCTCCCGACCAGCCATGCCGATGGCGCCCATGGATTCGGGCTCGTCCATCTCGCCGTCGCCCATGAAGGCCCAGACCTTGCGGCCGTTGGCTCCCGAGCCGGCGTCTATCATGCCGCGGTCATGCATGTACTTCATGAACCGGGCCTGGTAGATGGCCTGCAGCGGGCCCAGGCCCATGGAAACCGTGGGGAACTGCCAGAAGTCCGGCATCAGCCAGGGATGGGGGTAGGAGGCCAGCCCCTTGCCGTCCACTTCGCGGCGAAAGCCGTCCATCTGGTCTTCGGTCAGGCGGCCGAGGAGGAAGGCGCGGGCATAGACGCCCGGCGCCGAGTGGCCCTGGATGAAGACGAGGTCTCCGCCGTGAGATTCCGCGGGGGCGTGCCAGAAATGCTGGAACCCGACGTCGTACAGGGTCGCGGCCGAGGCGAAGCTGGCGATGTGGCCGCCCAGGCCGGAATCGTCCCGATTGGCACGCAGCACCATGGCCAGGGCGTTCCAGCGCACGTAGGAACGGATGCGGTTCTCGATGGCGTAGTCCCCGGGCGCCATGATCTGGCGGTCGGCCGGGATGGTATTGATGTACTCGGTGGTGGCCGAGTAGGGCAGGTTCACGCCGGCCTGGCGGGCCAGGTCGATGAGCCGCTCGACGAGGTAGTGGGCCCGTTCCGGACCCTCCTGTTCGATGACGGCTTCCAGGGCATCCAGCCATTCGCGGGTTTCCTGGACATCGGTGTCGCTCGGCGGAATGCCGACGGGGGTCGCGGACATGGTCTTCTCCTCGTGAGAGTTGCGGAACGCCCGGGTCCGACGGGCATTTTTGTCGAAGCCTAAACCTTTGGCGGGTGGCCCGGTAAGCTTTCAACGTTGCGCATTGTAAAATACAACATCACGATGCGCAATATTCGGATTTCCACAGTATCGTGCCCCGCGCATCGGAGTAAGCTACCGACAACAAAATCTGAGAGCGGGGGAGGAGAGAATGTTCCAGGTCCGCATACACGGGCGTGGCGGTCAGGGCGTGGTGACCGCCGCCGAAATGCTTTCCATCGCAGCATTCGAGGAAGGACGCCACGCCCAGGCCTTCCCGAGCTTCGGTTCCGAACGCACCGGGGCGCCTGTCGTGGCCTTCTGCCGCATCGCCGACAAGGAGATCAGGCTCCGGGAGCCGATCATGGCGCCCGACGCCCTGATCATCCAGGACCCCACCCTGCTGCACCAGGTGGACGTCTTCGCCGGGCTCAAGAAGGACGGCTACATCCTGATCAACACCAACAAGAGCTTCGACGAGTTGGGCCTGGGCGATTTCGTCCGCGACTGGCACCATGAACGCCTCTGCACGGTGTCGGCCACCGACCTGTCGCTGAAGCACGTGGGCCGGCCGGTGCCCAACGTCCCCCTGCTCGGGGGCTTCGCAGCCGCCTCCGGGATCATCCGGCTCGAATCGGTGGCCAAGGCCATCCGGGACAAGTTCTCCGGCAAGGTGGCGGACGGCAACATCGGCGCGGCCACCGAGGCCTACGAGATCGTGCGCCGCGAAATGGAGGAAGCGAGGCAGGCCCATGCTTAAACAGACCGAAGGTTCCCGTGCCGTCGCCGAAGCCGTCGCCCTGTGCCGGCCCGAGGTGATCTGCGCCTATCCCATCTCCCCGCAGACCCACATCGTCGAGGCCCTCGGCGAGATGGTCAAGGACGGCTCCCTGTCGCCCTGCGAGTTCATCAACGTGGAGAGCGAGTTCGCCGCCATGTCGGTGGCCATCGGTTCGTCCTGCGCCGGTGCCCGCACCTACACGGCGACGGCCTCCCAGGGCCTGCTCTACATGGCGGAAGCGGTCTACAACGCCTCCGGCCTCGGTCTCCCGATCGTCATGACCGTCGCCAACCGGGCGATCGGCGCACCGATCAACATCTGGAACGACCACTCGGACGCACTCTCCCAGCGCGACTCCGGCTGGCTGCAGATTTTCGCGGAAACCAACCAGGAGGCCCTGGATCTGCACATCCAGGCATTCCGCCTGGGCGAGGAACTGTCCCTGCCGGTCATGGTCTGCATGGACGGCTTCATCCTCACCCATGCCTACGAGCGGGTGGACATGCCGACCCAGGCCCAGGTCGATGCCTACCTGCCGGCCTTCGAGCCGCGTCAGGTCCTCGACCCCGTCGAGCCCGTGTCGATCGGCGCCATGGTGGGCCCGGAGGCCTTCATGGAGGTCCGCTACCTGGCCCATGCCAAACAAATGGAAGCCCTGAAGCTGATTCCCGGTTATGCCGCCGAGTTCCGCGAGATCTTCGGCCGCGACTCGGGCGGCCTGTGCCATACCTACAAGGCCGACGATGCGGAAACGATCGTGGTTGCCATGGGCTCGGTCCTGGGCACCATCAAGGACACGGTGGACGAGATGCGCGAGGCAGGCCACAAGATAGGCGTGCTCGGCATCACCCTCTTCCGTCCCTTCCCGATCCAGCAGGTCCGGGACGCCCTGCACAACGCCAAGCGGGTGGTGGTGCTGGAAAAGAGCCTCGCCGTCGGCCTGGGCGGCATCCTGTCGACCAATGTCCGCATGGCCTTGTCGGCACTGCCCATCGACGTCTATACGGTGGTCGCCGGCCTCGGCGGCCGTCCGATCACCATGCGTTCGCTGCATGCCCTGTTCCGCCAGGCCGAGAAGGACGAGATCGACGCCGTCTCCTTCCTCGACCTCAACCGCGAGGCGGTGGACAAGCAACTGGCCCGGGAACGGGCCCACCGGCGAACCGGTCCCGCCGCCGAGGCCATGCTGCGCGACCTCGGTGTCGTCGGCGCGAAGCTCGCCTAGGAGGAGCGCGACCATGTCCTTTCAACCCGTCAAGTTCTACCAGACCGGCACCTTTACCGTCGGCAACCGCCTGCTGCCCGCCGAGGAGCGTTCGGTGCAGGCCAGCACGAAGCGTTTCAATTCCCTCAATTCCGGCCACCGCGCCTGCCAGGGCTGCGGCGAGGCCCTCGGCGCCCGCTATGCGATCGACGCGGCCATGGAGGCCACCCACGGCCAACTGATCTGCGCCAACGCCACCGGTTGCCTGGAGGTCTTCTCGACGCCCTATCCCGAGACATCCTGGCAGGTGCCCTGGGTCCACTCCCTGTTCGGCAACACGGCGGCCGTGGCCACCGGAATCGCGGCGGCCCTCAAGGTCAAGCAGCGGAAGGGCTCCGGCCGCGACGTGCGGGTGGTCGCCCAGGGCGGCGACGGCGGCACGACAGACATCGGCTTCGGTTGCCTGTCCGGCATGTTCGAGCGTAACGACGATGTCCTCTACATCTGCTACGACAACGGCGGCTACATGAATACCGGCATCCAGCGGTCGTCGGCGACCCCTCCGGCGGCGCGCACGGCCACCACCATGGCGGTCGGCGAGGAGCCGGGAAATGTCTTCGGCCAGGGCAAGTTCGTCCCCGCCATCGCCGTTGCCCACGAGATCCCCTACGTGGCGACGGCCACGGTGGCGGACCTCCGCGACCTGGAAGGCAAGGTCCGCCGGGCCATGGACATCCGGGGCGCCCGTTACATCCACATCCTCGTGCCGTGCCCCCTGGGCTGGGGCACGGCCTCCAACGAGACCATCCAGATCGCCCGCCTGGCCAAGGAAACGGGGATCTTCCCCGTCTTCGAGGCCGAGTACGGGGAGGTCACCTCCTCCCTGAAGATACGCAAGCAGCTGCCCGTCGAGGAATACCTGCGGCCCCAGAAGCGCTACGCCCACCTGTTCGGCAAGCAGCCGCGGGTCGAGGTGATCGCCCGCCTGCAGGCCATCGCGGACAAGAACATCCGCCGCTACGGCCTGCTTGATTTCGACCACTGAGGATCCGGGGGAAACGACATGGACAAACCCTTTGCCATCACCCTCGACGTCGGTTCGAGCCTTGCCAACCGCACCGGCTCCTGGCGTACCTTCAAACCCGAGTACCTGGACCGGCTGCCCCCGTGCAACGCCGCCTGCCCGGCAGGCGAGAACATCCAGGGCTGGCTGTTCCACGCCGAAGGCGGCGACTACGAGAAGGCCTGGCGCGCCCTGACCGAGAACAATCCGCTGCCCGCCATCATGGGCCGCGTCTGCTCCCACCCCTGCGCGGGCGCCTGCAACCGGCAGCACGTGGATGAGTCGGTGGGCATCAATTCCGTCGAGCGTTTCCTCGGCGACGAGGCCATCAAGCGGGGCTGGAAGTTCGATCCCCCGGCCAGCCGCAGCGGCAAGCGCGTGCTGGTCGTCGGAGCCGGCCCCTCGGGCCTCTCGGCCGCCTACCACCTGGCGCGCCAGGGCCATGAGGTGGAGATCCACGAGGCCGGGCCCCTGGCCGGCGGCATGATGCGCTTCGGAATCCCCAAGTACCGCCTGCCGCGGGAGGTCATCGACGCCGAGGTGCGGCGTATTCTGGACCTTGGCGTGGTCCTGAAGCTGGACACCAAGGTCGCGAACATTGCCGAGAGCATGAAGGCGGGCGGCTTCGACGCCGCCTTCCTGGCCGTCGGCGCCCACATCGGCAAGCGTGCCTTCATCCCCGCCGGTGATGCGACGAAGATCGTCGACGCCATCTCCGTGCTGCGTTCCATGGAGGGCGAGGAAAAGCCCATGCTCGGGCGCCGCGTCGTCATCTACGGAGGCGGCAACACGGCCATCGACGTCGCGCGGACGGCGAAGCGCCTCGGCGCGGCAGAGGCCCTGATCGTCTATCGGCGCACCCGGGAGAAGATGCCCGCCCACGACTTCGAGGTCGAGGAGGCCTTGCAGGAAGGGGTCATGATCAAGTGGCTTTCCACCATCAAGCAGGCCGGCGAAGGGACGATCACCGTCGAGAAGATGGCCCTCGACGACAAGGGTTTCCCGCAGCCGACCGGCGAGTTCGAGACCCTCGAGGCGGATTCCGTCGTGCTGGCCCTCGGCCAGGACGTGGACCTGTCCCTGCTCCAGGGCGTTCCGGGCCTCGAGATCAGCGACGGCGTGGTCCAGGTCGGCACGAACATGATGACGGGGTATCCCGGCGTCTTCGCCGGTGGCGACATGGTGCCCTCCGAGCGCACGGTGACGGTGGCGGTGGGCCACGGCAAGAAGGCGGCGCGGCACATCGACGCCTGGCTGCATGGGAAGACCTACGACCCGCCGCCCAAGCACGAGATCGCCACCTACGACAAGCTGAACCCCTGGTACTACGCCGACGCGCCGAAGACGGTGCGGCCCATGCTGAACATCATCCGCCGCCAATCCACCTTCGAGGAGGTGCAAGGCGGGCTGGACGAGAACAACGCCCTGTTCGAGGCGCGGCGATGCCTGTCCTGCGGAAACTGTTTCGAGTGCGACAACTGTTACGGGGTTTGCCCGGACAACGCGGTGATCAAGCTCGGCCCCGGCAAACGGTTCCAGTTCAACTACGACTACTGCAAGGGCTGCGGCGTCTGCGTGGCGGAATGCCCCTGCGGCGCGATCCGCATGGTGCCCGAGGAACTCTGAGGGAAAGACCACGGGGCCGGCATCGCCGGCCCTTCGTTTCAACCCTTCAGGAAATCAGCGCCGCCAGCTTCTTTTCCAGGTCCGGCAGCTGCTTGCGGCCGTCCCGGGAGAGGTTCAGCGCCGCCTGCCAGTCGGCGTAATGCTGGCGCAAGGTTTCCAGGTCCTGGGCGGCCTCCAGTTTCATCGACAGGCTGGATCCGGCGATGCCGATGAAGACGTTTACCGTGTTCATCATGAAATTGCGCGCCATCTCGAAGCGCTTTGCGTCATCGACGGGCGGTGGCGCCTGCTCGGGTCTGGGTGCCTCGAGGACGGTCAGGAAGCCATCGGCGACCAGGCTTTCCATGATCGCGGCGACGCCCTCGGTGGGCAGCATGCCTTCCAACTGGCCGGCGTCCCGCTTGCCATCCACCATGATCAAGACCCGGCGCGCGCGCTGGGGAAGCCCATGGCGCCGCTGGGCGACTTCCTCGATCCCCTTCGGGGTCTTTACGTAAACGACGGCCGCGGGCATTCCTGTCCTCCCTCCGCGAATTCCTGGCTGGCGTGGGCTTGCGGCCCATTCTGGCAGTGAATTTACCGTCCGAGCCTGTCCAATCCCTTACGGCACCCCATCCGTGGCGCAGCGAAGGGTGGACTCCCTCCCGCAAGACCCGGATAATTCCAAGGCTTTCCCCGGCCGAGCCGGGGCTCCCGCCAACGAACCAGGACATTCCATGGCTGCCGTCATGCCCGCCCCGGCCCAGAGCCGGCTTCTACTTTCCGGCAACGAGGCCGTTGCCCGCGCCGTCTGGGAATCCGGGGTCCGGGTTGCCGCCGCCTATCCCGGCACCCCCTCCACCGAAATCCTCGAGGAGATCTCCGCCTACCCGGATGTCTACGCCGAGTGGTCGGTGAACGAGAAGGTGTCCATGGAGGTGGCGATCGGCGCTGCCTTTGCCGGCTCCCGCTCCTTCTGTGCCATGAAGCACGTGGGCATGAACGTCGCCTCCGATGCCCTGATGACCCTGACGTTGACCGGCGTGGTCGGCGGCATGTTGATCGCCGTGGCCGACGACGTGGGCCTGTCCTCCTCCCAGAACGAGCAGGATTCGCGCTTCTGGGGCCGTTTCGCCCACCTGCCCATCTTCGAGCCGGCGGATTCCCAGGAAGCCTACGAGATGACCAAGGCGGCCTACGAATTGTCGGAACGCCTCCAGGTCCCGGTAATCCTCCGCATGACCACCCGCATCTGCCACGTCAAGGCGCTGGTCACCGTCGGCGAGCGGACCACGCACCCCGCCTCCGGCTTCAAGAAGGACCCGGCCCGCTGGGTCATGACCCCGGCCGGCGCGGGCCGCCGCATTCCGCTGGTGTTCGAGCGCGACCGCGCCCTGACCGCGGAGGCGGAAGGCAGCGAATGGAACCGGGTCGAGGCCGGCAAGGACCGCCGTGTCGGCTTCATCACCTCCGGCCCCGCCTACATGCATGTGCGCGAGTCCTATCCCGAGGCGCCCATCCTCAAGCTGGGCCTTTCCTGCCCGCTGCCCTACGAGAAGATTCGCGCCTTTGCCGCCACCGTGGAAAAGCTGGTCGTGGTGGAGGAAGTCGAGGGCCTCGTCGAGACCGAGCTGCGTGCCGCCGGCATCGACTGCCACGGCAAGGACATCCTGCCGCGCCAGGGCGAACTGGCGCCCAACGTTCTGCGTCCGGCCATCGCGAAGCTGCTCGGCGAGCCGGTCCCGGAGAACCTGGCGCCAGCCTCCAAGGTCTTTCCGCGGCCGCCCACCATGTGCGTTGCCTGCCCGCACCTCGGTGTCTATTACACGCTGTCCCAGATCAAGAACGTGGTCATTTCCGGCGACATCGGTTGCTACACGCTCGGTGCCGGCCATCCATGGAACGCCCTCGACACCACGATCTCCATGGGCGCCTCCATGGGCATCGCCCTGGGCCTGGACAAGGGACGCTCCGAGTCCGACAAGGACAAGCGGGTGCTCGCCGTCATCGGCGACTCCACCTTCCTGCACATGGGCATGCAGGGCCTGCTGGACATCGTCTACAACAAGGGCAACGTCACCATCCTGCTCCTCGACAACCGTGCCGTCGGCATGACAGGCGGCCAGGACAACCCGGGCAATGGCCGCGACATCTACGGCAACCCGGCGCCCCGTGTGGACTTTGCCCGGCTCGTCGAGTCCCTGGGCGTCAAGCCCGAGCGCATCCATGTGGTCGACCCCTACCAGTTGCCGGTGCTCTTCAAGACCCTGCGCGAAGAGATCAAGATCCCCGAGGTGTCGGTCATCATCACCAACCAGCCCTGCGTACTCATCGACGACTACAAGAAGCAACCCGCCTTCACCGTCATCGACGAGAAGTGCACCGGTTGCGGCAACTGCGTCGAGGTGGGTTGCCCGGCAATCCACGTCATGCGCCGGGAGAAGGTGATCAAGCCCTCCGGCAAGGAGGTGGAACTCCAGTTCGTGCAGATCGAGACGGCTGCCTGCACCGGATGCAATCTGTGCGTCCAGCCCTGTGCGCCCGATGCCATCGTGCCCGCCGACCCTTCCCATCCCATCGCCCTGATCCGGCACTGAGAGCAGCAACATGGATAGCAACGTTTACAACATCCTCGTGGTCGGCATCGGCGGCCAGGGCGTGATGACCGCCACCGAGATCCTCGCCGAGGCCGCCATCGCCCTTGGCCACGATGCGAAGAAGACCGAAGTCGCCGGCATGGCCCAGCGCGGCGGCGTCGTTTCCTCTCACCTGCGTTTCGGCCCCAAGGTCCTTTCGCCCCAGATCACTGCCGGCGACGCCGACCTGCTGCTCGCCTTCGAGGCGGCAGAGGCGCTTCGCTGGTGCCATTTCCTGAAGCCCGGCGGCCTGGTGCTGATGAATACGGCCAAGCTGGTGCCGCCCGTCGTCAACATCGGTCTCTACGACTATCCGACCGATCCCGTCGGCGAAATCCGTGCCCGCGGTTACGACGTCCACGCCTTCGACGCCATGGCCATCGCCATGGACCTCGGCGACATGCGACTCGGCAACACCGTCATGCTGGGCGCCATCGGGGACCATCTGCCCTTCCCCGCGGAGACCCTGCTGAATGCCATCGTCGGCCGCTTCGCTGCCCGCAAGCCGCAACTGGTTGAACTGAACCGCAAGGCCTTCGAGTTGGGTCGGCAGGCCGACGCCAGTGCCGGCCATGCCGTGGCCGTGGCCGCCTGAAGGGACGCACGATGACGGCAAGAATCCTAGACGGCAATGCCTTTTCCGCCCGGGTGCGCGAGGGGCTCGCGGTCCGCGCCGCCGCCCTCAGGGCCGGCGGCATCACGCCCTGCCTGGCCGTGATCCTGGTCGGCGACGATGCGGCCTCGGCGGTCTATGTGCGCAACAAGGTTGCCGCCTGCGAGAAGGCCGGCATGCGCTCCCTCAAGTTCGTGTATCCCTCCGACGTGGAGCCGGCCGTGGTCTTCGCCAAGATCGCCGAACTCAACGCCGATCCGGGCGTGCATGGCATCCTGGTGCAGCTTCCCCTGCCCAGGAGCTTCGACGCCGATGCCGTGCTGGAAGCCATCTCTCCCGAGAAGGATGTCGACGGCTTTCATGCCGAGAATGTCGGCGCCCTCATGCAGGGCAACCCGCGCTTCATTCCCTGCACGCCCTATGGCGTGATGGAAATGCTGAAGAGCGAGGGCGTGAAGCTGTCCGGCGCCGAGGCCGTCATCGTCGGCCGCAGCAACATCGTCGGCAAGCCCATGGCCATGCTGCTCCTCGGCGAGAGCTGCACCGTCACCGTCTGCCATTCGCGCACCGCCGACCTGGCTTTCCATACCCGCCGTGCCGACATCCTGATCGCCGCCGTCGGGCGCGCCAGGATGATCACCGGCGACATGATCAAGCCGGGTGCCGCCGTCATCGACGTCGGCATCAACCGCCAGGCCGACGGCAAGCTCTGCGGCGACGTGGATTTCGAGTCGGCCAAGGAAGTCGCCGGCCTCATCACCCCTGTTCCCGGCGGCGTCGGCCCGATGACCATCACCATGCTGCTCGCCAACACGCTCGAGGCCGCGGAGCGGGTCGCCGCGCAGAAGACGAGGCAGGTGGTGCCATGAGCCGCCCCCATCCCGTCGTCGGCATCGTCATGGGGTCGGATTCCGACTGGCCGGTGATGCAGGCCGCCGCCAAGATCCTCGAGGAGTTCGGCGTTCCCTACGAGGCCAAGGTCGTGTCCGCCCACCGGACCCCGGATCTCCTGTTCGACTACGCCGCCATGGCCTTCGAGCGGGACCTGCGGGCCATCATCGCCGGCGCCGGTGGCGCGGCCCACCTGCCGGGCATGCTGGCCAGCAAGACCATCGTTCCCGTGCTCGGCGTGCCGGTGCCCTCCAAGCACCTCAACGGCCTGGATTCCCTGCTCTCCATCGTCCAGATGCCCAGGGGCATACCGGTGTCTACCTTCGCCATAGGCGAGGCCGGCGCGGCCAATGCGGCCCTCACGGCCGTCGCCATCCTCGCGACCCACAACGACGACGCCGGCCGAAACTACGCCCGCAAGCTGCAGGAATTCCGCCAGCGCCAGAGCGACAAGGTCATGGCCATGGAACTCCCCAAACCGCAATGATCCTTCCCCCCGCCACCCTCGGCATGCTCGGAGGCGGCCAACTGGGCCGCTTCTTCGTTATGGCCGCCCAGGAGATGGGTTACCGGGTCGTCGTTCTCGACCCGGACCGCCACAGTCCGGCCGGCCGGATCGCCAACGAACACCTTGTGGCCGCATACGACGATCCCGACGCCATGGAGCGCATGGCCGCGACCTGTGCCGCCGTCACCACCGAATTCGAGAACGTTCCGGCCGACACCCTGGCCTACCTCTCCAAATTCGTTCCCGTCCGCCCCGGTGCCGAGGCCGTCGCCATCTGCCAGAACCGCAGCGCGGAAAAGGGTTTCCTCAAGGCCCACGGCTTCCCCCATGCGCCCTACGCCGACATCCGCAGCGAGGCCGACCTGGCCGGCGCCGACGAGGGGCTCTACCCCGGGATCCTAAAGGTCGCCCGCTTCGGCTACGACGGCAAGGGCCAGGCCCGGGTCGTCGACCGCGCCGCGGCCCTCGTCGCCTTCCGCCAGTTCAAGGAAGAGCCCTGCGTGCTGGAAAGGCAACTCGCCCTCGATTCCGAGGTTTCCATCGTCCTCGCCCGCGACGAAGCGGGCAGGGTGGCCTGCTTCCCCATGGCCGAAAACAGCCACCGGCACGGCATTCTCGATGTCAGCGTGGTTCCGGCGGGCGCTCCGCAAGCCCTGCACGAAGAGGCCCGGATCATCGCTGCCGGCATCGCCGAACACATGGATTACGTGGGTACCCTGGCCGTCGAGTTCTTCGTCGTCGCCGGTCACCTGCGCGTGAACGAGATGGCGCCGCGCCCCCACAACTCAGGCCACTACACCATCGACGCCTGCACCGGCAGCCAGTACGAGCAGCAGGTCCGTGCCCTCTGCGGCCTGCCCCTGGGCGACGGGCGGGCAGACCGTGCCGCCGTCATGGTGAACCTGCTGGGCGATCTCTGGTACCTGCGCGATCCGCACCACGCCCATGAGCCGGATTGGTCCGTGCTGCTGGCCAACCCCGACCTCCGGCTGCATCTCTACGGCAAGCATCACCCGCGCGCCGGCCGCAAGATGGGCCATTTCACCGTCGTTGGCGCAGACGCGGCGCGTACCCTGGAAGCCGCGCTGGCCGCCCGCGAGGCGATCGGCGTCAGCGAGCCGGTTGCCCACCTCCCCGCGTACCGGGCGTAATGCCGGGCGACGCCGTGCGGGGCGGGTCGATGGCGGATCTCGCGCATGCCGCCAGCCTGTTGCGGGCCGGCGAACTCGTTGCCTTTCCCACCGAAACCGTCTATGGGCTCGGGGCCGACGCGGCGAATCCCCAGGCTCTGGCCCGTATCTTCGCCGCCAAGGGTCGTCC
>JBPOHD010000100.1:0-20285 GCA_052035955.1 Pseudomonadota bacterium
CCGAATATCCCTGCTGCGATCGGGTTGATGTCCCACCACTTGGCGCCCTTGACGCCGAAGAAGGGGTAGGTCAGGTACATGTAGTACATGCAGATCCCCAGGCCGGCCAGCATCCCGACGATCGCACCCAACTGGTTCGCCCGCTTCCAGAACACCCCGCAGACCAGGGCCGGGAAGAAGCCCGAGGCGGCCAGGGAGAAGGCGGCGCCGACCAGGAACAGGATGTCGCCCGGCTTCAGGCTGGTGACGTAGGCAGCCAGGGCCGCCACCACCAGCAGCAGGCCCTTGGACACGGCCAGACGGCGCACGGTCGGGGCGTTCGGGTCGATCATCTTGTAGTACAGGTCGTGGGACAGCGCGTTGGCGATGGTCAGCAGCAGGCCGTCGGCCGTGGAAAGCGCCGCGGCCAGGCCGCCCGCTGCCACCAGTCCGGAAATCACGTAGGGCAGACCGGCGATCTCCGGCGTCGCCAGCACCACCAGGTCGCCCCCGATGGTGATCTCCGCCAATTGCACGATACCGTCCTTGTTGATGTCCGCGATCGCCATCAGGGTCTTGTCCACCGCCGCCCAGTTCGCCACCCATGTCGGCAGGGACGCGAAACTGGTGCCCACGAGGTTGTGATAGACCTCGTACTTCACCAGCACCGCCAGGGCCGGCGCCGTGAAGTAGAGCAGGAAGATGAAGAACAGGGACCAGAACACCGAGACGCGCGCCTCCTTGACCGAGGGGGTCGTGTAGTAGCGCATCAGGATGTGCGGCAAGGCCGCCGTGCCGACCATCAGGCAGAGCACCAGGGCGAGGAAGTTCCGCTTGGCGATGTCGCGGGCCTTGTCGTCCTTGGCCGCGAAGGCCTCGGCATGGGACTTGATCGGCGCCGCCTTGGCCGCCGCGCCGGTCTTGTCCGCCGTCCATTTCGTCTTGGCTGCGGCGGCATCGGCCGGGAAGTCCTTCACCGCCTTGTCGGCCGCCTCGATGGCCTTGGGATCGGCCGGGGGACTGGCAGCCTTCAGTTCGGCCAACTTGTCCTCCAGTTTCTTCTTCTCGCCGGCCAGGAAGGCGGGCCCGCCCTCGGCCAGACCCTTCAGCTTCACGTCGGCAGCCGCCGCGCGGTCGCGGAAGATCTGCCGAACCGACTCTTCCTTGGCGCCGTCGGGGCTGGCCTTGTCGTTGAGCACCTTCTCCCGCTCGCCCACCTTCTGCAGCGCGTAGCCGTAGGCGGCCTGGGGCACCGGGCCGTAGCCGTGCTTGACCGACAGCCAGACCACCGGAATCATGTAGGCGACGATCAGGATGATGTACTGGGCCACCTGGGTCCAGGTGACCGCCTTCATGCCGCCAAGGAAGGAGCAGACGAGGATGCCGGCCAGGCCGACGAAGACCCCGACGCTGAACTCCAGCCCGGTGAAGCGGCTGGTGATCAGGCCGACGCCGTAGATCTGCGCGATCACGTAGGTGAAGGAGCAGATGATGGCGGCGATGACGCCGATCAGGCGCGGGATGTTGCCGCCGTAGCGGGCGCCCAGGAAGTCGGGGATCGTGAATTGCCCGAACTTGCGCAGGTAGGGCGCCAGGAACAGGGCCACCAGGCAGTAGCCGCCGGTCCAGCCCATGATGAAGGCCAGGCCGTCGTAACCGGTCAGGTAAAGGGTGCCGGCCATGCCGATGAAGGAGGCGGCGCTCATCCAGTCGGCGCCGGTCGCCATGCCGTTGAACAGGGCGGGGACTCGGCGTCCGGCCACGTAGTACTCGGACACTTCCGCCGTCTTCGACATGAAGCCGATGCCCGCGTAGAGCAGGATGGTGGCGAAGAGAAAGATGTAGCCGAGAATCTTGTTGGGCACGCCGAGCATCTCCAGGATGCCGACGACGATCACGAAGGCAATGAAGCCACCCGTGTAAAAGGTGTAGTACTTCTTGAGGTTGGCGTAGAACTGTGCCTGGGAAGTGCCGGCCATTATTCCTCCTCCCCTTCATGCACGCCGTATTCCTGGTCCAGCTTGTTCATGTAGCGGGCGTAGAACCAGATGATGATCACGTAGATGACCAGGGATCCCTGGGCCCCCATGTAGAAGCCGAAAGGAAAACCGAGGACGGTGATTTCATTCAATTCGCGTGCGAAGAAACTCGCAATGAAGGTGACCACGAACCAGATCGCCAGCAGGATCGCGGTGACGGTCAGGTTGCGGTGCCAGTACTCCTCGTGTTTCTGGGTCAGTTGCATCGATGCCTCCTCCTGGGATGGATCGTCGCCGGACACGGGGAACAGGGGCTCCCGGGTTCGGCACGGTCAGGAGGACGGGCTTCGCCTCTTCCCTCCTACCGTCGAGGGGGCCTCGCGATGCCGCATCGGAATGCGTCCCCGGCCAGGCCACCTTTTGACGGTGGCGCATTGTCGCCGAGGGAAACTGACAGCTTCCTTACAAACTCGACTTTCGTGATGTGTGCACTGCAGCAAAAACTCTTACAGGTCAGGGGGTTCCGAAGGATTCCTCGATGCATCGCGAGGGAAGGCAACGACGACCAGGGAACCCTGCCCCCCGGGGGCGACATCGAGCCAGACCCGGCCTCGATGGAGTTCGGCAATCTCCCTGACAATGGGAAGGCCCAGGCCGCTGCCATCGGCCTCGACGCCAAGGACGCGGTAAAAGCGCTCGAACACCCGCTCCCGGTCCCCTTCCGGCACGCCGCAGCCCGTATCCTCGACCTCGATCCGGATCTGCTCCGGGGAGGCGAGCAGGCGGACCGTCACCGTGCCGCCGGCCGGCGTGTACTTGATGGCATTGTCGATCAGGTTGGCCAGCAGTTCGCCCAGCAACAACGGGACGCCTTCCATATAGACCGGCGTTTCCTCGGCCTCGAATCCCAGGTCGATGCCCTTGGCCATGGCCCGCGGCACCCAGTCCTGGGCGACCCGGCGCACCAGGCGGAGCAGGTCCAGGGGTTCCACGGCGTGGATCTTCTCGTGGCTCGCCTCGGCCCGGGCCAGAACCAGGAGCTGGTTGATGAGGTGAGCCGCCCTGTCTGCGCTCTCGGCGATCTGCCGCAGGGAGCGCGACATCTGCTCCGGATCCGTCTCCCCCATGGCCAGCTCGGTCTGTGTCTTCAGGCCGGTGAGCGGCGTCCGCATCTGATGGGCCGCGTCCGCGATGAAGCGCTGTTGCGCCTGGAGGTTCTGCTCCAGCCGGGCCATCATTTCATTGAAAGCGACGACGACAGGACGCATTTCGTCCGGGACGCCTCGAATCCCGATGGGCGACAAGTCGCCGGGGCGCCTGAGCCGTATCCGCTCCTGCAAGCGATTGAGCGGTGCGATGCCGCGGGACAAACCGAGATAGACGAGGATGACGGCCAGCGGAATGATCGCGAACTGGGGGAGCAGCACGCCCGAGATGATCCGGCTGGCCAGGGCTTCCCGCTTCTTCCGCGTTTCCGCCACCTGGACCAGCACGGGAACCCTTCCGGGCGGCGAAGGCAGGAACTGATAAGCGACGCGAATCTCCTCACCGCTGATATCGTCGTCGCGAAAGCTGACCTGGCCCGGCTCCAGCTTCTCGGGAATTTCGACCCAGGGAATCTCCCGGTCGCCGGCGACCAGTTCGCCGTGCAATCCGGTAACCTGGAAGAACAGTGCGTCCTGCTCGTCGGCACGCAGCAGGGCCCGTGCCGGTGCCGGAAAATCAACACGCACGCTGGTGCCGGTCACCTTGATCAGGCGGACGATGGCCCCGACGTTTTCGGCCAGGGCCTGGTCGTAGGGCTGGTCCGCAATCTGGTTGGCCACATGGTGGGTGACGGCAATGCTGATGGGCCACAGGAACAACAGCGGCGCCAGCATCCAGTCGAGGATCTCGCCGAACAGGGAGTTGAACTCGGTGGGCGTTCCGAATACCTGGGCTCGCCAGGATCGCAGCCGCCACGGAGAGGAGGAATCAGCCTCCGGCATCGGGCTTTTCGAGGCAGTAGCCCAGGCCACGCACGGTGATGATCTTGACGCCGCCGCTTTCGAGTTTCTTGCGCAGTCGATGCACGTATACCTCGATCGCGTTCGTGCTGACCTCCTCGCCCCAACCGCAGAGGTGGTCCACCAGCTGCTCCTTGTTGACCAGGCGGCCAGCGCGCAGGAGAAGGATTTCCAACAGGCCCAATTCCCGGGCCGAGAGCTCGACCACCTGCCCGTCGAGCCGGGCGATCCGGTCGGTCTGGTCGTAGCACAGGGGACCCAGTTCGATGCGGGTGGGCATGCCGGTCCCGCGACGCGTCAACGCACGCACCCTGGCTTCCAGTTCCGGCAGGGCGAAGGGTTTGGTGAGGTAATCGTCGGCCCCCGCATCCAGACCGCGCACCCGGTCCTCTACGCCGTCCTGGGCGGTGAGGATGAGGACCGGCACCGGCGCCTTGCGGCCCCGCAAGCGCCTGAGGACCTCGATCCCGGGCAGTTTCGGCAATCCCAGATCCAGAATGACGAGGTCGAACTGCTGCGACAGGAGGGCAGTATCGGCGTCGGTCCCGGTGGCTACGTGATCCACAGCGTAGCCGGACTTGCGCAGGCTGCGCACCAGGCCGTCGGCGATTATCCGGTCATCTTCGGCGAGCAGGATTCTCATGTCTGATCGGAAGTCGGGAAAGTGTAAGACGCGCGTAAGCGAACATCCTTAGAGTTGCGTCCGCTGTTCTCCTTTTACTCGGTCTTAGGAGGTGGCGGTGCGCAAGCGCCGACGCCTCGGGGAACGGCCTATCCCTGCATGGGCCGTTCCCTGCCGCCTTTTTCCTTAGCTGGCCAGTCTAGCATAGCGGTCGCCGAGTCCCCGCGGCCGCCCAGGCCTCAAGGCAGCTCAAGGCCCGATTCCCGCAATACCTGGATGGTCAATCTGGCCTGCCCGGCGCGTAGCGTCCGGGGACCGGCCATCGCGCAAGACATGCCCATGACATCGACCCAGCCCAACCCCGCGGCCGTAGCGGCCAACCGGGCCAAGAGCGTCTTTCTCGCCAATATGAGCCACGAATTGCGTACCCCGCTCAACGCCATCCTCGGCTTCACCCAGATCATGGAACGGGATGCCGGGATCGGCGAAAAGCACCGCCGGGAACTGGCGACGATCAGCCGTTTCGGCCGACATCTGCTTTCGTTGATCAACGACGTCCTGGAAATCTCGCGCATCGAGGCCGGCGGCACCACCGTGCAGAACGAAGCCTTCGACCTGGAAGGCACGCTGGTCGCCGTCGAGGAAATGATCCGCGTGCGCGCCGAAGGCAAGGGCCTGCAGCTGACCGTCGAGCGCCAGGGCGCGTTGCCGCCGCACGTGCTCGGCGATGCCCACCATCTGCGCCAGGTGTTGATCAATCTACTCGGCAATGCGGTCAAATTCACCGAACACGGCCGCATCAGCCTGTGCGTCACCGGCGAGGGCGAACGGATCCGCTTCGCGGTGACCGACTCGGGTCCAGGCATCGCGCCGGAGGATCAGGAGCGCATCTTCAATGCCTTCTACCAGACCGAGGCCGGTATCGCCAAAGGGGAAGGTGCCGGTCTGGGTCTGACCATCAGCCGCGAATTCGTCCGACTCATGGGCGGCGAAATCGGTGTCGTCAGCGAGCCGGGCAAGGGCAGCACCTTCAGCTTCGTCGTTCCGCTGCCGCCCGCCGCCGCCCCGGCCGGCATCGCCCAGGACGGCATGGTCATGAGTCTGGAACCCGGGCAGGCGGCGCCGCGCATCCTCGTAGCCGAGGACCGGCAGGACAACCAGCAGGTGATTTCGAAGCTGCTGAATCAGGTCGGCTTCCAGGTGCGTATCGCGGCCGACGGTCGGGAGGCCGTCGACCTGTTCCGCATATGGCGTCCGCAACTCATCCTCATGGATATGCGCATGCCGGTGATGGACGGCTACGAGACCACCCGCACGATACGCACCCTGGCCGGCGGTAAGGACATCCCGATCGTCGCCCTGACCGCTTCCGCCTTCGAGGAAGAGCGCAGCCACATCCTCGCGATCGGATGCAACGAGCTGGTGCGCAAGCCGATCGAACAGGAACGCCTGTTCGGCGTCATCGGCCGCCTGCTGGGCCTGCGCTACGTCTATGCGGAAATGGCGCCGCCGGCGAAGACGGCGGTCGGCGATCTGCACGCGCTGCCGGTCGAACTGCGCGCGGAACTGGCCATGGCGGCTGCCATCCTCGACAAGGAGGCGGCGATGGCCATCGTCGTGCGCCTGCGCGCCGACCACCCGGACGAGGCGCGAATACTTTCCGACCTGATCAACGGGTACCGCTTCGACCAGGTGCTGAAGATGGCCGTCTAGGCGGATCCGTTTGCGTGCCGAGCGGGAGGCCGGCGATCGGCCGCCAGCAATCAGTCGCTTGGTTGTTGTGGCGAATCAGCGGAATGATTCAGCTTCTTTCGTGTTCATGTGGCGACGACGTGCGGCCACACCTACCAAACCTAGACCTGCCACTAACATTGCCAAACTTTCAGGCTCTGGCACAGCAGCTATTTGTCCAGGGGTGACAGCCCAAACGTAGCGATCGACACTGGCTTTAGTCATGCTCCCCTGCTGACCATTGCTGGTAAAAAACATCCACGCTTGTGTAGCGCTAGGTACGTACTCTGTTCCAGACCAATATTTGTTCTGCTCATTGTCGAAGGTCGTTGTGTTAGGAAGACCAAAGCCGGGTTGCGCCGCACCGCTGGTGCTGACGGCGGCTTTGCCCCCCAATTCGTTGTAATAGAGTTCGGCAAACTCATCGCCAGCGACAGCCCCGTTGGTGGCAACGTTATAGCCACAATCGGTACCACCATTGGAAGAGTTGCAGCCATCGTTACCAATGTCTGTAACCGTGGGTAAGCGCCAGTCATTACTACCACCGTAATTAATGCTATTGAGGTAGTTTACAAAGCCCATGGCACCCCACCAACTGACGCGGCCCAAGCCACTGCTGCTGAAAAAGTCTTGGTTTCTCCTGAGAGTGCGTGCGCCAGAATTGGGCACAGGAAAATCGTAGATATTGGGGGAGTCATGAATCACCGGGCTCGCAGCGATGATGGCATTGACCAAATTGTCAAAACCGTTGGCATTTGCCATCGTGGCGAACAGATTGGCATCCTTGGTCCAAGTAACATTGCTGACTGAGCTATGGACTAAATCTGCTCCTTCATTCTTATACGATGTTAAGGTGGCCTGAACGTTAAGACTGGTCAATAGGAGTGCGCTTGCAAACAAGGGGGGGCGGTAATTCATTTCAAGATTCCTACAAGACTATTGGATTAAAGTTGATGAAGATTAAATGAACTTTGTTTTTCAAATTCTTATGCATATAAATTGACTTTTTGGCCGATGCAACTCAATCCGCGAATGCTATTTCTTGAGCTGCGGGTAAGTCAATAGTCCGAATGGCTTATCCAGATTTTTGCGGTACGCTTGCCGCCCTCGACCGGACGGATCGCCTCCTCCGGTGGGCTGGAAGCGGTTGTATCGAACAGCCTTGGGCTACGACAGCCAGGCCGGTTTCCAGCGCACAGAAAAAAGCAAAACCCCCGGTCCTTTCCCGGAACCGGGGGTTCGTCATGCGACAGCTTCCAGGAGGAAGGAGGGTAACGGGAGGAAACCTGGGTTTCCTCCTGTTCCCAGCTTGCGTTCTCGGACGCAGTCCGAGAGGAAACCTGGGTTTCCTCCTGTTCCGATCCTGCCGAGGTGGATATGAATTCGGCGAAGCCGAATTACATATCCATGCCCATGCCGCCCATGCCACCCATGCCGCCCATGCCGCCGGGCATGCCGCCGGCCGGCTTGTCCTCGACCAGTTCGGCGACCATGCAGTCGGTGGTGAGCATCAGGCTGGCCACGGAAGCGGCGTTCTGCAGGGCGGTGCGGGTGACCTTGGTCGGGTCCAGCACGCCCATGGCCACCATGTCGCCGTACTCGCCGGTGGCAGCGTTGTAGCCGTAGTTGCCCTTGTTCTCGAGCACCTTGTTGGCCACCACGGAAGGCTCGTCGCCGGCGTTGGCGACGATCTCGCGCAAGGGCTGCTCCAGCGCGCGCAGGACGATCTTGATGCCGGCGTCCTGGTCGTGATTGTCGCCGGTGACCTTGACAGACTGGCGGGCACGCATCAGGGCGACGCCGCCGCCGGCGACGATGCCTTCCTCAACGGCGGCACGCGTGGCGTGCAGCGCGTCTTCCACGCGGGCCTTCTTCTCCTTCATCTCGACCTCGGTGGCGGCGCCGACCTTGATCAGCGCCACGCCGCCGGCCAGCTTGGCCACGCGTTCCTGGAGCTTCTCCTTGTCGTAGTCGGAAGTGGCTTCCTCGATCTGGATGCGGATCTGGGCGACGCGGGCCTTGATGGTGTCTTCCTTGCCATTGCCGTCGATGATGGTGGTGTTTTCCTTCGCCACTTCGACGCGCTTGGCCTGGCCCAGGTCCTTCAGGGTGGCCTTCTCGAGCGACAGGCCGACTTCCTCGGCGATCACGGTGCCGCCGGTCAGGATGGCGATGTCTTCCAGCATGGCCTTGCGGCGGTCGCCGAAGCCCGGGGCCTTGACGGCGACGGTCTTCAGGATGCCGCGGATGTTATTCACCACCAGGGTGGCCAGGGCCTCGCCCTCGACGTCCTCGGCGATGATCAGCAGCGGCCGGCCGGCCTTGGCCACCTGCTCCAGCACGGGCAGGAGGTCGCGGATGTTGGAGATCTTCTTGTCATGCAGCAGGATGAAGGGGTTCTCGAGGACGGCGATCTGCGTGTCCGGGGTGTTGATGAAGGAGGGGGACAGGTAGCCGCGGTCGAACTGCATGCCCTCGACCACTTCCAGTTCGTTCTGCAGGGACTTGCCGTCCTCGACGGTGATGACGCCTTCCTTGCCGACCTTGTCCATGGCCTGGGCGATGATCTCGCCGATGGAGGCATCGGAGTTGGCGGAGATGGAGCCGACCTGGGCGATCTCCTTGGAGGTCGTGCAG
Source organism: Pseudomonadota bacterium (assembly GCA_052035955.1). Lineage (GTDB taxonomy): Bacteria > Pseudomonadota > Gammaproteobacteria > Burkholderiales > Rhodocyclaceae > JAEUNJ01. The sequence continues at coordinate 8,955 of JBPOHD010000100.1, forward strand.
GGCTTGGAGATCTTCTTCAGTTCTTCCGTCACGGCGATGACGGCCTTGTCGATGCCGCGCTTCAGGTCCATCGGGTTCATGCCGGCGGTGACGTACTTCATGCCTTCGCGGACGATGGACTGGGCCAGCACGGTGGCGGTGGTGGTGCCGTCACCAGCCACGTCGGAGGTCTTGGACGCGACTTCCTTCACCATCTGGGCGCCCATGTTCTCGAACTTGTCCTTCAGTTCGATTTCCTTGGCGACGGAGACGCCGTCCTTGGTCACGGTCGGAGCGCCGAAGGAGCGCTCGAGCACGACGTTGCGGCCCTTGGGACCGAGGGTGACCTTGACGGCATCGGCCAGGATGTTGACCCCATGGACCATGCGCTGACGGGCGGAATCGCCGAACTTGACTTCTTTCGCTGCCATTTATCGTTTCTCCTGTGAATTCAGTGAATTGGATCGGGTCGGGGCGAATCAGCCCTCGATGACGCCCATGATGTCTTCTTCGCGCATCACCAGCAGTTCCTCGCCTTCGACCTTTACGGTCTGGCCGGAATACTTGCCGAAGAGCACGCGGTCGCCGGCCTTCAGGGCCATCGGGCGGACTTTGCCATCGTCCAGGATCTTGCCGGTGCCCACGGCGACGATTTCGCCCTGATCGGGCTTCTCGCCGGCGCTGTCGGGGATCACGATGCCACTGGCCGTGGTGCGCTCGGCTTCGATGCGCTTGACGATCACACGGTCGTGCAAAGGACGGATTTTCATGTACTTTTCTCCTCTTACGGATAAGGTTTGACGCGGCAGGGGACGTTTCCCCCTCGACATTCGGGCGGAGTTCCTGTTAGCACTCACCGCCATCGAGTGCTAATAATAGGGGCCTCGCCACCGGATTTCAAGTGGACCCAACCACGCACTGGGCCGATCCATGGGTCCCGCCGACCGGGTCCAGAGCCGGCGGGGCTCGCGGCGGCCCCGGATTGCAAAGGCCCGGACGGCAGAAGATGGATTCCGGGAATGCGTGGACGCCGGAGGAGGGGGAGGAGCGGGCGGATTCGACGACGGTGGTCCGTTCGCGGTCCCCTTCCGCGATCCGTCCGCGACGATGGCATGGCCGGGAATCCGAATCGAATCGTCGAATTCGGCAACACCCCAGTCTCGCCTATGGTATAAGACCCGGTGCGGACAAGTGCCCGAGAGAGGCTCGCCTTATGGCCAAGCGGATGACAACGAAACAAACCCCCGCGGCGGCCCATGACGGGCGCAGGGCAAGGGATCCGGGGCCGCGCAGGGGTTCGCCCGTGGAGGAAGCGGGAAAGGCCGCCCGGCCGTTTCCCATCGTCGCCATCGGCGCCTCGGCCGGCGGCCTCGAAGCCTTGGAGCAGTTTCTCAAGCATGTTCCCGCGCGCCCCGGCATGGCCTTCGTGGTGATCCAGCACCTGGACCCCAACCACAAGGGCATCATGCCCGAGCTGTTGCAGCGGATGACGCCCCTGCCGGTCGCCCAGGCCCGGAACCGCTTGAAGGTGCTGCCGGACCATCTGTACGTCATCCCACCGAACAAGGACCTGTCTATCCTCCGGGGCAACCTGCACCTGCTCGCCCCCGTCGGCCGGACGGGATTGCGCCTGCCGATCGACTTCTTCTTCCGGGCGCTGGCCGACGAACGGCGGGAGCATGCCATCGCCGTGGTCCTCTCCGGCATGGGCTCGGATGGCACCCTGGGCCTGCGCGCGATCAAGGAGCACGGCGGCCTGACCCTGGTCCAGGACCCGGCCACGGCCAAATTCGACGGCATGCCGCGCAGCGCCGTCGGGGCGGACCTGGCCGACATCGTCGCTCCGGCCGACGTCCTGCCACTGCGCATCCTCGAATTCCTACGCCACGCGCCGCGCGCGTTGCTCGTCCCGCCTGAACCCGAGCCCGAGACCGCCGCCCAACGGAGCGCCTTCGACCAGATATGCATCCTGCTGCGTTCCCGCACCGGCCACGACTTTTCCCTGTACAAGAAGAGCACGGTCTATCGCAGGGTCGAACGGCGCATGGCCATCCATCAGCTCGATCGCATCGGCCTCTACGTGCGCTACCTGCGGGAAAACCCCCAGGAGGCCGACCTCCTGTTCAAGGAACTGCTGATCGGGGTCACCAGCTTCTTCCGCGATCCCGCCGTCTGGGCCTGCTTCCAGGAGCAGGCCCTTCTGCCGCTGCTGGCCGCCCATCCGGCCGGGGGTCCCTTGCGCGCCTGGGTCGCCGGTTGCTCGACGGGCGAGGAGGCGTATTCGTTGGCCATAGCCTTCCGCGAGGCGCTGGAAACCATCAAGCCCTCGGCCCGCCACTCGTTGCAGATCTTCGCCACCGACCTCGATGCCGACGCCATCGAGCGGGCGCGGCGCGGCTGGTATCCGGCCAACATCGCGGCGGACGTCTCGCCGGAGCGGCTGGCCCGTTACTTTGCCGAAGACAACGGCGGCTACCGCGTGGCCAAGGAGATTCGCGAAATGGTGGTGTTCGCGCCCCAGAACGTGATCATGGATCCGCCCTTCACCAAGCTGGACATCCTCAGCTGCCGGAACCTGCTGATCTACCTGAGCGCCGAACTGCAGCGCAAGCTGTTGCCCCTCTTCCACTACAGCCTGCGGCCTGGCGGAATGCTCCTCCTCGGCAGTGCCGAGACGGTGGGCGACCACACCGATCTGTTCACACCGCTGGAGCCGAGGTTCCGGCTGTTCCTCCGCAGCAGCGGCGGCGCAGGCAGCTTCGCCGTGGATTTTCCCACCCGCCATGCTCCCGAGAGGACAGAGGCCACCATGGACACCAAGCCCCAATCCGTCGCCACCAACCTGCAGGACCTGGCCGACGACCTGCTGCTCCAGCGCTTCGCCCCCGCCGCCATCCTGGTCAATGCCGCCGGCGACCTGGTCTATATCAGCGGGCGCACCGGACGGTTTCTCGAGCCCGCCGCAGGAAAGGTGAACTGGAACCTCCACGCCATGGCGCGGGAAGGCCTGCGCCATGAACTGGCCCTTGCCCTGCCCAAGGCCCAGCGCAGCGGCGAACCCGTCGTCTGCCGGGGTCTCCGGGTCGGCGGCAACGGCACGGCCGTGACGGTGGACGTGACCGTCCACCCGATCCGCGAACCGGCCGCCCTGCGGGGCATGACCATGATCGTTTTCGCGGAAGCCGCCGCGGCGCCGGCAGGGGTGGCGAACGAAGACGAAACGCCGCCAGCCCGCCGAAGCCGGCGCATGGTCGAGATGGAGCAGGCCCTGGCCCACGCCCGCCAGGAGCTCCAGAGCATCCGCGAGGAAATGCAGACTTCCCAGGAAGAACTCAAGTCTTCCAACGAGGAATTGCAATCGACCAACGAGGAGTTGCAGTCCACCAACGAGGAACTGACGACGTCCAAGGAGGAACTGCAGTCCCTCAACGAGGAACTGCAGGCGGTGAATTTCGAACTGCAGTCGAAAGTGGACGAGTTGTCGGCAGCCAACAACGACATGCAGAACCTGCTCAACAATACGGACATCGCCACCATATTCCTCGACAATGCCATGCACGTCCGGCGATTCACCGCCCAGGCGACGAGGATATTCAAATTGATTCCAGGTGACGTCGGTCGTCCCCTGTCGGACATCGTCAGCGGCCTCGACTATCCGGGCCTTTCCGACGACGCCCGCGGGGTCCTGCAGACCCTGGTCTTCTCGGACAAGGAGATCTCCACCCTGGACGGGCGCTGGTACCAGGTGAAGATCATGCCCTACCGGACCCTGGAAAACGTCATCGACGGCGTTGTCATCACCTTCAACGACATCAGCCGCGCCAAGAACCTGGAAGCTGTGTTGCGCGGCGCCGGTGGCGACGGCCTGGGCCAGCCCCAATGAGGCCCGCCGACGACCCGGACGAACTGCGCCGCGCCGCCGAAGCCCAGATCGAGGCCAAACCGACGGCCGCCCGCCCCGCAGTCGAGGCGGAGGACATGCCCAGGCTGCTGCACGAACTGCAGGTGCATCAGATCGAACTGCAGATGCAGAACGAGGAATTGCGCGCCGCCAGGGCCGAGGCGGAGGCGGCGCTGATGCGATACGTGGTTCTCTACGATTTCGCCCCCGTCGGCTACTTCAGTTTCGATGCCCAGGGAGTGATCCGCCAGTTGAACCTGGCCGCGGCCCGCTTGCTGGGGCTGGACCGGGTTCTCCTGATCGGCCGCCGCTTCGGCGACTTCCTCGCACTGCCGTCCCGCCCGGCCTTTGCCGCGTTGTTGGCCGCCGCGGCAACGGGCGAACGGCCCCAGCGCGCAGAAATGGAACTCATCCCCCGGAGCAATGGAGATCCGGCATCCCGCCACATCCACGTCGAAGCCACGAAGGGCGACGGTGACCATGCCTGCCGCGCTGCGGTCACCGACATCAGCGTCCGCAAGGCCGCCGAGGAAGCGCTGCAGGCACGCGAATCCACCCTGCGATCCATCCTCTGGACGACCCCCGACCTGGTGTACTCGGTGGATCGGCAGGGGCGCATCCTCTATTTCAACCGGGCGCCGGCCGGTGAGGGAGCGGAGAACCTGATGGGCAACGATTTTGCAGATCTGCTGGACCCGGTGTCCCGGCCGCTGGCACGCGAGAGGATCCAGCAGGTCTTCGCCGCGGGAGCCCTCCAGCGTTTCGAGGTGCTTGCCGAAGCCTTTACGGATCGGCCCACCTGGTTCGAAGTCATTGCCGGCCCGGTCCGGCGCGATGACCGCATCGTCTCGGCGACACTGCTGGCCCGCGATGTCAGCGAAAGGCGGGCGACCGCCGAGGAACTGGATCGGCATCGCCATCACCTGGAGGAGATGGTCACCCAACGGACGGCCGTGATCGAGGAACTCAATCGCCAACTGGAGCGTCGGGCCGTGGAATCGGAGGCGGCCAGTCGGGCCAAGAGCACGTTCCTGGCGAACATGAGCCACGAGATTCGCACACCCATGAACGCCATCATGGGCCTGACGGAGATATTGCGGCGACAGGGCGGGCTGAACGACCACCAGGACCAAACCCTCGCCAAGATTGCCGGTGCGGCCAGCCATCTGCTCTCCATCCTCAACAACGTCCTGGATCTCTCGAAGATCGAAGCCGGCAAGATCAGCCTCGAGGCGGCCGAGTTCAGCGTTGCCGCGATGATGAACAACCTGACCGTCCTGATCACGCCGAAGCTTCGGGAAAAGCGGCTGCGCTTCGCCATCGACACCGACCACCTTCCTCCCACCCTGCTCGGTGACGAGACCCGCCTGACCCAGGCCCTGCTCAACTTCCTGGGGAATGCCGTCAAGTTCACCGAGCGGGGGCAGATTACGCTGCATGCCGAAGTCATCGAGGAGACGGAAGACGACCTGCTGCTGCGTTTTTCCGTCGAGGACACCGGGATCGGCATCACCGAGGAACTGCGCGGACGCTTGTTCGGCGCCTTCGAGCAGGCCGACGCGAGCACGACCCGCCGTTTCGGCGGCACGGGGCTCGGCTTGGCCATCAATCGCCACCTGGCCACCCTGATGGGCGGATCGGTCGGCGCCGAGCCTCGCCGGGGTGGGGGCAGTGTCTTCTGGGTGATGGCGCGATTCGCCAAGCCGCGGCGCGATGCGTTTCCAGCGAGGGCCGACGGCAGAGACGAAACCGCCGAGCAGGCGCTTTCACGCCTGCATCGCGGCGCCCGCGTGCTGCTGGCCGAAGACGACGAAATCAACCGGGAAGTCGCCGGGGAGCTACTGAAGGATGTAGGCCTGTCGGTGGATTTCGCCGTCGACGGCGGGCAGGCCCTGGAGATGGCGCGGCGCGGCGATTACGCGTTGATCCTGATGGACCTCCAGATGCCGGTGCTGGACGGTCTCGCGGCAGCCCGGGAAATCCGCCGCCTGCCCCACTGCGCAACGACGCCGATCGTGGCGATGACAGCGAATGCCTTCGACGAAGACCGGGCAGCCTGCCTGCAGGCGGGAATGGACGACCACCTTGGGAAGCCCGTGATACCGGAGATCATGTACGCGAGGTTGCTGCGCTGGCTGTCCACCGACCGGGCGGCAACGGGCCGCTGAGCCGACAACGGGTGGGGGCAGGCCTCCGCCCCGCGACTTATTTTCCTGTCCGCCGTTTGCCGTCCGTGATCGGCGTATCCTCGAATTGCAGCCGCCGTCCGCGGCGCGTTTCGGGAGTTCCATCATGGGCAAGATCAGGCAAGGCAACAAGGAAGCGAAGAAACCGGCAGCCATGACCCCAAAGGCGAAGAAGGCCGCCAAGGCGGCCCGGAAGCATTCCCACGACGTCGTGCCGCTGATCGTCCCACGCTAACGCGGCAACGCCCGCCAATGCCAAAGGAATTTCCATGGACAACTACCACGTCGCCGCCTGCGAGTTCCTGGCCAGCATCGTGCGGAACCAACCGGAATTCCTGAAGGGATTCAATCCCAACAAGGACAACGGCGAAATGGTGGCCAGCTTCTGTGCCGCCTTCATCGAGCGCTTCGCCCACTGCCTGAAGGACTTCGACGAAGGATCGAAGGAAGCGGGACTGGACAACTGGAGCTTCCTCACCGTCGCCAAGGATCCCTGATCCAGGGTATCGCCCGGGACGCGGGGCGGTCAGCGGCCGCTGCGGCGTGTCGCGCCGGGGACCAGCACCGTGGCCAGGGGTCTGCCGCCGTTCGATCGGGTGCGGACGAGGGCGGATTCGGCGGCCTGCAACAGGGTGTCGGGTTGTTGCCGCGAGGTCGGAACCGCGGTGGCAACGCCGATCCGCATGCCGGGGCCATTCAGGGCCGGGAGCGCCTCGCCCCGATCCAGGCCGTCGAGGATGCGCTGGGCGACCGTTTCCGCCCCCTCCAGGTCGGTCTCGGGCAGAACCACGGCCAAGGCTTCATCGGCGTAGCGGGCAACCTGATCGCCGGGCCGGAAGACCAACCGGGAAACGGATTCCGCAGCCCGGCGCAGGCAGTCGTCGACGCCGGCCGACGCAGGCGCGGCCAAACCGTTGCCGCCAGGACTCTCCGCCATTTCCATCAGCAACAAGGACAGGGGCAGGGAATCGCGCCGCTCGCGCCGCCACTCGTTGCCCAGCTTGGCATCGAAGGCCCTCCGGTTGGCGATGCCGGTCCCCTCGTCCAGGGCCGCCGAACGTTCCAGGGCCTCGCGCACCCGCTGGTGTTCCGTCATGTCGCGCAGGGTTTCGACGACGGCCATGAGGCGCCCGTTGGGATGGTAGATGGGACCGGCGTCGATGGCCAGGTAGAGCTCGGTGCCGAGGCGCGGCATGACACACCAGTTCTCGGCCCGGTATCCGCGCACGGGAGAGCCCGGTTCCTGGTGGGCGACATAGAGGGATTCCAGTTCCGCCATGCGCCGCTGGACCACCAGGTCCGCCAGGCAGGGCCTCGGCTCGTCGTAGAAGGCCCGCCAGTGCTCCCTTGTTCCGAGCACGTCCGTGGCGGCAACGCCGGTCAGTCGCTCGCAGGCCGGATTCCAGACGATCACCCGGCACTCGGCATCGAGGACGAAGGTCGGTACCACGAGGTGCTGCATCAGGTGGACGGCGAAGTTGCGGGCCTCGTCGGGCAGGGAATTCATGGCGCGCGATCCTCCTCCACGATCTGTTGCCGGCGGGCGAACCCGAGGAACCAATCCAGGCTGTCCGGATTGGCCATGGCATCACGGCTGGCCACCCTTTCCACGGGATGGCCGAGCAGCAGCTTCTTGATCGGCAACTCCATCTTCTTTCCGGACAAGGTACGCGGCACGGCGGGCACGGCGACGACGTCGTCGGGCACATGCCGGGCGGATAGCGCCGCGCGGATGCCGTTGCGAATCCGCCCCAGCAGGTCGTCGTCCAGTGCGTGCCCGGGCCGGAGCACGACGAACAGCAGCAGTCTCGAGGGCCGTCCCAGGTACTCCAGGTCCACCACGAGGCTGTCGAGGACCTCGGGGAGGCCTTCCACCGCCCGATACAATTCGCTCGTCCCCATGCGGATGCCATGGCGATTGATGGTGGCATCGGAACGGCCGTAAATCACGGCGCCGCCGCGGGACGTGATGCGGATCCAGTCGCCGTGCCGCCAGATGCCGGGAAACATGTCGAAGTAGCTGTCCCGGTATCGGCAGTCGCCCGGGTCATTCCAGAAACGCAGGGGCATGGACGGCATGGGTGCGGCACAGACGAGTTCGCCGACCTCGTCCGCCAGGGCTTTCCCGCCCTCATCCCAGGCCTCCACCCTGGCGCCGAGGCAGCGGCATTGCATCTCGCCGATGTACACGGGCAGCGTGGGCAGGCCGCCGACGAAGGCGCCCGCGAAGTCCGTGCCGCCAGAGATGGGCGTCAGCCAGATGTCCGGGCGGACGTGCCCGTAGATCCAGCGGTAGCCCTCCGGGGGCAAAGGCGAACCGGTGGACCCCAGGGCCCGCAGGGCGGCAAGGTCGGCCACGGCATTGGGTTCCGTGCCGGCTTTCTCGCACGCCATGTAGAAGGCGGCGCCGGCGCCGAAAAAGCTGACCCGGTTCTCGCCGACGAAGCGCCAGAGGGTCCCGTAATCGGGCCAGGCCGGGTTGCCGTCGTAGAGGCAGATCGTGGCGCCGGCGAGGAGCCCGCTGACCTGGCAGTTCCACATGATCCAGCCGGTGCTGGAATACCAGTGGAAACGGTCGTCCTGCCGCAGGTCGTTGTGCAGGACTCCCATCTTGAGCTGCTCGAGGACGATGCCGCCGTGGCCATGGACGATGGGCTTTGGAAGGCCGGTCGTCCCCGACGAATAGACGATCCACAGCGGATGGTCGAAATCCACCGGCACCGGCGCCAGGGGAGAAGTGCGAGCGATCGCCGAGCCCCAGGAGACGCCGCCGCGGAATTGCGCGGGATCCGCTCCCGCGTCCAGGTAGGAAACGAGGACCACCCGCTCCACCGAGGGCAGGTCTTCCAGGAGTCGGGCCACCACCTGTCGGCGGTCGAAGGCCTTGCCGCCCCATCGATAGCCGTCCACCGCCACCAGGACCTTCGGGGCGATCTGCCGGAAGCGGTCGAGCACGGCCACCGGGCCCATGTCCGGCGAACAGGCCGACCAGATGGCGCCCACGGATGCCGTGGCCAGGAAGGCGGTGGCCGCCTCCGGTATGTTGGGAAGATAGGCGGCAACCCGGTCGCCTTCCTCCACGCCCCAGTCTTTCAGGCTGGCAGCCAGGGCGGCGACCTCGCGGCCGAGCTCCGACCAGGAGATGTCGCGGGCTGCGCCTTCCTCGTTGCGGAAAACGATGGCCGGCCGCGCTTCGGTCGCGTGGCGGAACACCTGGTCCACGTAGTTGAGGCGGGCGCCGGGAAACCAGCGGGCACCGGGCATGGCCCGGTCGGCAAGGACACGGTCGAAGGGAGAGGCAGCACGGATGTCGAACCAGTCCCAAAGGGCGCCCCAGAACCCTTCGAGGTCGTTCACCGACCATTGCCAAAGGGCGGCATAGTCGGCAAATCGGAGGTCGCGCTCGCGGGCCAGCCACTCGGTGAAGGCGGTGATGCGCGCCGAAGCAACGACCGCCTGCGAAGGTTCCCATACCTTCCGGGCGTCCATGCTCTCCTCCTCGGGTATCTTTTTTCCGATTCTATGCCAAAGGCCCGCCCGGCGCGGCCCGCGCCGGGGCTTGGGTACAATCGCCCGATGCCTCCACTCGCCCCGCCGCTCCGCGCGGTCCTCGTCGCCGTCGCCGGCAGCCTGGTGCTTCATGCCGCCCCTTCGCGGGCCCAGTACGAGGAACGGCTGCCGATCCCCGTCGCCCGCGCCCTCAAGGCGGCGGGGATCCCCGTGTCGGCGGTGGCCGTGGTGGTTCAGGAGGTCGACGCGGTGAATCCCCGGGTCAGTGTGAACGAGCGCCAGGCCATGAATCCGGCATCGGTGATGAAGCTGCTGATCACCTACGCCGCCCTGGAAATGCTGGGCCCCGCCTACACATGGAAGACCGAGGTCCGGGTGGTATCGGCTCCGACCGACGGCGTGCTGGCAGGGGATCTATTCCTGCGCGGCAGCGGCGACCCCAAGCTTACCGTGGAGCACTTCTGGCGGCTGTTGCGCCAGGTGCGGGCGCGGGGCATTCGCGAGATCCGCGGCGACCTGGTGCTGGACCGGACGGCCTTCGACGTCGGCGGCCACGATCCGGGTCGATTCGACGACAAGCCGCTGCGACCCTACAACGTGGGCCCGGATGCCCTGCTCGTGAACTTCAAGGCGCTGCGCCTGACACTATTGCCCGATCCGGAACGGAAGTCCGTGCCGGCGATCGCGGAACCGGCGCCGGCCAACCTGGAGATTCTCAGCCTGCTGAAGGCCGGACCCGGCGAATGCGGCGATTGGCGAGAGGCCCTGCGGGCCGACCTGACCCAACACGGCGAGGCGGCCGCACCGCGATACCGTCTGGTCCTGACCGGCAACTATGCGACGGCCTGCGGCGAAAAGACATGGAACCTGGGATTGCTGCCCCAGCACCAGTACGTCCTGGGCGTGTTTTCCGAACTCTGGTCGGGACTCGGCGGCAGCCTCGGCGGGACGGTCCGCGACGGCACCGCCCCATCCGATGCCAGGCTATGGACAACCCAGGAATCCCCTCCCCTGGCCGACGTGGTGCGAGACATCAACAAGTTCAGCAACAATGTCATGGCCCGCCAGTTGTTCCTGACCCTCGGCATGAACGGCGGCGGCACCGCCGCCAGGGCGGAGACCGCGGAGGCTGCGGTCAAGGCCTGGCTGGAGGCGAAGAACCTGCGCATGCCGGAACTGGTGATGGAGAACGGCTCGGGCCTGTCCCGTCGGGAGCGGGTGTCCGCGGAGAGCCTGGTCCGGCTGCTCGGCGCCGCCTGGAAAAGCCCGGTGATGCCGGAGTTCGTCGCGTCCCTGCCGCTGACGGCAGTCGATGGCACGATGCAGCGGCGCCTGAAGACCAATGCCGTCGCCGGCCACGCCCACATCAAGACCGGATCCCTGGAGGGTGTGAAGACGATCGCCGGTTACGTCCTCGACAAGTCAGGCCGACGGCATATCGTGGTCTTCCTCGTGAACCATCCGAACGCGGCCGCCGCCCAGGGGGCCCAGGACGCGCTGCTCCAGTGGGTCTTCGAGCGGGGAGCCTAGTGCGCAGGTTCCTGATGCTCGGCGCCGGCTTCGGCTACATGGTCCTGTTGATCGAGACCATCCGCGCCCTGACCGAATGGTGGCGTGGCGAGGCTGCGGGTAGTGTGCTGACTTGTGTGCAAAAGCGTCCGCGGTAGGAAGCGGGCGGGTGGTCATGGTAAGAGGTTGATTATCGAGATCGACCTTGAACCCCTTGGGAGGGCAAACCATGACCACGAGGAAGCG
>JBPOHD010000103.1:0-3312 GCA_052035955.1 Pseudomonadota bacterium
CGGGCGGATTGTCGATGCTGGCCCAGGTGTTGCCGTCCGGGCTGCCCTTGAGCGGCGTGTAGTGGCCCGGGCCGAGGGTCAGGTCGGCCAGGGCATTGACCACGTTCTCCAGGACGTCGCCCTCGGCCTGGCCTTGCCCGCTGTTCCGCTCGGCCTTTCGCCAGGAGGCATGCTTGAGGATGGTGCCCAGCGTGTCGGTCGCCAAAGCCCTTTGCCCATCGGGGATCAGAGTGAGCAACGCGTCCTGCACCTTGAGGCTGTCGACGATCAGCACCAGGCTGTGCGTGTCGCCGAAGTCGTTGAGGGCGTATCGGTCATGGAGGAGTTGGATGTTTCCGCTGACGAGTTCGGCCAGCGTGGCGCCGAGGAAGTCGCCCCGGGTGATGGGCTGGTCCTCGATGAAGACCTTGCGGTCGTTGCCATAGCGGTATTGCGAATAAGCGACCAGGGACCAGGGCAGGGAGGTGGTTTCGATGCCGACCACGTCCCACTGGTTGGGCAGCGGGCCGCCGGCGCCGGCGGTCGGCTTGCCCAGAGCGGCATCGATGCTATCGACAGGGCCAAGCGAACGGGTGTCGAACTCCTTCTGCGCGAGCAACACGGCGAGTTGGTAGTCGAGCGATTCTCCCGCGATGGCCAAACGGCCGTCGGGCGCCAGATCCTGGATGTTCGCCGGGTTGGGCGGGCCTTCGGTGGTGCCCGAGCCCAGGGTCGGGGCGCGGTGGGCGGCCTCATACACCGCCTGGATGCGTGCGACCGCGTTGTAAAGCAACTGGTAGTCCGCCTCCCGCTGGGCGGCATGGTAGTCGCCCTCGCTCGGCCGCACGGCGTTGGCCAGGGCAGTCAGCCCGGTGTTGAAGCCGCCACCGACGGCGGCGCGCGGCACGCCGAGCGTGCCGGCGAGGTGGGCCTGGATGGCCTGGTAGGCGTCGCGTCCCGCCTCGGACTGGAAGATGTCGAGGAAGCCCGTCGTTTCGCCCTGTACGCGCAACTCGCGAAAACGGGCGATCAGCGCCGACAGCTTGGCCTGTGTGCCGGCGAGCGTGCCGTCGGCGGTGCCGATCCTGCCGATGCCGGCGCCGTTGAAAAGGACCACCTGTTGCGCCAGCCCCGGATGCAGCAGGTTGAAGGCGGTGGCCAGATGCCCGCCCAGGCTGTAGCCGGTGACCGACAGGGGGCCGCTGATCCTGCCCGCGGCCACCAGTTCCCCGTACCACTTTTCCATGTCCGCGAGCTGGCCGAAGGCAAAGCCGAATTTGTTGATTTCCAGATAATTCGTCGCCGTGTTGTCGCGCGCGTGGTCGTCGAGGAATTCGGTGCTGCGGAAGGAGAGGACGAGGTCGCCGACCTTGATGCCTTGCGCGGCGTTGTTCTGAAGCGCCTTGAACAGGGTTCCCGAGAAGCCGGTGGCGGTGTTGGAGATGTGTTCGACGACCGTCCACTGTTCGACGAACTTCGCGGCTTCGGTGGCGGTGAATTTGCTGGCGTGGAGGTTGCCGGTGGCGAGGATGTCCGCGGTCAAGGGATCGGTGAACTTGGCGCCTGGCGTGAGGACGGTGCCAGGTGGCGTTGCATTGAAGGTGTACAAGGCTTCCGCCGCCATTTGCAGATTGGCGAACTTGAGGGTCTCGGCAATGGTCGGTGCGGGCATCTCATTGCTCCTTGGGGGGAATGAGAATCTGGTCGACGAATTTGCGGGTGGCCGCATTGGTGCCACGCGCGTGGTCCGGGCATCGATATGCCGTCAGCCATGGGCTCGGATTGACGCGGCTGGGGGCGCCTGGACTCCAGGCGTAACGCAGCATCTCGCCCAGCGTTTCATTTGTTTGCAGGTCGATCACCTTGACCGTGCTGCTCGCCAGACCGAGGTAGCGTTCCTCGGGAATGACGTGGTCTTCGTAGGTGACGCCATAGCGCGGAGGGGTGGGGGATGGGGAGGGGGATTTGTCAAGGTAGAACTTGATGTAACCCTTGAGCCAATTCTTGTCCTTCTGCCATGGCTCTTCCCATCGGCCGGTGTACCGATACCGCTTGCCATCCTTCTCGTCGATGACCTCGACCCAGCGGTATCCGGGGAGGCCGCCGGGGCGGCGGTTGGTGCTGATGAAACCGCGATAGTCCGGTCTGACCGGCTCGAACGCGCCACCTAGTACCTCTCCACCATATTCGTATCCCAAGAACGTGGTGATGAACTCGTCACCGAACGACTCCCGCGCAAACGCCGCTCCAGGCCAATCCCGGCTCTTCCACTGCGCTTCGCCGGCTTGCGGCCGCAGCTTCATCAGCAGCAGTCCCTCGACGTTCTCCACCTTGCGGTAGATCCTTTCTCCGGCAACGGTCGCGCACTTCTCCTCGAACAAGGTCTTGCCGTCCGTCATGCGCGCCTGCGTCGCTTCCCGCTCGACCGGCTGCGGCGCCTGGGCGCAGGAAGCGGTGGCGATCACCGCCAGGGCCACCGCGAGGCGCCTCAAATTTTGTGCCTTCATGCCGCCCTCCTCCATGCAGTGTCGTTGCCTGAGTTCGCATTCGAGTCGGCGTGCGGCCGCCGCTGGTGCTCGCCGGCGATCCTCTTTGCCGTCGCCGCAAGCGCATCGTCGCCCAAGTCCCGGCCTTCGTTGCCGATGCCGCCGTACAGGTGGTCGTCGATGGCGCCGCCGGTAAAGCTGCCTCCGTTCGGGCCGCCGAAGTAGTAACGGCGCACGTTCGGGAACAGGTATCCCTGTTGAATGACGTAGCCGCTTGCCGCGTCCTTGAAATAGACGCTGTCCTTCAGGTAGGCGGGATCGTCCGTCTTGGCGACATAGCGCTCGTCGGCAGGGTTCAGGTTGTGTTCGTTGAACCAGTTCTTCCGGTCGAGGAAGTCCTTCCGGTCGGCGACCCAGGTGTCGCTATAACTCAGGTTGGCGCCTGCCCCAGCGGCAATCGCGTTTCGGTCTTCCTGCCAGTCGAGGTAGATGCTGCCCCAGGCCGCGGCCAGGGCGGTTTCGGCATCGCCGGGCTTCGCGCCCTTGAGCACGAAGGGACTGAGGCTGTAGAGGGCGGCGAAGGCGGCGAAGTCGCCGCGTGCCTTTTCCAGATCGATCTTCGTGGCGGCGGCAAGAGTCATCCCGCCCTGGAGGAAGGTGTAGGCATCGCTTTCGGTAACCTTGTTCAGCAGCGCGTAGAAGGCTTCCCGGCCGCTGTACCCGGGCGGATTGTCGATGCTGGCCCAGGTGTTGCCGTCCGGGCTGCCCTTGAGCGGCGTGTAGTGGCCCGGGCCGAGGGTCAGGTCGGCCAGGGCATTGACCACGTTCTCCAGGACGTCGCCCTCGG
>JBPOHD010000123.1:0-1702 GCA_052035955.1 Pseudomonadota bacterium
AACCAGGTCCTCTCCAAGGCCCAGGGCGTGCCGCCGGAGCGGGTGGGCGAGGCGAAGCGCGAGATATTGAACCGCCTCGTCGACCAGCAGGTGGCTGTCAACAAGGCTGTCGAGCAGAAGCTGGACCGGAATCCGGAAATCATGATGGCCATCGAGGCGGCCCGTCGCGAGATCTTGTCGCGCGCCTACCTTGAGAAGTTTGCCGGCACCCTGCCGAAGCCGACGCCCGAAGAGATCAAGAAGTACTACGCGGAGCACCCGCAACTGTTCGCCCAGCGTCGCCTCTACAACATCCAGGAACTCGCGGTGCAACCCCAGGAGGGACTGCTTCCCCAACTCCAGGAAAAGGCCGCCTCGGCGAAATCCCTTGAAGAGGTCGTGAACTGGCTCAAGGCCAAGGGCGTGAAATTCACCGCCAACGCGGGAGCACGGGCGGCCGAGCAGATACCGCTCGAGTTGTTGCCCAAACTGCATGAGACGAAGGATGGGCAGACCGTTGTGACGGCGACCCCCCAGGCGATCCTCGTCATGAAAGTCGTCGCCTCCCAATCCTCGCCGGTTTCCGAAGAGGCCGCCGCGCCCCGGATCACCCAGTTCCTCATGAACCGCAAGGCTTCCGACGCGGTTGCCGCCGAGATCAAGCAGCTGAAGGAGAAGGCCAAGGTCGAGTATGTCGGCGAGTTCTCCAAGCCGGCCGAACCGGCCAGCCAGCAGCCGGCCGCGCCTGCGCCGGCGCCCGGCGCAGGCGCGCCGAGCGCACCCGCGTCGTCCATCGAGAAGGGCGCAGCCGGGCTGAAGTGAGTCGGACCAAACGCATAACGGGAGGGAAAACGGCGATGACAAATACTTCGAGGTGGATTGCTGCCATGTGGCTGTGCCTCGTCGGCGGCTGGGCACTGGCCCAGGAGGCTGCCGCCGATTACAGGCTGGGCGCGGGGGATGCCGTGCGGGTAATGGTGTTCCAGAATCCGGACCTGACGCTGGAGACGCGGGTTTCCGAGAGCGGGACCATCACGTACCCGCTGATCGGCGTCGCCCAGATCGGGGGGCTGACCCTCGATGCTGCCGAAAAGAAGATCGCCCAGGCGCTCAAGGATGGCGGGTTCGTGCAACAACCCCAGGTGAACGTGGCGCTCCTGCAAAACCGGGGCAACCAGGTGGCCGTGCTGGGGCACGTCCTTCGCCCGGGACGTTATCCCCTCGAAACCTTCAACATGAAAGTCAGCGAGATGCTTGCCGTCGCCGGAGGGCTGGCGCCCACCGGCGCCGACACCGTGATCATCACCGGCACCCGCAAGGGAACGCGATTCCGCAAGGAGATCGATGTTCCCGTTCTCTTCCTCGAGGGAAATCTCGGCGACGACATCACCCTGGCGGGCGGCGACACCCTTTACGTGCACCGGGCTCCTGTCTTCTACATCTATGGCGAGGCCCAGCGGCCCGGATCTTTCAGGATCGAGCGTAACATGACCCTGCAACAGGCCCTGGCGACGGGCGGCGGCCCCAATCCGCGCGGCACCGAATGGGGCATCCGCGTCTTCCGCCGCGGTGCGGATGGCAAGGTGGAAAAGCTTTCCCCCGAACTCACCGACCCCGTCCTCCCCGACGACGTCATCTACGTGCGCGAAAGCCTGTTCTGATAGGGCACATCCATGAACCTACAACAGTTCATCCTCATACTGCTGGCGCGCTGGAAACTGAT
>JBPOHD010000116.1:0-35701 GCA_052035955.1 Pseudomonadota bacterium
AGCGCCATCCAGAACATCGGCGAGGCATTGGTCTCGACCTTGGCGACGATGGGCGGGTCCACGTCCTTGGGCAGGCGGCGCAGAACCTGGTTGACCTTGGACTGGACCTCGTTGAAGGCGACGTCGACGTTCTTTTCCAGGCCGAAGGTGATGTTGATCACCGAGACGCCGGGCGAGGAGGTCGACTGGATGTGCTCGATGCCCGGGACGCTGTTGACGGAACTCTCCAGCAGGTTGGTGACGCTGGCGTCCACGATGTCCGGGTTGGCGCCCTTGAGGGTGGTGGTGACTGAGACCACCGGGAATTCGATGTAGGGCAGGCGGTCCATGCCGATCCGGGTGAAGGAGATCACCCCGAACAGCACCAGCACGGCGTTCAGCATCCAGGCCAGCACATGGCGCCGGATGGACAGTTCCGGCAGGGTCATCTGGCGGCGCCGGCCGGCTTCGCCTGGCCCTTATCCTTGACGTTCACGGTGGCGCCGTCGGTGAGGAAGCCGGCGCCGTCGAGGGCCACCGTGTCGCCCGCCTGGACGCCGCCCAGGATTTCCACCAGGCCGCCGCGCTTGGCGCCGGTCTGCACCGGCTTCTGCCGCGCCTTGCCGTCGACGACCAGATAGACGACCTTGCCGGCCGGACGCAGGACGACGCTTTGCTCGGGCACGGTGAGGGCGTCGGCGCGCCGGGCGATCAGGACGGCGGCATTGACCGTGCCGCCGCCGCGCAGGATGGCGTCCCGATTGTCTATGTCCACCAGGACGTCCAGGTTGCGGCTGCCTTCGACGATGCCCGGCTTGATCTCGGTGATCCGGCCCTCGAACTGGCGTCCCGGCACCTGGGGCGAGGTCATGCGCACGGCCTGTCCGCGCGCCAGTCGCGGCATGGCCGATTCGGGAAAGGGCAGGTGGGCGCGCAGGCGCCGGTTGGAGACGAACTGGAACAGGGGATCGCCGACCTTGACGTAGTCGCCCGGGGAAACGATCTGGGTCTCGATGAAACCGTCATCAGGGGCGGTGACCCCCGCCTTGCCGACGGCACGGCCGCTCAGGGCGGCCCGGGCCCGGGCCGCCGCGAGCTGCTCGCGCAGGGCGGTGCGCTGGGCCCGCGCGTCGTCGGCCGCGTTGGGCGACAGGAAGCCCTTCGCCGCGAGTTGTTCCTGGCGCCCCACCAGGGCGTCCTGCTGGGCCAGCAGCGCCTCCAGGCGCTTCGTCTCGGCCCGGTCCGCCTCGTTCTGCAGGTTCAGGTCCGCCGGGTCGATGGTGGCCAGCAGCTCGCCCCGCCGCACGGCCTTGCCCGTGCCTGCGGAGACGGAAGCGACCCGGCCGGCCACTTCGGCGCCTATCTTCGGATCGATCAGGGCCTCGAGGGTACCCAGGGTTTCCTCGACGACCTCGAAGCCGCCGCTCTTCACCTGGGTCACGGTGACGATGGCCGGCGGCGGGCCGGATGCCTTCTTCTCCTCGGGCTTCCGGTCGCAGCCGGAGAGGGCGCCGGCCACCGCCAGGGCCAGCAGGAGGCCGGCCGATGCCGGCCCGGAGCGGGGTTGAGTCACGAAGGCAGGACCGTCTCGCCGGCCATCAGGTCGGCGACGGTCTCGCGGCGACGGACCAGGTGGAGTTCGCTGCCATCGACCATGACCTCGGCCGCCCGCGGCCGCGAGTTGTAGTTGGAACTCATGGCCATGCCGTAGGCGCCCGCCGACAGGACGGCGAGGAGGTCGCCTTCGGCCAGGGCCAGTTCCCGGTCCCGGGCCAGGAAATCGCCGGATTCGCAGATGGGACCGACGATCTCGTAGCGCCGGACCCCGGCCTTGTCGGGGCCGACCGGGACCACGTCGTGCCAGGCGTCGTAGAGGGCCGGCCGGGCCAGGTCGTTCATGGCGGCGTCGACCACCGCGAAGCTGCGCTCCGGGCCCGGCTTCAGGGTCTCGACCCGGGTCAGCAGCAGGCCGGCGTTGCCGACCAGCGAGCGGCCGGGTTCGAGCAGCAGGCGTTCACGCCGGCCGGCGATGGTGACCAGCATGGGCCGCAGGTATTCGGCGACCGGAAGCGTGGCCTCGTCGCGGTAGCGGATGCCCATGCCGCCCCCCAGGTCCAGGTGCGCGAGGCCGATTCCCTCGGCACCCAGGGCGTCCACCAGGGCGAGGATCCGGGTGGCCGCCTCGGCGGCCGGGGCCGGATCGAGGAGTTGGGATCCGATGTGGCAGGCGATGCCGCGGATGTCCAGATTCGCCATTCCCCTGGCCCGGCGATAGAGGGCCAGGGCCTGGTCGTAGGGAATGCCGAACTTGCTGGTCTTCAGGCCCGTCGAGATGTAGGGGTGGGTCTTCGGATCGACGTCGGGATTGACCCGCAGGGCGATGGGCGCGCGCCGCCCGAGTTCCCGGGCCACGCCGTCCAGGCGTTCGAGCTCGGCCTCGGATTCGACGTTGAAGCAGAGGATCCCCTTCTCGATGGCCAGCCGCATCTCGGCCACCGTCTTGCCGACCCCGGAGAAGACGACCTTGCCGGGATCGCCCCCGGCCGCCACGACGCGCTGCAGTTCCCCGCCGGACACGATGTCGAAGCCTGCCCCGAGGCGGGCGAACACGCCGAGGAGGCCGAGGTTCGAGTTGGCCTTGACGGCATAGCAGACCAGGGCCTCGCGGCCGGCCACGGCGTCGCGGTAGGCCTGGAAGGCGGCGGTCAGGGCCGCCCGTGAATAGACGTAGCAGGGCGTGCCGAAGCGCCGGGCGATCTCGCGCAGGGGAACGCCTTCGGCGTACAGCTCCCCGTCGACGCGTTGGAAGGGGCTCACCGGGCCGACTCCCGCGGGGCTTTGCTGCCATAATCGGCGCCTTCCGGCACTGCCGCCGGAGCGGTCGCCGGGGGCTTGGGCGCCTCGGGCCGCGGGGGGAGGGTCAGGGGACCGCGCGTGCCGCAGGCTGCGGCGAGCAACAGGGGGCAGAGCAGCGTCAGGAGCGGGCGCATGGGTCTCGGAAAGCCGGGAAAACGGCAGATGCTAACACGGGGAAAACATGGAAGAACGTGAGTTCAACGCGGCGGCCGACGCCATGCTGGCGCGCCTCGAGGCGGCTCTCGAAGCCGCTTCGGGAGACGGCTTCGATTTCGAGATCGCCCCCGGCGGGGTGATCGAGATCGAATTCGACGACGGCAGCAAGATCATCGTCAATCGGCATACGGCCGCGCGGGAGATCTGGGTCGCGGCCCGATCCGGCGGTTTCCATTTCCGCCCCGAGGCCGGGAAATGGCTTGGCACCCGGGACGGTGCCGAACTGCTGGAAGCGCTGTCCCGCTGCGTTTCGGAACAGGCGGGCCGGCGGGTCGTCCTCGCTTAGCGGCGCCAATGCCGGGCCGGGATCCGGCCCGGGCGGTCGAGGCGTCCCGTCAGGCGCTCAGTTGCCGGGCTTCCTGTCGGCGGGCTTTTCCGGGGCCTTCTCGGCCGGCCGGTCCGCCGGCTTGTCGCTGCCCTTGGCGGCGGCCTCCGGTGCCTTGGCGGGGGTGGCCGGCGACTTCTCGACGGGCTTGGGAGCGGCCTCGCTGACCGGGGCCGGCGCCTGCTCCGCCGGTGATTCGGCCTCGGAGTCCGCCGTCGGCAGGTGCTCCTTGTACATGAATTCGCGGACGGTCTTGCCGCCGGGTTCCGTGGCGCCCACGGAGACGAGTCCCTCGGGCGGCTCCATGTAGCTTTCCGGAATGCCCTTGAGGGCCTTTTCCATGTAGGCGATCCAGATTGGAAGGGCGGCGAAGCCGCCGGTTTCCCCGTTGCCCAGGCGCTTGGGCTGGTCGAAACCTATCCAGGCCACCGCCGCCAGGGTCGGCTGGTAACCGCAGAACCAGGCGTCCACGTAGTCGTTCGTGGTCCCGGTCTTGCCGGCCAGGTCGCCCCGCTTGAGGGCCGCCCCGGCCCGGGCGGCGGTCCCCCGGCGGACCACGTCGTGCATCATGCTGTCCATCAGGTAGCCATTGCGCGGGTCGATCGCGCGCAGGTTCTCGTCGCCGGCCACCTGGGGGGTGAACTCGGCGACCACGATTCCCTTGTCGTCGAGGATCTGCCTGACCACGAAAGGTTCGATCCGGTAGCCGCCGTTTGCGAAGACCGAATAGGCAGCCAGCTGCTGCCACGGCGTGACGGAGCCGGCGCCCAGGGCCATGGTCAGGTAGGGCGGGTGCTTCTCCGCGTCGAATCCGAAGCGGGTGACGTAGTCCTGGGCGAAGTGGGTGCCGATGGATTTCAGCAGCCGGATCGACACCATGTTCTTGGACTTGGCCAGGGCGGTTCGCAGGGACATGGGCCCTTCGTACTTGCCGTCGTAGTTCTTGGGTTCCCAGGCCTGGGAACCGGTTTCGGCGGCCGAGATCACGATCGGTTCGTCGGGGATCACGGACGCGGGCGTGTAGCCCTTCTCGAGGGCCGCCGAATAGATGAAGGGCTTGAAGCTCGAACCCGGCTGCCGCCAGGCCTGGGTGGCGTGGTTGAACTTGTTGCGGTTGAAATCGAAGCCGCCGATCAGGGCCCGGACGGCGCCATCGATGGGGCTGGCGGCGACGAAGGCCGCTTCGACCTCGGGCAACTGGAGGATCTGCCAGGCCCCTTTTTCGTCCTTGGCCACCCGGACGACGGCGCCCCGGCGCACCCGCTTGTTGGCCGGCGCCTTGTCGTCGAGCATCCGCGCGGCGAACTTGAGTCCATCGCCGGATACGGTGGCGGTTTCGCCGCCCCGCAGGTAGACCTTGACCTGCTTCGGATTCGCGTCGAGGACGATGGCGGCCCGCAGGTCGTCGGAATCGTCGAAATCGCCGATCGCTTCCTCCAGGGCCTCGTCGCTCGCGTTGCCGTTGGGAAACACTTCCTGAGCATCGACGTAGGCCTCGGCCCCCCGGTAGCCGTGGCGCCGGTCGTAATCAACGACGCCCTTCCGCAGGGCGGCGTAGGCCGTCGCCTGGTCGGCCTTGAGGATGGTCGTGACGACGCGGAAGCCGCGCGTGTAGGTTTCCTCCCGAAACCGCTCGAACACGATCTGGCGCGCCATCTCGGCCACGTACTCGGCCTTCACGCCGTAGTCGTTCACGTCCCGGCGGACCGACAGGGTCTCCTTCTCGGCGGCCGCGTACTGCTGCTCGTTGATGAAGCCGAGTTCCTTCATCCGGCGCAGGACGTAGAGCTGGCGCAGGCGGGCGCGCTTCGGGTTGGCAACGGGGTTGAAGGACGAGGGAGCCTTGGGCAGCCCGGCCAGCATGGCCGCCTCGGCGACGGTGATGTCCTTGAGGGGCTTGCCGAAGTAGTTCTGGGCCGCGGCCGAGAAGCCGTAGGCCCGCTGGCCGAGGAAAATCTGGTTGATGTATATCTGGAGTATCTCGTCCTTGCTGAGGTTGTTCTCGATCTTGAACGACAGCAAAGCCTCGTAGACTTTGCGGGACAGGGTCTTTTCGCTGGAAAGGAAGAAGTTCCGCGCCACCTGCATGGTGATGGTCGAGGCGCCCTGCTGCCGGCCGCCGCTGGTGAAGTTCGACCAGGCGGCCCGCAGGATGCCGAGGGTGTCGATCCCGGGGTGCTGGTAGAAGCGCTCGTCCTCCGCCGCCAGGATGGCCTGCTTCAGGGCCGCCGGTACTTCCTGGATGCGGACGACCGTACGCCGCTCCTCGCCGAATTCGCCGATCAGGTGGCCGTCGGCCGTGTAGACCCGCAAGGGGATCTTGGGCTGGTAGTCGGTCAGGATCTCCAGGGAAGGCAGTTGCGGATAGGCCAGGATGACCACGATGCCGACGAGGGCGAGGGCGACCAGGATCAGCCCGAGCAGGAAGAGCACGGGGTAGAGTAACCAGCGCAGGACGGAGGGCAAGGTAGGCTCGGAAAGCGGGGCAGGGCGGCGCATTATAGTCCGCCCGGGCGAACGGCCCAATCAGGGCCGTTTCAGGGGGTGCCCTAAAAGAATTTGCTTTACAGCCGATATAGTTGCTGCTAGCATCTGAAGTAAATTATCCATAGTGCGTCTAACGCAAGATTTCAAAAGGAAAATTCCTTGCAGATCGATCTCTCGATCTTTAACCCTAAGGCCCGACCCCTGATCGGGCTCGACATCAGTTCGTCCTCGATCAAGATGGTCGAGCTGGCGGACGGGGGTAAGGGGAGCCGCCGAATCGATCGTTACGCGATCGAGCCCCTGCCGCGGGATGCCGTCCTGGACGGCAACATTGCCAATCTCGAGGCCGTGGCCGAGGCGGTGAAGCGAGGCTGGAAACGCCTCGGTTCCTCCACCAAGTACGTGGCCATGGCCCTGCCGACGGCGGCGGTGATCACCAAGAAGATCATCCTTCCGGCCAATCTCCAGGAACAGGAGATGGAAGTGCAGGTGGAGTCCGAGGCCAACCAGTACATTCCCTTCGCCCTCGAGGAGGTGAACCTGGACTTCCAGATCGTCGGGCCGGCGCCGTCGAGTCCGGACGAGGTCGAGGTGCTGATCGCGGCGTCCCGCAAGGAAAAGGTCGAGGACCGTGTCGCCTGCGCCGAGGCAGCCGGGCTGCGGCCGGTGGTGATGGACGTCGAGTCCTATGCCGCCCAGGCGGCGTTCGAACTGGTCGAAAAGCAACTGCCCGACGAAGGTAAGAACCAGATCATCGCGCTGGTCGACGTGGGCGCCAACGTGATGAACGTGACCGTCATCCGCAACGACCAGCCGGTCTATACCCGGGAACAGGCCTTCGGCGGCAGCCAGCTGACCCAGGACATCGTCCGCGCCTACGGCATGAGCAACGAGGAGGCGGAGGCCGCCAAGCGCACGAATTCCCTGCCGGAGAACTACGAGGCGGAGATCCTTTCCCCGTTCATGGACAACCTGGCCCTGGAGGTTTCCCGGGCCCTGCAGTTCTTCTTCACTTCGACCCAGTACAACGAGGTGAATCACATCGTCCTGGCCGGCGGTTGCGCGGTGATCCAGGGATTGGACGACGTGGTGTCGGGGCGGACCCAGGTCAATACGATCGTCGCCAATCCCTTCGTTAACATGGTCCCGTCCTCGCGCATCCGTCCGAAAAACCTCGTGGCGGATGCCCCGTCCCTGCTCGTGGCCTGCGGCCTTGCCTTGCGGAGGTTCGATCAGTGATCCGCATCAACCTGCTCCCGCATCGGGAGGAAAAGAGGAAGGCCAGGCGACAACAGTTCTACGCCCTGGGGGGGCTGATCGCGGTCCTTGCCGGCGTCATCTGGTTCCTTGGCTATACGGTCATCAACGGTTACATCGCCGGGCAGGAGGAAAAGAACAGCTTCCTCAAGAAGGAAATCGCCGGGCTCGACAAGGAGATCGACGAGATCAAGCGCCTCAAGGAGCAGACGGACTCCCTCCTTTCCCGCAAGCGGATCATCGAGGCGCTGCAGGCCAATCGCACTGAAACGGTTCACCTCTTCAACGAATTGGCGCGGCAGACTCCGGAAGGCGTGTTCATCAAGACCTTGAAGCAGCAGGGCGGGAAGATTTCCATCGCCGGCTATGCCCAGTCGAATGCCCGCGTCTCGACGCTGATGCGGGACCTGGAGGCATCGCCGCTCCTCGAAAAGCCCGACTTGCAGGAGATCAAGGCGACGACGGTGAATAACCGCCGGATGGCGGAATTCTCGCTGAACGTCATGATCACCCGACAGACCGTCGAGGACGACAAGAAGGGCGGTACCCGACCGGGTGCCGCAGCGCCCGCCGGAGGCAAGAAATGAAGGCGCCGACCCTGCCCAAGATCGCCGTGCCGAAGATCGATTTCTCGTCGGTCGTCAACGAATTCAAGACCCTCGACCCCAAGGACCCGGGCCTGTGGCCCCTGTTCCCGCGCATCGTGGTGTTGCTGGCCGGCCTCGCCGTGCTGCTCCTGGCCGGCTGGTGGTTCGGCTGGAATCCCCAGATGGAGGAACTCAAGGCCAAGGAAGAGCAGGAGAACAAGCTCAAGGAGGAGTGGCTCAACAAGAAGAAGCAGGCCGTCAATCTGGAAGAGCACAAGAAACAGCTCGCCGAGATCGACCGCTCCTTCGGCGCCCTCCTGAAGCAGTTGCCGAACAAGGCCGAGATGGAATCCCTGCTCATCGAGATCAACCAGGCCGGCCTTGGGCGGGGACTCCAGTTCGAGTTGTTCAAGCCGGGCGCCGAGGCGACGAAGGACTTCTACGCCGAGATGCCGATCACCGTCAAGCTCACCGGCGGCTACCACGATCTTGGCGCCTTTGCCGGAGACGTCGCCAAGATGTCGCGCATCGTCACCCTCAACGACATCGACATCACCGTCACCAAGGACGGCGTGCTCAGCATGTCCACCGTCGCGAAGACCTTCCGCTACCTCGACGAGGAGGAAGTGGCCAGGCAGAAGAAGGAAAAGGCGGCCAAGGCGAAGGGCGGAGGCGCGAAATGAGGAGAGTCCTTTCGATTGTCGCCTGTGCCCTGCTGTCCGCCTGCGGCGGCGAGGAACACCAGGACCTGAAGATGTGGATGAAGGAATCCACGAAGGATCTGCGCGGGCGGGTACCGCCGCTGCCCGAGATCAAGGCCTTCCCCGCCGTGTCCTACGAGGCGATGGATCTGGTCGATCCGTTCAAGCCCCAGAAGATAGAACCGGAGAAGAAGGGGTCCGGCGGCGGCATCAAGCCCGACCTCGATCGCCGCAAGGAGCCCCTGGAAGCGTTCCCGCTGGAGTCGCTGAAGATGGTTGGCGTGCTCCAGAGGGACAAGATGATTCATGCCGTCGTGCTCGCCGGGAAGGCGGTGCACCAAGTCAAGATCGGAAACTACATGGGCCAGAACTTCGGCATCATCACCAACATCACCGAAAGCGATATCCAGCTCAGGGAGCTGGTCCAGGACGCCGTCGGCGATTGGGTGGAAAGAACCAGCAGCCTGCAATTGCAGGAACAGGAGGTGAGGAAATGAAATCGGTCGGTGTCTTCTTGCGGGCAATGGTGCTGGGCCTGTCCTTCGCGACGGCCGTCGGGTCCGCCGCCGCCCAACCGGCCGCCGATGCGGCTGCAACCTCCAATTCGATCGAGAACCTGCAGGTGAGCCAGCAGGGTGCCAACACCGTCATCAAGGTGTCGCTGCGGCAGATGCCCTCGGGCACCCCGGCCAGCTACAGCACCGCCAACCCGGCGCGGATCTTCTTCGATTTCCCCAGCACTGCCAACGGGCTGGGCAGAAGCGCCCAGCAGGTCAACGAGGGCGACCTGCGGAGCTTCAATATCGTCCAGGTCGGCGATCGCACCCGGCTGGTCCTCAACCTGCGCAAGCTCACCACCTTCGAGACTCGCACGGACGACAAGGCCCTGTTCATCACCCTGGCCGGTGCTCCCGTGGCGGAACAGGCCGGCGGGCCCGTCGTTTCCCATTTCGCCGAGGTGAAGGCCCAGGACGTGCCCCAATCGGTGCGTGACGTGAACTTCCGCCGTGGCAAGGCGGGCGAGGCGCGAATCACGGTCGATCTCTCGTCGCCGAACGTCGGCATCGACATCCGCCAGCAGGGGTCCACCCTGATCGTCGATTTCCTCAAGGCCTCCTTGCCGGAGCACCTGCGCAAGCGGCTCGACGTCACCGATTTCGCCACGCCCGTGACGACGGTCAACACCCTGGCCCAGGGCGAGAACACGCGCATGATCATCACCCCGAAGGGGCTCTGGGAGCACAACGCCTACCAGAGCGACAACCAGTTCGTGGTCGAGATCAAGCCGGTGATCGAGAACCCCAACAAGCTCATCCAGGGGACGCGGGGCGGCTACCAGGGCGAGAAGCTGTCGCTCAACTTCCAGAACGTCGAGGTTCGCGCCGTCCTGCAGGTGATCGCCGACTTCACGAACTTCAACATCATCACCAGCGACACGGTGGGCGGCAACCTCACCCTGCGCCTCAAGGACGTGCCCTGGGACCAGGCCCTGGACATCATCCTCCAGGCCAAGGGCCTCGACATGCGCAAGAACGGCAACGTCATCTGGATCGCGCCGCGCGACGAACTGGCCGCCAAGGAGAAGCTGGAGCTCGAGTCGAAGATCCAGATCTCCGACCTCGAGCCGGTCCGGACGGAGAGCTTCCAGGTCAACTACCACAAGGCCAAGACCATCTTCGACTTCCTGAAGAACAAGGACCAGACCGTGCTTTCGAAGCGCGGCTCGGTCATCGTGGACGAGCGCAGCAACAAGCTGTTCGCCACCGACACGCCCAGTCGGCTCGACGAGTTGAGGCGGCTGCTGTCGGAGATCGACGTGCCCGTCAGGCAGGTGCTGATCGAGGCGCGCATCGTCGAGGCCTCGGACAGCTTCGCCAAGAACCTGGGCGCCCGATTGGGCATCCACGACTACCGGGGCGCCACCGACGGCCACCGGGTGATCGGCGGCAACAGCCCGCGTTTCAACATCGGCGGCAAGATCACCGACACCGGCTTCCATACCGGCCAGACCTCCACCAACCCGGACTTCCTGAAGGATGCCCACAGCGTCAACCTTCCGGCGGCCGGCATCGGCACGGCCCAGGTCGGCGCCTTTTCCTTCATCCTCTTCAACAGCGCCAAGAGCCAGTTCCTCAATCTCGAACTCTCGGCCCTGGAGGCGGACGGCAAGGGCAAGATCGTCTCCAGCCCGCGGGTCGTCACCGCGGACCAGGTCGAGGCCCTTATCGAGCAGGGAACGGAAATCCCCTACCAGCAGGCCACCAGTTCCGGCGCCACCAGCGTCGCCTTCCGGAAGGCCAGCCTGGCGCTCAAGGTCAAACCGCAGATCACGCCCGACGGCCGCATCATGATGTCCCTGGACATCAACAAGGACTCGCCCAACACGACCCTGTCCACCGGCTCCGGCGTCGCCATCGACACCAAGCACGTGAAGACCGACGTCCTGGTCGAGAACGGCGGCACGGTCGTGATCGGCGGCATCTACACCCAGGAGGAGCGCAACACCACCACCCGCATCCCCCTGTTCGGCGACCTGCCCTATGTCGGCTTCCTGTTCCGGAACAACGAACGGGTCGACAACCGCAGCGAACTGCTGGTGTTCATAACGCCGAAGATCGTCAGCGAAACCCTCAGCCTGCGCTGACCGCCTCGCCTATCGGGACAGCAGCGCCCGCAGTTCCGAGGCACCGAAGCCCGCCGCCAGGCGGGCTTCCTCGTTGACGGGGGCCTGGGGCCTGGGCGCGCCGTATTCGTCGATCAGGCGCCGGTAGGTGGCCTCCGGCTCGACGCCCTCCTGGGCGCACAGGTGGCGGAACCACTTGTCGCCGAGCGCCACGTGGCCGACCTCGTCGGCCAGGATCACGTCCAGGAGCCGGGCCGCCCCCGGGTCTCCGGCCCGTTCCAGCTTGCGCTGGATGGGGGGTGTCGCGTCCAGGCCCCGGGCCTCCAGCAGCCTCGGCACCAGGGCCATCCGCGCCAGCGGGTCCCCGGCGGTCCTGATTGCCATCTGCCAGAGCCCGTCATGGGCCGGAAAGTCCCCGTAGTCGAATCCGAGGGTCCGCAAATGCCCGCGCAGCATCGTGAAATGCCGGCCCTCCTCGTCGGCCACCGAGAGCCAGTCCAGGCAATAGGCCGGCGGCAGGCCGCGGAAGCGCCAGGCATGGTCGAGGGCGAGGTTGATGGCCGTGAATTCGATGTGGGCGACCGCGTGGATCAGGGACGCGCGACCCTCGACGGTCCCCAGGGCGCGCCGGGGCACCTCCCGGGGGGCCACCAGGACGGGGCGCGCCGGACGGCCGCACACCGGCAGGCCCGGTGGCGGAAGGCCGGCGGGCTCCTTCCAGCCCGTCGGCCACTCGGCCCGCAACCGGGCCACCGCCGCCACTTTTCGATCGGGGTCGTCTGCGAGCAGGGCTTGTTCCAGGGCGCGGAAGGGGTCCATGGCGGCGGCGTTTGGCGGATTTCGCGAGGCCGGGAATAATCGGCCCTTTGCCCGCGTTTGTCGATGGCCATGGAACCCGCCGCCCTTGCCAACCACATCCCCTCCCTGCGTCGTTACGCCCGCGCCCTGACCGGCGATACCCAGCGGGCGGACGACCTGGTCCAGGACACCCTGGAGCGGGCCCTGCGCAAGAGCGCCCTGTGGCGGGCCGGGTCGGACCTTCGAGCCTGGCTGTTCGCCATCATGCACAACCTGCGCATCAACGACCTGCGCGCCGACAAGGGCCTGTCCTTCCCTGGCGAGGACGCCCTTCCGGAACTGGCGGCACCGCCGACCCAGCAGGACCGGCTCGCCCTGCGGGACCTGGACCGGGCCCTCGGACGCCTGCCGGTCGAGCAGCGCGAGGTGCTCCTGCTGGTGGGCCTGGAGGACTTGTCCTACGCCGAGGTGGCGAAGGTTCTCGACGTGCCCATCGGCACCGTCATGTCGCGCCTGTCCCGGGGCCGGGAGCGCCTGCGCGGTCTCCTAGAAGGCGGCGCCGACGGCGCCTCCCTGAAAGTCGTCAAATGAACGCACCGATCAACGAAGCCGACCTCCACGCCTGGGCAGACGGGCAACTGGACGCGGACCGCCGCGCCCAGGTCGAAGCCTGGCTGGCCGGCCATCCCGAGGCCCGTGACGTCGCCGAATCCTGGCGCGGGCAGAACATGGCCCTTCACCGGGCCTACGACCATGTCCTCGACCAGCCGGTGCCGACCCGCCTGCTGGAAACGGTCCGGCGACCGCGGGGCTGGCTGCCCCGCTTTTCAACCTTGCGCGCCGCCGCCGCCGTGGGTTGGCTCGTCCTTGGCACACTGGCCGGCTACATTGCCGGCCGGCACGGCGAGGAGGCGACGCCCGTTGCCGCCCTGCCCCGCCAGGCCGCCCTCGCCCACCTCGTCTATTCACCCGAGGTCCGCCACCCGGTGGAGGTAGGGGCCGACCAGGAAGCGCACCTGGCGGCCTGGCTGTCCAAGCGATTGGGGGCGCCCCTCAAGCCGCCTGCCCTCGGCGAGGCCGGATATGCCCTGGTCGGCGGCCGCCTGCTGCCCGGCGATGACGCCAGGGGCGGGGGGGCGGTGGCCCAGTTCATGTACCAGGATGGCAAGGCAAGGCGCCTGACCCTCTACGTGCGCAACGACACGGCGGGACGCGGCGGCGACGTCGCCTTCCGCTTCGCCCAGGAGGGAAAGGTCGGCGTGTTTTACTGGATCGACGGGCCTTTCGGCTATGCCCTTTCCGGTGAAATGGCCAGGCAGGAACTGCTCGAAGTGGCGACGGTCGTGTATAAGCAGGCAAAGCCGTAAGTTTCGCCCTGCTGCGGCGACCAAACCGCATGCTGATCAAACGCCCCGACCCCATTTCCCCCTCCGAGATCACTGCCCCCGGGATCTACGCGACTCGCCGGGACTTCCTCCGCCTTTCCATCGGTGCCGGACTGCTGTCGATCGGCAGCCTGCAAACGCAACCGGCGCGAGGCGTGCCGCCGGCCGGCGAGCGCCTCGCCGTGGCCAGCCGAAGCGATTTCGCCTCCCTCGAGAAGCCCTCGGACCTCGAGGACGTTTCGAGCTACGGGAATTTCATCGAGTTCTCCTACGACAAGGAGACCGCGATGGCCATGGCCAACCGGCGCCTGCGCCTGCGGCCATGGACGGTGCGCATCGAAGGCCTGGTGCGGCAGCCGAAGACCCTGGCCATCGAGGACATCCTTCGGCTCGCCCCCCTGGAAGAACGGGTCTATCGCCACCGCTGCGTCGAGGGCTGGAGCATGGTCATTCCCTGGGTGGGCTTTCCCCTCGCCACCCTGCTCCGCCAGGTGGAGCCCCTGGGCAGCGCCAAATACGTCGAACTGGTGACGGCCACCCAGCCGGACACCATGCCCAACCTGCGTTCGCGGCAGGTCGAATGGCCCTACGTCGAGGGCCTGCGCCTGGACGAGGCCATGCACCCGCTCACCCTGGCTGCGGTCGGCATGTACGGCCAGGCCATGCCCGGCGCCAACGGGGCGCCGCTGCGCCTGGTCGTGCCCTGGAAATACGGCTACAAGGGCGCCAAGTCCGTCCATGCCATCCGTTTCGTCGAGCACGAGCCGGCCACCTTCTGGAACAAGGCGCAACCCGAGGAATACGGCTTCTACGCCAATGTCAATCCCGAGGTGGACCATCCGCGCTGGAGCCAGGCCCGGGAAAGGCGGATCGGCGAGTTCTTCAAGCGCAAGACCCTGCCCTACAATGGCTATGCCGACCAGGTGGGCCAGCTCTACGCCGGCATGGACCTGCGGAAGCACTACTGATGCGCCGCTTCGAAGTCCTGACCGACCGCCAGCTGGCCGGCCTGAAGACGGTCCTGTTCCTCCTTGCCCTGGTGCCGGCCGGGCGCCTGGCCTGGGGCGCCTGGCAGGGCACCCTGGGTGCCAACCCGATCGAGGCGGTGACCCGGGGGCTCGGCGACTGGGCGCTCAACATGCTCCTCGTCACCCTCTGCGTCACGCCGCTGCGCAAGCTGAGCGGCTGGGTGTGGCTGGCCCGCCTGCGCCGCATGCTCGGCCTCTACGCCTTCTTCTACGCCCTGCTGCACGTCACCAGCTACGTCTGGTTCGACCAGTTCTTCGACTGGGGCGAAATCGCCCGCGACATCCTCAAGCGGCCCTTCATCACCGCCGGCTTCGCCGCCTTCGCGATCATGGCATCGCTCGCCGCCACGTCGAGCCATGCCATGGTGCGTCGCCTCGGCGGCCGGCGCTGGCGCGAGCTGCATCGCGCCGTCTACGCCCTGGTCGTGATCGCCGTCGTCCATTACGCCTGGATGGTGAAGAAGGACCTCACCCTTCCCGTCCTGTACGGCGCCGCCGTCGCCGCGCTCCTCGGCGTGCGCGCCTGGTGGCGCTGGCAGGAACGGCAGCGGCAGCTCGCCGGCGCCTACCTGCGGCAGCCGAAGGGCAAGGTGATTCCGATCGCCGTGAAGCGCTGACCTGCGCCCGGGAGGGGCGGTCGGGGCCGTCCCGGTCTCAGGCCTCGCCGCCCTCGCGGCGCCAGCGCGCCTTGCCCGCCGCCCGGGAAAGCCGCTTGTCGCGCCGCTGGTGGGCGCCGCCCTTCTTCATGATCGGTGCCACCGCCACCGGGTTGCGCGGCCTGGCCGGCCGCCGCTTGGCCTGCTTCATGGCCGACGGAAGCGGACGATGGCGCGGCCGTCTTCGGCCACCGTCGGCTCGCCCTTCCAGGCATGGCCATAGACCACCTCGAAACGGGCCGGCAACAGCCCGTCCAGCCGCTCCCAGGCGGCGAACGCCCGGCGCCATTGGCGCCACGGCAGGCTGCCCAGCAGGCCGTCGCGCACCCCCAGGTGGCGCTGGTCGCGCAGGAAGTCGCGGGCCTTCCGGTAGGTCAGCATGACCATTTCCGTGTCCATCACCGGGTCGGCGAAGCCGGCCCCGACCAGCATGTCGCCCAGGTCGTGCATGTCGATGAAACGACGCAGGGGCGGCGCCAGGCCGGCCCGCGCGCAGGCCGATGCCAGTTCCTTCAGCGTGTCCGGGCCCAGGGTGGCGAACATCAGCAGGCCGCCCGTTTCCAGGACCCGGTGCAGCTCGCGGAAGGCCGGCTGGGGGTCGTCCAGCCATTGCAGCATCAGGTTGGACCACGCGAGGCCCAACGAACCGGCTTTCAGCGGCAGGGCCCGCACATCCCCATTGACCAGCCGCGGGCCGCGGCGGGCGATGCGCAGCAGGCGCGGCGTCCGCGCCCGCACCGCCCGCAGCATCGGGCGGGCGAAGTCGACCGCCAGGGGCAGGGCGCGGGGATAAAGCCGCATCAGTTCGCGGATGCCGTCGCCGGTGGCGCAGCCCACGTCCGCCACCCGCTGCGGCGCCAGCTTCACGTAGGCCAGGCGCTCGGCCATGCGTCGGCCGGTCTCCCGCGCCAGCGCCGCCGCCTCGTCGTAGGAGGCGGCGGCGCGGCCGAAGTCGGTCCGCATCAGAAGGTGCGCATCCCCAGCCGGTCGAGCAGGGCGTCGTCCCGGGACGCCTCGGCGTTGCCGGCGGTCAGCAGCTTGTCGCCGTAGAAGATGGAGTTGGCGCCGGCCAGGAAGCACAGGGCCTGCAGTTCGTCGTT
This sequence comes from Pseudomonadota bacterium, assembly GCA_052035955.1. GTDB lineage: Bacteria > Pseudomonadota > Gammaproteobacteria > Burkholderiales > Rhodocyclaceae > JAEUNJ01. The sequence continues at coordinate 15,999 of JBPOHD010000116.1, forward strand.
CATGGCCTGGCGGCCCGCCGACAGGCGCACCAGGCTCCCCGGCATGGTGATGCGGGCGCAGGCGATGGTACGGACGAACTCGAAGGGGTCGAGGGGTGGCGCGTTGCCGAGCGGCGTGCCCGGGATGGGCACCAGCTCGTTGATCGGCACCGACTCGGGGGGCGGGTCCATGTTCGCCAGCTGCGCGATCAGGGTGGCCCGCACGGGACGCGTCTCGCCCATGCCGACGATGCCGCCGCAGCAGATCTTGACGCCCGCATCGCGGACCTTTTCCAGGGTGTCGAAGCGGTCGGCCTGGCTGTGGGTGGTGATGACCTGGCCATAGAACTCGGCGCCCGTGTCCAGGTTGTGGTTGTAGTAGTCGAGGCCGGCGGCGGCCAGGCGCTCGGCCTGGCCTTCCTGCAGCATGCCCAGGGTGACGCAGGTTTCCAGGCCCAGTCCCTTGACGGCCCGGATCATCGCCTCCACCCGTTCCAGGTCCCGGTCCTTGGGGCCGCGCCAGGCCGCGCCCATGCAGAAGCGGCTGGCCCCCTTGTCCTTCGCCGCCTGGGCCGCGGCGACCACCTCGTCCACCTCCATCAGCGACTCCCGTTCCAGGCCGGTGCCATGGCGGGCCGACTGGGAGCAGTAGCCGCAATCCTCCGAACAGCCGCCGGTCTTGATGGAGAGGAGGGTGGAGCGCTGGATCGCGTTCGGATCGTGGTGGCGGCGGTGGATTTCCTGGGCCCGGAACAGGAGGTCGGCGAAGGGCAATTCGTAGAGGGCCAGGACCGAGGCGGCGGTCCAGGGGGCCGGCATGCCGGCGGGGACGGGGCGGGCGGTCGTGGTATGCATGGCGATGGGGGCGAATAGAATGGAGCCGCGCATCTTCCGGGAAGGACATGGCCGTGTCAATTTCCGCCCGCTTGGCAGGCCTTGCCGGCCCCCTGCTGGGCCAGGACTGCCTCCTGTGCGGCGATTCCGCCGGCGACCGGCTGCTCTGCCCGGAATGCGCCGCCGACCTGCCGCGGCTGCCGGCCGAGGTCTGCCCGCGTTGCGCCCAGCCCAGCCCCGGGGGCGCCGTGTGCGGCAGCTGCCTGCGCCACCCGCCCGCCTTCGACGCGACCCGGGCCGCCTTCCGCTACGGTTTCCCCCTCGACCGCCTCGTACAGTTGCTCAAGTTCAACCATCGCCTCGCCGTCGCGCCCTTCCTGGCCCGGGCGATGCTCGAGGGCGGGGTGCCGGCCGGAGATTGCCTCCTGCCGGTCCCCCTGTCGCACCGCAGGCTGGCCGAACGGGGCTTCAACCAGGCCCAGGAGATCGCCCGCTGCCTCGCCCGCGGCAGTGGGCTGCCGCTGCTGTCGGAGGCCTGCCTGCGGGGCCTCGACACCCCGCCCCAGAGCGCGCTGCCCTGGAAGGCCCGGCGGGCCAACATCCGTCGCGCCTTCGAATGCCGGACCGACCTCACCGGGCGCGCCGTCATCCTGGTGGACGACGTGATGACCAGCGGCGCGACCCTGGACGAGCTGGCCGGCGTGGTGCGCCTGCATGGCGCCGGTCCGGTGGTTTGCTGGGTGGCCGCGCGGGCCGTGCGCGGCGAGGACTGAAAGTCTCCGGCGGTCGCCGTCAGCGCAGCTTCTGGTCGACGAAGGCGGCCAGTTCCGGACTCAGCGTGCCGCTGGCGCGCGCCTTCAGGAAGGCCTCCCGGGCCTCACCGGGACGGCCGTCGGCCTCCAGCGACAGGCCCAGTCCCATCCACCAGACGCCGGCCTGGGGCGAGAGCTGCAGTGCGCCCCGGTACTCGTCGACGGCGTCCCTGGCGCGGCCGGCCTTCTGCAGGACCCCGGCCAGGTAGCCCCGGAACTCGGCATTGCCGGTCGCGGCCGGGGCCGAGCGACGCAGCACCCGGATCGCCTCGTCCAGTTCGTTGCGCTCCACGTGCAGGCGGGCCAGGGCCAGGGCCAGCCCCGGCTGTGCCGCATCGGCCGCCAGGCCGTCGCCGAGCAGGGCCTTCGCCTCCGCCGAGCGGCCCTGTTCGGCGAACATGCGTGCCAGCAGCAGGCGGCCGGTCGTGAATCCGGGGTCCTCGCGCAGCGCCGCCTGGAGTTCGGCCTGGGCCTGCAGGCCTCGCCCCTGGCCGGCCGCCTGCACGGCTCGCCGGTAGGCCTCCTCGGCCCTTTCCCGGGGCGTCGTGGCGATGGGCTGCTTCTCGATCCGTCCGCCGCCGGCATCGGCCGGCACCGGCGCCCTGGCCGGGGGCGCGGCGGCCTCGACGGCCCTTGGCGGGACCGCGGCCGGTGTCGTGGCCTGGCCGGGGGCGGCCGCGACGGGGGGTTTGGCCTGCGGCGCGGGTTCCGGCCGTACCGCCGGCAGGGAACTCAGTTCGCCGGCCACCTTGAGGCCGGTGTCGCGCGCCGGCGCCCGGGGGACCCCGGCGGCCGGGACAGCCGCCACGGCAGGGGCCGCAGGAGCGGGAGCCACGGCAGGGGCGGCAATGACCGCGGGAGCGCTTGCCACCTGGGCGCTTACGGCAGGAACGGCGTTCGCGGCGTCCGAAGGTGCCGGCGCGGCTTCGGGTGCGGGGACGGCGGCCAGAGGCGCCGGCGCGGGAACAGGTGCGGGAACCACTGCAGGGACCGCCACCGGAAGGGGCGGCTGAACGGGAGCCGGCGCCGGCGGGGGCGCCGCCGGCCACAGGAACCAGGTACCGGCCGCCGCCAGCAGCGCGAAGGCGGCGACGGCCGCCGCCGGCAGCATGCTCGGGGACCCGTCGGCGGGCAGCGGCCTGACCTGGTTGGGCAGGCCTTCCGGCGGCGCCCGGCGGGCGTCCAGGTCGCGCAGCATGCGGTTGATCAGGCTCACGTTCTCCTGCCGTCCTCAGAAAAACCAGCGGCGCCCGGGCAGCAGTTCGCGGCTGTCGCGCGCCGCCAGGCGGATATGGCGCCAGCGGACCTGGGCCTGGCCTTCGCCGAAGGCCGCCAGCAGGGCCTTGTGGGCCAGGATGTTGATCACCCGGGGCGTGCCCCGGCTGGACCGGTGCAGGACGCGCAGGCTGGGACCGGAGAAGAGGGGATGGCCCCGATAGCCCGCCACCCGCAGCCGGTGGGCCAGGTATTGGGCCACCTCGTCGCGCTTGAGGCCGCCCAGGCGGTAGTGGAAGGTGATGCGCTGGCGCAGTTGGCGGGCCGAGGGGTCGGCCAGCTTCGCGTCCAGTTCGGGCTGGCCGAAGAGGACGATCTGCACCAGCTTCCGCTTCTCGGTTTCCAGGTTGGAGATCAGCCGCAGCGCCTCCAGCGTTTCCAGCGGCATGGTCTGGGCCTCGTCGATGCAGAGCACCACCCGCCTTTCCGCCGCCGCGTGGCCCAGCAGGCTGGAATTGATCGCCTTCATCAGGTGGAACTGGTCGGCCTCCGCCCCCACCTCGACGGCCAGTTCCTCGGCCAGCGCGCGCAGCAGGGTGTTCGGTTCCAGGGCCGGGTTGGGCAGGTAGGCGGTCACCGTGTCGGCGCCGACCGTGGCCAGGAAGCGGCGGCAGAGCAGGGTCTTGCCGGTGCCCACCTCGCCGGTGATCTTGATGAATCCCTCCCCCGAATCCACCGCCACGAGCAGGGTGTTGAGGGCCTCCTGGTGGGCCTGCCCGGAAAAGACGAAGCTGGTGTCGGGGGTCAGGGAAAAGGGCGGTTCGGCGAGTCCGAAATGTTGCAGGTAGATCACCGCCCCGGGTCCGTCTTCTCCGGCTCGGCCCGCCGCGGCGCGAAGTCCTGCAGGCGACCCTGGACATCCTTCAGGCCTTCCTCCCATTCCTTGTCGGTGCGGATCACCGTCGGCTTGAGGAGGATGACCAGTTCGCGCTTGGCGAAGCTGCGGCCCTTCTGCCCGAACAGGTTGCCGAACAGCGGCACGTCGCGGGCACCCGGCACGCCGGAGCCGTCCTCGGTCTGGCTCTGGGACATCAGGCCGCCGATGGCCACGATGTTGCCGTCGCGGACGCGGACGATGCTGTCCGTCTCGTTCACGTTGCTGGCCGCCAGGGGCAGGACGTAGATGCCCTGCTGGCCCAGGTCTATCGTCTTGCGTTTCTCGGCCACGGCGCTCACCGAGGGCCGCACGTGCAGGATGATGCCGTCGCCGTCGTCGATCTGCGGCGTCACGTCGAGTGCGATGCCGGAGAAGAAGGGCTGGGTCGTGATGGTCGGCACCGAGGTGGCCGTCGAGGAGGTGCCGCTGGTGGACGTGGTCGAGGACGACGAAGGCGTGACGTTGGTGATGAAGTATTCGTCGGTGCCCACCTTCAGCACGGCCTTCTGGTTGTTCAGGGTGGCGATGCGGGGGCTGGACAGCACATGCACGTTGCCCTGGGTCTCCAGGAAGGAAAGCAGGGCCGCGAAGCTGCCGGTCTGGAAGGCCAGGCCCATCACGCCGCCGGCGGCCAGGCCCGCCAGGGGCTGCAGGATGCCGCGGTCGCCGGTCAAGGTGGTGGGAATGGATTCCGTGACGACGCCCGTCGTCGGGTCGACGGTCGATACCCAGTAGGGTTGGCCCCCCGGCAGGACGATGTTCGAGCCGTTCACGTTGTTCGACCAGCGATGGCCGCCGCGGGAATCGAAGTAGCCCCAGTTCACCCCCGACTGGAAGTGGTCGTTGAGCTGGACCTCGATGATCTTGGCTTCCAGCATCACCTGCCGCTCGACCGTAATCTGCATGGACTTGAGGAAGCGCTCCACCTCCCGCAACTCGGCCGGGAAGGCCTTGACGACGACCATGCCCGAGGGCTGGTTCACCAGCACGCTGCGCCCTTCCGGACAGCGGGCCAGGCCGCGCAGGGCGATCAGCCCGCCGATCGGGTTGCCGCCCATGTTGATCTGGCTGCTCGCCGCGCCGGAGGTGCCCGTGCTGCCGGTGCCGGTGCCGCTGGTCGCCACCGAGCCGGAAATGACGCGGAACTCGCAGCCCACCAGGGTGGCCACCGATTCGTGCAGTTCCAGCCAGAAGTCGTTCAGGGAACCGGTGACGACACTGGTGCTTTCCAGGCTCGTGTTCTGGGCAGAGGTCGTGGCGGTGGAGGTGCCGGCGCCCGACGTGGTCCCGGACTGGCTGCCCGACACCGAGCCCGACATGACGCGGGTGGACGAGGCCCCCGCCCGCTTGCTGGCCAGGTAATTGACCTGGAAGAAGCGCGTCTGCAGGGTATTGGACTGGATGAAGATGCGGGTGCCCAGGATCTTGTATTCGTAGCCGTAGAGTTCGCGGATGGTGTCGAGGGCCTCGCGGACGGTGACGTTCTTCAGCGTCACCGACAGGTTGCCGGAGATCTCCGGCGGCAGCAGCATGCTGTAGGGCGTGCCGGAGACGATGGCCAGGAAGACCTGGCCGGCCGGGGCATTGCTCACCGCCAGGTCGAACCTCGGCTCCGGCTTGCGGGCCTCGGCGGCGGCCGCGGCCGGCGGTGCCAGCAGGGCCCGATCCACGGCCTCGGGGCGGGATGCCCCCTGGCGGTTCTCCAGGCCGCCCTTGAGTTCCTGGCCGATGCGTTCCCGCGTCGCGTCCCGGGCCGGCGGCGTCGTGGCGCAGCCCGACAGGACGACGGCCGCCGCCACTGCGGCGGCCAGGCCCATGTCCGTCATGATCCTTTTCATGGCGCTTCCTTTTTCTGCTTGCCGCGGGTACTCGTCGCGACCTTCGCGGCGGGTGCCGCCTTCTTCTCGACCAGGGGGGTCAGGGCCAGTTTCTCGACGCCGCCCGGACCCTTGAGGTCTACGCCGTCGGGGCGAACCCGCACCAGGGTGGATTCGCCGATTTTCTCTCCGACGACGACCCAGCGGCCGCCGATCAGGGCCCGGGCCCGGCCGCTTTTCGGAATCATCACCGACTGCAACTGGTTATCCGCCGCGCCGCCGTCCAGGGCCTGGGCCGGCACGGCGTCCGGCGGCCGGGTCGGATCGGCGCCGGGCGCCTGGGCGCGGGTGCCCGGCGCTGCCGCCAGCAGCAGGCCGAACAGGGCCGAGGAAAGCGCTTTTCCGACGCTCATAATTTCAGCCACTCCTCGCTGAGGCTCAGGGTGAACACCGTGATGCCCAGGGTCAGCCGGGGATACTCGCCCCCCAGTTCCAGCTTCTGCCAATAGAGGCGCTGCGGCAGCCGTTCCAGTTGCGCCAGGTATTCCGTCAGGTCGGCATAGCCGCCCTGGACCACCAGTTCGAAGCCGTGCCGGAAGACCTTCAGCGTCGGCTCGGCCTTGGCGACCTCCTTGCCGCCGTCCTTGGCCGCCGGCGCCGTGGCCGCCGCCTCGATCAGGGGCGTCACCGGACGACTGCGCAGGGCCACGAGTTTCAGGCCCTGGCGCGCCGCGAGGACATCCCGCAACAGGGGGCGCACCCGCTCCGGCGGCACCAGGCGTTCCTTGGCTGCCTCCAGACGGACATCCAGATCGGCCACCGCCGCCTCCGCCCGCGCCAGCCTTTCCTTGCCCGACTTCTCGCTTTCGGCGATCTGGGCCCGCAGCAGGAGGATCTGCGCCTCCAGGTCCTGGGCCAGCGTCTCCTGGCCGGCCGCCTGTTTCTCCATCGCCGCCCGCTTCTTGAGGGCTGGCTCGACGGCATAGGTGTAGCCGAGCAGCAGGATGCCGCCGACCAGCGCCGCCGTGACCAGGGCCCGCTCGCTCGGCTTCATGGCGGCGAACTTCTTCGTCCATTCCTGCCAGCGTGCCATCATCGCTTGTCCGCCTCCGCCAGGCCTTCCGTCGCCAGGACGAACTCCGTGTAGCGCAGTTCCGCCTTGCCCGGCACCGGCGGCTTGGCCCCGGGACTCTTCGGGTCCGGCGAGGCCTTCATGTCCAGGGCCGCGAAGCTGCGCCCCTGGAAGGTCTTCTCGGCATTGAGCCTGTCCAGGTAGGCCGGAACCTGCCGCGCCTCGAGGGCCCGGCCGGCCAACCGCATCTGGCGTCCGCCCTGGTCCACGGTGAAGCCGGTGAGCCATATCCCGCCGGCGGCCTGGCGCGAGAAGGCTTTCATGACATCCGAGAACCCGGTGGTGTTGCCCACCTGCGGCGACTCCAGGGCGGCGAGGATTTCCTGCCGGCCATCGATCCGCGCCTGCAGGCGCGCCAGGTCCTGATTGAGTTTCGGGTCGGCCTGCCGGGCCGCCGCCTGGTTGCCCAGCGTCGTCATCTCGCCCCGCAACTGCTTCAGCCTCTCCTCGGCCGCCGCCAGGCGGCGCTGGGCCGCCGTTGCCTGCTGCCCGGTGACCGCGGCCAGGCCGGCGATGACCACGATCCCCGCCAGGGCGAGCCCGGTCGCCAGGGCGAGGGTCAGGGGATCCCGGCGCTGGCGCAGGCTGGGGTTGACGAGGTTGATGTATTGCATGGCTCAGGGCGCCGGCCGCAGGGCGGCGCCGATGGCGTGCAGGCACTGGGCCTGGCGGGCCGGCTGGGCCAGTTCCGGCACTCCGGCAAAGTCGGCCACCTGGGCCAGGTCGAGGCCCGCCACGGGGACCGAGAGGTTCGGGGCCAGGTAGTCGATCAGCCCCTCCGCGACGCTTGTCGAGGCGACCAGCAGTCGGGTCAGCGTGATGAATCCGAACTGGCGGTCGAAGTTGTCGATCGAGCGCTGCAGTTCCAGGCCGATCCGCTCGAAAAGCTGCTCCCGCCTTTCCTGCGGGGCGTCGGCCAGCTGGCTGCCCGTCACCTCGATGCGCCGGGTCGCGTAGAGCGTCCCCTTGTGGGTGAAGGTGAGCAGGCCCCCGGCATCGTTGACCACCAGCAGCGCCAGGCCGCGGTTCTCGTCCTCGAAGAGCGCCGCCACGTTGCGCTGGGCCGTCTCGGGCACGTCGATGGCGTCGAGCGGCACGCCGGCAGCGGAGAACCCGGCCATCTCCCGGCTGATGACATCGTTCTGGGCGGAAACGGCGAAGATGGAACGGGCCCGCCCCGGGGCCGCATCGACGGGAATGTCGAGCACGTCCACCGTCGCCGCCTCGGCGGGATACTCCAGCAGGTCCTTCAGCCGCCAGCGCGCCGCCTCCTTCTGCTCTTCCGGTGGCACGTCCGGCGCCTCGATCTGCTGCCACTGGTATTCGCCCGGCGCCAGCAGGGTGACGCAGAGGCGTTTCTGCAGGGCCAGGGCCTTGCGCAGGCTGGCCAGGGCCGCCGCCGCCTCGCCCCGCCGCTCGTAGGAATCGAGGGCCTCGACGCGGATGCGCCCGCCTTCCTGGAAGGGCGCCAGGCGGGCGACGTCTATCCTGTCCGCAAGGACATTCACCGTCGTCCACCCCGGCTCCCGGCGCCTGCTTGGCCCGCCCCACATGATTTTTAAGAAACGTTCTCCGATATCGTCGGCAACATATTAAAGGATAACGTTTTTCTTTGGCAAAACTTTAACTTCCGAACTAACGCTCGCCCTGGTAGATGATGGGCGAACGATACAGGCCGAAGGCCCCGGTCGCATAGGGATCCCGCGTATAGGTGGCCGTGCCCCCCCAGTTCCCCTGCAAATGGGTCCGCGCCGCCCCGGTGGCGGCGCAGGTCGCGTCGCCGCCGGAACCCGCATCCAGGTCCGCGCAGACCCGCACATTGCCCTTGGTCCCGGCCGGATTCAGGGTGATCGCGCCGCGGCCGGCCGTCAGGGCGGAGACGCCGCCCACCGAGGCGACGCCGCTGGACGGCGTCAGCATGACGGCCGAGGCGGCGATCGCCGTGCAGGCGTCCAGGCTGTTGCGTACGAATCCGACGCCGTTCCAGTACTGGGCCTCCAGCGGAATCAGCAGGGGCCGCAGTTCGCTGCCGTAACCGCCGTAGAGGGCGAGCCTCCCGTAGCGAAGGCTGGTCGGCGTGGCCGACACCTTCTTGTAGGCGCAGCCGCTGCTGCAGGTCGGGTTGCCCAGGTTGAAGTCCCGTCCCGACAGGGCGATGCCGGTATCGGTCGCATCCGCGATGTTGAAGGCGAAGTAGAGGCTGTCGTAGGGTCCGGCCGGTGCCGCCGCCCGGACGGCGGCGGCGCCCGTCGTGGCGCCCGTGTAGGCGCCGCCGGACCAGCTGCCCGTGACGGTCGGGCTCAGGGTCACGGCGCCGCCGTAGAGGTTGGTCGCCGTCGTCCCGTTGCCCGCCACCACCGTGGCCGTGCCCCGGTCGTAGCGCGTCGTGGTCAGGGTGCGGAAATTGTTGTAGCTCTTCGCCTCGACCTGGAAGCTGAGGCCGAAACCCGTCTGGCCGAAGTAGCTGAAGCTGCCGCAGGCCGGCGTCACGCTGCCGCTGACGAAGGCGTAGCGGTCCGGGTAGAAGCGCCCGAAGGGCCCCTGGGCCGACTGGTTGGCCACCAGGCAGCCGTATTTCACGCCGTTGGCCGCGTTGCCGTCGTCGTCCGCATTGGACCAGCTGCCGAGGACGCAGTCGCCGGTGAGGATGTCCGCCTGGGCGAAATCGGCGTCGTAGACCGCCCCCGCCGGCAGCCGGAAGGCCCCCGCCTCGTGGTACTGGAAGGTGCTGGCCGGGGTCGCGCCGGTGGCCGGGGTGGCCGACAGGAAGGCCGCCGGATCGGTGCCGGAGACGGTGTAGAGCCGGTCCGTCGGCTGTGCCCCCGGACAGGTGGTGGTGGTCCCCCAGCAGCTCTCGGGTTGGACGCCGCTGGCCCGGTTGACCACCGGCGTGCCGTTGTAGCCCGCCGCCGCCGTGGCGGTCATCGCGAAGTCCGTGCCGGCCGCCTGGCGCGGGGTCCCGGTCTGGGGATTGGCGTTGTTCATGGGCGAGGTGACGGTGATGCCCTGGGGGCGCACCGCAAAGTTGTCGCCGGAGCAGTTGATGATCGTGCTGGCGCAGTGGGGCGGCGAGCAGGTGAAGCGCACCCGCAGGTCCCGGTAGGCCGAGTAGCCCGGCGAGACCGCCGCCAGGGCCGTGCTGCCCACCTGCACCTGCCGCCGTCCGCCGGCCGGCGTGACCGGCAGGGTTTCCGTGCCGAAGGTCAGGGTGCCGAGCGGGATGGTGGCGGTCTGGCTCACCGGACAGCGGTTGGCGCCCAGGGCGACGCCGTTGCTGGCGTTGGCCAGGAGGTCCACGCTGACGTTGCCGGTGAAGCCGGACTCCAGCGTGCCGTCGGCCTTCAGGGCGGCCAGGTCGATGTTGAAGGCGGTGGCGGCGAGCTTGGTATAGAGCCGGCCGTATCCGGAGACGCCGGGGGTGCAGCGCGGCGTCGTCGCCTCGCAGGCATCGAAGCCCGTCACTCCGGCGCAGGCCGAGATCGCCAGGTTCGGATCCTCGCTGCCCGTCTCGCCGATCGCGCCGTCGGTGACGTTGATGTTGACCGTGCCGGCGGTCGGGTGGCTGAGGGCGAACACCGCCTGGTATTCGCCGTTGAAGAGGTAGCTGGCCGTGCCGTCGTCGGCCGTCCCGTTGTCCAGCGTGCCGTAGCCCGTCACCAGGGACCAGTCGCCGCGGCCGGTCGAGGTGGTCAGGCGGATGGTCGTCGTGTTGTTCGGCATCAGGACGTTGGCATGGGCCGCGTCGTGGGCGCGGATCGTCACCTGGGTCGGCGCGCAGGTGCTGCCGCTGCCGCCATGGACCACCGCATAGTGGCCGAGGCAGGCGCCGGCCATGGTCATGTCGCGCAGGATCAGGCCCTTGCCGCCCTCCACGTTGTAGATGCGGAATTCGTCGACAGTGCTGCCGGCCGAGCGGAAGGAACCCGGCGTGCCGGGCGTGTTGTCGATGGCGCTGGTGTTCCGGTTGTCGCCGATGTACAGCGTGGAGATGGCGGAGGAGGCGGCGGCGGCGGTGGTGAACGACAGGTTCTTCTCCAGCACGCCGTTGATCCAGACCAGCAGGCGATCCTGCCCCGTGCCCGGCTTGGCGTTGAAGTTCCAGCTGACGCCGATGTGGGTCCAACTGCCGTTGGGGATCTTGCTGCCTGCCGTCTCGGCCACGTAGCGCGTGCCGTCATCGCCCGTGACCACGAAGCGAAGGGCTCCCGAACTGGTGCGGATCGCGTAGAACCAGGCCCCCGTCACGGGCACGGTCCCCGCGTTGAGGATGGTCGAGGCATCGAAGAGCACCCGGTCGTTGTTCGCCCCCAGGTACCAGAAGGTGATCGTGCCCACGCTGCCCACGTCGCCGGGCATGGCGATTCCCGTGTCGATGGCGCTGACCTGGGCCAGGCTGTTGTTGTCGGCGATGTTGCCGCCGCGGCAGACCTTGCCTGCCGACGTCGTCGTGGGTGCGGTGGCGCCGCCCGCCGCCGTCGCCGTGCCGTGGTGGCCGTTGCCGCTGGTGTCCAGCACCTGGTAGGCCGACCAGTCTGGCTGCTCCATGCGGTATTCCGCCACCGGCCTGGCGTAGGAGAACTTGATCGCCGAATTGGAACTGGGCTCGGTGCCGCCGGGGAAGACCAGCACGTCGTAGTCCAGCGAATCGATCTCCCAGCCGATCTCGGCGGCGCCGGTGCCGCCGTGGTTGAGCACGCCGTACTGGTAGATGAACTCGCCGTTCTCCTGCAGGATCGCCTGCAGGTTGAAGTTGCCGTCGGTCTTCGTGTAATTGATCCACTCGGGCACGTTGTTCCAGGTGATGACGACGCTGCGGTTGGGGGCCTCGCCTATGGTGGCGATGCTCACGTAGCAGCTGGTGCCGTCCGGGCAGGTCAGGGTGGGATAGGCGGGGACGTCGGACTTGCGGGTCGGGTCCAGGTCCACGCCGAAGATTTTCATCGTGTAGGTCAGCGTGGTGTTCGGATACGAATAGGGATAGGTCTGGGGCGGGCCGATGTTGGCGGTGCCGTAGCCGCAGGTGGTATTGCCGAACTGCAGGCGGCCGTTGCTGTTGATCCGCACGGAAGTGAAATTCACCCCGCCGAACATGAAGGTGAAGGTCGGGTAGCCGCCCCGCGTTTCCAGCGGGATGGCATCGCTGAGGGTGTCGTCGAGGACCGGCGGCGTCGTGCCGCAGCCGCTGCCGCCGTTGAACTTGTAGGGGGTGGTGTTGTAGCCGACCTTGGTGTGGCTGCTGGCGTCTACCCAGGCGAAGGGGATGGACGATGCCACGTAGGTCACCGCCCGCGCCGGCAGGGCGGCACCGAGCAGCAGGGCGCAGAGCAGGATCAGGACGGGTCGGATCATGGTCGTTCCACGGTTCTCAGAGGGTCAGGGTCGCCGCCCAGACGCGCTCGATGTAGAAGGTACCCGGAGCGCTGATGTTCGGGCAAACGCCGCCCGACGGCTGGTTGCAGGCGGTCGCCGTGAGGCTGTAGACCGTCACCGCCGTGCCGGCCTCGGTGGCGGCGGAGGAGGTGCAGTTCACCGTCACCGTGAAGTCCGACAGCACGCTGCCCGGAAAGCCGAAGGTGCTGCTGGCGGCGCAGCTTCCCGACTGGGCCACCCGGTGAAGGCCCCATTCCACCCCGGCCCGGGCCGCCAGCAGGGCCCGCGTGCCCTGGACGTCGTCCGCCGAGGCCTTGTGCTGCCAGGAGGCGACGGCGGCCATGAAGGCGCCGAGCAGCGCCAGGATGACCAGCAGGAAGATGGCGCTCGGCAGCGCGAAGCCGGCCTCCGCCCCCGCGGTCCGGCGCAAGGGGCGGGCGACCGTTCCCGGGCCCCGCCTGCCCGGGGCGACCGGACTTGTCCGCTTCCCGGCGGTCGGGCAGCGGATGTTCATGGCACGTTGCTCACGTGGGCCTGGAAGAACAGCGGCACTTCCTCCCCCTCCGAGGCGATCCTGACCCGCATTGAAATGATGCCCATGCGGGTCAGGGCAGGCTGGGCGTCCATGGCGAAGGCGCATTCGTTGACGCCCGAGGCGATCAGGTCGGCGCTGCTGCCGCCGCCCGGCGCGCTGGCCGCCGGCGTCCGGATGGCGTAGCCCCAGTAGCGTCGCAGCCGGCCCCCGACGGGATCGCATTCGTAGGTGACCGGCGCGTCGATGACGTAGAACCGGCAGCCGGACACCGCCCCGGCGGCGCTGCGGGTGCAGGAATCCACCGGGAAGAGCTTGGCCGCCGTCAGGGTGATGCGGCTGCCGACGACGCTGGCCACGGTCGCGATGTTGTTGCCGGCATAGACGTCCCCGGCGCTGCCCAGGCCCAGGTTGCCGACCACGATGCGGTCGCCGGCGGCCACCGTCGGCATGGGGCCCAGCACGTCGAAGGAGGCATCCGCGGCGGCGAAGCTGAGCTCGTCGTCGGCCGCCGTCTCCTTGGCCCAGCGATAGCGCCCGCCGCCCTTGATCTGCACGTACTCGACGTAGAAGCGGCTGGCTGAATTGCTGACCGCGATGCTGTTGGGCAGGGCCTGGCGCAGGTCGCGGCCGATGCGCCGCAGGCTGGTATCCGCCACTTCCACCAGCCGGGCCCGCCGCGTGCTTTCGACATAGGCGTCGATGGCCCCCTTGATGAAGACCGCCACCATGCCGGCGACGATGCCGGTGACCACGATGGCGACCACCATCTCCATGAGGGTGAAACCCCGGGCGTAGTTCCGCGGCGGGCGCATCTCAGGGCCGTCCGTTCGGATCGAAGCGGGTGCGGAAACCCTGCAGCGTCACCGTGCCGCCGAAGGGGTCGGTAACCGAGACCGCCACCCTCAGGGCCGCGCCGCCGCTGACCAGCGAGCCTGCCGGTCCCAGGTCCTCGGCGGTCACGCTGATCGTTGCCGTATAGCCGGTGGGACCGGCGATGGTGCTGCTCAGGTCGCTGACCGCGCCGTAGCTGCGGCCGTCGTAGTCGTTCACGTTGTCGTAGGGCCGGGCATTGCCGGGTTCCAGGCCCATGGCCTCGGGCGTGGTGCAGCCGGCCGCGCTGGAGGCCGTCTCCAGGCTGGGGTCGGCGCCGTCGCACCAGGTGAAGCCGGCGGAGAGGATTTCCTCCATCAGGGCATCGGCGATGGCCAGCGCTTGCTTGCGCGGCAGGGGGTCGGCGCTGTGGGCGACGGTCAACTGGAAGACGGACAGGATGCCGGCGATGCCGACGCTGATCACGACGATGAAGACGACCAGCTCGATCAGGGTGACGCCGTGCTGGCGGCCGGTGCGGCGTTCAGTGCACATGGCCGGTCTCGGCCTCGACGGTGACGGTGTAGCTTCCTGCGCCGCTCACGGTCAGCGTGGTGGCCGCATTGGGCCGGCCGTACCAGTCGAAGCGGATGGTGGTGGCCGGCGTCACCGTCACGCCGGCGGGGGCCGTCAGGTCGAAGGGGGCGTTGGTCCGCGGATCCGTGGCCGAGGGGTTGCAGGACAGCAGGATGGTCGGCGAGCCGTAGGACTTGCGGACCAGGACGTGGGGCGGCGTGGCGCCGGTGACGACCACGCAGAACACCCGCCGCTGGGCGATCGCCTGTTGGCGGGCGTACTCGACGGCGGCGAAGACCTCGTCGTGGAAGCCCCGGGTCTTGAAGCTCAGGTCATCGGTGAAGCGGGGCGCCACCGCCACCGTCAGGATGCCGATGACCACGATCACGACCACCAGCTCGATGGTCGTGAATCCCCGCGCCCGGGCGGTCCGCCGCGGCCCCGTGGCCATGGCCCGTGCCCGCCGAAGCCATCCGCCTGGGGAAGCGCCGATCAGCTCGTGCAATAGACGGTGACGAGGGTCTTGGTGGTGCCGCCGGACGTGCCCTGGCTGTGCTGCAGCTGGCAGGCCGTCGCATTGACGCCGTCGGTGCAGGTGATCGTGGCGGTGCCGCTGACCCAGGTGATGTTGGCCGGCAGGGCGCCGCCCTGCAGCAGGGGCGTCAGGCTGTTGCAGGTGGCGGTGCCGGAGGCGAGCGCCGTGGCGCCTACGCCGTTGGCGGCCTTGAACTTGGCGTAGTTCATCGACGACGCCGAGGTCACCGCCGCCGCCGTGCCGGCCGCCGCGGCATCGGCCGCGTCCGTGGACAGATCGACGAACTTGGGAAGGGCGGTGGCGGCGAGGATGCCGAGGATGACGATGACCACCACCAGTTCGATGAGCGTGAAACCCGAATTGCGTTGCATCTTCTTCTCCTTCGTAGAAATCAGCAGCCGTGATCGGAGGCCGGAGGCACCGTGATGGTCGGCGCCGCATTGGCCGCCGCGGCCGTGTAGGTGACGCGGCACTTGCTTCCGTCGGTGGCGCCCGTGACCTCGAAGACACGCGGCGCGCCGCCGGAAATGGTGAGGCCCTGGCCGTCGCTCAGCTGGGCGGCGACGTCGATGCCGGCGGCGCCGGCGGCCGGGTAGCGGTTCACCATGGTGACGGTTTCCCCTTCCATGGCGATGCTGCCGCCGGTGGCCGTGCAGGAGCCGACCCCCTGGGCGATGTCCAGTTCGCAGCGGGCCTTGGCCAGGGCGGCGGCCGAGCGGATGGCGCCATGGACGGCCTGCAGCTTGGCCCAGCGGGCGTCGCTCTGCAGGTTCACGAACCTGGGCAGGGCGACGGCGGCCAGGATGCCGACGATGGTGATGACGATCACCAGTTCGATGAGGGTGAAGCCTTTTGCCTTGACGACCATTGCCGGTTCTCCCGAGTCTCGCCGCGGCCCCTCAAGGCACCGCATACGGCGTGGTTATATCGATTGTAATACCTTCCGGGACCGCCGCCGATGCCCCTGCCTTCCCGGCGGTCGCCCCCCTGTTGCCTTCCAGCCCCCTGACCCGCCAGCGGATCTCCGGGCCCTTTCCATCCTCCCGCCGGAAGCGCTCCACGGCCCGCGGCAGGTAGACCAGCTCGCCGGAGCGGCGGTCGAAATACCATGCGCCGGGCTCCGCCTGCGCCGGCGGTCCCCATTCCTCCCCCAGGTAGGGGGCCGGCGGCTTGTCCAGCCAGCGCACCGGGTTCGACCCCGGGAACTCCCGCAACTCCCCCTCCCGTCCGTGCACCAGCCGGTCCGCCACCTGCAGGCGCAGGGCGCTCTTCAGGTTCATGATCGTCGCATCCACCGCCGCCCGCTCCGCCGTCGCCTGGGCGTCCAGCAGGGCCGCCAGCAGCAGGGCCGCGAAGGCCGCCAGCAGGGCCAGGCTGAGGGAGAACTCCAGCCAGCTGATTCCTCCTTCCCGGCTCCGCCTCCGGCCCTGATCCCGGCTGTAACGGCCGGCCTGGATCATTTCTTGATGGCCACCTTGCCCAGGTCCCAGATGGGCAGGAAGATGCCCAGGGCCAGGATCAGCACCAGGATGCCGAGGAAGACGATCAGGATGGGCTCGATCTGGTCGGAGAGGGTCTTCAGCTCGTATTCCACCTCCCGCTGGTACATGTCCGCCACCTGCTCCATCATCTCGTCCAGGGCGCCCGATTCCTCGCCGACGGCGATCATCTGCAGGACCACCGGGGTGAACACGGCGGCCGAGATGGCGGTGCGCAGCACGCTTTCGCCGCGCTCGATGCCTTCCCGCATCTGCTCGATCTTGGCGGCGATGAAGTCGTTGTCCACCGTCTGGGCGACCACCGTCATGGCCTGGATCACCGGCACGCCGCTGCGCATGGCCAGCGCGAAGCTCCGCGAGAAGCGGGCCAGCGTCGCCTTGCGGATGATCTTGCCGGCGATGGGGATGCGCAGCTTGATGTCGTCCCATCTCAGGCGGCCCTTCGGCGTGCCTATCCAGGCCCGGAACCCGAATATGGCGGCGACCAGGGCCAGCAGCATCACCGGCCAGGCGGCGACCATGAAGTCCGAGAAGCCGATCAGGATGCGCGTCATCAACGGCAGGTCGGCATTGAAGCCCTTGAACACCTTGGCGAAGGCCGGGATCACCCAGATGTTCACGATCACGATGGCGGCGAACATGGCCGCCACCACGAAGCTCGGGTAGCGCAGGGCCGAGCGCACCTGGTTGCGCATGAAGGCCTCGAACTCCATGTGGTTGAACAGGCGCAGGAAGATCTCCTCCAGCAGGCCCGTCATCTCGCCCACCCGCACCATGGAGAGGTAGAAGGGCGAGAACACCTTGGGGTGGCGGGCCAGGGAGGTGGACAGCTCGCGGCCCGAATCCAGGCTCTCCCGGATCTCCTGCAGCGTGCGCTTCATGGCCTTGTTGTCGGCCGATTCCTGCAGCCCCGTGAGGGCCCGCATGATCGGCACGCCGGCTTTCATCAGGGTGTTGATCTGGCGGCTGAAGAGCAGCACGTCCGTGTGCCCCACCTTTTCCGCGAACAGGCCCTCGCCCTTCGGCTTGGGGGCCGCCGTGGCCTTCGCCGCGGTGATCGCCAGGGGGATGATGCCGCGGCCGGATAGCACCTCGGCGGCGCCCGCCGCGCTGGCGCTCTCCAGCACGCCCTCGACCAGGGTGCCGGCCGAATCCCTGCCGCGGTAGGCGAAGTTGGGCACCCTCAGGCTTCCTCGAACTCGTTGCTGATCCGCATCGCTTCCTCGACCGTGGTCCGGCCGGCCAGGACCAGGCGCACCGCGTCATGGCGCAGGGTATTGCCCAGCATCTGCTGGCGCCCCACCTGCACGAAGAGGTTCGGATCGTCCTGGTTCGCCGCCTCCACCAGGGCCTGGGTCATCTCCAGCATCTCGTAGACGCCGGTGCGGCCCTGGTAGCCGGTGCCGTTGCAGTGGGTGCAGCCGCGGCCGACCTGGTAGCGGTGGGCATCCACCTGGTCCGCCAGCTCGTAGCGCAGCCACTCGTGCTCGTGGGGCGCCGGCACGTAGGGCTCGCTGCAGTTCTCGCAGATCACCCGCACCAGCCGCTGGGCCAGCACCAGCTGCAGCGACAGGGCCACCATGTAGCGCGGCACCCCCATGTCCAGCAGGCGGATCGGCGAGGTCAGGGCGTCGTTGGTGTGCAGCGTGGACAGCACCAGGTGGCCCGTCATGGCCGCCCGCATGCCGATCTCCGCCGTCACCTGGTCGCGCATTTCGCCCACCAGGATGATGTCCGGGTCCTGGCGCAGGGCCGTGCGCAGCACCCGCTCGAAGCCCAGGTCGATCTTCTCGTGCACCTGCACCTGGTTGATGCCGGGCAGCCGGTATTCCACCGGATCCTCCACGGTGATGATCTTCTTCTCCGTGGTGTTGAGTTCCTTCAGCGCCGCGTAGAGCGTCGTCGTCTTGCCCGAGCCCGTCGGGCCGGTGACCAGGATGATGCCGCTCGGCCGGTGGATGGCGTGGCGCAGGCGCTCCAGGATGTGCGGCGGCATGCCGATGTTGTCCAGGCCCAGCAGGCCCGTGTTCTGGTTCAGCAGGCGCATGACGACGGATTCGCCGTGCTGCGTGGGCATGGTCGAGATCCGCACGTCCACCGGGTTGTTGCGCACCTTCACCGCAAAGCGGCCGTCCTGGGGCAGGCGCTTCTCCGAGATGTCCAGCCCGGACATCAGCTTCAGGCGCAGGGCCAGGGCGGTGGCGATCTTCATGTCCGCCTCGGTCTGCACGTGCAGCACGCCGTCGATCCGGAAGCGGATGCGCAGGGCCTTCTCCTGCGGCTCGATGTGGATGTCCGAGGCCCGCATGCGCAGGGCCTCCTCGAACACCGTCTGCAGCAGCTTGACGACCGGGGCGTCCTCGGCGCCGGCCGTCAGGCCGAGGATGTCGCCGAATTCCACCGGCACGTCGCCCAGCTCGGCCGTCAGCTCCTTGGCCAGGCCGGTGATCTCCTCCGTCCGCCGGTAGATGCGGTCCAGGGTCGCCAGCAGCTGGCTCTCCATGACAACGGCAAGCTCGATGTCGCGCCGGATCACCCGCGCCACCTCGTCGAAGCCCTGCAGGTCCGTCGGGTCGGCGAAGCCCACCTGCAGCATTCCCGCCGCCTCCTCCAGCACCACCGCCCGGAAGCGGCGGGCCTGGGTCTCCGGCAGCAGCTTGACCAGCTCCGGCTTGAAGTTGAAGCTCTTCAGGTCCACGAAGGGCGCCCGCAGCTGGCGGGCCAGGGCCTTGGAGATCTCCTCCTCCGTGACGAAGCCGCTTTCGACGAAAATGCGTCCCAGCTTGCGCCCGGTGCGCTTCTGTTCATCGAGGGCGAGCTTCAACTGCTCCTGGGTGAGCAGGGACTGCTGGATCAGCAGGTCGCCGAGGCGGATTTTTTCGGGGCGGGCCATGAACCCCCTCCAGGGCGTTCGGTAAAGCTGTTGAGAAAACTTATCGGAATTACTGCGTAGTATCCTGATTTTTCGAGAAACTTACCCCTTTTTCAGCGGCGAGGCAAGTGTTCCACATCATTCTTTACCAGCCCGAGATTCCCCCCAACACCGGCAACATCGTGCGCCTCTGCGCCAACGCCGGCGCCACCCTGCACCTGGTCAAGCCCCTCGGCTTCAGCCTCTCCGAGCGGGCCCTGCGGCGCGCCGGCATGGACTACGCCGAATTCGCCGCCGTCCGAATCCACGAGGACTGGCCCGCCTGCCTGGCCGCCCTGGGCGGGGCGCGCCTGTTCGCCTGCACCACCAGGGGCGGCACCCGCCACGATGCGCCGGCCTACGCCCCCGGCGACGCCTTCGTCTTCGGCCCCGAGACCCGGGGCCTGCCCCAGGACATGCTGGAAGAGTTTCCTCCCGAGCGCCGGCTGCGCATTCCGATGGCGCCCGGCAGCCGCAGCATCAACCTCTCCAATGCGGCGGCCGTGGTGCTCTACGAGGCCTGGCGGCAGGCGGGGTTCGGCGGGGCGGGGTAGGGAATGCCGGGGAGAGAAAATGCAAAGGGCATCTCTCGGTGCGATCCGGGAAGCGCTGTTCCTAGCAACCAAGGGAGGCCCCCCGGCTCTGCCGGGGAGGCAGTAAAAGTTTGACGTATTCGGGGTTGTCCATCGTAGAGACTTCCAAACGTGAGCCGCCAAGCACACGAAAGGAAGAATCCCGATG
>JBPOHD010000077.1:0-47776 GCA_052035955.1 Pseudomonadota bacterium
CCTTTCCGGATAGCCTGCGCGCGAAGGTACGCTGCGACGATCCGCGCTGGTCTGCGGTGCTCGACGAATGGCTGGCCGGCATTCGGGTCGTCGAATCGGCCGGCGAGCTTGCCGAGGGTGGCGACCGGCCGCGCGTCAGCCGCGAAGGCCACTTGCGCACCCATCGCGGCCTGACCCTCTACGTGCCCGACAGCCGCACCCACGGGGTGATCGAGCGACAGCGGGAGATCGAGGAACTGGCGGGCGTCATCGACGCGCGCCAGTCGGAGGAGGAGGCGGCCCGGGAGGCCCAGGCCGAGGCCGAAGCCCGTCTGGCCGACCTGCAGCAGCGCCTGGCGGATTCCCGCCGGGGCGCCCAGGAGGCCCAGCAGCGCCTGCACGCCGCCCACGTGGAAGCCCTGAAACTCACCCAGGCCCAGGCCCGCTATGACGAACGGGCGGGTCAGATCGCCCGCGACCTGGAGGAGATTGGCCGCAACGAGGCGGCCGAGAAATCCGAGTTCGAGCGTTCGGAGGGGGAAATCCAGCGCTGCCGCGACGAGCTGGAGGCCGTCCGCGAACGCCACGAACAGGCCCTGGAGCGGCAACGCGGCGCCGATACGGCGCTGCGCGAGGCCCGCGCCCAGGAGGCCCAGATGGCCCGCGAGGCCCAGGACGCCGGCTATTCCGAGCGGGAGTGTCTGAGCCACCTGGAGAACAATGCCCGGGCGGCCGACACGGCGCGAACCCAGCTGGCCCGCGTCGAGGGGGAGACCGGGGCGGCGCGCGCCGAACTGGCGGGCATCTCGGATGTCATTCTCCAGGAACAGCTCCAGTCGGCCCTCGGCTCCCGCCAGGGCCGCGAGGGACTGCTGGGCGAGCGGCGCAACAGCCTGGAGGAGGCGGCCGCCCAGTTGCGCCAGCTCGACGAACAGCGGCTCAAGCTGGAGCAGGGCCTGCAGCCGTCCCGCGACCGGATCAACGACCTGCGGCTAAAGCAGCAGGCAGCCCAGCTCAACGAGCAGCAGTTCCAGGAGCGCCTGGTCGAGGCCCACATCGCGTCGCCGGAGGACGAGGAGGTCCTGGCCAGGGATCTGGCGCCGGGTCTGCGGGAGTCGGTCCTGCAGGGCGAGATCACCCGCCTAGGCGGGGAGATAGAAGCCCTCGGCCCGGTGAATCTGGCAGCCCTGGAGGAATTGACGACGTCCCGCGAGCGCAAGGGATTCCTGGACGCCCAGTCCGAGGACCTGACGACGGCGATCAATACCCTGGAGGACGCCATCCGGCGCATCGACAAGGAGACCCGGGAGCAATTGGCGGAAACCTACGAAACGGTGAATCGCCATTTCGGGAATCTCTTTCCCCAGCTCTTCGGCGGCGGCGAGGCCAGGCTGGTCCTGACCGGCGAGGAGATCCTGGACTCGGGCATCCAGATCATGGCGCAGCCGCCGGGCAAGAAGAACAGCACCATCCACCTGCTTTCCGGCGGCGAGAAGGCCCTGACTGCCATCGCCCTGGTCTTTGCCCTGTTCCAGTTGAATCCGGCGCCCTTCTGCCTGCTCGACGAGGTGGATGCGCCGCTCGACGACAGCAATACGGAGCGATTCTGCGGCATGGTGCGGCGCATGGCCCAACAGACGCAGTTCATCTTCATTTCCCACAACAAGATCGCCATGGAGATGGCCGAGCAGCTGATCGGCGTCACCATGCAGGAGCGCGGCGTGTCGCGTATCGTCGAGGTGGATATCGAGGAGGCCCTGCGCATGACCAAGGAGGAGCAGGCGGCATGAGTGATCTTCACTGGGCCCTGGCGGGCATCGGGGCGGCGTTCGTGGGCTGCGTCTGGGCCTACAACAAATGGGTGGAAAACCGGCACCGCAAGGCCGCCGAACGGATTTTCGCGGAGCGGGCACCGGATGCGCTGATGGGCGGCGCAGCGGCGTCGGCCGGGGAGGAGCGTGTCGAACCGGTCGTGCATGTGCCGGCGCCGGTCCAGGCAGACGCGGGAGACGACGAAGACCCGGCGCCGAGCGAGCCGCCGCCCGCCCTGGCCGATCCGACCATCGATTGCATCGGCCGCCTGGATTCGCCGGCCCTGGTGGCGGCGCCGGAACTCTGGGAGGCCCAGCAGACCCTGGCCCAGCATCTGTCCCGCCGCCTGACCTGGAGCGCCTGGGAGGCGGCCAGCGGAACTTGGCGCCGGATCACCGCCCACGATGCCGGACGCTACCGGCAATTCCGGGCGGCGCTGCAACTGGCCGACCGTCGGGGCCCGGTGGCCGCCGAGGAGCTGGAAACCTTCGTGCAGGGCCTGCAGGCGGTCGCCGGCCGCTGTCTGGCCATGCCCATGCTGCCCGATGCCGTCGAGGCCCACGCCCGGGCGGTGGCCCTCGACGAATTCTGTGCAGGGGTGGACGTGCAGATCGCGGTCCATGTCATCCGCAGCGACGGCGGCGACATCCACGGGCCGCCGATTCTGGCCTTCGTGGGTCACCACAACCTCACCCTCGGGGATGACGGCCGCTTTCGGGCCGACGGCAACGCGGAGCCCCCCTACACCCTGGCCAACCTGGGCAGCGGCGTGTTCGTGGCGGAGGAATTGTCCGCGATCACGACCCATGGCCTGAGTTTCTGGTTCGACCTGCCCCGCTCGGCCAAGGGGCCGGAAGCCTTCGACACCCTGCTGGCGGCGGCGCGGGAACTGGCCGGCGCAGTGGGCGGGGTCCTGGTGGACGACCAGCGCCGGGCATTGACCGACGGCATGCTGTCCGGCATCCGTGCCAAGATTGCCGAGGTCCAGGCCAGCATGGCCGCCCACGAGATTCCCGCCGGCGGGGAACGGGCCCTGCGCCTCTTCGCCTGATGCCGGCGTCGGCCGAAGAGGCCGCCCGGGCGGCCTTCCTGCGCGAGGAAATCGGTCGGCACGACCTCGCTTATTACGTCCTCGACGCGCCGACCGTTCCGGACGCAGAGTACGACCGGCTGTTCAGGGAACTGCAGGACCTGGAGACCCTCCATCCGGAGCTGTGCGCCGCCGATTCGCCGACCCGGAGGGTGGGAGGGCAGCCCCTGCCGGAATTCGCCCCGGTGCGGCATGCCGTACCCATGCTTTCCATCCGCACCGAGACCGATTTCGGGCCGGAAGGGGCGCGGAACTTCGATGCCAGGGTGCGGCGAGCCCTGGGACTCGCCGAGTCCGATCCGCCCGTCCACTACGCCGCGGAGCTGAAGTTCGACGGTCTCGCGATCAACCTGCGCTACGAGCATGGGGTGCTGGTGCGGGCGGCTACCCGCGGCGATGGGGAGACCGGCGAGGACGTGACCCAGAACGTCCGCACCATCCATGCCATTCCGCTGCGGCTGCGCGACGTGGCGCCGGCGGTGCTGGAGGTGCGAGGCGAAGCCTACATGAGCCGCAGGGATTTCAATGCCTACAACGAGCGGCAGCGCGCCCGCGGCCTGCCGACCCTGGTGAACCCTCGCAACGGGGCCGCGGGCAGCATCCGGCAACTCGACCCCAAGCTGGCCGCGGGGCGACCCCTGTCCTTCTTCGCCTACGGCCTCGGCGAGGTCGACGGCTGGGATGTGCCGACGACCCACGACGGCATTCTCGATCGCCTCCATGCCATGGGGATGCCGGTCTGCGAACACCGGACGGTGGTCGGGGGGCCGGAAGGACTGGCCGACTTCCACGCCCGGATTGCGGCCCTGCGCGACAGCCTGCCCTTCGACATCGACGGGGTGGTGTACAAGGTCAACGACCTGGCCCTGCAGCGCGAACTGGGCTACGTGAGCCGCGAGCCCCGCTGGGCAGTGGCCCACAAGTACCCCCCCGAAGAGATGCTGACGACCGTGGAGGCCATCGAGGTGCAGGTGGGCCGAACGGGGGCGATCACGCCCGTGGCGCGCCTGGCCCCGGTCTTCGTCGGCGGGGTCACGGTCACCAACGCCACCCTGCACAACGAGGACGAGGTGAGGCGCAAGGACGTGCGGGTCGGCGACACGGTGATCGTGCGGCGGGCCGGCGACGTGATTCCCGAGGTGGTGGGCGTGGTGGCGGACCGGCGACCCATGAAGGATCTTTTCGGCGGAGAACCCCTGCATCCGCCCTTCGCCCTTCCGCCGACCTGCCCGGTCTGCGGCTCGATGGTCGAGCGGCCCGAGGACGAAGCGATCGCGCGCTGCACCGGCGGCCTGTTCTGCCCGGCCCAGCGCAAGCAGGCGCTGCTCCATTTTGCCTCGCGTCGGGCCCTGGATATCGAGGGGCTGGGCGAGAAACTCGTGGCCCAGTTGGTCGAGACGGGTCTGGTGCAGACGCCTGCGGACGTCTATGGGCTCGATCTGTCGCGGCTGGCGTGCCTGGAACGCATGGCGGAAAAGTCGGCAAGCAAGCTGCTGGCGGCCATCGATCGCAGCCGGGAAACGACCCTCGCCCGCTTCGTCTATGCATTGGGGATCCGAAACGTGGGCGAGGCGACGGCCCGGGACCTGGCCCGCCATTTCGGCGACCTGCCGGCCTTGATGGCGGCCGGCGAAGACGCGCTGCAGGCGGTCCCCGACGTGGGACCCATCGTCGCAAGATCCATCGTCCGCTTCTTCGGCGAACCGCACAACCGGGAGGTGATCGAGGCCTTGAGCCGGGCCGGCGTCCATTGGCCCGCGCAGGAGGCCGCGCAATCGAGCCCGGCCCCGCTGGCCGGCAAGACCTTCGTCCTGACGGGAACGCTGCCCTCGATGGCGCGCGACGAGGCCAAGGCCTGGGTCGAGCGTTGCGGCGGCAAGGTGGTCGGTTCGGTGTCGAAGAAGACGGATTACGTGGTGGCGGGCGCCGAGGCGGGGTCGAAACTCGACAGGGCCCGCGAACTGGGCGTAAAGGTCATCGACGAGGCCGGCCTCCGCGAACTGGTTGGCCACGCGACGGGAGACGACTGACATGACTCCGATCGATGCCCGCTGCATATTGGCCGAGGCCGACCTAGTCTGCCCGGAGTCCGAGATCACGAAGGCGATCGCCCGCCTGGGGACGGACATCTCCTGCCGGCTCTCGGAAGCGAACCCGCTCGTGCTGACGGTCATGGGTGGTGCGGTGGTCTTCGCCGGGCAGTTGCTGCCCCGACTGGCGTTTCCCCTGGAGTGCGATTACCTGCACGTGACGCGCTACGGGGACGTGACCACCGGCGGCCAACTGGCCTGGATCGTGGAGCCCCGCGCACCCGTGCAGGGGAGGACGGTGCTGGTGCTGGATGACATCCTCGACGAGGGCGTCACCCTGGCGGCCATCAAGGAGAGGCTGCTGGTCCAGGGAGCGTCCGACTGCCTGATCGCCGTGCTTGCCGAGAAGGATCTCGGGCGCCCGAAGCCGGTGGCCGCGGACTTCGTCGGCGTCCGCCTGCCCAATCGCTATGTGTTCGGCTGCGGCATGGATGTGAAGGGTTCCTGGCGCAACCTGCCGGCGATCTACGCGGTACGGGGCCTTTGATGTGAATGGCATGATGGCGGAAGGCAACGTCTTCGGCGCCTCGTGCCGACGGGGTTGGCGGCGACGACGGAACGCCAATGGGGCCCGAATCGACGCCTCGCCAGGCGAGGAGCACGCGGAAATCCCGTCAGGCGCGGAATTGGTCACGGAAATCCGGCCTGCTTAGTCCGATCGGACTATTGAGGCTGGGCCGGGGGTCCGGAGAATGGCCCCCATCGACTGACGCGGGAAAACGAACCGGTCGGTCCCATCCAACCACCGGAGTCCATGATGAAGAAAATCGCCCTTGCCGCCGCCCTGGCCATCCTCCCCGCAGTCTCCATGGCCGCCGGCCCCGAGATGATCGTCAACGGCAGCTTCGAAGACATCGGATTTGCCTCCGGCGTGCAGCAACTCGCCAACGGCAGCTGGACCACCTACGCGGCGATTCCCGGCTGGACTCTGAGCGGCGGCCACAGCATCGAGGTCCGCAACAACGTCGCCGGCAAGGCCTACGACGGCGTCCAGTTCGTCGAGCTGGATTCCTACGCCAACAGCGGCATGGCCCAGACCATCGCCACCACGGCCGGCGCCAAGTACGACCTGAGCTTCTGGTACTCGCCGCGCCCGGGCACGGGCAATACCAATGACATCCAGGCGTTCTGGAACGGCGTGCAGCTCGGTTCCACCCTCTTCGGAACCGGCGGCGCCGCCCACAACTGGACGCAGCATTCCTTCACGGTGACCGGCACGGGCAGCGACGTGCTGCGCTTCGTCGCCGTCGGCACGAACGACAGTTACGGCGGCTCCCTGGACTTGGTGTCCATGACGGCGGCCGTGCCGGAACCCGAAACCTACGCCATGATGCTGGCCGGCCTCGGCATGATGGGGGCCGTCGCCCGGAGGCGCCGACTGCAGGGCTGATGCCGACGCGTTGCCGGATCAGTCGTCAAGGGACGGGGGCCAAGGCCCCCGTTTTCCTTTTGGCTCGTCCGACACCCGGGCCGACCGGGTCATCCGTAGATCTTGCAGAGGAAGGGGCTGACGCTCGGGGTCGAGAACCAGCCGATCAGGGAGAGGAGAGCGGCCGCAGCCGCCATCCTCAAGGCCCAGCGGATCAGCCGCTCAGACGGTTTCCTCACGTTCGGCACGCTTGCGTTCGTGGGCCTTCAGGAAGCGCTTGCGCAGTCGGATGGACTTCGGCGTGATCTCCACCAGTTCGTCGTCGGCGATGAATTCGACGGCGGACTCCAGGGTGAGCTGGATGGGCGGAGTCAGGTTGATGGCCTCGTCCTTGCCGGAGGCGCGGACGTTGGTGAGTTGCTTGGTCTTGATCGGGTTGACGACCAGGTCGTTGTCCCGCGTGTGGATGCCGATGACCATGCCCTCGTACACCGAGTCGCCGGGACTGACGAACATCCGGCCGCGGTCCTGCAGCTTCCACAAGGCGTAGGCGACGGCCTCCCCGTCGTCCTGGGAGACCAGCACGCCGTTGCGGCGTTCGGCCATGGGCCCCGACCAGGGCCCGTACTCGTCGAACACGTGGCTGGCCAGGCCGGTGCCGCGGGTCAGGGTCAGGAATTCGCCCTGGAATCCGATGAGGCCCCGGGCCGGTATGCGGTACTCGAGGCGGACACGGCCCTTGCCGTCGGGCTGCATGTCCTGCAGTTCGCCCTTGCGCCGTCCCAGTTCCTCCATGACGCCGCCCTGGTGGGTCTCTTCCACGTCCACGGTGAGCATTTCGTAGGGTTCCTGCTTGTCGTCACCCACTTCGTGGACCACGACACGCGGGCGGGAGACGGCCAGCTCGTAGCCTTCGCGGCGCATGTTTTCGAGGAGGATGGTGAGGTGAAGCTCGCCGCGGCCGGAAACCTCGAAGACGTCGGAGTCGGCGGTGTCCTGGACGCGGAGGGCGACATTGGAGAGCAGTTCCTTCTGCAGGCGCTCGCGGATCTGCCGGCTGGTGACGTATTTGCCCTCGCGTCCCGCCAGCGGGGAGGTGTTGACCTGGAAATTCATGGTCAGGGTCGGCTCATCCACGGCGATCGGGGCCATCGGGACGATGTTGTCGGGGTCGCAGAGGGTGACGCCGATGCCGACCTGCTCGATGCCGGTGACGAGGACGATGTCGCCGGCTTCGGCCTCGTCGGCCGGGGTACGCTCCAGGCCGGTGAACATGAGGATCTGTCCGATCTTGGCGGCCCCGCGGGATTCCTCGCCGTATACCACGGCGACCGGCTGGCCGGCCTTCAGGCGCCCCTTCTTGATGCGGCCGATGCCGATCCGGCCGACGTAGGAGTTGTAGTCCAGGGAGCAGATCTGTAGCTGGAGCGGTTCGTCGGCGTCCACGTCCGGCGGCGGAACGTGCTCGAGGATTGCCTGGTAGAGGGCGGTCATGTCGGTGCCCGGCGTCGCCGCGTCGAGCATGGCGTAGCCGTTCAGGGCGGAGGCGAAGACGACCGGGAAGTCGAGCTGCTCCTCGGTGGCGCCCAGTTTGTCGAAGAGGTCGAAGGTATGGTTGATCACCCAGTCCGGCCGGGCGCCCGGCCGGTCGATCTTGTTGATGACCACGATGGGCTTGAGGCCCTTCTGCAAGGCCTTGCGGGTGACGAAACGGGTCTGGGGCATGGGGCCTTCCACCGCGTCCACCAGCAGGAGCACGCCGTCCACCATCGAGAGCACCCGCTCCACCTCGCCGCCGAAGTCCGCATGGCCGGGGGTATCCACGATGTTGATGTGCGTCCCCTGCCAGTCGATGGCACAGTTCTTGGCCAGGATGGTGATGCCGCGTTCCTTTTCCAGGTCGTTGGAGTCCATGACCCGTTCGGCGACCTGCTGGTTCTCGCGGAAGGTGCCGGACTGGCGCAGGAGTTGGTCGACGAGGGTGGTCTTGCCGTGGTCGACGTGGGCGATAATGGCGATGTTTCGGAGGGCTCGGGACATGGGTTCGGGGCGGTGTTGCAGCGCAATAAGTAACCCGCCATTCTAGCACGCGGGTGCGGTCGGCCCCTGATGCGGGACATGGAAGGTTTCTTGATGCTTGCGATCATCGGCGGCAGCGGTCTCACCCAGTTGGCGATCCTGGAAATCGAACGGCGGCAGGTGGTTCGAACGCCTTTCGGCGAGCCTTCGGGGCCGCTCATGTTCGGGCGCATCGGAGGCCGCAAGGTGGTCTTTCTGGCGCGGCATGGCTACGGGCATACCGTTCCGCCGCATCTGGTGAATTACCGGGCGAACATCTGGGCACTGAAGCACGGCGCGCAGGCGCAGCACATGATTTCGGTCGCCTCGGTCGGCGGCATCCGGAAGGACCTGGGCCCGGGCGTCCTGGTGGTGCCGGACCAGATCATCGACTACACATGGGGTCGCCCCTCGACCTTCTTCGAGGGCGGCGAGGCGGGCGTCGTCCATATCGATTTCACCCAGCCTTACGACGCGGGGGTCCGCCACGAATTGCTGGAGGCGGCGCGCAGCGGCGGCCACGAGATCGTGGATGGCGCGGTCTACGCCGCGACCCAGGGACCGCGGCTGGAAACGTCGGCCGAGATCGACCGGCTGGAGGGCGACGGTGCCCACGTCGTCGGGATGACCGGCATGCCGGAGGCTGCCCTGGCGCGCGAACAGGGGATACCCTACGGCGCCCTCTGCGTGGTGGCCAATTGGGCAGCAGGCCGCAACGACAGTGCGCGGGAGATCAGCTTCGCCCAGGTCGAGGAGACCCTGCAGGGCGCCATGGCCCGGGTGCGCGACGTCATCGCGCGGTTCTGCGAGGACGGGTGCCGGATTGATCCGTGAAATCCTGCGCATGGGCGACCCGCGCCTCCTGCGGGTGGCGAGGCCCGTGGAGCGCTTCGGGACGCCGGAACTGGAGACCCTGGTCGCCGACATGATCGAGACCATGCATGCGGCCGACGGCGCGGGACTCGCCGCACCCCAGATCGGTGTGGACCTTCGGGTGGTCATCTTCGGCTTCGAATCGAATCCGCGCTACCCCGAGGCGGAGCCGGTTCCCTTCACCGTCCTGGCCAATCCGGTCCTGACGCCGCTTTCGGGGCAGACGGAGGAGGGCTGGGAGGGCTGCCTGTCGGTCCCCGGCCTGCGCGGCTGGGTGCCGCGATGGTCGTCTTTGCGCTATACCGGCTTCGACCAATGTGGCAACACGATCGACAGGACCGTAGACGGCTTCCACGCCCGGGTGGTGCAGCACGAATGCGACCACCTGGACGGAATCCTCTACCCGATGCGGGTCAAGGACTTCCGTCTGTTCGGGTTCACCGACGTGCTCTTCCCGGATCCCGGCGCGTCGGGATCCGCCGCGGACTGAAACCGCGCGCGGCTTCAGAACACGATGTCGGCCGCGCTCAGGTCGGCCATCTTGAAGCCGACCAGGACGATCTCGCTGCCTCCGAAGGCGATCACGGTGTCCGTCCCCGCCATGCTGATCGACAGGCTCTTGATGTCGACGGCGCCGCTGTCGTGCAGGTCCAGGCGGTCGATCTTGTCCTGGAAATCCGTCACCGTGTCGTGGCCCCAACTCTTGCCGAAGGCGAAGGTATCGCGACCGCTGCCGCCGGTCAGGGTATCGTTCCCCAGGCGTCCGTCCAGCCGGTCGTCGCCGTAGTCCCCGCCGAGGATCCGGTCGTTGCCGGCGCTGCCGATGACGGTGTCCTTGCCGCCGCCGGCGTCGATGGCGAGCTTCCCGGTCAGGGCGGTGGCGGAGAAGTCGAGGAGGTTGTCCTTCCAGTCGCCGACGAGGCGGACATTGCCGGTGGCGCCCGTGGCGTCGATGATCTCGACGCCGCTGGCCGGGCCGAAGGCGGACAGTCCGATATCGACGTTGTCGCCGTAGGCGGCGATGCGGTCCTTGCCGGCACCGCCGCTGTAGCTGTCGTAGCCCTCGAAGCCGGCGTCCCTGTTGCCGGTGACGCGGAAGAGGTCGTCGCCGGCGCCGCCGGAGACGGCGTCGGTGCCGCCGCCGCCGTGGATCGTGTCGTTGCCGTTGCCGCCGGAGAGGGACTGGTCGCCCCAGGAGCCGCCTTCGATGCTGTCGTTGCCGGCGCTGCCGATGACCGTGTCCTTGCCGCCACCGGCGTCGATCGTCAGCGTCGGCGCGGGCGACGACCCGGAATTGTTCGACTGGGTACTGACGAACGATACTCCGCTGAAGTCGAGCAGATTGTCCGTCCAATCGCCGATCAGGCGCACGATACCCTTCGCCCCCGTGGCGTCGATGATCTCGATACCGTTGGCCGGGCCGAAGGCGGACAGTCCGATATCGACCTTGTCGCCGTAGGCAGCGATGCGGTCCGTGCCGGCACCGCCGTCGAGGACGTCGTAGCCTTCGAAGCCTGAATCCTTGTTGCCGGTGACCCGGAACGCGTCGTTGCCTGCCCCACCCGACTGGCTGTCGTTGCCGCTGGCCCCGTAGAGAATGTCGTTGCCGTCCCCGCCGGAAAGTACGTCGTTGCCCCAACTGCCGAACACGAGGTCGTTGCCGGCCCCGGCAGAGACGGTATCGTCGCCGCCTCCGGCATTGATCTGCTCATTGCGGCCGTCCCCGTGGAGGTCGTTTCCGTCCCCGTCGCCGGCGACGATCACGGCCTGTTCGTAAAAGAAGTTGAGCCAGGTCGCGACGTCGGAGACGGTGGCATTCGGATTTCCGTCCTCGTTGAGGAAACGGCCGTCCCGGATCTCGAATCCCAGGTGGTAGATGCCGTCGGCGACGGTATCCACCAGGTTGCGGTCGAGGAAGTTCGTATTGGCCCCGTTGTTCTGGACCAGGTGGTACCCCCAGGAGGTGCCATCCTCGTCGTCGCCATGGAGATCCGTCCATTGTTTCAGCAGGGTCGCATTGGACCGGATCAGCCCGTTCATCTGCCGGACTTCCTCGGGTGTGATCCACCCGTCGGCCCCGGCGCCCGTCTTTCCGATCAGGCTGTTGATGATCTTGTTCATTGCGTCGGCAGCTTGCGCTCCGCCGTTGATGTCGGCTGCCTCGGTGTTTCGGGCGAGGCCCCGGTCGGCCTTGATGAGGTCGACGATGCGGTCCAATCCGCTTCCGCTGGTGGACTGGTCGATCAGGAAATAGTTGAGCCAGTCGGAGACGTCCGAGAGGGTGGCGTTCGGATCCCCATCCTCGTTGAGCAGCCGCCCGTCCTGGATTCTGAAGCCCAGGTGGTAGATCCCGTCGGCGACGGTATTCACGAGGTTCTCGCCGAAGAACCGGGTGGAGGCCCCGTCATTCTGGACAAGGTGGAAGCCCGTCTCCGAACCCCTTTCGTCGTCCCCGTGCAGGCGCGTCCAATTCGCCAGACGCCCCGGATCGGCCCTCAGGTAGGCGTTCAAGGCCACGACATCCTGAACCGAGATCCAGCCGTCCTTGGCGACGCCGGTGGCCGTCAGGGCCTGGGCCAGCATTCGATTCAGGGCATTGGCGGCATCGGCGCCGGCGGCGATCTGCGGGTCGGAAATCCGGGTGTCCAGCCCGGCGTCGGCCATCACCAGGTCGGTGATCCGGTCCAGACCGGTTCCCGTGGTCGAATGGTCGGTATAGAACTGGGTCAGCCATTCGGCAACGCGCTCGACGCTGGCGTTGGGGTCCCCGTCCTCGTTGAGGAACCGGCCGTCGCGAATCTCGAAGCCCATGTGGAAAATGCCGTCGGCGACGGTGTCCAGCATGTTGTCGCCACGGTACTTGGCGTTGCCACCGTCGTTTTGCACCAGGTGATAGCCGGTCTCGCTACCGTCTTCGTCGTCGCCGTGCAGGACGGTCCAGGCGGCGAGGTGGTTGGTCCGCAAGTAGGCATTCATGGCCACCACCTCGGCCGTCGTGAAGACTCCGTCGGCGGCGGCGCCAGTGGCCGAAGCGGCCTTCAGGATCAACTGGCCGAGTTGTTCCGCGGCTTGCGCCCCGGCCTTGATATCCTTCCCGTCAGTCGCACCGGCGAGGCCGGGATCGGCATAGATGGCCTGGACGATCTGGTCCAGGCCCGTTCCGCTGGACCCGAAGAGTGGGTTCGTTACGAGGGAATAGACTTTGACGGAGGATGACGAAGGCATGGTCCGGGTTCCGGGAAAGGATGGGGTGACGAAGCGCGACGGCGGCAATGCGTCGGCGCGTCCGGCGCGGTGCCCGGAGACATCGCTGCCGGGGCGCCGCATGGCGTTGGATTATAGCCGCCGACGGGGCGGAAAATGACGAAATGCTGGGCCGGCGTTCGCGTCGAGCACCGCCGGGCACGGGGCCGGGATGCCTTGGATTACGGAATTGGAAGGGGTTTGGGTACCTATGGATAACTTGAGTCAGCCGATGGTATTCGTGGACCTCGAGACCACCGGGGCGAACCCCGGCCAGGACAGGATTACGGAAATCGGCATCATCCAATGCGATCCGGATGGCGTTCGCGAGTGGTCGTCCCTGGTGAACCCCGGAGTACCGATCCCGGCTTTCATCGAACGCCTGACCGGCATCACCAACGCCGCCGTCGCGAATGCCCCGGCCTTCGCGGAAGTCGCGTCGGAGGTGGCGGGCCTGCTCGACGGGCATCTGTTCGTGGCCCACAACGCGCGATTCGACTACTCTTTCCTGAAGAGCGAATTCGGTCGTGCCGGACTGGAATTCGAGGCCGCCGTGTTGTGCACCGTGAAGCTGTCGCGCCGCCTTTTTCCGGAGTTCCGGCGCCACAGCCTGGACGCCCTGATCGAACGTCATGGTCTCACCGCGGAGGGGGGGCGACATCGGGCCCTGGGCGATGCGCGTCTGATCCACCGATTCTGGGAGGGCCTGCCGACGCGTGTGGATGCCGAAGTCCTGGCGGCAGCGGTTCGCGCCGCGACTTCAAGGACAGTGCTTCCGGAGCACATCGATCCGGCGGTGATCGAAGCCCTGCCGGAGGGAGCCGGGGTCTATGTCTTCTACGGCCCGGATGGCGAGGCGCTCCATGTGGGGCGGGCGAAGGATGTCCGCCGCCGGGTCCTGGCGCACTTCGCAGGCGACAACGGTTCCGAAAAAGAGGCCGGCCTGGCGGGCCTCGTGCGAGGTATAGAGGGTGTTGGGACCGGCGGGGAGGTAGGTGCGCTGCTGATGGAGGCAGTCCTCCTGAGGCGCCTGAGGCCGGCCCTCGCGGGGAGTTCCAGGCTGGACTCGGAATTCCATTCCTGGCGGCTGACGGCCCGGGAGGGCTCGCCGTCGCGGCTCGAACTGGTCGCCGGCGCCGAAATCGATTTTGGCCGCCAGGAGGGCTTGTACGGGTTGTTCCGGTCGGCGCGCGAGGCGCGCGCCATGCTGGGAAAACTAGCCCTCAGGCACGGGCTGTGTCGTGGCCTCCTGGGCCTGGAGGATCTTGCTGCCGGGAAGCCGTGCTCGGCCGTCCAGGGAGGTCGGTGCCGTGGAGCCTGCGTCGGACTGGAGCCGGTGGCGCGCCATGGACTTCGCCTCGTGGCGGCGCTGGCAGGTCTGCAATTGCGCGCCTGGCCGTTCCCGGGGCCGGCCGTGATTCAGGAGCGTGAGGTGGCCCATGTGGTCAATGGGTGGCGTTTCCTGGGTTCGGCCCGGTCCGACGAGGAAGTCATGGCCCTGCTGGACCAAGACCTCCCGCCGTTCGACGGGAACATCTACCGGATCCTCGAGAAGCACCGCACGGGCCTGCGTCCCCTTCCATCCGGCCAGAGCCGGGCGGGGATGCCTACCTGAACAGCCGCTCGGCGTTCCGGAAGGCGATCTTCTCTGCGACCTCCCTGGGCAACTGGGCGAGCCAGCCGCGATAGCCTTCCATGATCACGCCGTACTGTTCCCAGCGGGAATCGATCCAGGTGTCGGATCCGACCAGGAAGCGATCGGGATAGCGCTCGAAAAGCCGGCGCCATTCAGCGGTCAGGCGCCCACCTTCGCCAGTGATGCCGTAACGGTAGGACAGTTCGCACCAGAGGCCCGGAAAGCGCTCGAGATAGGCCGCCACCTTCTCGGGCGAGGTCGAGAAGCCGGTGTGGGCCCAGACGATCCTGGCCTTGGGATTGTGCCGGAACAGGATCTCGAGGGCCTCGTCGTCGGCGTGGGCGTGCAGATAGAGCTTGCGTTCAACGGCGAAATCGACGGCGTGCCTGACCCATTCCGTGTCGGCGGCGCTGCCGCCGAGATGGAATTCCCCGACGCCCTTGTAGTAACCCCGGCGATACTCCGTCTGGATCAGGTCGAATATCTTCGGATCGTTCATCCAGGTCTGGATATCGGACCTGACGTTGTAGGGACGGATGAAGGGAACTACCCAGATGTCCTTCGGGTTCGCCTCGACGAGTGCCCTCGTGCCGTCGTTGGGCCGGCTGTTGGCGAGGATGCCTGTGACGCCTGCGCGGCGGAACAGGTCGAGAACTTCCTCCAGGGAGAATCGGGGCCGGGGCTCCCAGTTGTAATGCAGGTGGGCATCGAAAAGCGGCAGTCGGTCCCGGGAGTCCGCCGGTGGCGCCCACAGCCCGGCCGCGGCAAGCAATGCGAGGAACAGCCGGCCGCTCACAGGTGCCATGCCAGTTGCTCGTCCGCCTGGCGGAGGCGCAAGGACAACAGGTGCGCCATGTTCCGGTAGATCTTCAGGCCGATGTCCGGATGATTGCGAATGCTCTTCTCGCCTATGCGCACGAGGATGCAGGGGGACAGGGCGGTTACGCTGGCGCTCCTGGTCTCGTTGTCGGCCAGCGCCATTTCGCCGAAGCTGTCGGCAGGACCCAACCGGGCCAGTTCCACGTCTCCGTCGCGCCCTTGCTTGGACACCACGGCTTCTCCCTCGATGATCAGATACATGTGGAGGCCGATGCTGCCTTCCTTCAGGATAGGAGCGCCGGCCCCGAAGGTGCATTTCTCGGCGGTGGCGAGAATGTCGCTGATCTCCCCCGGCGTCAAGCCCTGGAAGACCTTGACCCGGTCGGCGAGCTTGAATAGCAGGCGCTGCAGGTCGTGAAAGGTGAACTCCTCCTTGATCCAGCTCATGTCTGCAGGGCCTCCAGAAGTTCCTGTTCGAGCCGTACCAGGGTGACGGTCTGGCCCAGTTCCCGGCCGCTGATGAGGAAGTTGTCCTCTACGCGCTCGCCAAGGGTGGCGATCTTGGCCGTCTGGACCGACACGCCGTGCCGCGCGAGGACAAGGGCGATCCCGTGCAGAAGCCCCGGGCGGTCCGCGGCGATCACGGTGAGGAGGTAGTGCTGGCCGCGTTCATCCGGCCGGATGGCAACTTCCGGGGTGATCGGGAAATGCCTGACCTGGCGCGACAAGCGTGCCACCACCGGAGGCTCCAGGGGCGGCAGGGTGCGCAGGCGTTCGGACAGGTCGTGTTCGATCAGGGCGATCATGTCGCGGTTGGACAACTGGTTCGCCGGGTCGAGGAGGATGAAGCTGTCCAGCGCATAGCCGTGCCGCGTCGTGTGGACCTTGGCTTCCGCAATCGAGTAGCCGAGGCGGGCGAAGAAGCCGCAGACGCGGGCGAAGAGGTCCTTCGCGTCGCGCGTATAGACCATGACCTGAAGCCCTTCCGCAGCTGCCGTCACCCGCGCCTTGACCACCGGCGCATCGGCGTCCGGACGGTAGTAAAGGGTGCGGGTGTGCCAGCCGATCTCGTCGGCGTCGTGGCGCAGGAAATAGACGGTGTCCAGCTGGCGCCAAAGGGGCTCCTCGATGCCGCCACGCAGGCCGTGGTAGCGGAGGAGCCGCCTGGCGTCGTCCTGGCGCTCGGCGAGCCCGCCCTGGGCAGGGCTGGCGTCGCCGCGCAGGTGGCGAAGCGTGATGTGATAGAGGTCCTCCAGCAGCTTGCCTTTCCAGGCATTCCAAACCTTCGGGCTCGTGCCCCGGATGTCGGCGACGGTCAGCAGGTAAAGGGCGGTCAGACGGCGGGGAGTCCCGACCGCCTTGGCGAAGCCCTCGATGACGTTGTGATCGGCGAGGTCCTGCTTCTGCGCCACGCTGGACATGGTCAGATGGTGTTCGACGAGGAAGGAGATCAGGTCGGCGTCCTCGCCCTCGATGCCGTGATCGCGACAGAAGTCGGCGGCGTCCACCATTCCCAGGCGTGAATGATCGCCGCCGCGACCCTTGGCGATGTCGTGGAACAGGGCGGCGATGTAAAGCAGCCATTGCCGCTCGAAACCCGTGATGAGACGCGTGCAGTAGGGGTACTCGTGGGCGAATTCGGCCATCGTGAAGCGCCGAAGATTGCGCATCACCTGGAGGATGTGCTGATCCACCGTATAGACGTGGAAGAGGTCGTGCTGCATCTGCCCGACGATGCGGCCGAAGGCGGGCAGGTAATGGCCGAGGATGTCGTACTGGTTCATCCGCCGCATCTCGTGCACCAATCCCCGCTTTTGCTGGAACAGCTGGAGGAAGAGCGATCGATTGCCCTGATCGCGGCGGAACGCCGCATCGATGCGGTGGCGGGCCCGCCACAAGGCACGCAGGGTGCGCGCCGTCATTCCCTTCAGCTCGGAACGCCGCTCCAGCATCAGGAAGCTGCGCAGGATGGCCGCCGGGTGTTCCTCGAAAAGGTTCTCGCTGCGGATGTCCAGCAGTTCCCTGACCATCTGGAAATGCTGGTCGATGACGATGGGGACATGGTGCTGGGAAGGGAAAAGGCGGGCGCCGATGTTCTGCAGGAGGATGGTATTGAGTTGCGTGATGAACCGCGCATTCCTGAAGTAGCGCTGCATCAGCACTTCCGACGCTCGCTTGCCGGCCGTCGCCTGGAGTTTGAACGCCTGGGCGAGCTTTTCCTGGTGGTCGAACAGCAGGCGCTCCTCCCGCCGCCGGGCGATGTGGTGCAGGCGTATGCGCACGAGGCGGAGAAAGTTCTCGGCCTGGCGGACATGACGAAGTTCCTCGGAAGTCAGGAGATCCCGTTCCGCCAATCCGCGCCAGCAGGTGCCGAAGCGCGCCGCCCGGGCCACCCAGAGGATGACCTGGAGGTCCCGGAAACCCCCGGGGCTCTCCTTGCAGTTGGGTTCGAGGCTGTACGGGGTTTCGTTGAAGCGCGCGTAGCGCTCCTCCTGTTCGAGTCGCTTGGCCTTGAAGAACTTCAACGGATCCAGAACCTCGAGCATCCGTCTCTCGAGTTGTTCGAAGAGGCGCCGCCCGCCCTCCAGGAATCGGGCCTCGAGGAGGGTGGTCTGGACGGTGATGTCCCCGGTCGCCCAGGAGACGCACTCCGCCACGGTGCGAACGCTGTGCCCGATCTCCAGGCCGACGTCCCAGAGCCCGCCGATCAACTGCTCGACCCTCGGCTCCGCGGAGACGTCGAATCCGTCCGGCACGAGGACCAGGATGTCCACGTCTGACGCCGGAAACAGCTCTCCGCGGCCATAGCCTCCGACGGCCACCAGGGCCAGGTCCGCCGGGATGTCGAGGGTAGTCCAGATCCTGTGAAGCAGCGCGTCCACGTTGCGCGTCCGCCCATGGATCAGTGCCTCGGCGTCGCCGGAGCGTTCGAATTCCTCCCGCAGTCGGGCCTGCGCTGCCGAAAGGTCGGCCCTCAGGCTCTTCCAGAGCCCCTGGTCCGATGCGCCGAGGGCCGTCTGGTTCACGGCGTCAGGCGGCGATATCCGGACGCGGCGGTGCTCCGGCCGAGAGGGTGAGGACCTCGCAACCGTCCGCCGTGACGGCAATCGTGTGTTCCCATTGGGCGGAAAGGCTGCGGTCGCGGGTGACGATGGTCCAGCCATCGGGCAATTCGGAGATGGCGGCCTTGCCGGCGTTGATCATTGGTTCGATGGTGAAGGTCATTCCCGGTTCCAGGGTGATGCCCGTACCCGGCTTGCCGTAATGGAGCACCTGCGGTTCCTCGTGGAAATGCTGGCCGATGCCATGCCCGCAGAATTCGCGCACCACGGAATAGCCGTTCTTCTCGGCGTGCCTCTGGATGGCGGCGCCGATGTCGCCGAGGCGGGCGCCCGGGCGCACCTGGCCAATGCCGAGCCACAGGCACTCGAGGGTCACCTGGCAGAGCCTCCTGGCGAGTATGGAGCCGTCGCCCACCACGAACATGCGGCTGGTGTCGCCATGCCATCCGTCCTTGATCGTCGTGATGTCCAGATTGACGATGTCGCCCTTCTTGAGCGGGCGATCGTTGGGAACCCCGTGGCAGACCTGATGATTGACCGAGGCGCAAATGGACTTGGGGTAGGGGGGGTAGCCAGGTGGCGCGTAGTTCAGGGGCGCCGGGACGCAGCCCTGGACGTGAACCATGTAGTCGTGGCAGAGGCCGTCCAGTTCCGCTGTCGTGACCCCGGGTTTGACGAAGGGGACAATGTAATCGAGGACCTCGCCCGCCAACCGGCCGGCCACCCTCAGCTTGTCGATTTCTTCGCGGGATTTCAGGGTGATGGGCATGGGACCGGAGGCGGATTTCGGAAGGCCGATTCTAACCTCAGGGCGGCAAAACGCCGAATCGCCTTGAAGCCATGTCCCGGAAAAGGCTATAATAATCGGATTGCCCGAGCGGGGTTCCGCCGGAATTCATCCGGTAAGAAAACCCGCTTCAGCGATCCGGTTTGCCGGTCGCCGGGCAAAATTCGCACGCCTGGCGCCGAGTGGGTGATCCCGAAAAGGGTTGCAGTACGGCTGGGCGGAGGTCAACCCAATCGGAGTATCGCTCATGAGCACCACCATGCGTCAAATGCTGGAGGCGGGTGTCCATTTTGGCCACCAGACCCGCTTCTGGAACCCCAAGATGGCCCCGTTCATCTTCGGCCATCGCAACAAGATCCATATCGTCAACCTGGAGAAGACGCTCGCCAAGTACAACGAGGCGATGGCCTTCGTGAAGCAGATGGCGGCGAAAAAGGGCACGGTTCTTTTCGTCGGCACCAAGCGCCAGGCGAGGGAGATCGTCGCCGAGGAGGCCCGCCGTGCCGGCATGCCCTTCGTTGATGAGCGTTGGTTGGGCGGCATGCTGACCAACTTCAAGACGGTCAAGCAGTCCATCAAGCGCCTGAAGGAAATGGAGCAGATGGTCGAGGATGGTTCCTTCGAGAAGATGCCGAAGAAGGAGGCCCTGATGACCCAGCGCGAGATGGCCAAGCTGCAGAAGAGCATCGGTGGCATCAAGGACATGAATGGCCTGCCGGACGTGATCTTCGTCATCGACGTCGGTTATCACAAGATCGCCGTCACGGAGGCCAGCAAGCTCGGGATTCCGGTGGTCGGCGTCGTCGATACGAACCACTCCCCGGAAGGCGTGAGCTACGTCATTCCCGGTAACGACGACTCCTCGCGCGCCATTCGGCTTTACGCCCGCGGTGTGGCCGATGCAGTCCTCGAGGGCAAGAGCCAGTCCATCAACGAGGTGGTCCAGGCCGTCGCCGGCGACGACGAGTTCGTCGAGGTCGAGGAAGAGTCCGCCGAGTAAAGGCAGTCCCCGCCGGGGCCCCGGCCACGACGGTCCCCGGACCGTCGTGGGTAACGATCCCGGCCGCGAGCAATTATTTGAATCTGGAGTAGAGCAATGGCGGAAATCACCGCAAGCATGGTCAAGGAACTGCGCGAGAAGACCGACGCGCCCATGATGGAGTGCAAGAAGGCCCTGGCGGAAGCCGGCGGGGACATGGCAAAGGCCGAGGAAATTCTGCGGGTCAAGCTCGGAAACAAGGCGACCAAGGCCGCGGCGCGCGTGGCCGCCGAGGGAATCGTCGGTGTTTACCTCTCCGCCGATGGGAAACTCGCCAGCATGATCGAGGTGAACTGCGAGACCGACTTCGTCGCCAAGAACGACGAATTCAATGCCTTGGTCAAGAATC
The DNA here is from genome assembly GCA_052035955.1 of Pseudomonadota bacterium. GTDB lineage: Bacteria > Pseudomonadota > Gammaproteobacteria > Burkholderiales > Rhodocyclaceae > JAEUNJ01. Next base: position 20,207 of record JBPOHD010000077.1, read on the forward strand.
TGGCGACCCTGGTGGCCGAGAAGTCCCCTGCCGACGTGGCTGCTCTTTCTGCCCTCGAAATCGGCGGCACCTCAGTCGAGGCCACCCGGTCCGCCCTGGTCGGAAAGATCGGCGAGAACATGTCCATCCGTCGCTTCGTCCGCTGCCAGGCCGAGGGCAAGTGGTCCTCCTATGTGCATGGCGGTTCGAAGATCGGGGTCCTCGTGGACGTGGTCGGCGGTGACGAACAACTGGCCAAGGACCTGGCGATGCATGTCGCCGCCTCGAAGCCCAAGTCCCTGGATGCCTCCGGCGTTCCGGCGGACCTGTTGGACACCGAGCGACGCATCGCCATCGAGAAGGCGCGGGAGGCCGGGAAACCGGAGGCCATGCTGGAGAAGATCGCCGAGGGCACGGTCCAGAAATATCTCAAGGACGTCACCCTGCTCGGCCAGGTCTTCGTGAAGGCGGAAGACGGCAAGCAGACGATCGAGCAACTGCTGAAGGCCAAGGGCGCCCGCGTCGCCGGATTCACCCTGTACGTGGTCGGAGAGGGCATCGAGAAGAAGCAGTCCGACTTCGCTGCCGAAGTGGCGGCCCAGGCTGCCGCGGCTGCCGCCAACCGCTGACCGGGATGGGACAGATGGCCGCCTACCGACGCATCCTGCTGAAGCTTTCCGGGGAGGCCCTGATGGGCGATGATGCCTACGGCATTAACCGGGACATGCTCTGGCGCATCGTGAACGAGATCAAGTCGGTCACCGACATGGGTGTGGAAGTCGGTGTCGTCATCGGCGGCGGGAATATCTTTCGCGGGGTGGCTGGAACCTCCACCGGCATGGATCGGGCCACCGCGGATTACATGGGGATGCTGGCGACGGTGATGAATGCCATGGCCCTCGCGGATGCCATGCGGCAGGCGAACATCTCGGCGCGGGTCCAATCGGCCCTCAATATCGAGCAGGTCGTCGAACCCTATATCCGCGGCAAGGCCATCCGTTACCTGGAAGAGGGCAAGGTCGTCGTGTTCGGTGCCGGCACCGGCAATCCGTTCTTCACCACCGATACGGCCGCAGCCCTGCGCGGTTCCGAGATCGGAGCCGAGATCGTGCTCAAGGCGACCAAGGTTGACGGGATCTATACGGCCGATCCGAAGAAGGATCCAGCGGCGACCCGCTTCGCCCGGATCAGCTTCGATGAAGCCATCGGCCGCGACCTCAAGGTCATGGATGCCACGGCCTTCGCGCTATGCCGCGACCAAAGGCTGCCGATCAACGTCTTCTCCATCTTCAAGGCTGGAGGCCTGAAGCGCGTCGTCATGGGGGAAGACGAGGGTACGCTGGTCCATTGCTAGGAGTCAGGAATGATCGCCGAACTCAAGAAGAATGCAGAAGGCAAGATGCAGAAGTCCCTGGAGGCGCTGAGGCACGACCTTGCCAAGGTTCGTACCGGACGTGCCCATACGGGACTTCTTGATCATATTCACGTGGATTACTACGGTTCCATGATGCCCATCAACCAGGTCGCCAACGTGACGCTGGTCGATTCCCGCACGATCGGCGTCCAGCCATGGGAAAAACCCATGATCTCGAAGGTCGAGAAGGCAATCCGGGACTCGGACCTCGGACTCAATCCCGCTACCCAGGGAGACTTGATCCGGGTGCCCATGCCGGCGCTGACCGAGGAACGCCGCAAGGAACTGATCAAGGTCGTTCGGCACGAGGGAGAGAATGCGAAGGTCGCAATCCGCAATCTGCGCCGCGACGCCATCGCGCACCTCAAGGACGCACTCAAGAAGAAGGAGGTCGGCGAGGACGACGAGCGCCGGGCACAGGACGATGTCCAGAAGCTGACCGACCGCTACGTGGCAGAAGTGGACAAGTTGCTGGCCGAAAAGGAAAAGGACCTGATGGCCATCTAGGCCACGGGATCCGCGGCCGACATCGAATCATGAAATTCCCCAGTTCCACCCGGGAGGTTCCCTCGGTTGGAGAAGTGCCGCGCCACGTGGCCATCGTCATGGACGGCAATGGCCGCTGGGCCCAGAAGAGACTGCTACCCCGGGTGGCCGGGCACAAGAAGGGCGTGGACACGGTCCGCGACGTGGTCGAGGCCTGCGTGGAGCGCGGGATCGAGTACCTTACGCTCTTCGCATTCAGCTCCGAGAACTGGCGTCGGCCTGCCGAGGAGGTGGGATTCCTGATGGGGCTGTTCATGACGGCCCTCGAGACCGAGGTCGCACGCCTGCATCGCAATGGAATCCGCCTGCGGGTCATCGGAGACGTTTCCCGGTTCGAGCCGCGGCTCGTCGAACTGATCCAGAGGGCTGAATCGAGGACCGTCGCGAACGATCGCCTGACCTTGACCATCGCGGCCAACTACGGCGGTCGCTGGGACATCGTGCAGGCTGTCAATCGGCTCGCTGCAGAGTTGCCTGAGAGTCGCGGCGCCTGGACCGAGGTGGAACTGTCCGAAAGACTCTCGATGGCCTATGCGCCGGAGCCGGATTTGTTCATCCGGACGGGTGGCGAACAGCGAATCAGCAATTTCCTGGTCTGGCAACTTGCCTACACCGAGTTCTATTTCACGGATTTGCTTTGGCCCGACTTCGGAGCCGCATCCCTGGCCGATGCCATTGTTTCCTATCAGAGGCGGGAACGGCGATTCGGACGGACGAGCGCACAGTTGTCGGACGCTTCCTCTCCCTCGGTCTCATCGCCGGAACCGGATGGCGGGGCGGGCTTCCGAACGCCGCAGGAAAATGCTTAGGACGCGGGTCATCACCGCGTTGTGCCTGCTGGCCGGTTTTCTGGTGGTACTGCTGGTCCTGCCGCGACCGCTCTCGGCCGGCGTCTTCGGCCTGATGGCCTGCCTCGCGGCATGGGAATGGGCCGGTCTGATGAAGATCGACTCGGCCGGTCGTGTCATGTTCGCCGGCGTGGTGGCTGCATGCTGTGTTGCGGCATATCAACAACACCTGTTCGCCTTTCCAAAGCTCTGGGTGCTGTCGGCGGGCTTCTGGATCCTGGTGGCGCCCTGGTGGCTGACCCGTCGCTGGTCCATTTCCGGCAACGACCTGCTCGGGTATGGAATCGGATGGCTGCTCATCGTTCCGACCTGGGCGGCGATGGTGGATCTCCACCAACGCGGTCCCGGTTACCTGTTCGGCGCGATGGCGGCCGTATGGGTCGCCGATATCGGCGCCTATTTCGCCGGACGGGCCTTCGGCCGGCGCAAACTGGCGCCCGCCATCAGTCCCGGAAAGACCTGGGAGGGCGCTGCGGGGGGCGCCGCCGGCGTCCTTCTTTACGGAGCGGTGGCGGCGGCGATGGTCCTCCCTGCCGGTCTCGGTGGCATTTACGCGATGTCCGCCGGTACTGCCCTTCTGGTGTTGCTCACCGCCCTCAGCATCGAAGGCGACCTGTTCGAGTCCCTGATCAAGCGCCAGGCCGGCGTCAAGGACAGCAGCCAGCTCCTTCCGGGCCACGGAGGAGTTCTCGACCGGATCGACAGCCAGACATCGACATTGCCGCTCGTCGCCCTGACCTTGTTGATCTTCCTTTCATGACCCAGGGATTGACCGTACTCGGCGCGACGGGGTCGATCGGCACCAGTACCCTCGACGTCGTCTCGCGCCATCCGGACCGGTTTCGGGTCATCGCCCTGACCGGCCACAGTCGACTGGACGTCCTTGCCGAACAATGCAGGCGGTTCCGGCCTCGATTCGCCGTGGTGGCCAGTGCGGCGGATGCGCGCCTCCTGGGGGAGAAACTGCGTCTCCAGGGGCTGGAAACGGAGGTCCTGCACGGTCCCCACTCTCTGGAGGCGGTGGCGCGCCTGCCGGAGGTGGACACGGTCATGGCCGCGATCGTTGGCGCGGCGGGCCTGCCGGCGAATCTGGCCGCGGTCAGGGCCGGGAAGAGGGTGCTCCTGGCAAACAAGGAGTCCTTGGTCATGGCCGGTCCGCTGTTCATGGCGGAGGTCTCGCGCTCGGGCGCCACCTTGCTGCCAATAGACAGTGAACATAACGCTATATTTCAGTCACTTCCGATGGGTTTCTCAGGTGACATGAAAGGTTCCGGCGTACGGCGGATCATCCTGACCGCTTCCGGCGGGCCGTTCCGACAGGCCTCCCGGGACCGCCTGGCCCTGGTGACGCCGGACGAGGCGTGCGCCCATCCCAATTGGGTGATGGGGCGCAAGATTTCAGTCGACTCGGCGACCATGATGAACAAGGGGCTGGAGGTGATCGAGGCCCATTGGCTGTTCGGTGCCTCGTCCGATCGGATAGCTGTAGTCATCCACCCACAAAGTGTCGTGCACTCGATGGTCGAATACGAGGATGGGTCGGTGATCGCGCAGTTGGGAAACCCCGACATGAGGACGCCGATCGCCCATGCCCTCGGCTATCCGGAACGGATCGCGGCCGGCGTGGGTTCCCTGGACTTGTGCGCGATCGGCACGCTAGGGTTCGAGGCACCCGACGTCGAACGTTTTCCCTGCCTCGCCCTCGCCTATCGGGCCCTCGCCGAGGGAGACAACGCCCCGGCCGTGTTGAACGCGGCCAACGAGGTGGCCGTGGCGGCCTTCCTGGCCGGCCGGCTGCCCTTCCTCGGCATCCCGGATGTGATTGCCCGGACGCTCGATGCCACGCCTCTCGGTCCCATTCCGGACTTGGCGGCAGTCCTGGACGCCGACCGCCGCGCCCGTGAATGCGCGTCTTCGATGATTGATTCACTCGCCTGATGGGCCCGATCAACCCGGCCCTTTACCTGGGTGCATTCCTGGTCGCCCTCGGCGTCCTGATCTTCTTTCACGAAATGGGACATTTCCTGGCCGCCCGTGCCTGCGGCGTCAAGGTTCTCAGATTTTCCGTCGGCTTCGGCAAGGCCCTGTTGTCGCGGCGGATCGGCCGGGACGGGACCGAGTGGGTCCTCGGCGCCTTTCCCTTGGGCGGTTATGTGCGCATGCTCGACGAGCGAGAGGCGCCCGTTCCCGAGAACGACCTGGGGCGCGCCTTCAATCGCCAGAAGGTCGGTGTTCGGATGATCATCGTGGCGGCGGGCCCCTTGGCCAATTTCGTCCTTGCCGTGTTCTTGTACTGGATCGTCTTCGCGAACGGGGTGGACGAATTGAAGCCGGTTCTGGGCAAGCCGGCGGACGGAACCCCCGCGGCATTCGCCGAGATCGCCGATGGCGACCTCCTGCGCGCCGTTGACGGCAAGCCGGTGGCAACCTGGAGCGACGCTCGTTGGGCCATCCTGAAGGCGGGCGTGGAGCGGCGAACCGTCGAACTTGAGGTCATCAATCCGCGTGGCGAGATTTCCTTCCATCGACTTGCGACGGCGACCGTCGCCTTCGCGGACGGGGAGAGCCGGGATCCCCTCAAGGAACTCGGGTTGCGATTGTTTCGCCCCAGCATCGAACCCGTGATCGGGCAGGTGGGAAGCGGCTCGGTCGCCGAAAAGGCGGGCCTGTTGGCGGGAGATCGATTCCTGGCTGTGGACGGAAAGCCCGTCTTGAACTGGGCCGAGGTGGCGGCGGGAATAAGGGCGGCGCCGGAAAGGGAAATCTCCGTCGAACTCGAGCGCGGGGATCGACGGTTGAGTTTTCGCGTCACGCCCGCCGCGAATACGGAAGGTGGAGTCCAGGTTGGACGGATCGGAATCGCCGTGCGGGAGACGGATCGCACGAGGACCGAATTGTTCGTCCGCGTGACCTACGGGCCTCTCGACGCGCTCGCCAAGGCGGCCGAACAGACATGGGAAACGACGACATTCAGCTTCGCGATGATCGGGCGCATGATCACCGGCGACGTTTCCTGGCGCAACCTGTCCGGACCGGTCACCATCGCCGATTACGCGGGCCAGTCGGCGAGCCTCGGCGCCACGCAGTATCTGCGCTTCCTGGCCCTGATCAGCATCAGTCTCGGCGTGCTCAACCTGCTCCCCATCCCGATATTGGATGGTGGGCATTTGTTGTATTATTCGGCGGAAATTATCAAGGGCGGTCCCCTCTCCGAAAGGGCCATGGAGATTGGCCAACAGATCGGTCTGGTCCTGCTCGGATTGCTGATGGCCTTCGCCTTCTACAACGACATCTACCGCCTCGTTTCCGGCTGATCCCATGAAGAAATCCCTGCTCGCCGGTCTGGTCTCGGCGCTGTTTGCCGCTTCCGCCCAGGCCTTCGATCCTTTCGTCGTCAGGGATATCCGGGTCGAGGGAATTCAGCGTACCGAAGCCGGCACCGTGTTCAGCTACCTGCCCGTCAAGGTCGGCGAGACGATGACGGACGACAAGGCAGCGCAGGCCATCAAGGCCTTGTTCGCGACGGGATTCTTCAAGGACGTGCGGCTGGAGGTCGAGGGCGCGGTTCTCGTCGTCATTCTCGAAGAGCGCCCGGCGATCGCCTCGATCGATTTCGTCGGCCTTAAGGCCTTCAAGAAGGAGGATCTGATCAAGGGCCTGCGCGAGGTGGGACTGGCGGAGTCGCGCATCTTCGACCGTTCCATGCTGGAGAAGGCGGAGAAGGAACTGAAGCGCCAATACCTCAGCCTCGGCCATTACGCGGTCCAGTTCACGACCACCGTCACGCCGCTGGAGCGCAACCGGATCGGCATCAGTTTCGCGGTGGACGAAGGCCAGATCGCCAAGATCCGGCAGATCAACATCATCGGCGCGAACGCCTTCAGCGAGAAGGACCTGCTCGACCTGTTCGTTCTGCGGACCCCGGGCTGGTTGACCTGGTATACGAAGAACGACCAGTACTCGAAGCAGAAACTGGCAGGGGACCTGGAAAAACTCCGATCCTTCTACTTGGACCGGGGCTACATGGAGTTCACCATCGACTCCACGCAGGTTTCGATCACCCCGGACAAGCAGGAGATCTATATCGCCGTCAGCATCACCGAGGGCGAGAAGTACAAGGTGTCGTCGGTCAAACTTGCCGGCGAACTGTTGTTGCCGGAAGAAGATCTGACCAAACTGGTGACGGTCAAGCCGGGGGACGACTTCTCCCGTGAGCGCGTTACCCAGACCACGAAGGCAATCAGCGACCGCCTCGGCAACGAGGGCTACGCCTTCGCCAACGTGAACGCCGTGCCGGAAATGGACAAGGCCAAGCGAGAGGTGGGTTTCACCGTATTCATCGATCCCGGGCGCCGGATCTACGTCCGTCAGGTGAACCTGACCGGAAACACCCGGACACGCGACGAAGTCATCCGCCGGGAGATGCGGCAGATGGAATCGAGTTGGTACGAGGGGGAGAAGATCAACAAGTCCCGGGCCCGCGTCGACAAGCTCGGCTATTTCGACGAAGTGACCGTGGAGACCCCACCGGTACCCGGAACGACGGACCAGGTCGACGTGAATGTGAACGTGAAGGAGAAGCCGACCGGAAACATCCTCCTCGGCGCCGGTTTTTCCAGTTCGGAAAAGGTCGTCCTTTCCGGGTCGGTCCAGCAACAGAACCTCTTCGGCAGTGGCAAGCACATAGGCGTCGGATTGAACACCAGCAAGGTCAACAAGGTGTATTCCTTCTCCTACACCGATCCATATCACACCATCGACGGCATTTCCCGTGGATTCGACGTTTACCACCGCGACACGGACACCACCAGCCTGACCATCGGCTATTACGGTGCGCGATCGACCGGCGCCGGGGTGCGGTACGGATTGCCGATTGGCGAGGACGATGCGGTGACAGTCGGTCTTGCAGTCGACGGAACTCGCCTCCGGGTGACCAACGCGAGCCCCAAGAGGTACCGGGATTACGTGCGCGATTTCGGCGATTCCTCGACAACCCTCTCGGCGACCGTCGGATGGGCCAAGGACACACTGGACAGCCGAATCTATCCGACCTCCGGAGGCGTCTGGAAAATCGGTGGCGAAATGGCCATTCCGCCCGCAAGCCAACGTTATTACAAGGCGTCTATCCAGCATCAGCGCTACATGCCGATAGCCCGCGACGTTACCCTCGCGGTCAATGGGGAGTTCGGCATTGCGAACGGATTCGGTGGGAAGGACTTGCCCTTCTTCAAGAACTTCTATGCTGGCGGGATCGGATCCGTCCGGGGTTTCGAAGGAAGTTCCCTCGGTCCGATCGACGCGACGACCGGCGAGCGCCTTGGCGGTACGAAGCGGCTGGTGGCCAACGTCGAAGTGCTGTTCCCGATGCCGGGATCGGGTCTGGATCGGTCGGTGCGCCTGGGCGCATTCGTCGATGCCGGCCAGGTGTGGGGGCAGGGCGACAAGGCAAGCCTTGGCAACATGAGGTACTCGGCCGGTGTGTCCCTCGCCTGGAATTCGCCGCTTGGTCCGCTCAAGTTCAGTCTGGGCAATCCCCTGAACAAGAAGCCGGAAGACAAGCTTCAGCGGTTGCAATTCCAGATGGGATCAACGTTTTGACCGTGCCCCGACGGGGCGCTGCGGAGGAAATTTCTCATGAAGAAGATCGCGCTTAGCCTCGTCCTGGCCTGTGTTTGGGCGAACCCTGCCTTCTCCAATTCCGAGGGCAAGATCGGTTTCGTCAGCACAGAGCGAATCCTCCGTGACGCCCCGGCGGCCGTTCGCGCCCAGAAGAAGCTGGAAAAGGAGTTCGAAAAGCGGGGCCAGGATCTCCAGACCATGGAGAAGCAATTGCAGAAGATGCAGGAAAACCTCGAGAAGAATGCCGTCACCATGGCGGAATCCGAGCGCCGGAACAAGGAAAGGGAATTCAACGACGTCAATCGGGAATTCCAGCGCAAGCGCCGCGAATTCGGCGAAGACCTGAACCAGCGCCGGAACGAGGAACTGGCTGCGGTGATCGACCGGGCCAACAAGACGATCAAGCAGATCGCGGAAGCGGAAAAGTACGACATCATCTTCCAGGAAGCAGTCTATTTCAATCCGCGCATCGACATCACGGACAAGGTCATCAAGGCCCTGGGCGACACTCCGTCGGGGAAATGAGCTGCCATCCGTGCCGGTTCGTCTTGCCGACATTGTCGCGCGCTTCGGCGGCGAACTCGCCGGCGACGGAGATGTCCTGATCGAGGGGCTCGCCCCGCTGCAATCGGCCGGTCCCGGCCACCTCAGCTTCCTTGCCAATCCGCGCTACAGGTCGCGCCTGGGCGACACACGGGCGAACGCGGTCATCATCGCCGGCGATGCGGTTTCGGATTGTCCGGTTCCGGCAATAGTCACCGAGCAGCCCTATCTGTATTTCGCCCGGGTGGCCGCTTGGCTGCATCCGGAGCCGGAACTTCCCCCGGGCATCCATCCAAGCGCGGTTGTCGAGTGCCCCGTTCCGCCGACCTCGCACGTGGGGCCTCACGCCTGGATCGGCCCTGGCGCGGAGATCGGTGAAGGAACCATAATCGGCGCCCATTGCAGCGTGGGGGCGCGCGCGCGCATAGGTCCGGGAACGCGACTCAATCCGGGGGTAACGGTCTACCATGCCTGCCAGCTCGGCAGCCGCCTCATCGTTCATTCGGGGGCGGTCATCGGCGCCGACGGATTCGGGTTTGCGCGCGACGAGGAGGGGCACTGGCAGAAGATCCCCCAGACAGGACGCGTAATCGTCGGCGATGACGTCGAGATCGGCGCCAACAGCACGATAGACCGGGGGGCACTGGAGGATACCGTCATCGGCAACGGCGTGAAGCTGGACAACCAGATTCAGGTCGGGCACAACGTCCGCATAGGTGACGATACCGCGATGGCCGGGTGTGTCGGCATTGCCGGCAGTGCCACCATCGGCCGCCGGTGTACCGTCGGCGGTGGGGCCATAATTCTCGGGCACCTGGAAATTGCCGACGACGTCCACGTGTCTTCCGGAACCCTGGTCGCCAAGTCGATCCGCAGTCCTGGAACCTATACTGGAACCGTGCCCTTTCTTCCCCACGGCGAATGGCTGCGCAATTTCGCCCGACTGCGCCATCTCGAGTCGATGGCCGATAGAATACGCGCCCTCGAAACGAGGCTCGCCGAACTGGAGAAACGCTCATGACCAGCATGGACATCCACGCCATTCTCGAACACCTGCCCCACAGATACCCGCTGCTCCTCGTGGACCGGGTTCTCGAGGTCTCTCCGGGCGAGAGCATCCGCGCTTTGAAGAACGTGAGCGTGAACGAACCCTTCTTTCCCGGCCATTATCCCCACCACCCCGTGATGCCCGGAGTCCTCATCGTCGAGGCCATGGCGCAGGCCGCCGCCATCCTGTCCTTCCGCACTCTCGGGGGAAAGCCCGACGACAAATCGGTTTATTACTTCGTTGGCATCGACGGGGCGCGCTTCAAGCGTCCCGTCGGTCCCGGCGACCAGTTGATCCTCGAGGTGAAGATCACCGCCAACAAGCGGGGCATCTGGAAATTCTCGGCGACGGCAAAGGTCGAGGGCCAGGTGGCGGCCGAGGCCGAGTTGATGTGTACCGTGCGCCAGATCCCATGAGCGGTCCCGGCATCCATCCGACGGCCATCGTGCACCCGGGTGCGAGGATCGGTCCCGGTGTCGAGATCGGCCCCTATTCCGTGGTCGGAGAGCATGTCCGGATCGGCGAGGGAACCTGGATAGGACCTCATGTGGTCATCGGCGGCCATACCGGCATCGGAGCGGGGAATCGCATTTTCCAGTTCTCGTCGATCGGCGAGATTCCCCAGGACAAGAAATACGCCGGCGAGCCGACCCGCCTCGAGATCGGCGACCGCAACACCATACGCGAGTTCTGTACCCTGAACTGCGGCACCGCCCAGGATGCGGGATGCACCCGCCTTGGTAACGACAATTGGATCATGGCCTATGTGCACATGGCCCATGATTGCCAGGTGGGGAGCAATACGATCTTCGCCAACAACGCACAACTGGCGGGCCATGTGCGGGTCGGCGATTGGGCGATACTCGGCGGATTCACCGTCGTGCACCAGTTTGTGCGAATCGGGGCACACAGCATGACCGCGATGGGGACGATCCTGCTGCAGGACCTGCCTCCCTACGTCACCGCGGCGGGCAATGCCGCCGAGCCCCACGGCATCAACTCGGAGGGTTTGAAGCGGCGTGGCTTCTCCGCCGACGGAATTGCGGCCATTCGGCGCGCCTACAAGACCTTGTACAAGTCCGGGCTGTCCCTGGTCGACGCCCGGCAGGGGATCGAGGCGGACGCCGCGGCCGCCCCCGAACTGGTGGCGCTGAGCGAGTTCCTTTCTCAGGCGGGCCGTGGGATCATCCGATAGATGCCGACGCGCATTGCGATGGTGGCCGGAGAGGCCTCCGGCGACCTGCTTGCGGCGCACCTGATTGCGGCGCTGCGCGAGCAGGTTCCTGACGCGGAATTTGCAGGGATCGGCGGTCCGAAGATGCAGGCGCGGGGATTCGACGCCTGGTGGCCGTCGGAGAAGCTCGCGGTACGTGGCTATGCGGAGGTACTCCGCCATTATTGGGAAATTTCCGGGATCCGCCGCCGCCTCCTGGACCGGCTGGTCCAGTGGCGGCCGAACGTGTTCATCGGCGTCGACGCGCCGGATTTCAACCTCTGGCTCGAATACCGGCTGAAGCGATCGGCCATTCCCGCCATCCATTACGTCAGTCCGTCCGTGTGGGCATGGCGCAGCGGGCGTGTTCCCAGGATTGCGCGGTCGGTCACCGGGCTGCTGGCGCTCTTTCCATTCGAGCCCGAAATCTATCGGTCGCACGATGTTCCTGTCACCTATGTCGGGCATCCCCTCGCCGACGTCATTCCCGAGGAGGTGGACCATCGGGGGGCGCGCGAGCGCCTGGGGCTTCCGGGGGAGGCCACGGTGTTCGCTTTGCTGCCCGGTAGCCGGCAGTCCGAGTTGCGCTACATGGCAGATCTGTTCGTGGATACCGCCGCAACTCTGGCGCAGCGCTTCCCGCGCCCGGTGTTCCTCGTTCCGCTCGTTTCGCGGGAGACGCGGCTGCAGTTCGAGGAGGCAATGTGGCGCAATGGGGCGCAGGAATTGCCATTCAAGCTGCTCTTCGGGCATGCCCAGGATGCCCTGGCCGCAGCCGACGCGGCCCTCATCGCAAGCGGTACAGCGACTCTCGAGGCGGCCCTGATGAAGGCGCCGATGGTGATCACCTACCGAATGTCGCCCTGGTCCTGGACATTGATGCGGCGCATGCGCCTGCAACCCTGGGTGGGCTTGCCCAACATCCTCGCCGGCCGTTTCGTCGTTCCCGAGTTCCTGCAGGACGATGCCACCGCAGAGAACCTGGCCCAGGCGCTTGGAAACCTCGTCGAGGACAGGGGGGTGCGCGAAAGTCTGGATACGGGCTTCCGGGGAATCCACAAGACGCTCAGGCAGGATACGGCGAGCAGGGCGGCGGCAGCGATCCTTCCCTTCGTGAGGGAGAGATGGGACGCGTCTGCGGGGTAGACGAGGCGGGTCGCGGGCCCCTGGCCGGGCCGGTATTCGCAGCAGCGGTGGTCCTCGACGACGGGTGCCGCGTGCAGGGACTGGCCGATTCCAAGAAGCTCAGCCCGCGGACGCGGGAACGACTCGCCGTCGAAATCCGCGAAAAGGCCCTGGACTGGTCCATTGCATGGGCCACTGTCGCCGAGATCGATGCCTTGAATATCCTCAACGCTACCATGCTGGCCATGCGGCGGGCGATCGAGGGCCTGCATATGCCGCCGGATGAGGTACTCGTCGATGGAAACCGGGTTCCCGGCGGCCTTGCCATCCCTTCCCGGGCCATCGTGGGCGGCGATGCGACCGTGGCGGAGATTTCGGCGGCATCGATCCTTGCCAAGACTGCCCGCGATTCGGAGATGCAGCGCCTGCATCGGGAACGTCCGGAGTACGGCCTGGACCGCCATATGGGTTACGGCACGGCCGTTCACCTCGCCGCCCTGAAACGGTTCGGTCCGGCGCCCTTCCATCGACGCAGCTTCGCGCCGGTTCGCGACCTGCTTGCCGAATTCGGGGAGCCCCAGTGCGCATTTCCGCTCGGCCGGCGAAATCCATCGAATGACTGAGAGCAGGCCCCGGTGCGGCCTGGCCGCGCTCGGCGATGGACTTCGGCGTTGCGGCCTGGAATAAAGACGGCATACTTGCATCGGGCGCCGCCACGGTCGTCGGGTAGTGGCTGAGGCGTCGAGAACGAGGTTCGCGGCCGAAGGGGTGGGATGAAGTGCGCATGATCAGATCCAGAGAGAATCCTGCGTTTCGCAGGCTCAAGGGGATATTCCGGGGAGGGCGGGAGAGCCGCGAACATGGCCTCGCGGTCATCGAGGGTGCCCATCTCGTGGAGGCTTCCCTGTCTGCCGGAGTCGTTCCGGAGATGCTCGCGCTCAGCGAGACGGGGTGCGACCGGGCCGAGATGGCCGCCCTGTCGGAGCGGTCCCGATGCCGCGAGAAACTTGTTTTCGCCGATCCACTGTTTCGCGACCTCAGCGATCTCTTCGCACCGGCGGGCATCCTGGCGGTCATCCGCATTCCGGCGCCGCCAGAGGGCCCGTCGGGAGACCGGTGCGTGATGCTGGACGGCGTCCAGGATCCCGGGAACGCGGGTTCGATACTGCGTTCCGCCGCCGCCGCGGGGATACCCGAAATCTGGTTCGGCAGGGGCTGCGTCGCCGCCTGGTCGCCGCGCGTCCTGAGGTCCGCCCAGGGGGCGCATTTCCGGCTGCGAATAGGCGAGAACGCCGACCTGGCGGAAATGACCGGCAGATTTCCGGGACGGCTCGCGGCGACCGTCGCCCGCGGGGGTGCTCCGCCCTGGGAGCACGACCTGCGCGGAAACGTCGCCTGGTTGTTCGGCAGCGAGGGGGCCGGGCTCAGCCCGGCGCTGTCGGAAACCGCAGGCATCCGGGTGACCCTGCCCATGGCGGAGGGAACCGAATCCCTGAACGTGGCCGCAACGGCAGCAATCTGTTTCTTCGAATCGATCAGGCAGGAAAAGGGAGGTTGATCCATGAGATCGAAAAAAATGGCGGCTTTGGCCGTCGTACTGTGGCATGCAGGTGGACCCGCAGCGGCAGAGGATTCGGGGCCGACGGCGGAAGTTGCGGATTTCCCAGTGGTTCTGACCGCGTCGCGTCTTCAGCAGACGGCGGCCGACGCACCGGCCTCGATCACCGTGATCGATCGCCGAACCATTGCATTGTCCGGCGCTCGGCAGGTGTCGGATCTGATCCGGCTGGTTCCTGGATTCGCCATCGGCTATATCAACGGAAACTCGCCCGTCGTTGCCTACCATGGCCTGTCGGACGCCTACTCGCGACGGATGCAGGTGCTGGTGGATGGCGTGTCCATCTACAGCCCCCTTTGGGGCGGCGTCGACTGGAGCGAGTTGCCCCTGGCGGTGGAGGACATCGAACGCATCGAGGTCGTGCGCGGGCCGAACGCCGCTTCGTATGGTGCCAATGCGTTTCTCGGCACGGTGAATATCCTGACCCGTGAGCCGGCTGCCGAGCGGGGTGGCGGCATCCGCATGAACTCGGGTCGACGGGGCTTGGCGGACGCTTCCGCCTTCGTCTCGGGCCGCGACGAGTCCCTGAGTTGGCGCATTTCGGCCGGCCGGCGGGAGGACGACGGATTCGACAAGTTGCCCGACTCCAGTCGTTTCACCTTCCTCAACATGCGCGGGCAATTGCGGCTGACGGATCGGGACGAGGTTTCCCTGATCTATCGGCACGGACGGGGACGCCTGGACCAGGGATACCTGGATCATCCGAACAACGGGCTGCGACCGCGAACCACCGAAGCCGACACCTTCAATGTCCGATGGACCCGGGCCCAGGGGCCGGACGAGGAAACCTGGGTGCAGGCCTCGGCCCAGCGGCGGCGCAGCCTGGAGTCGCTGCTCATCTCCGACGTCGTGAACTTTCCTCCGGTGGTCCCGTTCACCCTGCGCATCAGTTCCGACTACGAATCCCGGCGAAACGAGATCGAGTTCCAGCAGACCACGCGACTTGGCGCGAACCTGCGGGGGGTCTGGGGCGGGCAATATCGCCAGGACGGCGTCCGTTCCGAGCCCTATTTCTTTCGCAACGACTGGATGGAGTCGGATCTGTCCCGTCTGTTCGGCAGCCTGGAGTGGCGGCCTCTGCCCGGGGTTCTGACCCATGTGGGCGCGATGTACGAATCGAATTCCATCGTCGCCGGCGCCTGGTCGCCGCGGATATCAGTCAGCATGACACCCGTCGATGGCCATACGCTCAGGGTCGGGGCCTCGGCCGCCCGCCGGACGCCAACGTTGTTCGAAGAGCAGGGAAATCAGTCGTTCCGCTTTCCGAACGAGATCAGGTCCTTTCTGGAAGGCCTGCTGGCGCTTCCGCTGCCGCCGGCGACTCGCGCCACCATCGTCGGCTGGCTCTCGAAGCCCATGGCCACCCGCTTCCTCGCCAGCGGCCAGTTGCAGGACGAGCGGATCCTCTCCCGGGAAGTCAGCTACGTGGGCAGCCTGGATCACGGACGCTTCAGTTGGGAGTTACGCTGGTTCAGCGACCAGTTGAGTGGCCTGATCAGCACCATCAAGGTCCCCTACCGGACCGTTACCGACACGAAGACCCTCGATTTCCGGAACATGGAGTACGCCCGTGAAAGGGGCGCCGAACTTGCCCTCGTTGCCAAGCCCCGCGCCGGAACCCTGATCCGCGTGGCCGCCTCGCGCAACCGAATCGAATCGGACAGCGCGGCGAACGTGGTCAGCGGTCCCAAGCACACGACCAGCCTGCTGGTCGGCCAGGAGCTTCCGGGCGACATCACCGCGAGCGCCGCCTTCTACCGGGTCGGCGCCTTCGCCTGGCTGGGCACTGGCGGCAACGTCATCCCCGCCCACGACACCTGGGATCTCCGGGTGGCCAGGCAGTTCATCCTGGGCGGGCGGAAAGGCGAGATCGCCTGGGTAAGCCAACAGACGCGCGGCCGAGACCTCGAGATGGTGGACACGATACCGAGGACGCGCAGTTCCTTCGTTCAGCTTTCACTTGCTTTCTAGGCGTCGAATCCTTCTCTGGATGTTGTCCGGACCACCCCTCGCAGGGGTGGTGGACCGGCTTTCGGCCCAGGAATCCCGGATCCTCCTGGTGGCCGACCCTGGCAGCCCCTCCGCCGCGGTGGTCGCCAGCCTGGTTTCCGAACTCCTGCGAGCCGGCCTGGTCGAGGATGCCGTACAGACCATTGCTTCCTCCCAGTGGTCACTGCCAGGTCCGGAAGTGGCTGTCGTCGTTCCCATCGGCGCCGCGGCGCTGCGTGCGGTCCAGAACCGGATCGCCAACCGGGCAATTGTCGCGCTCCAGGTGAGCCGGGCCGCCGTCGAGGCCGGCCCCTGGCTGACCGTCCGGGGCGCCGGGGACTTCGCGGCCGTCGTTCTCGATCAGCCATTGCCCCGATGGATGGCCCTCGTGGATATCGTATTGCCGGCCCGACGCGAGGTCGGGGTTCTCCTCGGGCCTTCGACCGCGGGTTTGCTGAAACCCCTGGAGAAGGCGGCCGCCGATCGGAACCTGAACCTGCATGTGGAACATCTGGGGGCCGAGGCCCAGTTGATCTCCGCCCTGGAACGCGTGCTGGCGCGGGCCAACGTGGTGCTCGCCCTCCCGGACCCGCTCGTGCACAACCGCAACACGGTCCAGCCCCTGCTGCTCACCACCTACCGGGCCGGCGTGCCCCTCGTCGGCTATTCCGAAGCCTATACGAATGCTGGGGCGATTCTCTCCCTCCATACGGTCCCGGAGCAGGTCGGACGACAGGGGGCCGAGGTGGTGTTGTCCGTCCTTCGCGGACGGCCCCCGGCGGGTCTCCTGGCCCCACGCCAGTTCCGGATCTCGGCGAATCCGACCGTTGCCCGGTCCTTGGGCATCGTCCTTCCCCCGGTGGGAGAGATCGAGGATCGCATCCCCTGAGCAGGCCGTGACGGTCCGGGCGGTCTCGGGGGACCGATAACCGGGCGGCCGGGACTACCCGAACGGACCATTGCGGTCCCCGATCTGCCAGTTAGAATGACCGCAGAATCGCCGGGTTAACCCCTTTCCGGCGGCGTTTCGGAGTGTCCGTCATGTCCTATTTGAAAGACGACGCAAGTCTTTTCGTCCTTGGAACCGCGTTCGACGACATTTTCGACGACCTCGGCAACGCCCTCTCCCAGACTCTCCAGGGTGCCCAGGGGAACGACACCTACCTGATCCGGGGAAATTCGACCGACCTCCTGCTGGAATTGGCGGGCCAGGGGACGGATACGGTGGTCATCGACCATACGGCCCTGGCCGGTGCCAGCTACACCCTGGGCGACAACCTCGAAAACCTGATCGTCCGCATTGCCGTTGCCGGCAAGACCTGGCAGGGCAACGGACTTGCCAATGTCATTACCCTGGTCGACGGCTCGGGTACCTGGAACGATACCCTGGACGGCGGCGGCGGCAACGATACCCTGGCCGGGGGCCTGGGCGACGACGTTTATCTGGTCGACGCGACGGCGGACGTGGTGGTCGAGGCGACAGGGGCCGGCGCTGACGAAGTGTTGTCGACGGCGCCCACCTATACCCTTGGAGCCAACCTCGAAGACCTGACGCTGGCCGGCAGCGGACATATCTCGGGGGTTGGCAACGCGCTCGACAACCTGCTGACCGGAAACGGGGGAAACAACAGCCTGGATGGCGGGGCCGGGAACGATACCCTGTCCGGCGGCGGGGGCAACGACACCCTCCTGGGCAACAGCGGCGATGACCGCCTGGGCGGCGGTGCCGGCAATGACAGCCTTCAGGGGGGCACCGGAAACGATGCCTACCTCGTCACCGATGCCGGCGATTCGGTCGTGGAGGCAGCCGCCTCCGGCCAGGACCGGGTGATTCTCGGTGATTCCCTGGCCAGCCATGTCCTGGCAGCCAACGTGGAAGATCTCTACCTGGCCGACGAGGACGGCTACGCGGGCCCGCTTGGAAAGACCGGCATCGGCAACGCACTGGACAACCTGATCCTCGGAACGGCCTATGCGGATAACATCGACGGCGCGGCCGGCAACGATACCCTCAACGGCCTCGCCGGCGCCGATACCCTGCGGGGCGGGGCCGGCAACGACAGCTACGTGACCGACGACAGCGGCGATCAGGTCGTCGAGAACGCCGGCGAGGGCAGCGACACGGTGTATTCCACCGTTAACTTCCTGCTGGGTGACAACGTCGAGAATCTGGTCCTGTCGGGCCCCGGCCATCTGGTCGGCGCCGGCAATGCGCTGGCCAACCTGATGGCCGGCAACGCGGGAAACAATCTGCTGACGGGTGGCGGCGGCAACGACACCCTGGTGGGCGGTGCCGGCAACGACGTCCTCCAGGGCGGCGCCGGCGACGACAGCTACGACCTCGATGCCATCGGCGACACCGTGCTGGAGCGGGCCGGCGAGGGCAAGGATACGGTGTCCTCCTCCGTGGACGTCGTCGCACTCGCAGCCAACGTCGAGAACCTCCTATTGACCGGCGGAGCGGATCTCCGGGGCTACGGGAACGAATTGCCCAACCAGATCACCGGCAACAGCGGCAACAATGTCCTCTCCGGCGGTGCCGGAAACGACACTTTGGCCGGCGGCGCCGGGAACGACACCTTCGTCGTCGATTCGGCGACGGACGTGGTCACCGAACTGGCCGGCGCGGGGACGGACCTGGTCGTTCTGGCCGGATATGGCGCCGCCGCGGTCTTCGTGCTGCCCGCAAATGTCGAGAACCTGCGCATCGAATCCGGCGAGGGCACCCTCTGGGCCAAGGGCAATTCCCTCGACAACCTGCTGGCCGGAAACGCCGGCGCCAATCAGCTGGACGGCGATGCCGGCAACGATACGCTGGCCGGCGGCGTCGGTGCCGATACCCTGCTCGGAGGGGCCGGCAACGACCGGCTCGATGGCGGTAGCGGTGGCGATCTCATGAAAGGCGGGGCAGGCGACGATTCCTACGTGGTCAATACCGCTTCCGACCAGGTGGATGAATCCACGGCCGCGGCCGGCGCCGGTATCGACACGGTGTTTTCCTACCTGCGCACCACCGACCTCGGCAACTCGGCCATATTCCGGAAGTCGCTGGGAGCGACGGGGACCGATGTCATCGAGAACGTGACGCTCGCCGATTCGGCCCTCGATGCCGTGGGCAACGCCCTGGCCAACGTGCTGCGCGGCAACGGGCTGGCCAATGGACTCGCCGGTGGGGCGGGGAACGACACCTACTACGTGGACCTGAAGGACACCGTGGACGAGAGCCTGCTGCGTTTTGGCGGCAGTGCCCTCGCCGATGCGGGCGGAACGGATTCCGTGGTCCTCGACGTGGGCGCGGCGAATGCCGGCTTGCCGGTGATCATGCTCGACCTGGCGACTCGCTACGCCTTCGTCGAGAACATGAGCCTGCTCGGCACCGGCAACTACGGCATTACCGGCACGGCCGCCGCCAACCTCCTGGTCGGCAACGACGGGGCCAATTTCCTCCAGGGCCTGGCGGGCGCCGACGACATGCGCGGCGGCAAGGGGGACGACGGCTACCAGGTGGACAATGCCGGCGACAAGCTGACCGAGAACGCAGGCGAAGGCACGGACACGGTGTACAGCCAGATCGCCTACACCCTCGGCGCCAACCTGGAAAACCTTTATCTGACCGGTGCCGGCAACCTCGCCGGGACCGGCAACGCGGCGGACAATGCCATCCACGGGACCGCGGCGGCCAATGTGCTCACCGGAAACGACGGCAACGACAGTCTCTACGGCTATGGTGGTAACGACAGCCTGGCTGGCGGCAATGGCAATGACTGGATGGATGCCGGCACGGGTGCGGATACCCTGGCCGGCGGTTCCGGCGACGATACCTACGTGATCTACGGCACGGCAACGCTGAACGAACTGGCAGGGCAGGGCAACGACACGCTGATCGTGAATGGGGGCGCCGCCTTCGCCACGGGCGGTGCTCCCTTCGTCCTCGGGACCGGAATTTCCATGGAGGTCCTGCGTGCCGCCGCTGGCCTGCACGCCACCGGATTGACCGGCAATGGCGGCGACAACGTCCTGGTCGGCAATGCCGGCGACAACAAGTTGGTCGGCGGTGGCGGCAACGACAGCTTCGACGGCAATGCGGGCGGCAACGACAGCATGACCGGCGGCACAGGCGCCGATGCATTCCGCTTCGACGGCGTGGCCAATTCTCTGGGTGCGGACGTGGTCGACGGAGGTGGCGGCGCGGCCCTCGACAGTCTTTGGGCATTGTTGAACGGTGCCGGCATCGGCAGCGGCCTCGATGTCAGCCAGGTGGAGGTCATCAATTTCGTCACCACCGGCGCCGCCAGCATCGTCGATTTCAGCAATGTCGACACGTCACCGGCGACCCAGGTCAACGTCACCGGGTCTGGCGACCTCGCGTTGACCGCCGTGGCTGGAGCCGGCAACACGCCGGTCTTTGCCCTCAACAACTACAGCGGGACTTTCAGCGCCGATGCCGCCGCCACCCCCGGCATGACGATAGCGCTCAACAATGCAACGGCCACCGTCGCCTTCGATGCCGACATCAGCGGTGCCCTGAGCTTCAAGGTGGTCGGCACGCCCACCGCCGGCACCAACCAGATCACCCGCGACGGGGCCGGCGGGAGCCCGGACCTCGTCCTCACGGGCGCCGGCAGCATCGGCCTTGCCAACCTGGACCAGGCCGTGTTGAACGCGGCCGCCCAGACCATCACCCTCGACGCCTTCGCCGGTACGGCGACCCTCGACGTCGCCAGTTCCGGCGGCGGCGCCGACCTCATCCGACTGCTCGTCAATGGCAGCCTGGCTACCGTCAATACCACGGGCATCGAGACCCTGGAGATCGACACATCCGTCGAGGGCGGCCTGAGCCTGTTGCAGTTGGTCCAGGCGGCGAGCAACACCGTCCGCCTGCTGGGAGGCCAGGATGTCGTCATCAGCGGCATGAATGCCGGGACCGTGGACGCGACGGCCTACACCGGCGCCACGCTGCGCGCGGTCAATACCGCGGCCGGAGCGGCGACCTGGAATTTCAGCAAGGCCGACGTGGCGGCCTGGGTCACCGGCGGCGGCGGCGCCGACACCTTCAACTTCAACCTGGACACCGGGGCGCCGACCCTGGACAGCGCCGACCGGGTGGACGGCGGCGGTGGTACGGACACGGTCGCGGCCAACGTGACCGGCCTCAGCGGGGCCAGTACGGGCGGCCTGCACCTGGCCAACGTGGAGGTCCTCGCCCTGACCAACAACGGCACGGCCAATGTCGATGCCGCGGACATCGGCGGCGCCGACGTCACCCTGACGGGCACGGGGACCCTGACCACTTTGACGGGCCTGGCCGGCGACCTGGCCGCCGCTGCCTACGTAGGCAATTCATCGATCGAGGCGACTGCGGCCGTCGATGCCCTCTCGGGCCGCAACTACGGTTTCGGCACCGGCAACCATGTCATCGCCGTCGGCGGCGGCGGCGCCAACGACAGCTTCAACTTTGGTGCCTCCGTGTTCGACACCAACGATTCGGTGGATGCCGGCGACAGCGGCGATGCGGATACGCTCACGGCGACCCTCGGTGGAGTCACCACGGCTTTGCACGTGCACGGGGTCGAGGGCCTGACTTTCGAGTTGACCGGCAGCAACACCATCGATGCCAGTGACATCGTCGGCGCCAATGCCATCGTGTTCACCGACGCCGGCGCCAATGCCGGCACGCTGACCATGAGCGGTTTCAACGGCGGCGGCATCACGATCAACAAGACCGCGCCCCTGGCCACGGCCGCCTTCAAGATGAACCTGACGGGCGGCGCCGGGAACGACGACTTCACGGGCGGCAATGGCGCCTCCGGAAACGATACCCTCGACGGCGGCCGCGGCGACGACGTCCTGACCGGGCTGGCCGGCGCGGACAGCCTGCTCGGTGGCAGCGGCAACGATACCCTGGATGGCGGTGCCGGCGCCGACACGCTGCTGGGTGGTGCCGGCAATGACCGCTTCGTCGGCGGGGCGGGAATCGACTCGATGGACGGCGGCGCCGGTTACGACGTCCTCGATTATTCGGCGGCCGTGAGTGCAGTGACCATTTTCCTCGGCGCCGCCGGGGTCAACAACGACGGCACGGGTGCCAACGACGTGCTCGTTGGCGGATTCGAGCAGGTGGTCGGCGGGACGGCCGCCGACGGCTTTACCGTCGGTACCGGGGCCGCTGCCGGCACGGTCCTCGGCCGGGGTGACGATACCGTCTGGTACCTCGAGGGCAGGGGCGGCAACGATACCCTGACCGGGGCGGCCAACGGCACCGCCGCGAATTATGGCTATTTCGCCATCGCCAGCTACGAAAGCGAGAGCAACGCGGTCTTCGCCAATCTCGGCGCCACCAACATCCTTGCCGACGCCATCGTCGTCGACGGCGTCGTGCTCAATCCCGGCGCGGCCATGAACGGCAACCGGGCCACCGCGTCCGGCGCCGGAACCGATGTCCTGGCCAACATCGACGGCATCCGCGGCAGCGCCCAGGCAGACGTTCTGGTCGGCGGCGGCGGCAGCACCAACGCCGTCGGCTTCCTGGTCGAGACTTTCATCGGCGGGGCCGGCAACGATTTCATCGCCGGCAGTGCCGGGGCGGCCACCGCGGGCACCGTCGATACAACGGACTTCGACCGGGCGGACTATCTCGGCGCCATCGCCGGCATCAATGCCAATACCGCCCTCGGAAAGGTATCCGACGGCCAGGGCGGGATCGACGTCCTGCGCGACATCAACATGATCCGCGGCTCCGGTTTTTACGACATCATCGTCGGGCGAGATACCTCCGGCGTCGGCGACCAGGACTTCGAGGCCTTCGAGGGCATGGCCGGCGACGACGAGATCGACGGCGGCGGTGGTTTCGACCGGGCCGAATACCGCTACTCGCCGGCCGGCGTCGTGGCCAACCTGGGGACCGGCATCGCCCAGGACGGCTGGGGAAATACGGACCACCTGACCGGTTTCGAGGCCCTGCTGGGCTCCGATTTCGCGGACACCCTGATCGGCGGCGGCGGCAACGATGTCCTGACCGGCATGGCCGGCAACGACAGCCTGGACGGCGGGGCCGGGACGGACCGGGCCGATTACAGGGAGGAGTTCGACGCGGATGCCGACGGGAAGGGGGTCGCGGTCAATCTCTCGGCCGGGGCTGTCACGCTGTCCTCCCTGGGGCTCGTCGGGACCTGGAACGGTACCGCCGTCGCCGCCGTGACGGTGGCGGCCGGCCGCGGCCTGGACGGCTGGGGCGGCACGGACATCCTGGCGGGCGTCGAGGACCTGCGCGGCACGCGCTATGCCGACGTCTTGGTCGGCGGCGCCGGCGGCAACCTGCTGGACGGGCAGGAAGGGGACGATACCCTGGCCGGCGGCGCCGGCAACGATACTTACCTGATCGACAGCCTGAGCGACGTGCTGGTCGAGAATCCGGGTGAAGGCACCGATACCGCGCAGGCGTCGATCACCGGCTACACGCTGGCGGCGAACGTGGAGAACCTCGTCCTCCTGGGCAGCGTCCTGGCCGGCACGGGCGGCGCCACCGACAACACCCTGACCGGCAATGCCGTCGGCAATACCCTGACCGGCGGGGCCGGCAACGACACCCTGCTCGGCCTGGCCGGCAACGACACCCTGGTGGGCGGGGCCGACAACGACCAACTGGATGGCGGCACGGGCGACGACAGCCTGGCCGGCGGCGTCGGCAACGACCTCTACCTGGCCGACAGCCTGCTCGATGCGGTCACCGAGAACAGCGGCGAGGGCACGGACACCGTGCAGGCCTCGATCACCGGCTACAGCCTCTCGGCCAACGTCGAGAACCTGCTGCTGCTCGGCAGCGTGGTGGCCGGCAATGGCGGTACGACGGACAACACCGTCACCGGCAACGGCGCCAACAATTCCCTGACCGGCGGGGCCGGCAACGACACCCTGCTCGGGCTGGGCGGCAACGACACCCTGGTGGGCGGGGCCGACAACGACCAACTGGACGGCGGCACGGGCGACGACAGCATGGCCGGCGGCCTCGGCAACGACCTCTACCTTGCCGACAGCCTGCTCGATACGGTCACCGAGAACAGCGGCGAGGGCACGGACACCGTACAGGCCTCGATCACCGGCTACAGCCTGTCGGCCAACGTCGAGAACCTGCTGCTGCTCGGCAGCGTGGCGGCCGGCAATGGCGGTACCACGGACAACACCGTCACCGGCAACGGCGCCAACAATTCCCTGACCGGCGGGGCCGGCAACGACACCCTGCTCGGCCTGGCCGGCAACGATACCCTGGTGGGCGGGGCCGACAACGACCAGCTCGACGGCGGTACCGGCAACGACAGCCTGGCCGGGGGAGCCGGCAACGACATCTACCTGGTGGACAGCCTCACCGACCTGATTGCCGAGTCGGCCGGCGAAGGCAGCGACAGCGTGCAGGCCTCGGTGAGCGGTTACGTGCTGGCCGCCAACGTTGAGAACCTCTTGCTCCTGGGGGCCGTGGCGACCGGCACCGGCAGTGCAGACTCGAACACGCTCACGGGGAACGGCGCCGACAACACCCTGGCCGGGGCTGCCGGGAACGACACCTTGTCCGGCCTCGGTGGCAACGACAGCCTGGACGGGGGCCTCGGCAACGATTCCCTGGTCGGCGGAATCGGCAACGACGTCTACGCGGTCGATTCCCTGACCGACGCGGTGGTCGAATCGGCCGGCGAGGGCAGCGATACAGTCCAGGCCAGCGTGGACGGCTATACGCTGGCGGCCCAAGTGGAGAACCTGGTCTTGCTGGGCACGATCGCCTCGGGCATCGGCAACGGGATCGCCAACCAGATGACCGGCAACGCCTCCGCCAATACGCTCAGCGGCCTGGCCGGCGACGACTCCCTGTCCGGCGGCCTCGGCAACGACACCCTGCTGGGCGGCGCGGACAATGATCTTCTCGATGGCGGCGGCGGCACCGACAGCCTGAGCGGGGGCACGGGGAACGATACCTATGTCGTGGACGCCCTGACCGATGTGGTGACCGAATCCGTCGGCGAGGGCACGGATACCGTGCAGGCGGCCATTACCGGCTATACGCTTGCGGCCGAGGTGGAGAACCTGGTCCTCACCGGCACGGTGGCTTCGGGCACCGGCAACGACCTGGGCAACCTGATCACCGGGAACGGGGCGGCGAACACGATGAATGGCGGCAGCGCCGGCAACGACACCCTGGTCGGCGGCCTCGGCAACGACTCCCTTACGGGAGGTACGGGCAGCGACCAGTTCCGCTTCGATGCCCTGCTCGGGGCCGGCAACGTGGATGCCCTGGCCGATTTCGAGCACGGCGTGGACGAACTGGTCCTCGACGATGCGGTGTTCGCGGCGATCGGTGCCGTCGGCGCCTGGCTGGCCGGCGATGGGCGATTCAACAGCGGCGCCTTTTCCGCCGGCCAGGAGGCCGACGACCGCATCGTGTACAACACCTCCACCGGAGAGCTTTACTACGATGCGGACGGCAACGGCGCCGGCGCCGCCGTGAAGTTCGCCATCCTGACCGGCAAGCCCGTGGTCGACGCCGCCGATATCACCGTCATTTGAGTCATCGGCCGGCGGCCTTCCGGCCGCCGGCTCGCTCATCCATTTCGGGAGGACCCATGAACCAGACCTTCGCCGACACCATCGGCAACATCACCGTCACCGGCGGCCTCGTGCGCATAGACTTCGTGAGCCTGGCGGCCCGCCAGCCCGAGGACGCCCAGGCGCCTCGCCAGTTCGAGATCACCCAGCGCGTCGTGCTTCCCCTGGACGGCTTCCTGCGCGGCATGGCGGCACAACAGGACATGATGAAGAAGCTCGTCGATGCCGGTGTCCTGACAGTGAAGCCCAACGAGGGCAAACCCGCCGGCTGATCCTGCCGGCCGTCGGCGGACTGCCCCCGAGATCCTGACCCGCCATGGCGATCCCGACCGCCAACCCGTTGCCCGACCCTGCCGACCCCCGGGTCCAGGGCCTGCTTCAGGGGCACTCCTGGGCCTTCCCGGGGGGCAGTCATCAACTCGCCTACGCCCTCTATTCCCCATTCGGTACCGCCTGGAGCGCGGCGGCGGCCTCCGCGCTGGACCAGGCCTTCGCGGCCTGGGCCGCCGTTGCCGACCTGAAGTTCGTCAAGGTCGCTGCCGGGGGAACCTTCAACACCGCCTTTGCGGAACTGCCCGTCAGCCTGGTGGGACCGGCCCTGGATGCCATCGGGGGAGAATTGGTGGCCGCCATGGGGATGGTGCCCGATACCCTCTGGATCGAAAGCTCGACGGAATTCTGGGGTGCGCTTGCCGGCTATGGCATTTCCCGCGCCAGTTATCCCAATCCGGAAGGCGACATCTACATCAACGACAAGTCGTCGGCATTCGGCTACCTGAGTCCGGGAGGCATCGGACTCGAGGTCTTCCTGCACGAAATCGGCCACGCCCTGGGCCTCAAGCACCCCCACGACGACGGCGGCGCCGGCCGGCCGATCTTCTCGAAGGTCGGGATGGCCGATTTCGACGATGGCCTCTGGACCCTGATGAGCTACGACTCGCCCTTCGGGGGGGCGCCGGCCATGCCGGCCGCCGCGGGATTCCAGGCCACTCCCATGCCCCTGGACATCCTCGCCATCCAGCACCTGTACGGCGCCAACATGGCCTACCACGCGGGGAACGACACCTACGTCCTGCGTTCCGACGGCATCGTGCGTACCCTCTGGGACGCCGGGGGCGTGGACACCCTGGATCTGCGCGCCCTCGCCGTCCCCTACCAGGGCGTAGTCGTCAATCTTGGCTCCGAGGGGGGCTGGGGTATCCGGACCGGGCCCCTGTCGGCGACCTATATCGCTTTCCAGGTGCGCCTGGAGAATGTGTTCGGCACGGCCGGGGGCGACTACCTCATCGGCAACGAGGCCGACAACTGGCTCGACGGCGGGGCCGGGGCCGATACCCTGGACGGGGGTTCCGGCAACGACACCTATGTCGTGGACCGCGCCGGGGACGTGGTAGTGACCGATACGGACGGGGTGGATTCCGTCCGGTCGGCCGTCGATTGGATCCTCGCCCCCGACATCGAGCATCTGGTCCTGACCGGCAGCGCGCCGATCGACGGCACGGGCAACGGTGCCGCCAACCGGATCGTCGGCAACGGGGCGGCCAACGTGCTGGATGGCGGCGGAGGGCCCGATACCCTGGAGGGCGGCGGCGGGAACGACACCTATGTCGTCGCCGACGCCGGGGCGCAGATCCTGGAAGGGCCGTCCGGCGGCAGGGATACCGTCCGCAGCACCGTCTCCTGGGACCTGGGCGCCACCCTCGAGAACGGCATCCTCGAGGGGGATGCCGACGCCGGCCTGACCGGCAATGGTTTGGCCAATGCCTTGACCGGCAACGCCGGCAACAACCTGCTGACGGGCGGCGACGGCAACGACAGCCTCGACGGCGGCCCCGGCGCCGACCTCCTGGTCGGCGGCAGCGGCGACGACAGCTACACCCTCGACGACCCCGGCGACGTCGTCGTCGAGCAAGCCGACGGCGGCAACGACACCGTCTTCAGCGCCGTCAGCCTCGTCGTCCCGGCCAACATCGAGAACGTCGTCCTGCTCGGCGGCGCCAGCGCCGTCCTCACCGGCAGCGGCAGCGACAACCGGCT
>JBPOHD010000004.1:0-44799 GCA_052035955.1 Pseudomonadota bacterium
CGCTTCCTCGTGGTCATGGTTTGCCCTCCCAAGGGGTTCAAGGTCGATCTCGATAATCAACCTCTTACCATGACCACCCGCCCGCTTCCTACCGCGGACGCTTTTGCACACAAGTCAGCACACTACCGCCGCCGGCAATAGTCCATTCGGACTAATGGCCCGATGTCTCCTGGAGCCCCGATACCCACCGCGCGTTCCGGAATCCGGCACCGGCCTTACAACGGCGTCAGCAACACGGCGGCCAGGAGCACGCGAAGGTGGTCCAGCAACCGCTCCCGGGCCTCCAGCAGGCCTTGCAGTTGCGCGAGGGCCTGATCGCGGCACCCGGCGTCGGCGAGGTGGAGGATTTCGATGCCCCGCTCGTGCACCTCGCGATGCAAGGGTTCTATCGCGGCGAAGCTGGGCAGGTGCCCGTAGCGCGACCGCCCGGGCCCGTCGTACCAGCGGCCGAAGCGGCATTCGCGGGGATCGGTCGGCGGCGGCCGATCGTCGCCGTCGCGCACGTGGGCCAGCAGTTGTTCGACCCAGCGCCGGTGCTCCACCTCCATGGACAGCAGGGGAAGGTCCTCCCGCGTCCAGTTGAATCCCAGGGCCGTGGACCAGAGGGAATCCGGCACGAAGTCGGCCAGCCAGGCCGGCAGCTTCTCCGGCGCCATCGGCCGGGCGATGCCATATCCCTGGGCGAGGTCGCAACCGAGCTGCAGGAGCAGGGCGCCGTGGGCAGGCGTCTCGACCCCTTCGGCAATCACCCGCCGCTGGAAGGCCCGCGTCAGTCCAATGACGCCCTCGACGATGGAAAGGTCGTCCGGGTCGTCGAGCATGTCGCGAACGAAGGACTGGTCGATCTTGAGGACCTGGGCGGGCAGGCGGCGGAAATAGGTGAGGGAGGAGTAGCCAGTGCCGAAGTCGTCGAGGGCGAAGCCGACACCCAGCTCGCCGCAACGCCTGATCACCGAGGACACGAGGTTGATGTCCTCCAGGGCGGCCGTCTCCAGGACTTCCAGCTCCAGACGGTGCGGCGGTATCTCGGGGACGGAGGCGAGGATCTCCTGGAGACGGTCTACGAAATCGGCGCTCTGCAGATGGCGGCCGGAGATGTTGACGCTGACCGTGAGGTCCAGGCCGCAGGCCCGCCAACGGTCCAGTTGGCCGACGGCCTCGCGGAGGACCCAGTCGCCGATGGCGTTGCCGAGTTCGCTGTCTTCGACCGCCGGCAGGAACTCGCCCGGGGGCACGAGGCCCCTTTCCGGATGCTGCCAGCGGATCAGGGCCTCGACGCCGAAGACCATGCCCCGCCGCATATCGACTTTGGGCTGATAGTGCAGGCGGAACTCGTTATGGGCGAGGGCTTCGGCGATGCGTGACACGGCCTCCCGGTGGGCCCGCGCCCGCCGGTCGTGTTCGGGATCGAACAGGTGGTAGCGGTTGCGGCCTCCCTGCTTGGCCAGGTACATGGCCTGGTCGGCGTGGCGCAGCAGGGTGTCCGGATCGCCGCCATCGTCGGGATAGAGCGTGACGCCGGCACTTGCGGATATCAGGACCGGCGTGCCTCGGATCTGGTAGGGCTCGGCGACGTGATGAAGGATGCGGTCCAGGGCCCTCGCGCACTCCCCGAAGCTGTCCAGTTCCCCGAGGAGGAGGACGAACTCGTCGCCGCCCAGCCTGGCGACCGTGTCGCTGCCCCGCAGGCAGGCCTTCAGCCGGCCGGCCACCTCGACCAGCAGGTGGTCGCC
Organism: Pseudomonadota bacterium; assembly: GCA_052035955.1. GTDB lineage: Bacteria > Pseudomonadota > Gammaproteobacteria > Burkholderiales > Rhodocyclaceae > JAEUNJ01. Next base: position 1,734 of record JBPOHD010000004.1, read on the forward strand.
GGCCTCATGCCCGAAGGCGTCGTTCACCGGCTTGAAGCCGTCCAGGTCCAGATAGCAGACGGCCATCTGCTTGCCGCTGCGGGCGGCATGGGCAAGGGCGAGCTGCAGGCGGTCGGCGAGCAGGGTGCGGTTGGGGAGCTGGGTGAGCGCGTCGTAGTGGGCCATGCGCTCGAGGCGGTTCTGGTGCTCCTTGATCAAGGTGATGTCGGAGAAGATGCCCACGTAATGGCTGACGGCGCCGGTTTCGGCGGACCGCACGGCCGAGATGGTGAGGAACTCGGCGAAGAGCTGGCCATCCTTGCGCCGGTTCCAGACCTCGCCGCGCCAATGGCCGTCGCGCAGAAGGGCGCCCCACATTCCGGCATAGAACTCCTCGTCCTGGTGTCCCGACTTGAGCAGGCTGGGATTGCGGCCGAGGACCTCTTCGCGGCCGTAGCCGGTGATCTGCGTGAAACTCCGATTGACGTCGACGATGGCACCCTTGCCGTCGGTGATGACGATGCCTTCCTGGGCATGCTCGAAGACGCTGGCCGCCAGCCGAAGACCCTGCCCTGCGCTGTCCCGTTCGATGGCCAGGCCGGCCAGGCGGGCCGCCTCCTCGACGACCCGGACGTCGTCAGGGCCCGGAGACTTCGGGGTCCGGTGGTATACCCCGAAACTGCCGAGGACCGATCCGTCGGCCCCGAAAATCGGCTGCGACCAGCAGGCCGCGACGCCGGCCTCGCCGGCCCAGTCGCGCAGGCTCGCCCAATAGGGATGGGCGGCAATGTCGTCGACGACGACCCGCTCGCCGCGGGCCATGGCCGTGCCGCAGGAGCCCACGCCATCACCCAGTTCCGTGTCCTCCAGGGACCTCACGACGGCGGATGGAAGTCGGGGGGCGATGGCCATCCGGATGCGGCGGCCCCCGGGAGCGAGCAGCAGCACCGAGGGTATCCACCCGGGCGACATGGCCTCGACCTCGTCGATGATGCCGGCCAGGGTCGCCGCCAGCCTGGCGCCGCCGGCCACCTTCTCGAGGGCCTTGGCGCGGAGATGCTCGCGCTGCTCCAGCCGCTTGCGCTCGCGGATGTCGATGGCCACGCCGAGGTAGCCGGTGACGACGCCGGCCGCGTCGCGCATGCAGGTGACGGTCATCAGGACGGGCACCCGGGAGCCGTCCCGTCGCACGTAGGTCCATTCCACCTGCCGTCCCTCGCCGGCATCGACGAGGGCGTGTATCCACTCTCCGGCCGAGGGCAGCCGGCCGACCGGCCCCTTGATCGATTCGTAGGCGTGACGCACCTCGGCGGCGTCGTGGAAGCGTTCCGGCGTTGCCGTACCGACCACCTCGTCCGCCTGGTAGCCCAGGAGCCGCTCGGCACCGGGATTGAAGAGCGTGATGCGTCCCTGCAGGTCGGTGGCGACGATCGAGACCTCGGTTGCCGCGGCCAGGACGTTGAGCAGGAGCTGCCGGCTCTGCCGTATGGCCTCCTCGAGGCGCTTCTCGCCCGAGACGTCCCGGGCGAAGCCGACCGTGCCGAGGAGGCGGCCGTCGTCGAGCAGGGGTGACTTGAAGGTCTGGTGGCGGGTCGGGAGGTTTCCCACGACGACCGTTTCCTCGACGGTCAGCCCACCCCCCTGTTCCATCACCGACCGGTCGTCGGCGCGATATCGCTCGGCAAGCTCGCGGGGGAAATAGTCCAGGTCGGTGCGGCCCACCATGACATCGGGAGAAGGCGCACCGACCGCCTCCGCGAATGTCCGGTTGACGATCAGGAAGCGGCCCTCGGTATCCTTGAGCCAGACCAGGAAGGGGAAGTTGTCCACCAGGGCCCGCAGGTAGTGTTCGCGGGTCCGCAACTCGTCCTCGAGGCGCTTCTGTTCGGTGATGTTCTCCTTGACCCCGACGTAGGCCGTGATGTTGCCCAGACCGTCGCGCAGCGGCGAAATGACGGCCCGCTCCCAATAGAGGCTGCCGTCCCTGCGCCGGTTGTGCAGCAGTCCCGACCAGGTCTGGCCGGTCGTGATGGTGCGCCAGAGGTCCTCGTAGTCCTTGTCCGGGGTTTCGCCGGACTTCAGCAGGCGTGGGTTCTGGCCGATCACCTCTTCCCGCGCGTATCCGGTCACCTGGCAGAAGTAGGGATTCACATAGACGATGCTGCCCGTCGGATCGGTGACCACCACGGATACCGGTGCCTGATCCACCCCCCGCTGCATCAGGAGCAGGGTCTCCTGGGCGCGCTTGCGGTTGGCGATGTCGACGGTGACGCCGCCCCGTCGGATGGCCCGACCTTCCGAATCACGGGCCAGGACCTTGCCGCGGGCCTCGACCCAGAGCCAGGAGCCGTCCTTGCGGTGCAGCCGGTATTCGGCCCGGTAAGGGGGGGCGCCGGCAGCGAGGCTGGCCTGGAATCGCGCCAGGGTCCCCGCCACGTCCTCGGGGTGGATGAGGCCGCGCCAGATGTCGATATCGACGGGAAACTCGTCCGGCGCATAACCGAGCATGGAATACAGGCGGGGATTCCAATAGACCTTGCCCGTCAGCATGTCCATGTCCCAGAGGCCGTCCTCCATGGATTCGTAGATGAGCCGCAGGCGTTCCTCGGCCGCATCCCGCTCCTCCTCGAGGCGCATGCCCGTCCGCATCGCTTCCTCGAGGAACTCCAGGGCCAGGGGGGTGATCATGTGATGCTGGCCGAGGATTCCGGAAACGGACCCCTGCCCATCCACGACCACCAGGTGGCGGATCGCGTGGTCGCGCATCCGGCTCGCCGCGTCGAGTACGGCGGCGTCCTGGTGCACGACGACCACGGGCGCGGTCATCACGTCGCCGAGCAGGGCCGGCGGTTCGCCGGACTCCGAGTACCTGTCGAACAGGCGCACCACGTCCCGTTCGGTCAGGATGCCGAGGGGCTTTCCGGCGGCATCGACGACGACGCAGGCACTGTCGGCGTTTTCCATGGCCCGCAGGGCCGCCTCGAGCGGTGCATCGGAGGTCAGCCTCGGGCAGCGGCGGTCCATCAGGGCGCCCACGGTCTGAAGGTTCCGGAAATAATCGATGCCCAACTGGCGGCGAAAGTCGGTTTCCGTCACCACCCCGAGCAGGGTGCCGTCGGCATCGACCACGACCAGGTGCCTCACCCGGTGACGTGCGGCCAGCTGGTAGGCGTCCCGGAACTCCATGTCCGGCGCCGCCACGACGACCCTCGCCGTCATGACATGGGATACCGGCACGTCCGCCTGGCGATGGGCGCGCATGGCCTGGAGCACGTCGGTCTCGGTGAGGATGCCGACGGCGCGGCCGTCGCGAGCGACGACGATGGACGATATGCGGGCTTCGGTCATGCGCCGCACGGCGGCGCCCAACGGGGCCTCGGGTGGCAGGCTCTCGGCCTGCCGGGTCATCAGGTCGGAGAGGGGGCAGGAATTCACGACGCGGCCGGTCCGACGCCTCCTTGCCGCGTCGCGGCAGGCATCGTTCCCCGGAAGGTCGGCAGGCAAGCTACCATTGGCATGGTTCCCATTTTCACATTTTGCCGCCCATCGCGACGATCATGGACAAGGATGACGCCCAGGCCGTGCTGGCCGGGAATTTCGCGCCCTGGGTGCTGGCCCTGGGCCTGCGGGTCGAGTCCGTGGGCGAGCGTCAGGCGACGCTGCGCCTGCCCCATGCGCCCGAGCTGGAGCGGGTGGGCGCGACGGTCTGCGGCCAGGCCCTGATGGCCGCCGCCGATACGGCCATGGTGATCGCCATCTCCGCCGCCTTCGGCGGCTTCCGGCCGATGGCGACGGTCGGCCAGACCATCAGTTTCTTCCGGCCGGTCTCCGGTCGCGACGCCCTGATCACGGCGCGGATCCTCAAGCTCGGCCGCAGCCTGGTCTTCGGGGAGATCGAGATCCTGGCGGAGGGTGCGGAGGAGCCTGCCGCCCACGCAACGACGACCTACGCCCTGGCCGGCTAGGTGCCGGCACGCCCTTGGACGAAACCTGGATCCTGCTGGCGGCGACAGCCTTGTTCGCCGGTTTCGTGGACGCGGTGGCGGGCGGCGGCGGCCTCATCCAGGTGCCGGCCCTGTTCACGGCCTTTCCCGGCGAGGCAGCGGCCACGCTTTTCGGAACCAACAAGGGGGCGAGCATCTTCGGCACCGGCAATGCCGCCCTGAGGTATGCCCGGCGCATTGCGCTGCCCTGGCGATTGGCGGCGCCTGCTGCCGTCGCGGCCTTCGTCTTCTCGTGGCTGGGGGCGGCGGCGGTCGCCTGGCTGCCGCGGGAGGTGCTGCGGCCCCTGATCCTCGTCCTGCTGATTCTCGTGACGGCCTATACGGCGATGAAGAAGGACCTCGGGTTGGGCAGTCCGACCGCCCCGCCCCGCCCGGGCATGGAGTGGGGGGCAGCGGTTGCCGGAGCCATCCTCGGGTTCTACGACGGCTTCTTCGGACCCGGCGCCGGCAGTTTCCTGATCTTCGTGTTCGTGCGCTTCTTCGCCCTCGACTTCCTGCGTGCCTCGGCGGTGGCGAAAGTGGTGAACGTGGCGACCAACGCGGCCGCCCTCGCCTACTTCGCACCCAACGGGCACGTGCTGTGGGGGTTGGCCTTTCTGATGGCCGGCTTCAACGTGGCGGGGGCTTCGGTCGGCAGCCGTCTGGCCATCTCCAGGGGCAGCGGTTTTGTCCGCCGGGTTTTCCTCCTCGTGGCAGCGGTGCTGATCGCGAAATTCGGCTACGATACCTTCCACTGAGAGTGGGTATGGGCGCCGGTTTTCCGGCAGGGCGCCCTTCCCCAGGGCCGAGCCCGCCGGCGACGGAGGCGCGGCCAATTCTTTCCAGAAACGGTGCCGCGGCCTGCCGCGGTACCATGACAGTCCCGCTCACGGGAACACGAGGAGACATATATATGAGATTGACCAAGCTTTTCCTGGCCACCGCAGCCGCCCTGGCGACGAACGCCGCCCTGGCCGACATCACCGTCGGCGTCACCGTATCGGCCACCGGCCCTGCGGCCTCCCTCGGCATTCCCGAGAAGAACACCTTCGCCCTGGTGCCGACGACGGTGGGCGGGCAGAAGATCAACTACATCATCCTGGACGACGCTTCCGACACCACGACGGCAGTCAAGAACGCGCGCAAGTTCGTCACCGAGAACAAGGTGGACGTGATCGTCGGTTCGACGACGACGCCGAATTCCCTGGCCATGATCGACGTCGCCGCGGAGTCCGAAACACCGATGATCTCCATGGCTGCCTCGGCGCGCATCGTCGATCCGGGCAATCCGAAGACCCGGTGGATCTTCAAGACGCCGCAGAACGACGTCCAGATGGCCACTGCCATCGTCGAGCACATGACCAACAATGGCGTGCAGACGGTCGGCTTCATCGGCTTCTCCGACGCCTACGGCGAGGGCTGGTACCAGGAGTTCTCGAAGATCGCCGAGGCCCGTCGCCTGAAGATCGTCGCCAACGAGCGCTACAACCGGGTCGACACCTCGGTCACCGGCCAGGTGCTGAAGATCCTCTCCGCCAAGCCCGACGCGGTGCTGGTCGCCGGCTCCGGCACGCCGGCCGCCCTGCCCCAGGTGACGCTGAAGGAGCGGGGCTACACGGGCAAGTATTACCAGACCCATGGCGTGGCCAACAACGACTTCCTGCGCGTCGGCGGCAAGAACGTGGAAGGGACCTTCCTGCCGGCCGGTCCGGTCCTGGTGGCCGAGCAGTTGCCGGCCAGCAACCCGGTCAAGAAGGCCGCCCTGGAGTATTGGGCCAAGTACGAGGGGGCCCACGGGAAGGGCAACGTCTCCACCTTCGGCGCCCATGCCTGGGATGCCTCCGTCCTCCTTCAGGCGGCGGTCCCGGTGGCCCTGAAGAAGGCCCAGCCCGGCAGCAAGGAGTTCCGCGCCGCGCTGCGCGATGCGCTCGAGGGCATCCAGAACGTCACCGGTGCGCACGGCATCTTCAACATGAGTCCGGGTGATCACCTGGGCTTCGACCAGCGTGCTCGCGTCATGGTCCAGATCGTGAACGGCGCCTGGAAGCTCGAAGGGGTCGAAGAGGCGAAGAAGGCGCCCGCGAAGAAGTGAGCAGGGAGTAAACTCCGGCCCGCCGAGCGGGCCGCAAAAGGGCGCCCCGAGGGGCGCCCTTTTTCGTTTCTTCGTTCTCTTCAAATCCATGGATCTGCAAATCTTCCTCCTGCTCGGGCAGGACGGCGTCGTCAACGGGGCGATCTACGCCCTCCTCTCGCTCGCCCTGGTCCTGGTCTTCGCGGTCACCCGGGTCATCTTCATTCCGCAAGGGGAATTCGTCGCCTTCGGCGCCCTCACCCTGGCCGGTATGCAGGCGGGAAAAACGCCCGGCACGGTCTGGCTCCTGCTGGGGGCCGGGATCCTGGTCGTACTGGTGGACCTGGCGGTGGCGGCCAGGCGGGGACGGTACAGGAACCTGCCGCGGACCCTCGGCTGGAACCTCGCCTACCCCGGCCTGCTGGCGATCCTGTTCGCCGTGGTCGCGCCCGGCGAACTGCCCCTGGCGGTGCAGATCGTCCTTTCCCTCGCCCTCGTTGTGCCCCTTGGGCCGATGCTCTACCGGCTCGCCTACCAGCCCCTGGCCGAGGCGTCGGTGCTGGTCCTGCTTATCGTCTCGGTGGCCGTGCACCTGGGACTGGTGGGCCTGGGCCTGCTGTTCTTCGGCGCCGAGGGATCCCGGACGCCGGCATTTACGGAGGGGAGCTTCCAGGTCGCCGGGGTGGCCATCAACAGCCAGACGGCCTGGGTGGTGGCGGCCAGCGCCCTGCTGATCGGCATCCTTTACCAGTTTTTCGAGCGCACCCTGTCGGGCAAGGCGCTGAGGGCGACGGCCATCAACCGGAACGGGGCCCGCCTGATGGGGATCTCGACGGTCATGGCGGGCAAGCTTTCGTTCCTGCTGGCCGCCGCGATCGGCGCCTTCTCCGGCGTGCTGATCGCGCCTATCACGACGGTATATTATGACACTGGCTTTCTGGTCGGCCTGAAGGGATTCGTCGGGGCCATCATCGGCGGCCTGGCCAGCTATCCCCTGGCGGCGGCCGGCGCCGTTCTGGTGGGGCTGCTGGAATCCTTCTCCTCCTTCTGGGCCAGTGCCTACAAGGAGGTGATCGTCTTCACGCTGATCATTCCCGTCCTCGTCTGGCGGTCGCTGACCGCCCACCACGTGGAGGAGGAGGAATGAGAAAGCATGCCTTTCTGCTGGCTTTCCTGGCCAGCCTCGTCGTGGCGCCGGCGGCGTTGCCGGAGTTCTACGTCACGCTGTTCAACTACATCGGACTCTACGCGCTGGTGGCCCTGGGCCTGGTTCTGCTGACCGGGGTGGGTGGCCTGACCTCCTTCGGGCAGGCGGCCTTCGTCGGCCTCGGGGGTTACACGACGGCCTACCTGACGACGGCCACCGACCTGCCGGCGTGGTTGGTGCCCATCGGCCACTCGCCCTGGCTGGCTCTTGCGGCGGGGCTGGTGCTGACAGCGGCGGTGGCCTTGCTGCTAGGAGCCCTGACCTTGCGGCTGTCCGGCCACTACCTGCCCCTGGGCACGATCGCCTGGGGAATCTCGCTCTACTTCCTGTTCGGGAACCTGGACTTCCTCGGCGGCCACACCGGGGTGACGGGGATTCAGGTGCTGCAGATCCTCGGCACGGAAATCAAGGACGGACGGGAATTCTTCTACCTGATATGGGCGGTGTTGCTGGCGGCCATCTGGCTGACCAGCAACCTGCTGGATTCCCGGGAGGGGCGGGCCATCCGAGCCCTCAAGGGCGGCACCCTGATGGCGGAGGCGATGGGGGTGAACACGGCGCGTTCGAAGACGGTCATCTTCGTGGTGGCGGCCCTCTATGCCTGTACGTCGGGTTGGCTTTACGCGCACATGCAGCGCTTCGTCAATCCGACGCCCTTCGGCCTGCATATCGGCATCGAGTACCTCTTCAGGGCGGTGGTGGGCGGGGCGGGCCACGTCTGGGGTGCGGTGGTCGGGGCGGCCGTCATCACGATCCTGAAACAGTGGTTGCAGGACTGGCTGCCGACGCTGCTTGGCGCGTCCGGGAATTTCGAGGTCATCGTCTTCGGCGTGATGATGATCCTGGTGTTGCAGCGGGCCCGGGACGGCTTGTGGCCGATCCTCGTGGGACTGCTGCCGGAGCAGCGGGAAAGCCGGCGGGTACCGGAGGCCGAGCCGCTGCCGAGGCGGAGCCTTCCGGAGCGGGGTACCGTGATATTGCAAGCGCGGGAGGTGACGAAGCGGTTCGGGGGGCTGGTGGCGAACGACGGGATGAGCCTGGACGTGAAGGCCGGGGAGATCATGGCCCTGATCGGCCCCAACGGCGCCGGCAAGAGCACCATGTTCAACTGCATCTCCGGCTTCAGCCCGGCCAGCGAGGGCAGCATCCGTTTTCTCGGCACGGCGATCGAAGCCCTCGAGAGCCGGCAGATCGCCCGCCGCGGCATGAGCCGGACCTTCCAGCACGTGAGGCTGCTGGGGACCATGTCGGTGCTGGAGAACGTCGCCATCGGGGCTCACCAACGCGGGGGGCGTGGCGTCCTGTCGGCGGGCCTGCACCTGGAGAGGCGCGAGGAGGCGGGCCTGCTTGCCGAAGCGGCGCGGCAGGTGGTTCGGGTCGGCCTGGAAGGACACATGTTCGATGCAGCGGGCAGTCTGCCCCTGGGGCAACAGCGGGTCGTGGAGATTGCCCGGGCCCTGGCGGCCGATCCCTGCCTGTTGCTGCTGGACGAGCCGGCCGCGGGCTTGCGCTACCTCGAAAAGCAGGCGTTGGCCGAACTGCTGGGCAAACTTCGGGAGGAAGGCCTTGGGATCCTGCTGGTGGAGCACGACATGGATTTCGTGATGGGGCTCGCCGACCGGGTGGTGGTCATGGAGTTCGGGGTCAAGATCGCCGAAGGATTGCCCGAGGAGGTGCAGAGGCATCCCGACGTGATCGAGGCCTACCTCGGGGGGGTGGAAGGATGAGCGCCGTCGGTCCTGTCCTGGAGGTGCGGGACCTCCACGTCGCCTACGGCAAGGTCGAGGCGCTTCACCATGCGAACCTGAGTGTTGCGCCCGGCAGCATCGTCACTGTCATCGGCCCGAACGGAGCGGGCAAGACCACGCTGCTTTCGGCGATCATGGGGGTGCTGCCGGCCAGCGGTGGCGAGATCGCCTTCCTCGGGGAGGTGTTGGCCGATGCGGAGGTCGAGGACATGGTGGCGCGGGGGATGACCCTCGTTCCGGAGAGGCGGGAGTTGTTCGGCGAGATGAGCGTCGAGGATAACCTGCTGCTTGGCGCGTTCATGCGGCATCGGCAAGGGCACCGGGACGAGGGCGGGACGATGGCGGAGGTGTTCCGCGTCTTTCCCCGGCTGAAGGAACGTCGCAGGCAGCTAGCCGGAACGCTGTCCGGGGGGGAGCGTCAGATGCTGGCGGTGGGGCGGGCGCTGATGGCCAAGCCCCGCTTGTTGATGCTGGATGAGCCTAGCCTGGGTCTTGCGCCGCTGATCGTGAGGGAGATCTTTCACATCATTGCGGCGCTGAAACAGACGGGGGTGGCGATCCTGCTGGTCGAACAGAACGCTCGGGCAGCCCTTCAGATTGCCGACTACGGCTACGTGCTGGAGACGGGCGAGGTGGTTATCGAGGGGGCGGCGGGCGAGATGGCAGAGAATCCGCGGGTTATCGAAAGCTATCTGGGTCTGGGCGGGAAGAAGTAGCGACGCTCCGTTTCACGTGGAACACGGCCGGTGGGGTGGCCGGCGAGATTCCCGGTTCCACGTGAAACAATCCCGGTCACCTTGAACGCCGCTGGCCGCCAGGCGCCGCTGCGGAATTCAAAAGCGGATGGCGCAGGCGTATCATTGCGCCTCTTTTTCCCGGCCCCCTCCATGCACCTCAAGTCTCGATCCGGCTGCGACAAGCCACCCGAGCCATCGGGGGCCGATCGACAGGACCCCCTGCCAACCCATGCCCTCGCCCGCCCGCTTTGACGTCATCGTGATCGGCGGCGGCCATGCCGGCACCGAGGCTGCCCTTGCGGCCGCCCGCGCGGGGGCGCGCACGCTGCTGCTCACCCACAATATCGAGACCCTGGGCGCCATGTCCTGCAATCCGTCGATCGGCGGCATCGGCAAGGGGCATCTGGTCAAGGAGGTGGACGCCCTCGGGGGTGTCATGGCGGCGGCCACCGACGAGGCCGGGATCCAGTTCCGCATCCTCAACGCCTCCAAGGGCCCAGCCGTCCGGGCGACCCGGGCCCAGGCCGACCGCCAGCTGTACAAGAAAGCCATCCGCGGCCGCCTGGAAAACCATCCGAACCTCGCCTTGTTCCAGCAGGCCGCCGATGACCTGCTCCTGGAGGGTGACCGCGTTTCCGGAGTCGTCACCCAGCTGGGCATCCGTTTCGAAGCCCCGGCGGTGGTCCTGACCGCCGGCACCTTCCTCAACGGCCTGGTCCATGTAGGCCTGGAGAGCTATCGGGCCGGCCGTTTCGGCGATCCTCCGACCCTGTCCCTGGCCGCCCGTCTGCGCGAACTGAACCTGCCGGTCGGCCGCCTCAAGACCGGTACGCCGCCCCGCCTGGACGGACGCAGCATCGACTTCTCGGTCCTCCAGCCGCAACAGGGAGACGATCCGGCGCCGGTCTTCTCCTTCCTCGGCGATGCCGCCTCGCATCCGCGGCAGGTGCCGTGCTGGATCACCCACACCAATCCCGGCACCCACGACATCATCCGCGGCGGCCTGGACCGCTCGCCCATGTTCACCGGGGTGATCGAGGGCGTCGGCCCCCGCTATTGCCCCTCCATCGAGGACAAGATCCACCGCTTCGCCGGCAAGGATAGCCATCAGGTCTTCCTCGAGCCGGAGGGCCTGGACACCCACGAGGTCTACCCCCAGGGCGTCTCCACTTCCCTGCCCTTCGACGTCCAGTTGGACCTGGTCCGCTCGATGCGGGGGCTGGAGCGGGTCCGCATCACGCGCCCCGGCTACGCCATCGAATACGACTACTTCGATCCGCGCAACCTCAAGGCGACGTTGGAGACCAAGTCCATCGGCGGGCTGTTCTTCGCCGGGCAGATCAATGGCACCACCGGTTACGAGGAGGCGGCGGCCCAGGGCCTCCTGGCCGGCATCAACGCCGCCCGCGCCGCCCTCGGCCTGGAGACCTGGTCGCCCCGCCGCGACGAGGCCTACCTCGGGGTGCTGGTGGACGACTTGATCACCCGCGGCGTTTCGGAGCCCTATCGCATGTTCACCAGCCGGGCCGAATACCGCCTGTCGCTGCGCGAGGACAATGCCGACCAGCGCCTCACCGAGGTCGGGCGCCGCCTCGGCCTGGTGGACGATCGCCGCTGGACCGCCTTCAATCGCAAGCGCGACGCCATCGCCGGCGAGGTCGAACGCCTGAAGGGAACCTGGGTCAATCCCCGCCTGCTGCCGGCCGCCGAGGCCGAGCGGGTGATCGGCAAGGCCCTGGAGCGCGAGTACAGCCTCTTCGATCTGCTGCGCCGCCCGGAGGTGGATCACGATGCCCTGGCTTCCCTGCCCGGCGCGGCCACCCCGGCGCTGGCTCGGGACGTGATCGAGCAGGTGGAGATCCAGGCCAAGTACGCCGGCTATGTCGAACGCCAGCGGGAGGAAGTCGAAAAGGCGCGCGGCCAGGAAACCCTGCCCCTGCCCGCCGACCTCGATTACGCCGCCGTCCATGGCCTTTCCATCGAGGTCCGCCAGAAGCTGTCCCTGCAACGCCCGGAAACCCTCGGTCAGGCGTCGCGCATCCAGGGGGTGACGCCGGCGGCGATCTCCCTGCTGCTGGTGCACCTGAAGCGACGGGGAAAGCAAGGCCGGGTTGCCGACCCGGGCCGCGCCCGGGCGGCAGACGCATGAACGCCGACCTCTCGCTCGGCGCCAGGCAACTGGGCCTCGACCTCACGGCCGACCAGGAGGGCCGCCTGGGGCGCCTGCTGGCGCTGCTCGCCAAGTGGAACCGGACCTACAACCTGACGGCCATCCGTTCCGAGGCCGACATGGTGACCCACCACCTGCTCGATTCCCTGTCCATCGCGCCACATCTGGGCAACGCGGCGACCCTGGCCGACGTGGGCAGTGGCGCCGGCTTCCCGGGCCTGGTGCTGGCGGTGCTCCGGCCCGACCTGCGGGTGACCTCCATCGAGGCCAGCCAGAAGAAGGTCGCCTTCCAGCAGCAGGTCCGTATCGAGCTCCACCTGACCAATGTGGACGTGGTGTGCAGTCGGGTCGAGCGCGTCCGCCGCGTCTTCGACGCCGTCGTTTCGCGTGCCTTCTCGAGCCTTGCCGACTTCGTGCGCCTGGCTGGCGGCCTGGCGGCGGAAGGAGGTCGCCTGCTGGCCATGAAAGGCACCTATCCGGCCGATGAACTGGCCTCCCTTCCCCCCGGCTGGCGCCTCGCCGCCAGCCATCCGCTGCACGTCCCCGGCCTGGCCGCCGAGCGCCATCTGATCATCCTGGAAAGAACCTGAGCATGCATATCTTCGCCGTCGCCAACCAGAAGGGCGGGGTGGGCAAGACCACCACCTCCGTCAATCTCGCCGCCGCCCTCGCCCAGGCCGGGCAACGGACGCTGCTGGTGGACCTGGACCCCCAGGGCAATGCCACCATGGGCAGCGGCATCGACAAGCGGAGCCTGCCGCGGTCGGTCTACCACCTGCTGCTGGGCCTGGCCGAACTGGCCGACGTGCGGGCCGCCTCGCCGGCCGGCGCCTACGACGTGCTGCCGGCCAACCGCGACCTGGCCGGCGCCGAAGTGGAGATGGTGGCACTGGAACGCCGGGACGTGCGCCTGAAGGAAGCCCTTTCCCGGCACGCCGAGGAATACGACTTCGTCCTCATCGACTGCCCGCCATCCCTTTCCATGCTGACCCTGAACGGCCTGTGCGCCGCCCACGGCGTCATCATTCCTATGCAATGTGAATATTACGCCCTGGAGGGCCTGTCGGACCTGGTGAACACCATCAAGAAGGTGCACGCCAACCTGAACCGGGACTTGAAGATCATCGGCCTGCTGCGGGTCATGTTCGACCCCCGGTCGACGCTCTCCAACCAGGTTTCCAAGCAGCTCGAGGACCACTTCGGGGACAAGGTGTTCCGCACCCTGGTGCCGCGCAACGTCCGCCTCGCCGAGGCACCCAGCTACGGCGTGCCGGGAGTGCTGTTCGACAAGTCGTCGAAGGGCGCCCAGGCCTACCTGGCCTTCGCCCAGGAAATGATCGAGCGCGCCAAGACTTTCTGAGGGAGAACGCAATGAATCCGCCGAAAATGAAGGGCCTGGGACGGGGGCTGGACGCCCTGCTCGCCGCCAACAACGCGCCGGAGAGCCAGCGCCAGGACAGCCTGCCCGTCGGCGACCTGCAGCCCGGCAAATATCAGCCGCGGACACGGATGGACCCCGGGTCGCTGGAGGAACTGGCCGCCTCCATCAAGGCCCAGGGCATCATGCAGCCCATACTGGCGCGCCCCCTGGGCAATGGTCGCCACGAGATCATCGCCGGCGAGAGGCGCTGGCGGGCGGCGCAGATCGCCGGCCTGTCGGAAGTACCGGTACTCATCCGGGAGATTCCGGACGAGGCCGCCCTGGCCATGTCCCTGATCGAGAACATCCAGCGGGAGGACCTGAATCCCCTCGAGGAGGCCGCAGGCCTGCAACGCCTGGTCGAGGAGTTCACCATGACCCACCAGCAGGCGGCCGAGGCCATCGGCCGCTCGCGGTCGGCGGCGTCCAACCTGCTGCGTCTGCTCCAACTGGCCAAGCCGGCCCAGGACATGCTCATGGCGGGGGACATCGAGATGGGCCATGCCCGGGCCCTGCTGTCCTTGCCGAAGGCCGAGCAGGGCGGCGTTGCAGCCCACGTCGTGGAAAAGGGACTCTCGGTGCGGGAGACCGAGAGGCTGGTCAACCGCAGCCTGCACCCGCCGGCGAAGAAGGCCTCCCCAGCCCAGAACCGGGACCTCGTCCGCCTGGAGGAGGAGCTCTCCGACAGCATCGGTGCCACGGTGAAGATCAACGCCAACCGCAAGGGCGCCGGAGCCCTGACCGTCCGTTTCGGCAGTCTCGACCAGCTCGACGGAATCCTGGCCCGCCTGCGTTGACTGAAAATGTGCACTAGCAGCATTTAACTCTTGTATGAGACTCGGTCGGATGCTATCATTGACAGGTTTTTCAGGCCGCGATGCACCCTGACGTTCGATGGGTGCTCAGCCGACAGGGTCTCGCGACCTTGTGCGCAGCCGCAATATCGGGCTACGCGGGCGGTCTGGACGCGGCCGTTTCTGCCCTCGTGGGCGGTGCCATCGGGATACTCGGCGCCGCCGCCTACGTCTGGCGCGCGATGCGCGGCGGAGAAACGGACCCCGGCAAGGTGTACCGGGCGCAGGTTCTGGGGGAGGCCTACAAGTATGCGGTCGTCCTCGGAGGCTTTGCCCTCGTGTTTATCAGGTTCAGGGAGTTGGCGGCCCTGCCGCTGTTCCTCGGTTTTGGATTAACCGTCGTCGTCTATTGGATGGCGTTGCTTAGGACTCGGACTTAACCATGTCTTCCGGCGAAACCCTCACCGCAACCGAATACATCACCCACCACCTGACCAATTTCAAGGTCGGCAGCGGATTCTGGTCCTTCCACCTGGACACGCTGATCATCTCCGGCGGCCTCGGATTGGTCGTCTTCCTGTCCCTTGCCGCCATAGCCGGCAAGGCGACCAGCGGCGTCCCGAAGGGCTGGCAGAACTTTTTCGAGATGGTGCTGAGCTTCGTGAACCAGCAGGTCAAGGATACCTACCACGGCAACAACCCGTTGGTGGCGCCCCTCGCCATCACCATCTTCATCTGGATCTTTTCCATGAATGCCATGGACCTGATCCCGGTGGATTTCCTGCCCTGGGCCGCCCAGCACGCCACCGGAGATCATCACCTCCCCTTCAAGTTCGTGCCGACCACCGACCCCAACCTGACCTTCGGCATGTCGATCACGGTCTTCCTGATCATGATCTACATGAACTTCAAGGTGAAGGGCTTCGGCGGGTTCATGCATGAAATCTTCACGGCCCCCTTCGGTCCCAAGCTGGCGCCAGTGAACTTCCTGTTCCGGATCATCGAGGACATCGCCAAGCCCATCTCCCTGTCCCTGCGTCTTTTCGGAAACATGTACGCCGGCGAGATGGTCTTCATCCTGATCGCCCTGCTCGGCCTGTACCAGCTGCCGCTGGCGCTGCCCTGGGCGCTGTTCCACATCCTGATCATCACCCTGCAGGCCTTCGTGTTCATGATGCTTACCATCGTGTACATGTCCATGGCCTCGGAATCCCATTGACCCACCCCTCTTTCAGTAACGCCAACTTTCTTTAAAGGAGAAAAAATGGAAGCTCTTTCCATGCTGCTGGGCAACACCGCCATCGCCGTCGCCATCCTGATCGGCGCGGGCGCCCTGGGTACCGCTATCGGCTTCGGCATCCTCGGTGGTCGCTTCCTCGAAGGCGCTGCGCGTCAGCCCGAAATGATCCCCACGCTCCAGGTCAAGATGTTCATCGTCGCCGGTCTGCTCGACGCGGTGACCATGATCGGCGTCGGTATCGCCCTGTTCCTCCTGTTTGCCAACCCGTTCATCGCCGTTGTCAAGGGCTGATCCCTCCGATTAACCCTCAACGTAGGAGGTTAGCGTGAGCATCAACGCAACCCTCATCGGCCAGATGATTTGGTTCGCCATCTTCATCTGGATCACGATGAAGTACGTATGGCCGCCCCTGCAGAAGGCCATGGCCGACCGTCAGCAGCTGATCGCCGACGGCCTCGCCGCTGCCGAGCGGGGCAAGCACGACCTGGAGCTCGCCGCCAAGCGCTCCGCCGACGCGCTCCGGGAAGCCAAGGACCGCGCCGCCGGAATCACCGCCGAAGCCGACAAGCGGGCCCGGGAAATCATCGAGGAAGCCAAGGAAGCCGCCAAGGTGGAGGCCGAGAAGGTCTACACCGGCAAGATGGCCGAACTGGAGCAGGAGACGGAGCGGGCTCGCGCCGCCCTGCGCGAGCGTATCGCCGAACTGGCGGTGGCCGGCGCCGAGAAGATCCTGCGCCGCGAGGTCAATGCCTCGGCCCACGCCGACATGCTGGCAACGCTCAAACAGGAACTCTGATCCCCATGGCCGAACTCGTCACCGTCGCGCGTCCCTATGCCGAAGCGGTGTTCCGCCTCGCCAAGGAGAAGAACGCGCTGGCCGCCTGGTCCGGGCAGTTGTCCAACTTGGCGGCCCTGGCCGCCAATGCGGAAGTCCATGCCTGCCTTGCCAACCCCGGCCTGACCGCCGCCAGGAAGGCGGATCTCGTCAAGTCGCTGCTCGGCGGCGCCGCGGACGGGGACCTGTCCAGCTTCATCGACATCCTGGCCCGCAACGAAAGGCTGACCCTGCTCCCGCAGATCCAGGAATTCTTCGAATCCCTGAAGAGCGCCGAGGATGGCGTGAAGGAGGCTGTCGTTTTCAGCGCCTTCCCCATCGACGAGGCCCAGACGCGGAACATGCTGCCCACCCTCGAGGCCCACTTCCACTCCAAACTGCGTCCGGAAATCCGGGTCACCCCCGAATTGATCGGCGGCATCAAGGTCGTCGTCGGCGACCAGGTGCTGGACGCCTCCGTCCGCGGCAAGCTGGAAGCCATGGCCACGGCCCTCAGGAACTAAGGAGCTTTACATGCAGCTCAATCCATCCGAAATCAGCGAACTGATCAAGAACAAGATCCAGAACCTGCAGGTCGGCACCGACCTGCGCACCCAGGGCACGATCGTTTCCGTGACCGACGGCATCTGCCGCGTGCATGGACTGACCGACGTCATGCAGGGTGAGATGCTGGAATTCCCCGGCAATACCTTCGGCATGGCCCTGAACCTCGAGCGCGACTCCGTCGGCGCCGTGGTCCTCGGCGAGTACGAGCACATCTCCGAAGGCGACACGGTCAAGACCACCGGCCGCATCCTGGAAGTGCCCGTCGGCCCCGAGCTGCTCGGCCGCGTGGTGAACTCCCTCGGCCAGCCCATCGATGGCAAGGGCCCGATCAATGCCAAGGAAACGGACAAGATCGAGAAGGTCGCCCCCGGCGTCATCTGGCGGCGTTCCGTGTCCCAGCCCGTGCAGACCGGCCTCAAGTCCATCGACTCCATGGTGCCCATCGGCCGCGGCCAGCGGGAATTGATCATCGGCGACCGCCAGACGGGCAAGACCGCCGTCGCCGTCGACGCGATCATCAACCAGAAGGGCCAGGACATGATCTGCATCTACGTGGCGATCGGCCAGAAGGCCTCGACCGTCGCCAACGTGGTGCGCAAGCTTGAGGAGAACGGCGCGATGGCCTACACCATCGTCGTTGCCGCCACCGCCTCCGAGTCCGCCGCCATGCAGTTCATCGCCCCCTACTCCGGCTGCACCATGGGCGAGTACTTCCGCGACCGCGGCCAGGACGCCCTGATCATTTATGACGACCTGACCAAGCAGGCCTGGGCCTACCGCCAGATCTCCCTGCTGCTGCGTCGTCCGCCCGGCCGCGAAGCCTATCCCGGTGACGTCTTCTACATCCACTCCCGCCTGCTCGAGCGTGCCGCCCGGGTGAACGAGGAGTACGTCGAGAAGTTCACCAACGGCGCCGTCAAGGGCAAGACCGGTTCGCTGACCGCCCTGCCGGTCATCGAGACCGCCGCCGGCGACGTGTCCGCCTTCGTGCCGACCAACGTCATCTCCATTACCGACGGCCAGATCTTCCTCGAGACCGACCTGTTCAACGCCGGCATCCGTCCCGCCATCAACGCCGGCATCTCGGTGTCGCGGGTCGGTGGCGCCGCCCAGACCAAGGTCGTCAAGAAGCTCGGCGGCGGTGTCCGTCTCGCCCTCGCCCAGTATCGGGAACTGGCTGCTTTCGCCCAGTTCGCCTCCGACCTGGACGATGCCACCCGCAAGCAGCTCGAGCGCGGCCGCCGCGTCACGGAACTGATGAAGCAGGCGCAGTACTCGCCGCTCTCGGTCGCCGAGATGGGCGTTTCCCTGTTCGCGGTCAACGGCGGCTACCTGGACGACATCGACAACAACAAGATCCTGGCCTTCGAATCCGCCCTGCACCAGTACATGCGGCAGAAGCATGGCGAGCTGATGACCAAGATCGAGACCACCAAGGACCTGGACAAGGACGCCGAGGCCGTGCTGAACGCCGCGGTGGCCGAGTTCAAGAAGAACTGGGCCTGACGCCATGGCCCCCCACGCTCACAATAGTTCGCTGCCCCCCACGGGGGGGCGGGCGCCCGCTCGCGGCCGCCCGTCGCGGGCGCGCTAGGAGAAACGCCATGGCAGGCGGCAAAGAGATTCGGACCAAGATCAAGTCGGTCCAGAACACCCGGAAGATCACCAAGGCCATGGAGATGGTGGCCGCATCCAAAATGCGCAAGGCGCAGGAACGGATGCGGGCCGCCCGCCCCTACTCGGAGAAGATCCGCCAATTGGCGGCCAACCTCTCCCAGGCCAACAACACCGAATTCCGTCACCCCTTCCTCGAGAAGCGGGCCGACGCGAAGCGCGTGGGCCTGATCGTGGTCACGACGGACAAGGGCCTCTGCGGCGGCCTGAATACCAACGTGCTGCGCATGGCGCTGAACCAGATGCGCCAGTGGGAACGGGATGGCGTCACCGACCTCCGCGTGACCTGCATCGGCAACAAGGGCCTGGGCTTCATGCAGCGCATGGGGGCCAAGGTCGTGTCCAACGTCGTCCACCTGGGCGACACCCCCCACCTCGAGAAGCTGATCGGGCCGATGAAGGTCATGATCGACGCCTTCGAGAAGAACGAGGTGGATGCGGTGTACGTGGCCTACACGACCTTCGTCAACACCATGAAGCAGGAGCCGCGCATCGAGCAGCTGCTGCCCCTCACCGGCGAGCGCCTGGGAACCCCCGACAGCACCTGGGACTACCTGTACGAGCCGGAGGCCAAGGTGGTGATCGAGGACCTCCTCGTCCGCTACGTCGAGGCGCTGATCTACCAGGCGGTGGCCGAGAACATGGCCTCCGAGCAATCCGCGCGCATGGTGGCGATGAAGTCGGCGACCGACAATGCCGGCAACGTCATCAAGGAATTGCAGCTGGTCTACAACAAGGCCCGCCAGGCGGCGATCACCAAGGAAATCTCCGAGATCGTCGGCGGCGCGGCGGCAGTCTGACGCCCCTGGCCAAGTAACGAATTTATTGCATTGAGGAAATGACCATGAGCAACGGAAACATCGTTCAGTGCATCGGCGCCGTGGTGGACATCCAGTTCCCCCGCGACAAGATGCCCAAGGTTTACTACGCCCTGACCCTGGATGACCCCAACGTCGGCAACGCCGAGGCCGGCCTGACCTTCGAAGTCCAGCAGCAGCTGGGCGACGGCGTGGTTCGGACCATCGCCATGGGCTCCTCCGACGGCCTGCGCCGCGGCATGAGCGTCAAGAACACCGGCGCCGGCATCTCGGTGCCGGTCGGCCACGGCACCCTGGGCCGGATCATGGACGTCCTCGGGCGTCCCATCGACGAAGCCGGCCCCATCGCCGGCGGCCAGACCCGCGGCATCCACCAGAAGGCCCCCAAGTTCGACGAACTGTCCCCCGCCACCGAACTGCTGGAAACCGGCATCAAGGTGATCGACCTGATCTGCCCCTTCGCCAAGGGCGGCAAGGTCGGCCTCTTCGGCGGCGCCGGCGTGGGCAAGACCGTGAACATGATGGAGCTCATCAACAACATCGCCAAGCAGCACTCGGGCCTGTCGGTGTTCGCCGGCGTGGGCGAGCGTACCCGCGAGGGCAACGACTTCTACCACGAGATGAAGGACTCCAACGTTCTCGACAAGGTGGCGATGGTGTTCGGCCAGATGAACGAGCCCCCGGGCAACCGTCTGCGCGTGGCGCTGACCGGCCTGACCATGGCCGAAGCCTTCCGTGACGAAGGCCGGGACATCCTGTTCTTCGTGGACAACATCTACCGCTACACCCTGGCCGGTACCGAAGTGTCCGCCCTGCTCGGCCGGATGCCTTCCGCCGTGGGCTACCAGCCCACCCTGGCCGAGGAAATGGGCCGCCTGCAGGAGCGCATCACCTCCACCCGCGTCGGCTCCATCACCTCCATCCAGGCCGTGTATGTGCCCGCGGACGACCTGACCGACCCGTCGCCCGCGACGACCTTCGGCCACCTGGACGCCACCGTCGTGCTGTCCCGGGACATCGCCTCCCTCGGCATCTACCCCGCCGTGGATCCGCTCGACTCCACCTCCCGCCAGGTGGACCCGAACGTCATCGGCGAGGAGCACTACTCGACCACCCGCAAGGTGCAGGCCGTGCTGCAGCGCTACAAGGAACTGCGCGACATCATCGCCATTCTGGGCATGGACGAACTCGCCCCCGAGGACAAGCTCTCCGTCTCCCGGGCGCGGAAGATCCAGCGCTTCCTGTCCCAGCCCTTCTCCGTGGCCGAAGTTTTCACCGGCAGCCCCGGCAAGTACGTGACCCTGAAGGACACCATCAAGGGCTTCCGCATGATCGTCGAAGGCGAGTGCGACCAGTTGCCCGAGCAGGCGTTCTACATGGTCGGCGGCATCGAGGAAGCCTTCGAGAAGGCGAAGACCCTGCAGTGATGCGTTGGGGGTGACCGGTGGGAACGGAGACCGAACTTCCTTCCGTCCTGCCGGACACCGCGTCCCGCTCATTGAACATCACGAGGTTGAACATGGCATTGTCCGTACACGTAGACGTAGTCAGCGCCGAGGAGTCCATCTTCTCCGGGCTGGCGGAATTCGTCGTCCTTCCGGGCGAAGTCGGCGAACTGGGCATCCTGCCCGGCCACATGCCGCTCATGACCCGCATCAAGCCCGGCGCCGTGCGCCTCAAGCTCCTCAACCAGGAGCAGGAGGAGTTGATCTTCGTCGCCGGCGGCATCCTCGAAGTCCAGCCCGGCCTGGTCACCGTCCTGGCCGACACCGCCATCCGCGGCAAGGATCTCGACGAGGCCAAGGCCATGGACGCCAAGCGGCGCGCCGAGGAACTGATGTCCAATCGCAGTGCCGAGCTGGACTACGCCCGCGCCCAGGCCGAACTGGCCGAAGCCGTCGCCCAGCTTGCAGCGATCCAGAAGTTGCGCCGGAAGGGCCACTGAGATCCCGCAAGGGAAGGGTAAAAGGCAGCCGAACCGGCTGCCTTTTTTTCGCCCTGCATTTCCAGCCTATCCTCGGTCAATCCGTACCACCCCGCGGCGCGTTATCCTTGGGCCACTCTCCGATCTCTGGAGGACGCATGTCCGCCTCCGACAACGACACGCCCCTCTTTCTGCGCCAGAGAGCCTGGTGGCTGATTCCCTTGGCCGGCTGGGCGATCGCGGTCGGCTTTTCGCTGGTCTCCCACGTCGAGGACCTCCGCCGCCACACCCAGGACGTGGCCACCGAGGGCGCCCGCAACATGTTCCGGATGATCGTCCTGGCGCGGGCATGGAACGCCGAGCACGGCGGCGTTTACGTCCCCGTTTCGCCCAAGGCGCCGCCCAACCCCTATCTCGAGCATCCGCGCCGGGACATCACCACCACCGACGGCACCCGGCTGACGATGATCAATCCCGCCTACATGACGCGGCTGATTGCCGAGATGGCCGAGAAGACCGGCGGCACCGTCTTCCACATCACCAGCCTGAATCCCATCCGTCCCAAGAACACCCCCGATCCCTGGGAGCGCACGGCCCTGGAAGGATTCGAGAAAGGCCAGAAGGAAAAAGTGGAGGTCGTCACCGGCGAGGGTGGGGAACAGTTTCTGCGTTACATGGCACCGCTGCGCGTCGCCAAGCCGTGCATGACCTGCCACGAGAAGCAGGGCTACAAGGTCGGCGACGTCCGCGGCGGAATCAGCGTCTCCGTCCCCTACGCACCCATCATGGCCGCCGCCGAGGCGCCGGGCCGCCAGGATGCCCTGACCCACGTTCTCGTATTCCTCGTCGTCGTCGGTGCTGGTTGGTGGCTCCTGGAACAGCTGCGCCGGCGCTGGCTGGACCTGGTGCACCACATCGAGGCCCTCGATACGGCACACCACCAGCTCCAGGCCACCAACGACCAGCTGGCCCATGCCCGGGACGCCGCCGAAACCGCCGCCCGCGCCAAGAGCATGTTCCTCGCCAACATGAGCCATGAACTGCGCACGCCCCTGAACAGCGTGATCGGCATGACCCATCTGCTCCTCCAGGACGCCAAGGACCCGGACGAAAAGGAGTTCCTCGCCCAGATCAGCGCCTCCGGCCAGCAACTCAATTCCCTGATCGGCGACCTGCTCGACCTGGCCCGCCTCGATGCCGGCGACCTGCGCCTGGAAACCGCCGCCTTCGACCTGCGAGACATCGTCGATTCGGTGATTGGCGAGCTCGACGCGGAAGCACGCTCCAAGAACCTCGCCGTCACCGCCGACGTCGATCCTTCATTCACGCGTTCCCTGCGCGGCGACGCGGCCCGCCTGCGCCAGGCCCTCTCCCATCTGGCCGGTAATGCCGTCAAGTTCACCCGACAAGGCGGGATCGTCATTCGCGCCCTCAGGGACACGGCCAGCGGGCCATTGCCGAGGCTGCGCATCGAGGTCGAGGACACCGGTATCGGCATACCCCCCGACACCCTGGCCCGCCTGTTCCGGCCCTTCGAACAGGCCGACGGGTCCACCACACGAGCCCACGGCGGCAGCGGCCTCGGCCTTGCCCTTTCCCGCCAGTTGGCGCACCTGATGGGAGGCCGGGTCGGTGTCCGCAGCGTTCCCGGCCAGGGCAGCACCTTCTGGCTCGACCTGCCCCTGGTCGAGGAGCAGACCGTCATGGACGGGGAATCCGACGGCCCAATGGAGGGCCCCTCTCACGGCGCCGGAGAAGCCGACTCCCCGATCGACTGGCCGGCCGCCCGGGCCCTCCTCGATCGCCTCGAGGACCTGCTGATCACCGACGACTTCCGTGCCGCCACCCTGTTGCGTGAGGCAGCCGGCCCCTTGCGGGCCGCCCTCGGCCCGGCCGCCGGGCAAATCCTCGATGCCATCGCCGACTACCGTTTCGACGAAGCTCTGGACGCCCTCCGCCGGGCCCGCATGAACAGCCCGGAACTGCGCGAAGAAGCCGACTGAAACACTCCCCCATTGCATTGGCCCCCGTCCGCCATTAGACTGCACAGTCCAGTCCAGTCCAGTCCAGGCCAGGGGGTCAGGTGGCGCATCCCGCCGAAAGCGTCTTCGTCGATAGCCGGCGCCGCCTGATCGAGGCGGCCCGCGAAGCCTTCCTGGAGGAGGGCTACCGGGCCAGCGTGGACCGCATCGCCGCCCGGGCCGGGGTCGCCAAGCAGACCCTCTACAATCACTTCGCCAGCAAGGATGACCTGTTCAGCGAAGTCGCCCGCCTGGCCTCGGACCGCATCGTCGTTTCCCTGGAGGCCGAGACAGGAAATGTAGGTGAGTGCCTGCTTCGTTTCTCCCGCGCTTTCCGCCAGAAGTTGCTGAGCGACGAAGGCATCGCGATGTTTCGTGTGCTGGTCGCCGAAGGGGCGCGTTTTCCCGCCCTCGCCCGGGCCTTCTACGACAAGGGGCCCCTGGAAACCCGCCGCCGACTCGCCGCCACCCTCCAGCGCGCCATGGAAGCCGGCCGCTTGCGTCGCGACGACCCGGCCTTTGCCGCCGAGATGCTGGTCGGCATGCTGATGGGCCTGGAGCGCACCGCCCGCATGTGCGGCGCCCCGCTCCTCACCGAATCCGAAGAAGAAGGCCGCATCGGCCATATCGTCGATACATTCCTGCGCGCCTACGCCCCAGAAGGAACCGTCCCATGATCCCCCGCCCTGCCTCCCTCGCCGTGATCCTGGCCCTCTCGCTGACCCTTGCCGCCTGCGGGGACGGCGAAAAGAAGGGTCCACCCGGCCCCGGCGCCGGGGCTCCGCCTCCTCCGGAGGTGGACGTGGTCACCGTCTCCCGCGCCGCCGCCCTCCTCACCCAGGAACTGCCAGGTCGTTTGCAAGCCGTGCGTACGGCGCAAGTGAGGGCTCGCGTCGAAGGCATCGTCGAGCGGCGCCTGTTCGCCGAGGGCAGCGAGGTGAAGGCCGGCACGCCCCTGTTCCAGCTCGATGCGCGCACCTACCGTACCGCTGCCGACTCTTCCCGGGCCGACGTGGCCGTCGCCCGCCAGACCCTGGAACGCTACAAGCCCCTCCTCGAAGTGAAGGCCGTCAGCCAGCAGGAATACGACCTGGCCGCCGCCAGGCTGAAGCAGGCCGAGGCCGCCCTGGCCAAGGCCGAACTGGACCTGGAGAACGCCTCCGTCCTGGCCCCCATCCCGGGCCGCATCGGTCGCGCCATGGTCACCGAGGGCGCTCTGGTCGGCCGCGGCGAAGCCACCCACCTCGCCACCATCGAACAGGTGGATCCCATCTACGCCAACTTCACCCAGTCCAATGCCGACCTGTTCCGCCTGCAGGCGGCCATCCGGGCCGGCCGCCTGAAGAAGTCGGAGGAAAAGAACGTCCAGGTGGTCCTCGAGGACGGCAGCGTGCATCCCCACCCGGGGCGGCTGCTATTCACGGACCTGGCCGTGGACCCGGGCACCGGCAGCATCCAGTTGCGCGCCGAGGTTCCCAACCCGAAGCGGGAACTCCTGCCGGGCATGTTCGTCCGCATCCGTTTTCCCCAGGCCGAGGCGGAGAACGCCATCCGCCTGCCCCAGAGGGCCGTGCAAACCGGGCCCCAGGGCCAGTCGGTGATGGTCGTCGACGGCGAGGGCAAGGCCACGGTGCGCCCCGTCAAGACCGGCGGCATGTCCGGCACCGACTGGATCATCGCCGAGGGCCTCAAGGAGGGCGACCAGGTCATCGTGAACGGCCTGCAGAAGGCGCGACCGGGCACCCCGGTCAAGCCCGTGCCCTGGAACCCGAAAGGGCCGATCCTGCCCGGCGCGCCCCCCGCCAAACCCGGCATCGCGCCCCCCGTCGGCATGGAAGGGATGACCGGGATGTCCGGCATGTCCGGAATGTCCGGCATGCAGGGCATGAGCGGCATGGACGGGCTCGCCACCCACGGTGCCGGCGCCGGCCGCAAGGACTGAGCCGTGCTCGCCAAGTTCTTCATCGACCGGCCCGTCTTCGCCTGGGTGATCGCCCTGGTGATCCTCCTCGCCGGCAGCCTTGCCCTGAAGAAGCTGCCCGTGGCCCAATATCCCCAGGTGGCGCCGCCGGCCATCGCCTTCAACATCACCTACCCCGGCGCCTCGGCCCAGGTCATCGAGGACACGGTCACCTCCCTGATCGAGCAGGAGATGAACGGCATCGAGCGCCTGCTCTACATGGACGCCTCCTCCGAACTCGGCGTCGGCACCCTGACCCTGACCTTCGAAGCCGGCACCAACGTGGATATCGCCTCGGTCGAAGCCCAGAACCGCATGAAGCGCATCGAGGCCCGCCTGCCCGACGACGTACGCCGCCTGGGCATCCCGGTCACCAAGCCCCAGCGCAACTACCTGCTGTTCATCTCCCTCTATTCCCCCGACAAGAGCCTCAACAACGTCGCCCTCGGCAGTTACGCCGCCGCCAACGTGCTGGAGCAGGTGCGCCGCGTCAAGGGCGTCGGCGAGGCCATCCTCTTCGGCACCGAATACTCGATGCGCCTCTGGCTTCAGCCGGAGAAGCTCCACGCCTTCAACCTCTCCCCCGCCGACGTCATGAAGGCCGTGCGGGCCCAGAACGTCCAACTCGCCACCGGCGAACTGGGCCAGGCCCCCGCCGCTCCCGGCCAGCAGATCAACGCCGTCATCGTCACCCGGGGCCGCCTGACCACGCCCGCCGAATTCGGCGAGATCATCGTCCGCGCCCAGGCCGACGGCTCGACCGTGAAGCTCAAGGACGTCGCCCGGGTGGAGCTGGGCGCCCAGGACTACAACATCTATGCCCGCATCGACGGGCAGCCCAACGCCGCCATCGCCGTGCGCGTGGCCCCGGACGGCAATGCCCTCGAAGTGGCCAAGGCCGTCAAGGCCCGGATGGGCGAACTGGCCAAGTACTTTCCCCAGGGCATCGCCTGGGAGATCCCCTACGACACCTCGCGCTTCGTCGAGATCTCCATCACCGAGGTGCTGATCACCCTCGTCGAGGCCATGCTCCTGGTGTTCATGGTCATGTACCTCTTCCTGGAGAACCTGCGCGCCACCCTGATCCCCGCCGTCGTCGTGCCCGTCGCCCTGGTCGGCGCCCTCACCGGCCTCTACGTCCTCGGCTACTCGGTGAACGTGCTGACCCTGTTCGCCATGGTGCTGGCCATCGGCATCGTCGTCGACGATGCCATTGTCGTGGTCGAGAACGTCGAGCGGATCATGAGCGAGGAGGGCCTGCCGCCGCGGGAAGCCACCCGCAAGGCCATGGACCAGATCTTCGGCGCCATCATCGGCATCACCCTGGTGCTCTCGGCGGTCTTCGTCCCCATGGCCTTCTTCGGCGGCTCGGTGGGTGCCATCTACCGCCAGTTCGCCGTGACCCTGGTGCTCACCATGGTCTTCTCGGCCCTCATGGCCCTGACCCTGACGCCGGCCATGTGCGCCACGCTCCTCAAGCACGAGCCCGGCCAGACCCTGCCCGACAAGGGCTTCTTCGGCGCGTTCAACCGGTTGTTCGGCCGCACCGTCCGCGGCTACCGCAATGGTGTCGAGCGCGTGCTGAGGCGCCCCCTGCGCTGGCTGCTCGTCTATGCGGCAGTCATTGCCGCGGCCGGCATGCTGTTCGCCAAGCTGCCGGGCAGCTTCCTGCCCGAGGAGGACCAGGGCTACTTCATCAGCGTCGTGCAACTGCCGCCCGGCGCCACCCAGGAGCGCACCGTCGAGGTCCTCTCCCAGGTGGAGAGCTATTTCCTCGCCCAGCCCGAGGTCGAACACGTCATCGGCGTCGTCGGCTTCTCCTTCTTCGGCCGCGGCCAGAACGCCGCCCTCACCTTCGTCCGCCTCAAGGACTGGGACGAGCGCAAGACGCCGGAGACTTCCGCCACCTCGGTGATCCGCCGCGCCAACATGACCCTGTCGAAGATCAAGCAGGCCATGTTCTTCGCGGTCAATGTGCCGCCCATCCCGGAACTCGGCGCCATCGGCGGCTTCGACTTCCGGCTCCAGGACCGCTCGGGCCAGGGCCGGGACAAGCTCACCGAGGCGCGCAACATGGCCCTCGGCATAGCCGGCAAGAACGCGTCCCTGGCCGGCGTCCGGCCCGAGGGCCAGGAGCCCGGGCCCCAGCTGATGCTGGAGGTCGATCCCCTCAAGGCCCAGGCCCTGGGCATCAACATGGCGGACTTCAACGAAACCCTGCAGTACGTGCTCGGCGTCGCCTACGTGAACGACTTCGTCCGCCAGGGCCGCATCCTGCGCGTCCAGATGCAGGCCGACGCCGACCTGCGACGGACGCCCGAACAGATCCTCCGGCTGCCGATCCGCAACGCCCGCGGCGACATGGTGCCCCTGGGCGAGGTCGCCAATGCCAAATGGATCGTCGGCCTGCCCAAGCTCGACCGCTACAACGGCCTGCCGTCCATGAAGCTCTCCGGCACGCCGGCGCCCGGCCGCAGCACCGGCGAGGCCATGGCCGCCATGGAGGACGTGGCCGCCAAACTGCCCCAGGGTTTCGGCTTCGAATGGTCGGGCACCTCCTTCGAGGAAAAGCTCTCCGGCAGCCAGGCGCCGCTGCTCTTCGCCATCTCCCTGGTGGTCGTCTTCCTCGCCCTGGCCGCCCTCTACGAAAGCTGGTCCATCCCCTTCTCGGTGATCCTGGTGGTCCCCCTGGGCATCTTCGGCGCCGTCCTCGCCGTCACCCTGCGCGGCCTGCCCAACGACGTCTTCTTCAAGGTCGGCCTGATCGCCATCATCGGCCTGTCGAGCAAGAACGCCATCCTGATCATCGAGTTCGCCCGCGTCCTCAACGAGAAGGGCATGGGCATCGTCGACGCCACCCTGGAGGCCTGCCGCCTGCGCTTCCGGCCCATCCTGATGACCTCCCTGGCCTTCATCCTCGGCGTCATGCCGCTGGCCATCTCCAGCGGCGCCGGCGCCCAGAGCCGGCATGCCATCGGCACCGGCGTCATGGGCGGCATGATCGCCGCCACCCTGCTGGCCATCTTCCTGGTCCCGGTCTTCTTCGTCGTCGTGCGGCGCATCTTCCCCGGCAAGCCGGCACCGGAGGCCGACCATGAATGAGCGGACCAAGGCTCCAACGCAAAGGCGCAAAGACGCAAAGAGGCGCGAAGAAATGCAAGGCATGACCTGTTCCGCCGTCGACCCTGCCGGTTCGTCCTCCGACACCATGGCGCCGGGGTGCAACCGTCGCCCCGGGAGCCCTGAGGCCGGGTACCGGACCCGAAGGCCTTTGCGCTCCTTCGCGCCCTTGCGTCTTTGCGGCGGACTTGCCCTGGCGTTCTCCGTTGCCGCCTGTTCCCTCGCCCCGGACTACCAGCGGCCGGAGCCGCCGGTGGCGGGCGCGTGGCCGGCCGGCGTCGATGCCGGCGGCACCCGCCGGGCCGAGAACCTGGACTGGCGGACCTTCTTCCCCGACCCGCGCCTGCGCCAGCTGGTCGCCGCCGCCCTCGAACACAACCGCGACCTGCGCATTGCCACCGCCCGGGTCGAGGAAGCCCGGGCCCAGTACGGCGTTGCCCGCGCCGACCGGCTGCCCAGCATCGATCTCGCGGCCGGCCGCAATGCCGCCCGCACGCCGGCCGACCTCAGCGCCACCGGCCGCCGCCTGACCAGCCAGCGCTACGACGCCAACCTGTCCATGCTCAGCTTCGAGCTGGACTTCTGGGGCCGCGTGCGCAGCCTCAACGATGCGGCCCTGGCCAGCTACCTGGCCACGGAGGAGGCCCGCCGCGCCTTTCGCCTGACGCTGATCTCGGACGTGGCCGGCGCCTACCTCGCCCTGCTCGAAGCCGAGGAACGGGCCGCCATCGCCACCGACACCGTGAAGAGCCGCCGCCAGTCGCGGGACCTGGTCGCCAAGCGGCGCGACGTCGGCCTTGCCGGCGACCTGGACGTCATGCAGGCCGATGCCGCCCACGAGCTCGCCCGGGCCGACCTGGCGGCCCTCGAGCGGCAGCGCGCCGCCGCCGCCAATGCCCTGACCCTGCTGGTCGGGGGCGTCCCCCTGGACCTGCCCGACGGCCGCAGCCTGGCCGGCCAGGGCATCGCCCCGGACCTGATCGCCGACCTGCCCTCGGAAGTCCTGCTGCGCCGTCCCGACGTCCTTGCCGCCGAACAGCGCCTGATCGCCGCCAACGCGAACATCGGGGCCGCCCGGGCCGCCTTCCTGCCGCGCATCCTCCTCACGGCCGCCTTCGGCACGGCAAGCAAGGCCCTGGCCGGGTTGTTCGACGCCGGCTCCGAGGCCTGGAGCTTCCAGCCGGCGCTGCGCTTTCCCCTCTTCGATGCCGGGCGCGTGGCCGCCAATGCCGACATCGCCGAGGCGCGCAAGGTGGTCGCCGTCGCCGACTACGAGAAGACCCTCCAGCAGGCCTTCCGCGAAGTGGCCGACCTGCTCTCCGCCCGCGACCGCCTGGCCGAGCAGCTCAAGGCCCAGCAAGCGGCCGAGAAGGCACAGGACGGTGCCCTGCGCATTGCCGAGGCCCGCTACAAGGCCGGCATCTCCAGCTACCTGGAAGTGCTCGACGCCCAGCGCGGACAGTACTCCGCCCGCCAGGCCAGCCTCCAGGTGCACCGCGCCTGGCTGGCCAACTCGGCCCAGCTCTACAAGGCCCTCGGCGGTGGCGCGCCGGAGTGAAGGGCCCCTCGAATATCCCATTTTCACCGCAGAGGACGCAGAGGACGCAGAGGAAAAGACGAATCGGAAGCGATTCCGTGGGGGAAAGCGCGTTGGAGTCGCCTGCCCTGCCTCCGGGACGATTTCCTCCGTGTCCTCTGCGTCCTCTGTGGTGGAACAGCCTTCCAACTCATCTCCCCCGCCCATGAAGATCTGGTTCGACGAAGTTCCCATCGACGCCGCCAACGCCCGCGGCCTCGAATGCATCAACGGCCACATCGGCATCGAACTGCTGGAGGCCGGCGACGACTACCTCAAGGCCCGCATGCCGGTGGATCGGCGCACGCGCCAGCCGGCCGGCGTGCTGCACGGCGGCGCCTCCATGGTGCTTGCCGAGACCCTGGCCTCCTGGGGCGCCTACTTCGTCGTCGATCGCAACCGCTATCACGTGGTCGGCCAGGAGATCAACGCCAACCA
Source organism: Pseudomonadota bacterium (assembly GCA_052035955.1). Taxonomy (GTDB): domain Bacteria; phylum Pseudomonadota; class Gammaproteobacteria; order Burkholderiales; family Rhodocyclaceae; genus JAEUNJ01. Next base: position 31,995 of record JBPOHD010000004.1, read on the forward strand.
CGTCCGGGCGGCCCGCGACGGCCATGTCTACGGCATCGCCCGGCCCCTGCACCTGGGCCGCAGTTCCCATGTCTGGGAGGTGCGCATCACCGACGAAGCCGGCCGCCTGGTCTGCGTCTCCCGCGTCACCATGGCCATTCTCGAGACGGCGGGGCGGTATTGAAGGCCCGGTTTTCACCACGGAGGACGCAGAGGACACAGAGAAAGGCACGACATCGCCGACCTGGGTATCGCGCAGCAATCCCCCGACGGGCACGCGCACGAAGTTCCGCAGGTCTCGGATCTTCCTCCGTGTCCTCTGCGTCCTCTGCGTTGAAATGCCTTTTCACGTTGCAGCGCCTTTACGGCTGACCGGACAAGCCCCCTTGGACACCTTCGCCCACCTCGCCGCCCTGGCGGCGCCGCTCTTCGTGCTGGTCTTCGCCGGCTACGGCCTCATGCGCTGGGGCCACGGCGACCGGGCCATGGCCGAAGCCCTGAACCGCTTCGTCTTCGCCTTCGCGCTGCCGGCCCTGCTCTTCCGCATGATGAGCGACTTCTCGAAGCTGCCGCCCGTGGACGCGCGCCTGCTCGCCGCCTTCTTCGGCTCCTGCCTGCTGGTCTTCGTCGCCGGCCGCTTCATCGGCCACCTGCTGTTCCGGCTGGACGGGGTGGCCCAGTCCGTGTTCGCCCTCGGCGGCGTGTTCTCCAACAACGTGCTGCTCGGCGTGCCCCTGGCCAAGACCACCCTCGGCGACCAGGCACTGCCCGCCGTCGCGATGGTCCTGGTCTTCAATTCCCTGACCCTCTGGACCCTGGTCACCGTCTCCGTCGAGTGGGCCCGCCACGGCACCCCCAACCTGCACGGCTTCGCGCGCACGGCGAAGGGCGTGCTGACCAATCCCATCGTCGCCTCCATCCTGTCCGGCACGGTGTTCGGCCTCACCGGCCTGCCCATCCCGGGGCTGCTCGACGAGCCGCTGCGGCTCCTGGCCCAGGCCGCCGCGCCGCTGGCCCTGATCGTCCTGGGCATGGGCCTGGCCGAGTACGGCATCGCCGCCGACTGGAAGATCAGCGCCACCATCTGCGCCCTGAAGCTCGCCCTGCAGCCCTTCGTCGTCTGGCTGCTGGCTCGCGGCCTCGGCCTGCCGTTGCTCGAGACCCAGGTGGTCGTCATGCTCGGCTCCCTGGCCGTGGGCGCCAACGTCTACCTGATGGCGCGCCAGTTCAACGTCCTCCAGGGGCCGGTGGCGGCCAGCCTGGTGCTGTCCACCGCCCTGTCCTCCCTGACCACGCCCCTGGTCCTGACCGTCGTCGGGGCAACCGGCGGCTGATCCGCCGCCGGCCGCCCAGCCCTCACACCATGCTGATGTCGCTCGCCAGCAAGGTCGGATGGCCGGTCAAGGTCGCGATCAGGGCCGGCGCCACGGCGCTGCCGACGGGCGAGTAATAGAGTTCCCCGGTCGTCGTGTCGTAGACGAAGTAGTCGGAGACGCTCGTGAATACGGCGCCCGGACTGCTGTTGAAATGGGCATCGACGTCGCCCCCGGGAGGAAGGGGGCCGAAACTGAGCGCGGCGAGCTCGATGCGGTCGATCCCGGACGAGAAGTTTTCGATCGTGTCCGGGCTCGACGACGGATAGGCCGTTTGCGCCGCGAGACGGAAGACGTCGTTTCCCGCCCCGCCGGACAGCGTGTCGTTGCCGGCGCCGGCAACCAGCGTGTCGACGCCACCGCCTCCCCAAATGTAGTCGTTGCCTGCGCCGCCCGTCAGGACCTCGTTCTCGTCAGATCCCGCGACCAGATGAAAAATGATGATGTCCTGGTCGATCCGTACCGTCGAGTGCGTCCCCACGTACAGGGTGTAACCGTCGCTGGCGCTCGGCATCACGCTTTCGTCGCTCGCGATCTGGACGCGGTCGCCGGCATCGCCGTCCACGGTCCATGTCAGCGGCGCCGGCCCGCCGAGCAGGTCGATGGAGCCAAGGTCGAGGCCCCAGAGCGTGTTGTCGCCGCTGCCGGTGATATCGACGCCCTCGATCGAGGTGATTGCGAAGTCGGGCAGGTTGAGGGTCAGTCCGGCTCCGGTGAACCGCAGCACGTCGGTGCCCCGCCCGCCGATGGCGACGTCCGTCGTCTGCATGTCGAGGAACACGTCGTCGCCGGCATTGCCGACCAGGACGTCGTTGCCGGCGCCGCCATCCAGCGTGTCGTTGCCGCTGCCCCCGGCCAGCACGTCGTCTCCGGACCCACCTTCCAGCAGGTCCTTGCCGGCGCCGCCGATCAGGCTGTCATTGCCGCCCTTGCCGTCGATCGTGTCGTCGAAACGGCTGCCGTTCAACGCGTTGTCGGCGGCGTTGCCGAAAATGAACATGGCGTTGGTGGAGGCAGCGGCGCTGAAATTTGCCGCCACCGCCGCGCCTTCCGCATACGGCGAATCGCTCATGGAGATCGTTTCGACGCCGCTCAATCCGGCCGGGGCCAGGGTTTCGCCGTCTTCGGTCGGGTAGTAGCCGATGTAGTCGTATCCGTCGCCGCCGTCGAAGGCGTCGAGGCCGGCGGTCCTCGCGCCCTTGACGTTGAAAACATCGTTGCCGCCACCACCGTTGATCGTGTCGTTGCCGGCCGTGCCGACGATGTGGTTGTCGCCTTCGTTGCCGGTGATCACCAGCGCCGTCGCGTAGTCCGCCGCCCAGACGCCGATGTTGTCGCTGCCGGCCAGGGCCACGGCTTCGAAACCCCCGTTGGCGGCCGACGCTGCCGGCAGGCTGAAGAGGTTCAGGCCCTGGACGCCGGCGGGCAGGCCGAGGGTGGTGGTGTCGAACACGAGGGTGTCGAAGCCGGCCCCCCCGTTCACCAGGTCCAGGGCCCCGAGGTTCACGCCATCTCCCGAGAGAAAGACCGTGATATTGCCGAAACCGTCGTCCTCCGCCGTGAAACCCGAGGGGACGATGAGGAAGGTATCGTTGCCGGCGCCGCCGGACATCGTGTCGATGCCATTGCCGCCGACGATCGTGTCGTTGCCGGCACCGCCGGTCAGCACGTTGGCGCCGGCCGTGCCGAAGATCTTGACGGCCGTGCCCAGGGCCGCCCCACTGACGCCGGCGCCCGCTGCCGTGTCTGCCGGGTTCGACCAGTCGATCACCTCGATGCCGGTCGTCGAGGCCGCGAAGAGGTAGAGGCCGGCCGTGCCGAGGCGCACGCTGTCCGCGCCAATCCCTCCGGCATAAACGTCGCCCGCGAAATCGGCTGGAGAGGCGACGACGAACCGGTCGTTGCCCGGGCCGCCGGCCAGGTTGTCCGCCCCCGCGCCCCCCGTGATCGTGTCGTTCCCGGCGGTCCCGGTGATCGCGTTGGCCCCCCCGTTGCCGGTGATGGCCACCCCCACGGTCCACAGGGCCGCATTGACGCCGATAGGCGACGTGGCGGTGGCACCGACCAGCTCGATGCTCTGGAAGTTCTCCGATTCGCCCTGGGTCGGCACCAGCAGCGTGCCGGAGGCCCCCACGAAGCGCAGCAGGTTGGTCCCCGCGGGATGGGTCGCGGCCACTTCGCCTGCGCCTCCCTCGGCGGCATCCCTGTAGAGATAGACGTTCGAACCGGTCCCTCCGAAGAGGAAGTCGTTGCCCGCCCCGCCGACCAGCGTGTCGTCGCCGTCGCCGCCCTGAATCGTATCGTTGCCGGCGCCGCCGTCGAGCAGGCCGGTACCGTTGCCGCCGTCCAGCGAGTCGCTGTCCGCCCCGCCGATCAGGGTGTCGTTTCCTTCCCCTCCCTTCAGGGTGTCGTTGCCGGCGCCGCCGTCGAGCAGGCCCGTGCCGGTGCCGCCGTCGAGCGAGTCGCTGCCCGCGCCACCGACCAGCGTGTCGTTGCCCTCGCCGCCCTTCAAGGTGTCGTTGCCGGCGCCGCCGTCGAGCAGGCCGTTTCCGGCGCCATCCTGGATGTTGTTCGGGCCGGCGTTGCCCAGGTAGGCGATATCTTGCGACTGCTCGCTGGCGTTTACGTTCAAGGCCGTGGTCCCCGTCGCCACGGCGGCCGGCGCCACTCCCGTGCCGATCACGATGGCTTCGACGCCGTCGACGTAGCGCCCCTCCAGAACCAGGGTTTCCCCGGGTGTCGTGGCCGCAAAGCGGATCTCGTCGCGTCCGTCGCCACCGAGGATGGTTTCGTTTTCCGGGAAGTGGGAAACCGCCGATATCAGGAACACATCGTTGCCGCCCTTGCCCACCAGGCGGTCCCGTCCGGCGGTGCCGATCAGGACGTTCGGTCCGTCGTTGCCGATCAGGGCGAGGCCGTTCCCTTCGTTGGCGGGAACGTTGTGGGCATCCAGGTTCACGGCGGCCAGGGGTGCCCCGGGGTTGCGGATCACGACCTGGTCGATTCCCGACGTCGTCGCATTGAGCACCAGGGTCTGGCCGGCGATCCCCTGGAAGAACAGGGTGTCGTTGCCGACGCCGCCATCGAGGGACTCCTTGACGCCATATTCGGCCAGGGCACCGATGAAGAACCGGTCATCCCCCGCGCCGCCGACCAGCGTGTCGTTTCCTCCACCCCCCGTGAGCGCATCGTTCCAGCCGCTGCCCGACAGCACGTTGTTTCCCGCATTCCCGGTCAGGGCGATGCCGGTGCCGTTCAGCAGGTTGTCGGCATAGATGTTCAGCGCCGTGGTGCCCGTGGCCGGGCCCAGCACGGCGGCTTCCACGTCCGTCAGGGACGACAGGATGAGGTTTGCGCCCGCCGTGGTGCTCGTGAAGACGATGGTGTCGTAGCCGTCCTCCCCGTCCGTGAGCTCCCCGTCCACGTGGTCGCCGGCCGCGGCGATGATGAAGCTGTCGTTGCCTTCGCCGCCGTAGAGCACGTCGGCCCCCTTGCCCCCGGTGATGGTGTCCGCGAAGGCCGTGCCGATGATCTCGTTGGCGCCGTTGTTGCCGGTGATCGCCAGGCCGTACCCCACCAGGGAGGCATCGACCGCCTCGGCCGTCGTGCCGGTGGTGACCGCCACGGCGCCGCTGCCCGTGCCGATGACCACGGACTCCACGTTGGTCAGGTTGGCGCCGAGCAGCAGGTATTCGCCGATGGTGCTGGTGAAGCGGAGTTCGTCCAGGCCGCCCGCGCCATTGATGGCGCCGGCAATGGCATCCTCGGGATTTGCCACGAGGATCTGGTCGGCTGCCGCCGTGCCGAGGACATTGCTGATGCCGCTCTTGAGGAAAACGCTCATGGGAGACCTCCCTGGACCTGCTATGGCGCCCGGCGTCCCGGCGGGCGAAGCGGAGACCCCGGCACCGGGGGCGGCCAAGGCGGTCGGGGAAGGTCATCCCTGGGGAACGGGGTCTCGGTTCCTGCCCGGCCGCAGCCTCGGGCGGCGGCCAATGGCATCGGGGCTCCTGCTCGGACGGCGCGCGAGCGATGCCGTCGGAGTATTGCACCGGCAAAATGATTAATCAAGAAAAGATCATGACGAAAATAAACGGCAGTCGTCGCCTGGCGGGCTTTCCCGAATTCGGGAGCGACGGGGGCGCGAACCGCAGCCCTCGGCCCACCGTTGCTCCGGCCCTCACTTGAACCGGTAACCCGAATGGCAGGCCACGCAGGCGCCCGTGACCTGCGACAGCAGGTCGAGGGGCGGCTTCATGTCGCCCGTGGCGGCCGCGTCCCTGGCCGCGATCGCGAAGCGGCTGGCGCTGCGGTGCATGGCGGTGCCGGCATCCTGCATCCCCTTCGGCATGTAGCGGGCCACCTCGTGGGCCCCGTGCAGGCCGAGGGAACTCATGCCCAGCCTCTGCTCGGCGATGTCGGCGGCGCGGTCGTAGTCGGCCCTGGCCAGGGCCGACTGGATTTCCTGGAGGGCCAGCAGGTGGTCCCGCATGTTGGCCAGCGTGTGCTCGCGCAGGGCCTTCGGGAAACCGACCGCCTGCCGCGCCGGGGCGACGGGTGCCGCCGCCCGGTGCCCTGCCGCCATGGCGTGGTCGGGGGCGTGGTGGGCGGCGTGATCGTGGGGCTGGGCGTAAGCGCCGAGGGCGCAGAATGCCGCCGCCGCGGCGACGATGCGGGCACGGGTCATGGAATCCTCCGGGGTTGGTGGGCGGTCGCGAACCGGCAAACTGCCGGCTGCCGAGGGGGTCGATGATATGGGAAAGGCGCGCCGGCCCGCCGTTCCGGTTGGCCTGCCGCAAAGCGGCGCGTGCCGGGATTGGCCCCCCGGCCGCCTGCACTTTCGTTGGTGGGGCCATCACCCATTTTCATGACGACGGCCAGCGTCCGTCGCTACAATGCCGGTCGGGCGCGGCGGGAGACCGCGCCGCAGCGGCGACCGGAAAAACCATCAGCGGAGGAATCAGCATGATCGCAGGCCATGAAATGGAGGACGGGCGGCTCTACACGGGTACCCTGGTCCGCTCCGACCGCATCACCCCCACCGCCTCCCCGGAAGAGGTCCGCAACATGGTCTTCCGCACCCAGGACCTCTCCTTCGACGGCCGCACCGGCCAGTGCGTCCGCGTCCTGGCCCCCGGCCAGTTCGGCAATCGCTACCACGCGCGCCTCTATTCCATCGCCGAGGTGGACGACGAACACGACTACACCGAGTTCGCCCTCTGCGTGCGCCGCTGCAACTATGTGGACGACTTCAACGGCCAGGAATATCCCGGCGTCGCCTCCAACTACCTCTGCGACCTGCGGCCCGGCGCGGCGATCCAGTTCGTCGGTCCCATCGGCTATCCCTTCGCCGTCCCCGACGACCGCGATGCCGACATCCTGATGATCGGCATGGGCACCGGCATCGCCCCCTTCCGCGGGCTGGTCCGCGAGATATACCGCCAGGGCGGCGGCTGGGGCGGCCGGGTGCGCCTGTTCCACGGCGCCAGGAGCGGCCTCGAGATGCTCTACATGAACGACGAGAACAAGGACCTGGCCCTCTACTACGACCAGCCCACCTTCAAGGCCTTCCAGGCCGTCAGCCCGCGCCCGGCCTTCGACGCCCCGATCGCCCTCGACCGCAGCATCGCCGACAACGCCGCCGAGGTCTGGAGCATGCTGAAGAAGCCGGGCACCCGGGTTTTCATCGCCGGCAGCGAAACCATCTTCGCCCGGGTCGAAAAGGCCCTCTCCGAAACGGCGGACTCGGCCGACGAATGGACCGCCGTCCATGATGCGATCGTCGAGGACGGTCGCTGGCAATCGATCCTGTATTGAAGCCGGCGGATTTCGCGCCGCGCCGATGATTCCCGGCCGCCTGCTCGGGCAGGCACTGGCGGCCCACGGCGGCCCGGACGCCTGGCGCCGGGTCGATCGCATCGAGGCCGCCCTCTCCTCCGGCGGCCTCGCCTTCGCCATGCACGGCCAAGGTGCCGCCCTGCTCGGCCTGCGCGCCTGCGTCCATCCCCACCGGCGCCGGGTGGAACTGGCCGGCTACACCGGCCACGGCCGGACCGGACACTGGACACCGGACCGGGTGACGATCCGCGACGCCGGCGGCAACGCCCTCGCCGACCGGGATTTCCCCCGCCGCAGCTTCGACCGCCTGGGCAGGCTGGTCCGCTGGGATGCCCTGGACATGCTCTACTTCGCCGGCTATGCCCTGTGGAACTACCTCTCCTTCCCCTTCCTGCTCGCCGAGCCCGGCGTCGTCGTGGCCGAGGCGGCGCCACTGCCGGGCGCCGGCAACGGCCGGCTGGTCGTCGACTTCCCGGGGGACTTTCCCACCCACAGCCGGCGCCAGGTCTTCCACCTGGACGATGCCGGCCGGCTGCTGCGCCACGATTACACGGCCGACGTCATCGGCCCCTTCGCCACCGCCGCCAACCTCTGCCTGGCCGGCGAGGCGGTCGACGGGCTGCGCTTCTACACCCGCCGGCGCGTCGTGCCGCGCTTCGGGGACAACCTGTTGCTGCCGGGCCCGACGCTGGTCTGGATCGAGATCGACGACCTGCGGGTCATCAAAGACCGGTCCGCCGCCTGACCTTGCCCGGCGGACGCAGCGGTCGTTAGGGATGCCCGCGGCGCCCTCGTAGATCAGGTCCGCCGACGCAGCGCCGCGAAGCCGGGTGGTTCCCATTCGCGCATGGCCAGCAGCAGCCCGGTGCCGCGCCTGGCCGCCAGGGGAAGGTCGAGCGCCTGGTCGTGCAGGGCGCCGAGTTTTCGCCGCAGGGATTCCATTTCCGATCTCAGTTCGGCCACCCCGGCCGGCGTCAGCATCGCGCTGAGGAAGGCCATCTCCTCGTCCTGGTCGGAAAAGGGGCTGGCCAGGAAGTCCTCCTGGCCCTCGCGGCGAAAGTAGCTCTGGATCGGCCCGCCCGGCAGCCAGGCGAAATCCCGCGCGACGCGGATGCGGATGCGGTTTCCCGGCGCGAGCTCGATCAACCCCAGGGCGTCGAGGCGGAGCAGGCGCTGCACGCATTCGGCCTCCGTCAGCCGGTATGCCGAAAGAATGTCCGACAGCGTCCAGTGGTTGAGGGCGCAGACGGTCACCAGCAACAGCCGGACGTCGGAGACCAGTTCCTTCTCCTGGCGCGCCGTGAGCGTGCTCAGGCGCGGCTCCTCGGCCGCGGCCTGGCGGGCCAGTTCGGCCAGCGAATAGCCGGCCAGTTCGGCAACGGCCGCCAGGCGCGGCAGCACGATGCGGCCGGAGGCGAACATCCGCTTCACGCTGGGTTCCGACAGGGATAGCGCCCTTCCCACGTCGCGATAGGTCAGGCCCCTGGCTCTCAGCAGGCGTTTCAGCGTGGCGAGGATTCGGGCCGTCTCCGTCATGGACGGAAAGTATCATTTTTCGATACTGGTTGGCACACATGGCGCGACTTGTCGCGAACGAGTTTCGAATGACGACACCCTTTGGCAAGCTGGCGATGTCTTCCACCCAGGAGTTGCCATGAATCCCGTACTCGCCCGCCTTCCCCTCTGGATCACCCTCGCCCTCGTCGCCGTCCTGGTCCTGGTCGGCCCCATCGCCCAGCCGGCCGCTTACCATGCCTTTGCCGACGATACCCTCGTCATGGGGATTCCGCGTGCCGCCGACGTCCTCTCCAACCTGGGTTTCGCCGTCGTCGCCCTCTGGGGCTTTCACCGGCTGCGCCCGCATCGGAACCATCCGGCGCTGGCCCCGGGCTGGGCCGGCTACCGGCTGTTCCTCCTCGGCCTCCTGGGGACGGCCGCCGGGTCGGCCTTCTACCACTGGGCGCCCGACGACGCCCGCCTGGTCTGGGACCGCCTGCCCATCGCCCTGGCCTGTGGCGGCCTGCTGGCAGCGGTGGCCTCCGAGACGCGTCGCGAGGCCGACGGCCGCGCGCGGGCCGCCCTCCTTGCCCTGGCCGCCGTGCTCAGCGTCGCCTGGTGGGTGTGGACCGGCGCCCGCGGCCAGGGCGACCTGCGTCCCTACCTGCTGCTCCAGGCCGCTCCCCTCGTCCTCGTTCCCGTCTGGCAGGCGATCCGCCCGACACCGGCCAGGGACCGCCTCTGGTTCGCCGTCGCCCTCCTGCTCTACGTCCTCGCCAAGGCCGCCGAGCTGCACGACCACGGGATCCTGGCCTTCACCGGCACGCTCAGCGGCCATACCCTGAAGCACCTCCTCGCCACGGCCGCCGCCGCCGTCCTGGTCGGCCGGTTGGCGGCACGGACCCGCGCCGCCGGGACGGGTGCCCCGGCCAGGACGCTTGCCCTGGCACTCGCGGGCCCGGCCGTCCGCAACTGAGGTCCGCCATGCGCCTCGAGAAATGGTATGCGGATGTCGTCACCCGGGACGGGCCTGGCATCCTCTATCGAGCCAACCTGTCGCTGGGGCTCCTGACCCTGGGTTACGCCGCGGAGCTGGATGCCGGCGGCCGGCTCCGCTCCCGCATCGGGATGGGGAGCGTGGGGCTGCCGTGGGGGGAGGTCGTCTCCCTGCACTGGCCCGCCGCCGGACCGGAGTCTCCGGCCGTCTGGCACGGGCCCGCCTCGCGGCCCGAGATACTCTGGGCCGATGGGGTCCGGAAGGTGACCTGGGATCCCGTCGTCACGAACGGCGAGGTGACCGACCCGGACGGCAAGGTCCTCGGCCGCGGTTATGCCGAACGGCTGGTCCTGGACCTCCCGCCCTGGGCCCTGGGGCTGGACCGCCTGCGCTGGGGCCGCTTCTGCGGCCGCCGCCACAGCCTGGTCTGGATCGAGTGGCAGGGCCGGCGCCCCGGGCGCTGGGCCCGGCTCGACGGATTGCCGGCGCTCCTGCGCGAGGCCGGCCCGGACGCCGTCGTCGCCGACGGTGCCCGACTGGCCATCGGGCCAGGGCGGACCATCGTCGGCGAATCCCTGGGCACCGGGGCGCTGGCCGTACTCGGCCCCCTGAAGTACATCGCCGCCCCGCGCTTCCTGGCCGGGGTGGAGCGCAAGTGGTTCGCCGCCGGCGAACTCGATCTGCCCGGCGGCGGCACCGACGCGGGCCACGTGATCCACGAGGAGGTGACATGGACATGACCGACAGGACCACCGCCGCGCGGCGCACCGTCCGCCGGAATCCGTGGGGCCCCATCGCCTACGGGGCCGTGTTCACCCTCCTCGTGCCCATGCTGGCGGCCGCCTGGGCCTGGCGCCTCGACCGGGTCGGCCCGGCGCTCTGGCCCCTGCCGCTGGCCGCGCCGGCCGGTGCCTTCCTGCTCTCGGCGGGGTTGCTCCTCCTCGTGGCCGGCATGGCCGCCCTGGGGCGACGGGGCGGCGGCCTGCCCATGAACGCCTATCCGCCCCCACGCCTGGTCACCGCCGCGGTCTATGGCTTCGTCGCCCACCCCATCTACGCCGGCTTCGTGGCGGCCGTCGCCGGCACCTCGGTGCTGGCCGGATCGCCGGCCGGCTTCTGGATCGTCGTCCCCCTCGTCGCCCTGGCTGCCGCGGCCCTGGTGGCAGGCTACGAGGAACCGGCCCTGCGCCGTCGATTCCCCGCCGCCGCCCGGCGGTGGCCCCTGCTCGGATTGCCACCGGCGGACGACCTGCCGGTGCCCCTTTGGCGCCGCTGGGGAGCCGCCGCCCTGGCCCTCGCCCCCTGGGCCCTCGCCTACGCCCTGCTCTCGGCGATGCCGGAGCCCGCGGGCGCCCGGGAGCTTCGCATGGCCGGGGACGAGGTGATTCCCCTGGTCGGCTGGACCGTATGGATCTACTCCGCCGCCTACCCGCTGGCCCTGGCCGCGCCGATGCTGATCGATCGACGGCGGGACCTCCGGCGCTTCGTGCTTTCCGCCTGGGGCATCACCCTGGCCGGCTACGCGGCGATGCTGCTCCTCCCCGGCCGCGCGGCCCTGCTCCCGGTCCCGGCCACGGGCGCCACGGCCTGGCTGTTCTCGGCGAACCGCGCGCTCGATGCCGAATGGCTGGCCTGCCCCTCCTTCCACGCCGCCTGGAGCGTCCTCGCCGCCTGTGCCATCGCCGACCGCCGGCCGCGCCTGCGGTGGCCGGCGGCTGCCCTCGCCTTCCTCATCTGCGCCAGTTGCCTCGCCACCGGATCCCACGCCCTGGCCGACGTGGCGGCCGGAGCGCTGCTCGGCCTCGCGGCCTGGCACCAGGGCGCCCTGTGGCGCCGCATGGTCGGCGCCGCCGAACGCCTGGCCAACGCCTGGAATGCCGTTCAGGTCGGCCCCGTCCGCGTCATCGGCCACGCCCCGTGGTCGGCCCTGGCCGCCGCCGCCGGCATGCTGGTCGTGGTGCGGCTTTCCGGGCCGGAACGCATTCCGGTCGCCGCCGCGGTCTTCGCCGCCGGGCTCCTCGCGGCGGGCGCCTGGGGCCATGTCCTCGAAGGCGGCGGCCGGCTCTCCCGGCCCTTCGGCTACTACGGCTTCCTCTTCGGGGCCCTGGCGGCCCTCGCCGGCCTGGCCGCGCTCGACCCGGACGGCGCGGACGCTGCGCTGCGCCTGGCTGCGGCCTTCGCCGTCGCAGCGCCCCTCGCCCAGGCCCTGGGCCGCCTGCGCTGCCTGGTCCAGGGTTGCTGCCACGGGCGGCCGGTGCGGTCCGTTCCCGGCCTGCGCGTGATCCACCCCATGTCCCGGGTGACGGCCCTGGCCGGACTGCGCGGCGTCGCCATCCATCCGACCCAGCTCTACTCCCTGGTCGGCAACCTGGCCGTCTTCGCCGTCCTGGCGCGGCTGTGGGAGGCGGGCGTCCCGGCCAGCTTCGTCGGCGGCGCCTACCTGCTCCTCACCTCCCTGGCGCGCTTCGTGGAGGAGCAGTACCGGGGCGAGCCCCAGACCCCGGTCCGCTACGGCCTGGCGGTGTATCAATGGCTGGCCCTGGGGGTCTTCGTCGCCGGAATCCTGGTGACCATGCTGGCCGGACCAAGCGTCGCCGCCGCCGCGCCCCTGACCACCGGAGGGGTCCTGCTGGCCGGCGCCGCCGGACTGTGCGCAGCCCTGTTCATGAGCGTCGATTTTCCCGGGTCGCGGCACCGTTTCTCGCGTCTTACGGTCGGGTCGTCGGAATGAGGGGAGGCCGGTGGCCGCCGACGATCGGGTCGCGAGCCGGCGCGGGATGTGGCGGCATGCCCGGGTTCGCCCACGCCCGCCGAAGTCCCGTTGCGTGCAGCGAATGCCGTGCCGCTACTGTCTGCGGCAGCGGGCCAGCGCGCCGAAAACGCCGGCACGGGCGGCCGGCCGCGCAAACCGAAAGCCATGCCGGCCTGATCTTCGTCGCGGGCCCCGACCGCCGTGCGGTTTTGTAGGAGCGGCGGTCACGCCGCGATGGGTTTATCGCGCCGCGTGCGGCGCTTGTATGTTGAGAAGCGGCAGGCGTAGAAAGAGCCTGTCGGGGCGGAGGGACAAACGGCGCTTCTGGCTAACCGCACAGACTGTAGGAGAAGTCGTCCCGCCCTCACC
>JBPOHD010000003.1:0-173342 GCA_052035955.1 Pseudomonadota bacterium
TTTGTCTCACTCGATGACGGCCGTGATTCTCGCGACGGCCGGTTACCGTGGAATTGCGCCCCGGTTACGGAGTTGTTGCGGTGGAGCGGTGCGGTCCGCTGCCCGCCGCAGGACCTCCGCCACGTAGCCCCGCGTTTCCCGGATCGAGGGGATCCGGTATCCGGCCCGGATCACGGCACCTTCGTCGCCATGAAATGCTGACGGCAAACAGCAGACTTCGCATTTGCGGACGTCCATATCCGGAGTGCCGCCGTCGCGCCTCGTAGCCTAGAGCCGTGATGCTATGAATTCCCGCCAGCTCCTGGAGACAGGGGGGCCGAAGGGAGAGCAAGCGCAATGGTCACGGCCATGTATTCCGGTCGTTCGGGCGGCGGCAATGGCGCCTTTGAGTTGGCAAGGTGTCGGCGACGGTCGATCGCCGACGGCGTTGCGGTGTGCTGTCACGCAATTGACCACGAGTTGTCACGAAGGGTCCCTAGACTCGCCAGGCCCTTTTGCCAAGCCACACCGGCCGCGAGGTCGGGCCGGAAAGCCCTGGTCTGCGCGAGCAGACAGCCGGGTTGCCGAAAGGGATAGACGAATCCGCCAATCCTGACAGGGAGAATTCCTGATGTTCCTCAAGCAGACCCTGGCCGCCAGCATCGCGGCCCTGGCCGCCGCCGGCGCCCTCGCCGACGTCGGCCCCAGCAGTACCGCTACACCCTACGTGACGGCCGTCGGCGCCGGCGTTTCCGTGACCTCCATCCTCACCGTGGGTGACAGCGTCAACAACAAGGCGGACGGCTCGCCGTACCGGATGGTCGGCATACCCGACGGATTGGGCGCCTACGACAACCGCGACGGCACCTTCACCGTCCTGATGAACCACGAACTGGGCGGCACGGTGGGCATCACCCGGGACCACGGCAACAAGGGTGCCTTCGTTTCCGAATGGACCATCCGCAAATCCGACCTGAAGGTGCTTGGGGGCGGGGACCTGATCAAGACGGTCAATACCTGGGCCGGGTCCGCCTACGCCGCGTCCAGCGTTACCTTTTCGCGCCTGTGCTCGGCCGACCTGGCGGCGCCCACGGCCTTCTTCAATGGCAAGACCGGCCTGGGTACCAACGCCCGCCTGTTCCTGAACGGCGAGGAAAACGGCCCGACCGGCCGCGCCTTTGCCCACGTCGCCACGGGCACAGGCAAGGGCAATTCATATGAGTTGTTCAAGATGGGGAAGGCGTCTTGGGAGAACGTGGTTGCCAACCCCTACGAACAGGACAAGACGGTGGTCATCGGACTCGACGACACCCATCCCGACTCCTCGCCCGGCAAGGGCCAACTCTGGCTGTACGCGGGGACCAAGACCAACAGCGGCAACGAAGTCGAGCGCGCCGGCCTCACCAACGGAACCCAGTACTTCGTTTCCGTGACCGGCGCCGTCGGTACCAAGGAAGACCGTACCGCCGGCATTTCCACCGGGACCCGCTTTGGCCTGACCACCGACGCCGCCGAGGGAACCAGCTTCCTGCGTCCCGAGGATGGCGCCTGGGATGCCAAGAACCCGAACAAGTTCTATTTCGTGACCACCGACCGCTTCAATTCTGCCGGCGATGGCAGCGGCAGCAGTGTGGGCCGCAGCCGCCTCTACTCCCTTACCTTCGACAACATCGCCAACCCGGAGGCCGGCGGTTTGGTCAAGATGGAAATAGACGGTACGGGCCTGCCGAAGATGATGGACAACATCACCGTCGCGGGAGACGGGACGCTGGTCATCCAGGAGGATCCGGGCGGCAACGACCACAATGCCAAGACCTGGCGCTTCGATCCGACCACTGGCCAACTGACGATGCTTCTGAAGTCCGACGTCGCCCGTTTCGGCGAACGCGTCGGGGGTGTGGTTACCGGTGCCACCGCGCCCTTCAACAACGATGAGGAGAACTCCGGGGTCATAGAGGTGACGAGCTTCATGAGCGGCGTCGCGGGTTACGACCTGAGCAAATATCGCTATTTCCTGGGTACGACTCAGGCCCACTACGGCCTGGGGGGCGAATTGGTGGAGGGCGGCCAGCTCTATATGTTCTCGGCGCCGGTGCCCGAGCCCGAGACCTATGCCATGATGCTGGCCGGCCTGGGCTTTCTGGGGGCCGTCGCCCGGCGGAAGCGCTCCTGATTTGAACCAATGGCACTGTTGCGGTGTGCGGGGACCATCGGTTCCCGTATCCCTGCAGCCGGTGACGGTCCGGCCTTCCCGCGACCGCAGGTGTCCAGGCTGTTGGCGATGGAGTTGGCGATGTCCCGTCGAACGGGAATAGCGAAGCGGGTGTGGCGCCTCGCACGAGAGCCTCTGGCAATGGCCGGAATTGTGGTGCCCCCGAGAAAGGCACTCGACGCAGAACTATCGACCGGTCATGCCCCTGTCACGATTGCATGCGATAAGGAAGCCTGATACGACGAGGGACAGGCAATGTCGCGAAAGAAGGGCGGTTGCGGGAAATCGGTGGGCATCGAGTTCGCGATGGCTTCTGCCGATGACAGACAGGCTGAGGATTACGAGGGGGACGAGGCGGACGACGGGACTTCGGGTCCGCCCATCCCTTTGCGTCGGGTGCGGGGCGGCACCACGCGCCACGTGGACGAGTGGCTCCATGTCGATGCCCAGATCAGGCGCCTGATCGCGAAGGGGAAGCTGGGCTGACGACCCGCCTGCCACATCGCTGCCGGTCGGTCGGCGGCGGGGATGGCTGCACACCGATTCCGGCGGGGCCGGTTCAGCCGAGCGGTACCCCGGGGCCGCGGGCTGCGGCAATGATGCCGGTAATCATGATGGCATAGACGGCGACTTCCAGAACGATCAACCGTATCCGGTCCCCGAGGGTCTCCGTGGACCTGGAGGCCCGAGCCTCTGGACGGTCGCGTTCCGGTGGTTGGCTGGGCATGGAAGGATTTCCGAATCTGGCCTGAAACGGCGCCCCGGGTGTTCTGCCGGCGGCGGCAACTGCCGACACGGACTGGAGCGCCCGGGCATGTTCGCTTGGAGTTTACCGACGAGACGTGACAGGGGTGTGACCGTTCCGTGACGGTTGGCGCGATCCGACCGGACGGAGGGGGCAGGGGAATCGTCGGTGGCAGTTTCGGCACCCGCCAGGCAGCGGCTTCGCGGGTACTGCCACCCGCTTGCGTTTCAAACCGTGCTTCGCTTCACCGGAACGACCGGCAGGGAGGGGTCGCCGGCGGCGGGGGATGCAATCGACGCTAGGCCTGCACGAATTCACCGCACCAGTTGTGGTGCTGGACGATGGGGTGCTTCCAGCGGTGCCGCTCGTTGGGCGTATCGTCGCCGGCGAAGGCGGGGGGGTATCGGTGGCAGGCGCCCCAACCCGGGGCTTGTTCCCGGAAATAGCGGCAATTGCGGCAGGCGGTGGGGCTGGTGTCGCGTTCCTGGTTCATTCGGTGGTCCTGGTCAGGCCGGAAGCATACAACGGCCAGGATGGCCCGGCGCGGGGAATCCGGCCGATCCGGGCATGTCCCGCTTTGGCATCCCGGTGCGGTCGGTCAGGCCAGGCATTTCCCGCATGACCCGGAACCGACACGTGCCGTTCATATTGGCCCGCTAGGCTGGGAGGGTCGAAACACGCCGGCCGCCGACAGGCCCGACTGCCATGCCTCCATTGCGCAAGATGTCTTCCTACGCCGCCCTCGGGACCGCCCTCCTTTGGGGCATCGTCGAGTTCCTGGCCCTGCAGCGTGCCCGGATCGGAGGACGGTGAAGGCCGTCATGGCCCGCTGTTGTCCGAACCGTCCGGTGGCTGCGTCTGAAGCCTTCATCCGGAGCGGGCGTAGGCATCGAAGAATGCAGCCGTGAAATCCTCCAGTCGGGCCTCCGGCAGGGCATTGATGCCGGCGGCTCCCTTGCGCCCGCCGCCGGTCGCGAACCGCAGGCAAAGGGTGTCCGCACCGCTTCGATTGGCCACGGGCGCGCGGACGCTCACCACGAAGTGGCCGATGGCGGACCGGGTAAGGAGGGCATGGGCGCGTTCCGGGCGGGCGTTGGCCAAATGGTTGGCGAACGTGCCGGAGATGCGCCGGGCCCAGTGCGTGTCCGGGAGGAGGTAGATGGCGGCCCCGTCCCTCGCTTCCAGGGGGGCGACTGCCCAAGCGGCTTCCATGTCTTCCGCGTGGCCCCGAAGCAGGACCTGGAATTCCAGGGATTCTCGGATGAATTCAAAGGGGTTCGAATAAGGCCTGAGACCAAGGAAGATCGCCTCCGGCCGAAAGCGCAGGTCTTCGACGGTGTCCCCGTAGGCGTTGTAGTTGAGCAGTTCGCCAAGGACCTTCAACTCGGCCAAGCGGGTCTCGTCCAGGGCCAGGGGCTCGGCGGCACGCAGCGCTGACGCTTCCAGGTTGTCGCCGAAGGCGGCGGCGACGGCCCAGGCCCGGAATCGGCCTTCCAGCTGCCGGTCGACGAGCAGGGCCGTACAGGTGTCGCCCGCCGTGTCGATGTGGGCGTCCAGGCCCGGGTGGGCCGGTATCGGCCCTGGATGATGGTGGTCGAACCATTGGACGCGCACGCCCCTTGCCAGCAGGTCAAGGAGCGGGGCATGGTTCTTCTCCACGGCCACGTCGAGTACGGTCACGGTGTCGCCAGCCGTCGCCGCCACTCGCCGCAGGAGGCCGATGTCCCTCTTGACTCCGGTGACGAGGACGCCTTCCCGGGGCTCGGCCAGTCGCAACTGGTGCAAAGCGAGCAGGCCGTCGGCATCGCCGTTGAATACGTCGAAGTGCATCGGGTCCATTCCTGTCACTCGATCGACACGAAGTCTGACCGGACTTCGTTACAGGGACAAGACGGTACGACGACGGGTGCCGGCCGGTGCCCCCGGCGGGGCGATTGGCGCCTTTGGCGGATGGGTTGTTGAAAAACCGTAACACGCCGCGTCCAGAATCCGGCCGTCCATCATCACGCCCGTCACCGGGAACGAACCCATGGCCCTATCCGATCTCGAGGCCGAGAGCATTGCCGTCATTCGCGAGGCGGTCGCCACCGCCGCACGACCCGTGATGATGTATTCCATCGGGAAGGATTCTTCCGTGATGCTGCATCTCGCGCGCAAGGCCTTCTTCCCGGCCTCGCCGCCCTTTCCGCTGCTCCATGTGGACACGACCTGGAAGTTCCGGGAGATGATCGCGCATCGGGACCGGATGGCCGGCGAAAGCGGCATGCGCCTGATCGTGCATACGAATCAGGAAGGCTTGCGGCAGCGAATCACGCCCTTCGAGCACGGATCCGCCTATTACACGGACGTCATGAAGACGCAGGCCCTGCGCCAGGCCCTCGACGCCGGCGGCTTCGATCTCGTGTTCGGCGGCGCCCGTCGCGACGAGGAGAGGTCCAGGGCGAAGGAGAGGATCTTCTCGTTCCGTGCCGAAGGGCATCGCTGGGATCCGAAGAACCAGCGGCCGGAACTGTGGGACCTGTACAACACGCGCATCGGGAAGGGGGAGAGCATTCGCGTCTTTCCCCTTTCCAACTGGACCGAGTTCGACATCTGGCAATACATCCTGCAGGAAGACATTCCTGTGGTGCCGCTGTACCTGGCCAGGCCGCGGCCGGTGGTCGAGCGCGACGGGAGCTGGATCCTCGTCGATGACGCGCGACTGCCCCTGCGGGCGGGCGAAGTCCCGAGCATGGTCAGCGTGCGCTTTCGCACGCTGGGCTGCTATCCGCTGACCGGAGCGGTCGAGAGTTCCGCCGCGACCCTGGAGGAGGTGGTCGCCGAGACCTTGAATGCCCGCTCGTCGGAACGCCAGGGACGCCTGATCGACAAGGACGGCGCAGGATCCATGGAACGCAAGAAACAGGAGGGGTACTTCTGATGGGTATCGATACCGCCCGGCAACTGGCCAACTATCTGGCGCAGCAGGCCGGCAAGGAGCAACTGCGTTTCATCACCTGCGGCAGCGTGGACGACGGCAAGTCGACGCTGATCGGTCGCCTGCTCTATGAGTCGAAGCGCATCTTCGACGACCAACTGGAGGCCCTCGAGCACGACTCCCGCCGGTTCGGTACCCAGGGCGGGCGCGTGGACCTGGCCTTGCTCGTGGATGGCCTGCAGGCCGAGCGGGAGCAGGGGATCACCATCGATGTCGCCTATCGCTTCTTCGACACGGACCGCCGCAAGTTCATCGTCGCCGACACCCCGGGCCACGAGCAATACACGCGCAACATGGCGACCGGGGCTTCCACGGCGGACCTGGCGGTGATCCTGGTCGATGCGCGGCGGGGAGTGCTCACCCAGACCCGCCGGCACAGCCGTATCGTCGCCATGATGGGCATCCGGCAGGTGGTGCTGGCGGTCAACAAGATGGACCTGGTGGGCTACGACCGGGAGCCGTTCGAGAACATCGTGACGGCGTACGGGACCTTTGCCGCTAGTCTCGGCCTGGCCGCCGTTCAGGCCATTCCCCTGTCGGCCCTGGAAGGAGATAACGTGGTGGCGAAGAGCCAGCGCCTCCCCTGGTATGGGGGCCCGACGCTGCTGGAATTCCTCGAGAAAGTGCCGCTGGACCACAGGGGTAGCCTGCATCCGTTCCGCATGCCCGTGCAATACGTCAATCGGCCGGACGAAGGTTTCCGGGGCTATTGCGGCCGCCTCTGCTCGGGCAGCGTCGTGCCGGGCCAGGAGGTGCGCGTGCTTCCCTCGGGCAAGGTGACGCGGATCGAACGTATCGTCGCCTGGGGCGGTGACCTGGACAGGGCAGTCGAGGGCGATTCGGTGACCGTGACCCTGGCCGACCAGGTGGATGCAAGCCGCGGCGATGTGATCGCTGCCGCAGGGCAACCCCCGGAGTCGGCGGACCAGTTCGAGGTCCGCATCCTCTGGATGGCCGAGCCCCCCCTGGTGCCGGGCCGGCCCTACGCCATGAAGATCCATTGTCGGGAGGTGAACGCCACCGTGACCGAAATCAAGTACCGGGAGGATGTCAATTCCGGTGCCCACCTGGCGGCGAAGACCCTGGCCATGAACGAAATCGCGGTGGCCAACATCAGCCTGGACCGGCCCGTGGTTTTCGAGCCCTATGCGGACAACCGCACGCTCGGGAGTTTCGTCCTCCTCGACAAGCTGAGCTGCGAGACCGTCGGCGCGGGCATGATCGAATTCGCCTTGCGCCGGGCCGCCAACGTGCATTGGCAGGCCCTCGACATCACGAGAGCTGCCCGGGCCGCCCTGAAGCACCAGCGGGCGCGTTGTCTCTGGTTCACGGGGCTCTCGGGCTCGGGGAAGTCGACGGTGGCCAACCTGCTCGAGAAGCGCCTTTGGGCGGAGGGGAGGCATACCTACGTGCTGGACGGGGACAACGTTCGCCATGGGCTCAACCGGGACCTCGGGTTCACCGAAGCCGACCGGGTGGAGAACATCCGGCGCGTGGCCGAGGTGGCCAAACTGATGGCCGACGCCGGCCTCATCGTTATCGTCTCCTTCATTTCCCCCTTCCGCGCGGAGCGCCGCATGGCCCGTGGCCTGTTCGAGGAAGGCGAGTTCCTCGAGGTATTCGTCGATACGCCCATGGAGGTCTGCGAACAGCGGGACCCGAAGGGGCTTTACGCCAAGGCCCGGCGCGGGGAACTGAAGAACTTCACCGGCATCGACAGCGACTACGAGTCGCCGGAGTCGCCCGAGGTACGGCTCTCCACGGCGGTGCACAGTCCCGAGGATTGCGTCGAACTGCTCCTGCCGCACGTGCTTTGACGGAACGGCGCCATGGACCCGATGCTGGCCCTGGCGGGGGCGATGACGGGAATGCTGGTCGGGCTCACCGGCGTCGGCGGCGGCGCGCTGATGACGCCCATCCTCCTCCTCCTGTTCGGGATTGCCCCCCAGACCGCCGTCGGCACCGACCTGTGGTTCGCATCCCTGACCAAGCTGGCGGCAACGCGCGTTCATCACACCCATGGCCTGATCGACCGCCAGGTCCTCTTTCGTCTCTGGCGGGGAAGCCTGCCGGCCGCTGCGGCGACCCTGCTGGCCATGAAGTTCCTGCCCGGCTCCGCCGCTTCCCTCAATGGACTGAAGGCGGCCATTGCCATCGCCGTGCTCCTGACCGGCGTCGGCATTGTCTTCCAGCGGCGGTTGCACGGAATGGGACGACAGTGGCGATTGCGTCACGCAACACGGTTTCGTGCGGCGCAGGGTCCCCTGACGACCTTGGCAGGGGCAGTACTCGGGATCCTCGTGACCCTTACGTCGGTCGGGGCGGGGGCCCTCGGTGCCGTGGCCCTGGCCTATCTCTATCCCTTGCGCCTGACACCGCCCCGCCTGATCGCTACGGATATCGCCCATGCGATACCGCTGGCCCTGGTCGCCGGCGTCGGGCACCTGCTCTTCGGCAACGTGGATGGCATCCTGCTCGCCAATCTGCTGCTGGGATCCCTTCCCGGCGTGGTGGCCGGCGCAGTCCTGTCGTCCCGGCTTCCCCACGGCATGTTGCGGGCGTTCCTGGCCATGGTGCTCCTGGCGGTCGGCGGAAAGGTCCTTCTCACGGCAGTCTGAGCCAGCGGCCGTTGAAACGGAACGTTCATCCGGGCGTAGCAATCGCTCCTTATGCTCAGGCTTGATGAGCTTATTCGCCCGCCGCGGGACAGACCCGCGTCGGCGCGACCCTTGAAGGAGCATCCGATGATCGATACCGTTTTCGTCCTGTCCGCCGGGCATTCCGGCTCCACGCTGCTCGACCTGCTGGTCGGGTCGCATTCGCGTGTCGCTTCCCTTGGGGAGATCACCTACCTGCCGCGCAGCATCGTCAGGCGTGCCACATGCTCCTGCGGCACGCCGGTGCCTGAGTGCGGATTCTGGCAAGAGGTGGTGACCGAGGTGGGCCGCAAGATGGACAAGGATCTCTTCGCCGACCCCTATGCGCTCGACCTGGGGTTGATGAAGGGCATGCATCGGGACAGGAACAAGCAGACCTGGCCCTATTTTCTCCGCTGGAAAGCCATCCACGGCGTCGCGGCCTTGCAGAACCTCTACGGGCTATCCTTCCTGGACCCGCTGACCGACCCGCTGCGTCGGGCTGCACGGAACAACTTCATGTTGTTCGACTCGGTGCGCAAGGCAGCCGGGGTGGACCTGGTGGTCGATTCCTCGAAGGTGTATAGCAAGGGCATCGCCCTCTACAAGGAGCGACCGGCCAACGTCCGCTTCCTGCTCCTGCACCGCGACGGCCGGGGCGTCATGCATTCGCACCTGAAGCGGGGCGTCGATCGGGACGCTGCCCTGGAAGCGTGGCGCGGGTATTACGCGCGCGCCCTGCCCCTGCTCGACAAGGTGGTCAATCCGGCCCACGTGCTGCGGGTTGCCTACGAGGACCTGGTGGCCGAGCCGGAGGAACGGCTGCGCCGGATCTGCCGCTTCCTGCAACTGGATTTCGAGCCGGGGATGCTGGACTTTTCCTCCAGGGTCCACCATACCCCCGAGGGTAACGACATGCGCCACGGCAGTCCGAAGATCCGCGCCGACGATGGCTGGCGAACCGGCATGTCGGCCCCCGACCTGGCCTATTTCCAGCGCAAGGCAGGCGACATCAACCGGCGCCTGGGGTACGCCGAGCGGGCGGGAACCACGCTGGCCGTGGGCTCCCTCGACCTGGAGACGGCCCGCTCCCTGTGAGCGGCTTCCCACGCCGGACGGGCGCTCGAACCCGTCCGGCGAATCGACCCGCGCAACCCCGCGTAGGCCGGTTTCGTCGTCTGGGCATGAGGCGGAAGTCCGGTTTCCGTGGATGATTCCGCGCCGCCATCGCTATGGATTGCGCGTGGCACCGCCTTGGGTCCCCAGCCAGGACCGGACCTGCCCGGCTACCCATCTGGCGTCGTCCAGCGGCAGGTCGTGCCCGGCCATCGGGTGTTCGGCGAAGCTTGCGCCCCATGCCGTCGCCAGGCGTCGCGAGCACTCCGGGTCTACCAGGGCATCGCGGCCACCGGCGAGCACCAGCAGGGGCACGGCCGGCGCTGCGGGGGGCGCCCGGTAGCGTGCTGCGGCCAGCAGTTGGCGCAGTGCGTTGCCGCGCGAGACCGGGTGGGAGGTGGAAATCTCGGTCCACCGGTCGAGCAGGGCTCCGGCGTCCCCACCGGCGGCGCTGGTCAGCCGCAGGACCAGGGCTTCCCGTTCGCGTCCGGGCCGGCCGAGGAGGGCCGTGCGGAACAGCGCGGGCAGCTTGTTCAGCCGCAGACGATGATGGAGGGGATTCAGGGGCCGCAGGCTGGTGTTGACGAGGACCGCTCCCGCCACTTCATCGGGATGACCGGCAGCCCATTCGATGGCGACCATGGCGCCGAGGGACATGGCGAAGACACGGCAGGGCAGGGGGATGCCGCGCCGGCGCACCTCGGTCCGGCACCAGGCGGCCATGGCCGCCACCGTCGTCGGACTGCGCCGGTCGCACCGGCGGCCGTTGCCGGGCAGGTCGATCGGCGTCACCCGGGCGCCACGGACCGTCGCCGCGAACAGGGCCGGGAAATCGCCCCAGTGGCGGCTTTCCCGCGTCAGGCCACGGAGGAAGACCCAGTCGCTCATGACGTCGGGGTCCTGTACCAGCGGTCCAGTGCCATCTCCCGGTGATGGTCGCGCGCGCCGCCGGCCGGAAGCCAATCGGAATGGCTGACGGCGGCCCTCGTGAGGAAATCGAGCCAGGGCAGGTGGCGGCGCAGGACACGCTGCTGGCGGTGCCCGACCAGGGGATTGAAGATTCCCTGCCGCCGGAATATCTGGCGGGGGTTCTTCTTCACCCACAGCCAGGAGCCCATCTCCAGGGTCAGGGGCAGGAAGATCCCCGCACCATTTTCCCCCGCCCGCAGGTAGAGGTGGTCCCACAGGTCGCCGTGGGCCAGGTACTGGCGGCTCTGGGGCTCGAAGACGTAGTTGTGGTGCAGGTGGCTGCGCTCGAAGATGTCGGTGAGGGCATGGACCTCCGCAAGATGTTCGATGGGGAGCGGCGAATGGGCATGGGGAAACCAGATTCGATCGCGCAATCCGAATCCGGAATGGCAGTCGAGGACCAGGCTGAAGGGCCGCTGCAGCAATTCCTCCTCCATCAGGCGGCACAGGGCCGCGGCCTCGTCCTCCATGACGCCGGGGCGCGGTCCCCGGTACCAGGGCAGGCCGGCGCTGATGCGCTGTCCGCCGACCAGGAACGGCACCCGGTCGCGGGCCTCGACGGGCGAATTGCGCATCAGGTCCACGCCGTTGGGATTGGCCCGGGTGCCGCGCCATATGCCTCCCGGATTGAGGACGGGCACGAAGACCAGGCGCAGCGATTCGAGTTGGCGGTTCAGGATCCGGTCCCAGGCCAGGCGCTCGGCAAGGCTGCGCAGATAGGCCAGGACGACCTCGGCACCGATGCGTTCGAGGCCGTGCACGCCGCCGATGAAGGCGACCGCGGGCAGTTCCGGTGCCGGGTTTCCGAGCGCCACCGCAATGATCGGAAACCGCCGTCCGTCGGCTGCGACCCGGCAGAGGACCCTGGAGGACAGGCGGCTGCCGGCGCCTTCCACGATGCGGTTCAGGTCCGCCAGTTCGGGGAGATCGGCCGCATCGTCGTCCGGCACGCACTGGCTTTCCTGCCGTGGTGAGGCGATTGCTGCGTCGTCGGCAAGCGGCATCCTGCGAATGCTCCATCCGGTTCGGAAAGGCTTTGTCATCCTGGGGTGCCTGGACGAAGTGCGGATCAGCCGCCAAAGGCACCAGCATCGAACCGAGAGGCCACCATGTCTTGTCTTCCCGTCGTCTTCGGACTGTGCAATTGCAGTGATTCCGTTGCTGTTGAATTGGTCGACTTGATGGCTTTACAGGGCGTACGCGGCAGTTCGGCGCGTAGCCTCTCGAATCCGGGGCGGCGGGGCAGGGATCCAGGGTCGCGCGCGGAGGACTCGGGGGTCTTCGAAGGCGGACGGGCTCCGCGGGGGGTGCGAAAAGTCAAATGCGCAGTGCGATGGTCGCCAGCGCCGCCCCCAGTCCGGCCCCGGCCAGCACGTCGCTCGGATAGTGCAATCCCAGGACCGGCCGGGAAATGGCGACGAGGACGGCGAAGCCGAGGACGAGTGGGGCCAGGGCGGGGAATCCCGCCGCGGCCACCAGGCCGAAGGAGAAGGCGTGCAAGGTATGTCCGGATGGAAAGCTGAAGCGGTCCAGGGCCGGGGCCGCCGCCTCGATGGCGACATAGACGTCGCAGGGCCGGGGCCGCGAAGTGCGGCGCTTGAGCCACTTGTAGAGCAACAGGCCGGCGATCCCGGCCCCGGCCATGCGCAACACGGTGGGCAGGGCCGCCTCGCCATGGGCCAGGGGCAGGATGACCATGAGGGCGTACCAGGCGACGCCGTCGCCGAGCCGGCTGACCAGGCGGAAGAAGGTGCGCCATGAAGGCCGCCGGCTGACCCGGTTGAAACGCAGGCAGAGGGCCAGGTCGGCCGCCTCAATCCGGCGCAACGACGAATATGCCTTGAACATTTTCCCGGTCCCGGTGGCCGGCTACGAGGTCGAGGAGGGTGTCGGCGAACAGGTCGTGGATGCGTTCCCAGTCGAGGACGGCGACGGTCTCGGGCGCCCTGGCGCGCAGGGCAGCCAGGCGTTCTGGTTCGCGGGCGACGGCGACCGCCGCTTCGACGTAGGCGCCTTCGTCGCCCGGCGGGACGAGGATTCCTTGTACCCCGTCATCGATCAGGTCGCCCGCCGCCGCACAGTCGTAGGCGACGACGCCCAGCCCGCTGGCCAGGGCCTCGGCGGTGGCGTTGCCGAAGGTCTCGGTGAGGCTGGGGAAGAGGAAGAGGTCGGCAGATGCGTAGTGGGCGGCCAGGTCCTCGCCGTGGCGCACGCCGGCGAAAATGTGGCCGGGGTGCTGCTCCCCGAGGGCGAGGGCGAGGGGGCCGCCGCCGACGAACAGCATTCTGGCGTCTGGCCGGGCGGCCTTGACGGCGGCGAAGGTTCGCAGGACCAGGTCGATGTTCTTTTCCGGCGCCAGGCGGCCGACGCAGGCCACCACCAGGTCATCGGGTCCGGCGGTCCAGCGGGCGCGGAGAGCCGTCGAGCGGCGTCCCGGATTGAAGAGGGCCGAGTCCACGCCCCGCGACAGCACGCGCACGTTGCGGTAGCCCTCCTGCCCGAGATCGTCGGCCAGCCTACGGGTCGGGACCAGGGTGAGGTCGGTCCGGTTGTGGAAGCCTTTCAGGTATCGGGAGATGGAACCCTTCAGCCAGCCGATGCCGTAATGCCGGCTGTAGCTGTCGAAATTGGTGTGGAAGCCCGAACTGACCGGCAGCTTGAGCTTCCTGGCGGCGGCCACCGCCGACCAGCCGAGGGGCCCCTCGGTCGCCACGTGGACAACGTCGGGACGATCGCGGGACCAGAGGCGCGTCAGTGTCCCCTTGGCCGGCAGTCCGAAACGGAGGCCGGGATAGTTGGGGATGGGCAGACCGGAGGAGAGGAGTTCCTCGAAGCGGGGATCCCGGCTCGGTGCCTCGTCGGCGTGCTGCCGGGGCCGCACCAATTGCACGGCATGGCCGCGCCGGCGCAAGCCGGCGACCAGCCGGCCCAGGGTCATGGCGACCCCGTTGACCTCGGGCGCGAAAGTCTCGGTGACCATCGCGACCCGCAATTGGCGGCGTTGCGGCGGGAATTGCTCTACCAGCAGATTGTCATCCCGATCCATGCCTGGATTGTGGCCAGGGCAGGTGACGGTTTCATGATGAGCCGATGACGGATTTGTTGACGAGGGTGGCGCGGCGCCCGGTCGCTTCGATGGGGATCGGCAAGCTTGTCGGCGAAGCTGTGGCGGTCGCCGCACTGGCGACGGAGTGGCGCCGCCAGGCCACCAGTTCCAGGCGGCCGTCCAGGTGCTCGACGATGGCGGTGCAGCTGTCTACCCAGTCGCCGCAATTGACATAGGTGAGGCCGTCCACCTCCTTGATGGCGGCGCTGTGGATGTGGCCGCAGATCACCCCGTCCAGGCCGCGCTCCCGGACCGCGTGGATGACCGAGGCCTCGAAGTCGCCGATGAAGGAAACCGCCCGCTTGACCTTGCCCTTCGCATATCCGGCGAGGGACCAGTAGCCGGGCCGGCGCAGCAGTCGCCGCAGGCGGGAGAACGTCGCGTTGAGCCGCACCAGGAGGTTGTAGCCGATGTCGCCGAGCACGGCGACCCAGCGGTGGTGCCGGGTGACCTGGTCGAATTCGTCGCCGTGCACGAGGAGGAAGCGACGCCCGTCGGCGGTCGTATGGACAGCCTCGGCGACGACGGCGATCTCGCCGAAGTGGACGCCTGCGTGTTCGCGCAGGGCTTCGTCGTGGTTACCCGGGATCAGCGTCACCCGCTCGCCGCGTCGGGCCCGCCGCAGCACCTTCTGGACGACGGTGTTCTGGGCCCGGGTCCAGTGGACGCCGCGCCCCATGGCCCAGAAGTCGATGATGTCGCCGACCAGGTAGAGATGCTGCGCTTCGTGCTCGCGGAGGAAATCGAGGAGGGCCTCGGCCTGGCAACCGCGGGTGCCGAGGTGGATGTCGGAGAGAAACAGGGATCGAACCGGTGGCATGTCCTGGCCTGAACGCTTCCCACTGCGGGAAGCCACGGCGGCACGGTAATCCGGCTTTGTGACGCGGCGATGACGGGGGGGCGATGTCAGCCGAACAGGACGAGGGACCAGACGACGATCACGTTGGCCAGGGACAACAGCACGGCGGCGCTGCCGATGTCCTTGGCCCGCTTGGACAGGCGATGGTCTTCCAGCGATATCCGGTCCACCACGGCCTCGACGGCCGAATTGAGCAGCTCGACGACCAGGACCGCGAGGACGCTGGCGACCATCACGGCCCTTCCGACGCCGGATACGGGCAGCCAGAAGGCGAGGGGAACGAGGACGACGGCAAGCCAGACCTCCTGCCGGAAGGCGTCCTCGTGGCGGTAGGCCTCGGCCAGCCCGTCGCGGGAATAGGACAGGGCGTTCCAGAGGCGGCGCAGGCCGGTCCTGCCCTTGAAGGGGCTTTCGCGGGAGGGCGGGTGTTCGCCGGGGGCGTTCATCGGCAGGCGGCGATCCGGCGGTAGAGGTCGGCCATCAGGCCGGCGCGCGAGTCGGCGGACCATTCTGCGGCGTAGGCGGGTCCCTCGGCCGCCAGCCGCGCCAGCCGCGGCTTGTCGCGGAGGAGATCGGCGAGGCCGTTGGCGAAGGATGCGGGGTCGTCGGGGGCGATGGCCGCGCCCCGGCCGGGCGACAGGATGTCCCGGGTCCCCATTTCCGCCAGGGCATAGACGGGCAGGCCCGCCGCCATGGCTTCCAGGAGCACCAGGCCCTGGGTTTCGGTGCGCGAGGCAAAGACGAACACGTCGGCGGCGGCATAGCAGTCGGCGAGATCCCGGTGCCGGTCCAGGTAGCCCACGAACCGCACCTGCGCTTCCAGTCCCATCCGGTGGGCGGTGGCGCGCAGGGAGGGGAGGGCGGGGCCTTCACCGGCCACCAGGAGGAGGAGTTCCGGGGTCGAGGCGCGCAGGTGGCCCATGGCCTCGAGCAGGAAGCCGATGTTCTTCTCGTGGGCGACCCGGCCGACGAAGAGGGCCATCGGCCGCCGGGCGGGAATGCCGTACCGTGCGCGAAAGCCTTCCCGGTTGCCGGCGGCGAATTGTCCGCCGGGGATGCCGGTCGGCAGGACGTGAAGCGGCGCTTCGACGCCGTAGTCGCGCAGGGCATTTTCCATGGCCCGGGAAGGTACCACGACTGCGTCCAGCGAATTGCACTGGACACGTGCCAGTCGCCGGGCTGCCATGCGCAGAAGGGCTCGCGGCAGCCAAGGCAGGTAGTGGTGGAAATACTCCTCGAAATGGGTGTGATAGGTGGCGATTACCGGCAGACGGAGTCGTCGCGCCAGGGCCGTGCCGGCGTAATGGGCGGCGAAGGGCGTTTGCACATGGATCAGGTCGGGGGGATCCCGGGCGGCGTCCAAGAGGGTCTGGTTCAACGGTCGCCAGCGCATGAGGCGGTCTTCGGGATCCATGGGCACGCGCCGCGCGGGAACCCGGACCACGCCAGGTTCCGGTGGTCCCGGGCCGTATTCAGGTGCCACGACCACAATGTCCACGTCCCGCTCCCGAAGGCTGGCGCGGAAGGTCTCGATGGAGGTCGAGACGCCGTTGATGCGCGGGAAGTAAACATCGGTCGGCATCAGGACCCGCAGGGGAGGATTGGCGCACATGGCCGGCAGGATGGCGGGCACGCATTACGGTTTCGTTGCAGCGCCGCGGGTGGAACGGGGATCTTGTCACGTGGCTGTAACAAATCCTTCCTAAACTCGCCCCACTATCCCAATGACTGCGACCCGTAGGAGAATCTCATGCGCAATACCTTGATTTCCATGACCTTGGCGATGATGGGCGGCCTCGTGGCCGGATCCGTCCAGGCCCAGGTGCTGGTCAAGATCGACGGATCCTCGACCGTCTTCCCGATCACCGAGGCGGTGGCGGAAGAGTTCCAGAAGTCCAAGAAGGGGGCGGTCCGTGTCACGGTGGGCATTTCCGGTACCGGCGGCGGCTTCAAGAAGTTCTGCCGCGGCGAGATCGACATCTCCGACGCTTCGCGTCCCATCCTGAAGAAGGAGATGGACGACTGCAAGGCGGCGGGCATCAAGTACATCGAGTTGCCGATCGCCTTCGACGCCTTGACCGTCGTCATGAACCCGAAGAACACGTTCCTGAAGGAAATCAAGGTCTCGGAACTGAAAACGATCTGGGAGCCGGCCGCCCAGACGAAGGTGACGAAATGGAACCAGGTGAACGCCGCCTGGCCCGACCAGAACCTGAAGCTGTATGGCCCCGGCGCCGACTCGGGCACCTTCGACTACTTCACCGAGGCGGTGGTCGGCAAGGCCAAGTCGTCGCGCGGCGACTATACGGCCTCCGAGGACGACAACGTCCTCGTCCAGGGCGTTTCCCGGGACGCGGGCGGCCTGGGCTACTTCGGTTTTGCCTACTACGTCGAGAACAAGGACAAGTTGAAGGCGGTTCCGGTCGTCAACTCGAAGGGCAAGGCCGTCCTGCCGTCGTTGGAGACGGTCATCGACGGCAGCTACGAGCCCCTGTCCAGACCCATCTTCATCTACGTCAATGCCAAGGCGGTGGATCGGCCCGAGGTCAAGGAGTTCGTCGAGTTCTACCTGAAGCAGGGCGGCAAACTGGCCAAGGAAGTGAAGTACGTCCCGCTCTCCGACGCCGATTACAAGCACGCCATGGACAATTTCGGCAAGAAGAAGACCGGAACCGCCTTCGGGGGCGAGGCGGAGGTGGGGGTGAAGGTGGCCGACCTGCTCAAGCGTGATCCGAAGGAGTAAATTGCCGGCCGGGCGGGGCGAGGTCGCGGTGACCCCGCTTCGCCTCCCCGGCGGCTGATTCCGTGTCGGCGCGCCTGTCCTTCGGGTTGCGCCGGCGTGGCCTGAGTTACGCCTCGCGACCGACCATGCCCACTGCCGTGAACCCCGTTCCCGTGTCCCCTACCCTCCACGTCAGCGAACGCCTCCGCAAGAAGCCGTCCCGCCACATGAAGGAGCGGGCGATCGAGTTGCTGCTGTTCGGTGCTGCCCTCGTTTCGGTGTTCACTACCGCGGCCATCGTCTATATCCTGGTCAAGGAATCGTGGGTCTTCTTCGAGCACGTCCCCCTGTCGGATTTCCTGTTCGACACCCAATGGACGCCGCTGTTCGACGATGCCCACTTCGGGATCATGGTGCTTCTGTCCGGAACGGTCACCAGTTCCGCCGTGGCTTTGATGATCGCCATCCCGCTGGGCACGGTGATCGCCATCTACCTTTCCGAATTCGCGCCGTTCAAGGTTCGGGAAATCGCCAAACCCTTCCTGGAATTGCTGGGCGGGGTGCCGACCATCGTCTACGGCTACTTCGCCCTGGTCTTCATCACCCCGATGCTGCAGAAGGTGTATCCGGACCTGCCGGGCTTCAACCTGCTTTCCGCCGGCCTGGTCATGGGGGTGATGATCATTCCCTATGTTGCCTCCCTGTCCGAGGATGCCATGCGCGCCGTGCCCATGAGCCTGCGTGAAGGTTCCTACGCCATGGGGGCCACGCGCTTGCAGACGGCACTGCGGGTGGTCATGCCGGCCGCCACCTCGGGCATCGCGTCGGCCTACATCCTCGGCGTATCGCGGGCCGTTGGGGAGACCATGATCCTGGCCGTTGCCGGTGGCATGCAGCCCAACCTGACCCTGAACCCCCTCGAGCCGGGCGCCACCATCACCTCCTTCATCGTCCAGGTGGCTTTGGGCGACCTTCCCCACGGGTCTGTCGGTTACCAGACGATCTTCGCGGCCGGCCTCAGCCTGCTGCTGATGACTTTGGTATTCAATCTGCTGGGTTACTGGCTGCGCAAACGTTTCCGCGAGGTGTATTGATGAAGCCCCAGGACCTCGAACTCATTCGCGCCATCATCGCCCGGGCGAAGCGCTGGGACGCCTTCTTCGGCCTCCTGGGAGTCCTTGCCCTGATGGTGGGGGTGCTGACCTTCGCCGCCCTGTTCGTCGACATGGCCATCCAGGGCGTTCCCCGGCTCTCCTACGATTTCTTCACCAACTTCCCCTCCCGGCGCGCCGATTCGGCGGGAATCCTGTCGGCGTGGGTGGGGACGACCCTGGTGATGCTGGTGACGGCCTTGGCGGCCGTGCCGCTGGGTGTCGCGGCCGGCGTGTATCTGGAGGAGTACGCGCCGAAGAACTGGATCACCGACATCATCGAAATCAACATCACCAATCTCGCGGGAGTGCCTTCCATCGTCTATGGCCTGCTGGCGCTCGGCTTGTTCGTCTACCAGTTCGGATTCGGCCAAAGCATTCTTTCGGCCGGCCTGACGCTGGCATTGCTGATCCTGCCGGTGGTGATCGTCGCCACCCGCGAATCCATACGCGCAATACCGCAGATGATCCGAGAGGGGTCCTATGCCTGCGGTGCGACGACCTGGCAGACGGTCCGCGACCATATCCTTCCCTATTCGTCGGCCGGCATCCTCACCGGGATCATCATCGGCATGGCACGCGCCATCGGCGAGACAGCGCCCATCATTACCATCGGGGCCCTCACCTTCATCGCCTTCCTGCCATCGGCGCCCTTCATGGGGGAACCTCCCGCCGGCCTTTTCGACTGGGCGATGGCGCCGTTTACCGTGATGCCGATCCAGATGTTCAACTGGACCTCGCGGCCCGAGGCGGCCTTCCAGCTGAACGCGGCGGCGGCGGGCTTCGTACTCGTCCTCATGACGTTGGCCATGAACGGCACGGCCATCTGGCTGCGCTACCGCCTGCGCAAGAATATCAAGTGGTGATCCCATGTCCGCGATAGAAAACCTTCCCATCCTCGAGGCCGGCCACGATCTGAAGATCAAGGCGGAGTGCCGCAACCTCAATTTCCGCTACGGCAGCTTCGGCGCGCTGAAGAACATCAACATGCCGGTCTACGAGCGGCAGGTGACTGCCCTGATCGGTCCTTCCGGCTGCGGGAAGTCGACACTTTTGCGTTGCTTCAACCGGATGCACGATCTCTACCCCGGCAACGTCTATGACGGCGAGATCGTCATGCATCCCGACGACACGAATCTCCTTTCGAAGGATGTCGATCCCATCGAGGTGCGCATGCGGATCTCGATGGTCTTCCAGAAGCCGAATCCGTTTCCCAAGTCGGTGTACGAGAACGTGGCCTACAGCTTGCGGGTCAGAGGCATGAAGAACAAGGGCGAGATCGACGGCCGGGTCGAACAGGCTTTGCGGGGGGCTGCCCTTTGGGACGAGGTGAAACACCGCCTGGGAGATTTGGGCGCCAATCTGTCCGGCGGTCAGCAGCAAAGGCTTTGCATCGCACGGGCCCTGGCCTCGGATCCCGAAATCCTCCTCTTCGACGAGCCGACCTCGGCGCTCGATCCGATCGCGACCGCCAGCATCGAGGAACTGGTGACCGAACTGAAGGAAAAGGTCACGATCCTGATCGTGACCCACAACATGCAGCAGGCGGCCCGCATCTCGGACTTCACCGCCTATATGTACCTGGGGGAGATGGTCGAGTTCGGTGTCACCGACCAGATCTTCATCAAACCGCAGAAGAAGCAGACGGAAGACTACATCACCGGTCGATTCGGCTGAGCCAGGCGATACCCGGGCATGCGGCCGGGGCGACGCGCCTCGCCGATCGGCCTTTCCGCCCGAACGCGGACGGTCGCCGGCGGGCAGGCGACCACGATGCCGACCGTACCCGCGTCGCGGCACCCGTCCTCCCGGGCCCACCGAAACCGGCCGCCCGGTTTGACCCGGCTTTCGCCGGGAAGCTATAATCCACCGCTTTGCCCAAACCTACCTGGAGAACCGCCATGGCCACACGCAGGAAACTCGTTGCCGGCAACTGGAAAATGCACGGCAACCTGGCCGCGAATCTTTCCCTCCTGGAGGCGGTCAAGGCAGGCACCGGGACCGCCGGATCGCTGGTTGCGGTCTGCGTTCCCTTTCCCTACCTGGCCCAAGCCAGGTCCGTACT
Source organism: Pseudomonadota bacterium (assembly GCA_052035955.1). Taxonomy (GTDB): domain Bacteria; phylum Pseudomonadota; class Gammaproteobacteria; order Burkholderiales; family Rhodocyclaceae; genus JAEUNJ01. The sequence continues at coordinate 20,538 of JBPOHD010000003.1, forward strand.
CGGCGGCAGTGCCGTCGCGTGGGGAGCCCAGGACGTGTCAGCCCATGCCCAAGGGGCCTTCACTGGCGAGGTCAGCGCTGCGATGCTGACGGATTTCGGCTGCCGCTACGTGATCGTCGGGCATTCGGAGCGGCGCACGTTGCATGCGGAAAGCGACCAACTGGTCGCCGACAAGTTTGCCGGGGCGCTCGCCGCCGGGCTGACGCCGATTCTTTGCGTCGGCGAGACGCTGGCCGAGCGTGAGGGCGGAATCACCGATGCCGTCGTGACCAGGCAACTCGAGGCCGTCCTTGCGAAGAGCGGTGTCGCCGCCTTGGCCAAGGCAGTGGTGGCCTACGAGCCGGTATGGGCCATCGGCACGGGCAGGACAGCATCGCCGCAACAGGCCCAGGACGTGCACGCAATGATCCGAGCGCGTGTGGCGCGCGAGGATGCCGGCGTCGCCGCGGGTCTGCAGATTCTCTACGGCGGAAGCGTCAAGGCAGGCAATGCGAAGGAACTGTTCGCCATGGCCGACATCGACGGCGGCCTGATCGGCGGCGCGTCCCTCGTGGCGGCCGATTTTCTGGGAATTTGCGCGGCCGGTTGAGTGCCGCGAGAAGGACATCCATGCAAGGCATTCTTTTCCCTCTGGTCCTCTCGGTCCATATCCTCGTTGGCCTCTCGGTCATCGGTCTGGTGCTGATCCAGCACGGCAAGGGCGCCGACATGGGTGCGGCTTTCGGCAGCGGTGCCTCGGGAAGCCTGTTCGGCGCCTCCGGATCCGCCAACTTTCTTTCCAGGACGACCGCGATACTCGCCGCAGTTTTCTTCATGACCAGTCTCGGCCTTTCCTACATGGCGAACAGTCGTCCGGCAGTCCCCGCCAGCGTGATCGACACCGTCGGCACCCAGGCGGCGCCGACGCAGGAACAATCGCCTCCCTCGGGCAATGTTCCCGCCGAGTCGAAGGCGAAGGACATTCCGAAATAAACGAGGCGGAGAGCCCGGAACAAGGTTTTTTTTGCGGCGCATAAATGCTATGATTCGCGCCGCATTCGCAGCCGCCCTGGCGATGTCAGGAGGCCAAGCCGACGTGGTGAAATTGGTAGACACGCTGTCTTGAGGGGGCAGTGGCGAAAGCCGTGCGAGTTCGAGTCTCGCCGTCGGCACCAGTTGCAAGCGGTCATCCTTTAGACGGTCGCAAACGATCGCGGCGCAAGCCGTGCAAGCTATGTTGGAAAACTACTTTCCGGTCCTGATTTTCGTGCTCGTCGGCCTGGCCTTCGGGTGTGTTCCGATCCTCTTTGGCTGGCTAATCGCCCCTTACCGGCCGGACAGCGAAAAGCTCTCCGCGTTCGAGTGCGGTTTCGAGCCCTTCGAGGATGCGCGGATGAAGTTCGACGTCCGCTACTACCTGATCGCGATTTTGTTCATCCTCTTCGACCTTGAAATCGCCTTCCTCCTTCCCTGGGCGACGATCTTCAAGGAGATCGTGGACACTCCTGCCGTCAAGGTCTTCGGCTTCGTCGAGATGCTGGTGTTCATCGCCATCCTGGTGGTGGGCTACGTGTACGCCTGGGCCAAGGGCGCCCTCGACTGGGAATGAATAGGGAGAATCGGGCGTGAGCATCGAAGGCGTGCTGCAGGAGGGTTTCGTCACCACCACCCTCGACAAGCTGATCAACTGGACGCGGACAGGCTCCCTCTGGCCGATGACCTTCGGCCTCGCGTGCTGCGCGGTGGAGATGATTCACGCAGGGTGCTCGCGCTACGACCTGGATCGGTTCGGCGTCGTTTTTCGGGCGAGCCCCCGTCAATCGGATGTCATGATAGTGGCGGGCACGCTGACCAACAAGATGGGGCCCGCCCTGCGCAAGGTCTATGACCAGATGACAGAGCCGCGCTGGGTGATTTCGATGGGGTCCTGCGCCAACGGCGGCGGCTATTACCACTACTCCTATTCCGTCGTGCGCGGCTGCGACCGCATCGTGCCGGTGGACGTTTACGTACCGGGTTGCCCCCCGACCGCGGAGGCCCTGCTTTACGGCATCCTCCAGCTTCAAAACAAGATCAAGCGCACCTATACCATCGCCCGCTGAACCCGCGAAAGCCTTGCCATGAGCGTCAAGCTGGAAAAGTTGTGCCAAGAACTCAAGGAAATCCTCGCTGGGCGGATCGGCGAGCCGGTCCTGCAGCGGGGTGAAGTGACGGTCGAGGTTCCTGCGTCGGATTTCAAGGCGGTGGCCGAGGTCCTGCGCGATCACCCGACCCTGCGGTTCGAGCAACTGATCGACCTCTCCGGCATCGATTACCAGACCTACACGGGCTGGACCGGCAAACGCTTCGCCGTTGCCTGCCACCTGACGTCGATTACCCACAACCGACGCCTGCGTCTGCGTGTTTTCGCCGAGGACGAGGGTTTCCCGGTGCTCGCCTCCCTGACGGAGGTCTGGAGTTCCGCGAACTGGTATGAGCGGGAAGCCTTCGACATGTACGGCATTCTCTTCGAGGGGCACCCGGACCTCCGCCGGATTCTCACCGACTACGGTTTCGTCGGACATCCGTTCCGCAAGGATTTCCCGGTGTCCGGCTACGTGGAGATGCGCTACGACGCGGAACAGAAGCGCGTCGTGTACCAGCCCGTGACCATCGAGCCGCGGGAAGTGACGCCCCGCATCGTGCGCGAGGAGAATTATGGGAAGGTGAGCGGCCGTGGCTGAGATCAAGAACTACACCATCAACTTCGGGCCCCAGCATCCCGCCGCGCACGGCGTGCTCCGCCTCGTGCTGGAACTGGACGGCGAAGTGGTGGTGCGTGCGGATCCGCACATCGGCTTGCTCCACCGGGGCACGGAGAAGCTTGCCGAGACCCGCACATGGATACAGAACGTTCCCTACCTGGACCGGCTGGACTACGTGTCCATGATGTGCAACGAGCATGCTTATTGCATGGCCGTGGAGCGGTTGCTGGGCATCGAGGTGCCGATCCGAGCCCAGTACATCCGGGTGATGTTCGACGAGGTCACGCGCATCCTGAACCACCTGTTGAACATAGGTACCCACGCCCTCGACATCGGCGCCATGACCATGGTGCTCTACACCTTCCGGGAGCGGGAGGATCTGCTCGACGCCTACGAGGCGGTTTCCGGCGCACGGCTGCACGCTGCCTACTACCGGCCGGGTGGCGTCTATCGGGACCTTCCCGACCGCATGCCTCAGTACGAGACGTCGAAGTGGAAGAAGGAGGAGGACGTAAGAAAGCTGAACGAGGCCCGGCAAGGCTCGCTGCTGGACTTCCTCGACGATTTCACCCGCCGTTTCCCGGCTTACGTGGATGACTACGAAACCCTCCTGACCGAAAACCGGATATGGAAGCAGCGCACCGTGGGCGTCGGCGTCGTTTCGCCGGAGCGTGCGCTTCAACTGGGTTGTACCGGGCCGATGCTGCGTGGTTCCGGAATCGAATGGGACCTGCGCAAGAAACAGCCTTACGAGGTCTATGACCGGATGGAGTTCGACATCCCGGTCGGCGTCAACGGCGACTGCTACGACCGCTATCTGGTGCGCATGGAAGAGATGCGGCAATCGAACCGGATCGTCCGTCAATGCATCGACTGGTTGCGCCGCAACCCCGGCCCGGTGATCACCGACAACCACAAGGTCGCCCCGCCGGCTCGGGAACAGATGAAGTCGAACATGGAAGAACTGATCCACCACTTCAAGCTGTTCACCGAGGGCATCCATGTGCCGGCCGGTGAAGCCTACGCCGCGATCGAACATCCGAAGGGGGAGTTCGGCGTCTGGGTGGTGTCCGACGGCGCCAACAAACCCTATCGGTTCAAGTTGCGTTCCCCCGGCTTCCCTCACCTCGCAGCCGTCGACGAGATGGCGCGTGGACACATGCTTGCCGACGTGACCGCCATCATTGGCACGATCGACCTCGTGCTCGGCGACACGGACAGATAGACGCGGACATTTCCATGCTCACCCAGGAATCCCTGCAAAAGATCGATCGCGAGGTCGCCAAGTATCCTGCCGAGCAGAAGCAGTCGGCGGTCATGGCTGCCCTGGCCATTGCCCAGGACGAAAAGGGTTGGCTCTCCAAGGAGACCATCGCCTTCGTGGCGGACTATCTCGCCATGCCGCCCATCGCCGCCTACGAGGTTGCAACGTTCTACAACATGTATGACCTCGCCCCGGTCGGGAAGTACAAACTCACCGTGTGCACGAACCTGCCTTGCGCCCTCTCCGGGGGAGTGCACGCAGCCGATTACGTGAAGCAGAAACTCGGCATCGATTTCAACGAGACGACCCCCGACGGAATGTTCACCCTCAAGGAGGGCGAGTGCATGGGGGCCTGTGGAGACGCCCCTGTCATGCTGGTCAACAACAAGCGCATGCGTTGTTTCATGACCCCGGAAGAGATCGACAAGCTGCTGGCGGAGTGCAAATAAGATGGCCCTCATCGACGCGATCAATCCCGTACTGTCGGCCGGCTGGAGCGGTGGAGACGCGGGCTGGCGGCTCAAGGACTACGAGGGCCGGGGCGGCTACCAGGCGCTGAAGCGCATCCTGGGCGAGAAGATGTCCCAGGACCAGGTGATCGCCGAGGTCAAGACCTCGGTCCTGCGAGGCCGCGGCGGCGCCGGTTTTCCCACCGGTCTGAAATGGAGCTTCATGCCCAAGAACTTTCCGGGCGAGAAGTACGTGGTCTGCAATACCGACGAGGGCGAGCCCGGCACGTTCAAGGACCGGGATATCCTGCGCTACGATCCCCACTCCGTGATCGAGGGGATGATCATCGCCGGCTATGCCGTCGGGGCCATCGCAGGCTACAACTACATCCACGGCGAGATCTTCGAAATCCATGAGCGCTTCGAGGAGGCGCTGGCGGAAGCTCGCGCCGCAGGATACCTGGGCGACAACATCCTCGGTTCCGGGTTCAAGTTCGACCTGTTCGCCCATCACGGCTACGGTGCCTACATCTGCGGCGAGGAGTCCGCCCTACTCGAGTCGATCGAGGGCAAGAAGGGGCAGCCGCGCTTCAAGCCGCCGTTCCCCGCCAGCTTCGGCCTGTACGGCAAGCCGACCACCATCAACAATACCGAAACCTTCGCCTCCGTCCCCTTCATCTTCCGCATGGGTGGCGAGGCTTTCCTGAACCTGGGCAAGCCCAACAACGGCGGAACCAAGTTGTTTTCGGTATCCGGCCACGTGAACAGGCCGGGAAACTACGAAATTCCGCTCGGTACCCCGTTCTCCAAGCTGCTGGAGATGGCCGGCGGCATGCGCGGTGGGCGCAAGTTGAAGGCCGTGATCCCGGGGGGATCCTCGGCCCCTGTCCTGCCGGCGGACGTCATCATGGACTGCACGATGGACTACGATTCCATCGCCAAGGCCGGCTCCATGCTCGGTTCCGGCGCCGTCATCGTCATGGACGAGACGGTCTGCATGGTCCAGGCCCTGGAGCGACTCTCGTACTTCTACTTCGAGGAATCCTGCGGGCAGTGCACGCCCTGCCGGGAAGGGACGGGCTGGCTCTATCGTGTCGTGCATCGCATCGAGCACGGCCTCGGCCGTCCGGATGACCTTGACCTGCTCAACAGCGTGACGGACAACATCATGGGGCGGACGATCTGCGCCCTCGGCGATGCGGCGTCGCTTCCGGTGCGCAGCTTCACCAAGCATTTCGCCAGCGAATTCATGTACCACATCGACAACAAGAAGTGCCTGGTGCCGCCCGAGGTGCAGCGCGCCGGCAGTACCTTCCACACCCGGATGATGGCGGGCGTGCCATGCTAGAACTAGAAATCGACGGCAAGGCCGTCCAGGTCAAGGAAGGCAGCACGATCATCGAGGCTGCCCATCAGGTGGGCGCCTACATCCCGCATTTCTGCTACCACAAGAAGCTGTCGATCGCAGCCAACTGCCGCATGTGCCTCGTGGCGGTGGAGAAGGCGCCGAAGCCCCTGCCGGCCTGCGCCACCCCGGTCACCAATGGCATGAAGGTCTTCACCCACTCCGACCTGGCCGTCAAGGCCCAGAAGGGGGTGATGGAGTTCCTGCTCATCAACCATCCCCTGGACTGCCCGATCTGCGACCAGGGCGGCGAGTGCCAGTTGCAGGATATCGCCGTGGGTTACGGCGGTTCCGCTTCGCGTTACCAGGAGGAGAAGCGGGTTGTTCCCGACAAGGACCTCGGCGCACTGGTGTCCACGGACATGACCCGCTGCATCAACTGCACGCGCTGCGTCCGATTCACCCAGGAGATCGCCGGGTTCATGGAACTTGGCCAGGCCTATCGCGGCGAGCGCGCGGAGGTGATGCCTTTCGTCGAGAAGACCGTCGATACGGAATTGTCCGGAAACATCATCGATCTTTGCCCGGTCGGCGCGCTGACTTCCAAACCCTTCCGCTTTTCGGCCCGCACCTGGGAACTGTCGCGCCGTCGTTCGGTGAGCCCCCACGATGGCCTCGGCGCCAACCTGATCGTCCAGGTCAAGCACGACAGGGTGATGCGCGTGCTGCCCCTCGAGAACGAGGACATCAACGAGTGCTGGATTTCGGACAAGGACCGGTTTTCCTACGAAGCACTGAACAGCGAAGAGCGGCTCACCAAGCCTATGGTCAAGCAGGGGGGCGAGTGGAAGGAGGTCGAATGGAATGTCGCCCTTGACTACGTGGCCCATGCCTTGCGCGACGTGGTGAAGAACGAGGGCGCGGCGGCCGTAGGCACGCTGGTCAGTCCGCATGCGACCCTGGAAGAAATGTATCTGGCGGGAAAACTGGCTCGCGGGCTTGGCTCCGAGAACATCGATTTCCGCCTGCGCCACAGCGATTTTTCCCTGGACGGCAAGCGTCGTGGCGCGCCGTGGCTGGGCATGAAGGTCGCCGAGTTCGCCGCCCTGGACCGGATTCTGGTCATCGGCTCCTTCCTCCGGAAGGATCACCCGCTACTCGCCCAGCGCCTTCGCCAGGCCGTGAAACGCGGGACCCAGGTGTCCATCGTCCATTCGGCCAACGACGACCTGTTGATGAAATTGGCCGGCCGCCTGATCGGCAGTCCTTCGCGCTTGCCTGCCTTGCTGGCTGAAGTGGTCAAGGCCGTCGCCGAGGCGAAAGGGCTTGCCTGCGATCTTTCGGTTGCGCCCTCGGACGAGGCGCGTCGCGTCGCCGCCAGCCTGGTCTCCGGATCGGACGTCGGCGTGTTCCTCGGAAACTTTGCCGAACAGCATCCCCAGGCGGGCCAGTTGTCGACCCTCGCCCGCCAACTGGCGCAACTGCTGGGAGGCCGCACGGGCTATCTCGGCGCGGCCGCCAACAGCGTGGGGGGCTATGTCGCGAAGGCGGTTCCCGGTGCGACCGGCCTCGATGCAGCGGCCATGGTTGCCCAGTCGCGCCAGGCCTACCTGCTGCTCGGCCTGGACCCCGAACTCGACACGGCGGACGGCGCCGCTACGCTGGCCGCCCTTGGCGCCGCCAAGACGGTCGTCATGATGTCGGCTTTCCGCAACCGGGCGGCCCTGGACGTGGCCGACGTCATGCTGCCGATCTCGCCCTTCAGCGAAACCTCCGGCACCTTCGTCAATACCGAAGGCCGTGCCCAGAGTTTCCACGCCGTTGCCAAACCCAGGGGCGATGCGCGGCCCGGCTGGAAGGTCCTGCGGGTTCTTGGGAACCTGCTGGAACTGCCGGGATTTGCCTTCGAGAGTTCGGAGGAGGTCAGGGGCGAGGCCTTGGGTGGCGAGCATGGATTCGCCTCCGGCCTGGACAACGATTTCTCCGCGGGCCCGGTGCAGGTCTCCCAAGGAGCCGCGGGAACCCTGGAACGGGTCGCCGACGTGCCGATCCACTTCGCCGACCCGGTCGCCCGCAGGGCGGCCAGTCTCCGGGAGACCCGGGATTCCGGCGCGCCAACGGCACGGATGAACGCGACGACCCTGGCGGCCGGTGGCCTTCAGGACGGTGCGGCGGTGCGGGTACGGAGCGCGGCCGGGGACGTGACGATGAAGGCCGAACTCGATGCAGGCGTGCCTGACGGCTGCGTCCGCGTCGCCGGCGCCCATCCGGACACCGTGGCGCTCGGTCCCCTGTCCGGCACCATTGCAGTGGAGCGTGCGTGATGGAAGCCTCGGTCCTGCAAGTCTTCCAGGCCTTCTGGAACATCTTCGGCCTCTGGGATCCCCTGTGGGCGGTCTTCAAGCCCGTGTGGCCGCTGATCTGGGTGATCGTCAAGATCGTGGTCATCATGGCGCCCCTGCTGCTCGGCGTTGCCTACCTGACCTACGCGGAACGCAAGGTCATCGGCTACATGCAGGTGCGGATCGGCCCCAACCGCGTGGGCCCCCTCGGCTTGCTGCAGCCGATCGCCGACGGCATGAAGCTGTTCTTCAAGGAGATCATGGTCCCGACCAAGGCGGACGGCTACCTCTATCTCCTCGCCCCCGTGCTGGCGATGGCGCCGGCCCTGGCCGTCTGGTCCATCGTCCCCTTCTGGGATGGTGGTGCGCTGGCCAACCTCGACGCGGGCGTCCTGTACTACCTGGCGCTCACCTCGGTGGGAGTTTACGGGGTGATCATCGCCGGCTGGTCGTCCAATTCGAAGTATCCCTTCCTCGGCGGCATGCGCTCCGCAGCCCAGATGGTGTCCTACGAGGTGGCCATGGGCATGGCCTTGATCGTCGTGCTCATGATCTCCAACAGCCTCAACCTGACGGACATCGTGAGGGTCCAGGACAAGGGGCGCTTTGCCGACATGGGCCTCGGATTCCTCTCCTGGAACTGGATTCCCCTGCTGCCGATGTTCCTCGTCTATCTGATTTCCGGTGTTGCGGAAACCAACCGGGCGCCGTTCGACGTCGTGGAAGGCGAATCGGAGATCGTTGCCGGGCACATGGTCGAGTACTCGGGAATGTCCTTTGCCATGTTCTTCCTGGCCGAGTACGCGAACATGATCCTGGTTGCCGCGATGACCTCGATCTTCTTCCTCGGTGGCTGGTTGTCGCCGGTCGGCTTCCTTCCGGACGGGATCTGGTGGCTGCTGGCCAAGATGTCGGGTGTGCTGTTCTTCTTCCTCTGGATTCGCGCCACCTTCCCCCGCTACCGCTATGACCAGATCATGCGCCTCGGCTGGAAGGTATTCGTTCCGCTGTGCCTCGTCTGGATACCCGTCGTGGGCGTCTGGATGATGTCGCCGTTCAACATCTGGAAATAGGGGGCCGCCATGGGAGCAAAAGATTTCATCGGCAGCCTGTTCCTCAAGGAACTGGTCCAGGGGCTGACCGTGACCGGGCGGCACCTCTTCGCCCGCAAGATCACGGTCCTGTACCCGGAGGAGAAGACGCCGCAGAGCAACCGCTTCCGCGGACTGCACGCCCTGCGCCGGTACCCCAATGGCGAGGAGCGGTGCATCGCCTGCAAGTTGTGCGAAGCCGTCTGCCCGGCCATGGCGATCACCATCGAGTCGGCCGAGCGCGAGGACGCGAACGGGCAAACCTCGCGACGCACCACCCGCTACGACATCGACCTGACGAAGTGCATCTTCTGCGGGTTCTGCGAAGAAGCCTGTCCGGTGGATGCCATCGTCGAGACCCGGGTCTTCGAGTACCACGGCGAGACCCGGGGCGATCTCTACTACACCAAGCAGATGCTGCTGGCCAACGGTGACCGCTACGAGGCGCAGATCGCCGCGGATCGGGAGCAGGACGCCAAGTTCCGGTAAGCCAAGATGGATCTAAAGACCACGCTGTTCTACATCTTCTCGGCCATCACCGTCTATGCGGCGCTGAGGGTCATCACCGCGCGCAATCCGGTCCATGCCGTGCTGCATCTGGTGCTCGCCTTCTTCACCACCGGTGCCCTCTGGATATTGCTGCAGGCGGAGTTCCTGGCCATCGCGATCATCATGGTCTACGTCGGCGCCGTCATGGTCCTCTTCCTGTTCGTGGTCATGATGCTCGACATCAACATCGAGAGGCTGCGCAAGGGGTTCTGGAACAATCTGATTCCCGGGGCGATCGTCGGTCTCTTCATGGTGGGCGAGATGATCGCCGTGCTCAGCACCAAGTACTTCGGGATCGACAGCATGCCCGCCCAGGCCAAGGCTGCCGATTACAGCAATACCAAGGAACTCGGCCGCCTGTTGTTCACCGACTATGTTTACCCGTTCGAGCTGGCCTCGGTGATCCTGCTGGTGGCCATCATCGCCGCCGTGGTCCTGACCATGCGCCGCCGCCAGGGAGTCCGCTATCTCGATCCGGCCAAACAGATCGCAGTCCATCACCGGGACCGCATCCGCGTCGTCGCGATGAAGACCGAGCGTGAATCCGCCGCTGCCGGGGAGGGCCAGTAAGCATGCTCGCGCAGATTTCCTTGTCCCATTATCTGATCCTGGGCGCCATCCTGTTCGCCGTCGGCATCGTCGGCATCTTCCTGAACCGGAAGAACCTGATCGTCCTGCTGATGGCCATCGAACTGATCCTGCTGGCGGTGAACATCAACTTCGTCGCCTTCTCCCATTACCTGAATGACGCCGCCGGCCAGCTCTTCGTCTTCTTCATCCTGACCGTGGCCGCCGCCGAGTCGGGCATCGGCCTGGCAATTCTCGTGGTCCTGTTCCGGAATCTTTCCACCATCAACGTGGATGATCTGGACAGCCTGAAGGGATGAGGGCCCGGAGCGCGCAACGATGGACATGAAGACGATCTACCTCCTGATTCCCCTGATGCCCCTGGCGGGTGCCATCATCGCCGGTTTCTTCAGCAAGGCCATTGGCCGTTCCGGGGCCCACTGGGTGACCATCCTCGGAGTACTGGCGTCGTTCATGCTCTCCCTGGCTGTGCTCCAGGACGTGCTGGCCGGACATACCTACAACGGGCCGGTCTACACGTGGCTCGAGTCCGGCGGCCTGAAGATGGAGATCGGTTTCCTCATCGACCGCCTGACCGCCGTGATGCTGGTCGTCGTGACCTTCGTCTCGCTGATGGTGCACATCTACACGATCGGCTACATGGCCCACGACGAGGACAACTGGCCGGCCGACAGCAAGGCGGGCATCCACAGCTACCAGCGCTTCTTCTCCTACATCTCGCTCTTCACCTTCTCCATGCTGATGCTGGTGATGAGCAACAACTTCGTGCAACTCTTCTTCGGTTGGGAGGCGGTGGGCCTCGTCTCCTACCTGCTGATCGGTTTCTGGTCCACCCGGCCGACCGCCATCTACGCCAACCTGAAGGCCTTCCTGGTCAACCGGGTCGGCGACTTCGGTTTCCTGCTCGGCATCGGGCTGGTGGCCGCCTACGCCGGCAGCCTCGACTACGCCACCGTGTTCGGCAAGAGCAAGGAACTGGCGACGATGACCGAGGCGGTCACCGGCTGGCCGCTGATCACCGCCATCTGCATCGGCCTGTTCGTCGGCGCGATGGGCAAATCGGCCCAGTTCCCGCTGCACGTCTGGCTGCCGGATTCCATGGAAGGCCCGACGCCCATCTCGGCCTTGATCCACGCCGCCACCATGGTGACGGCGGGCATCTTCATGGTCTCGCGCATGTCGCCCCTGTTCGAGCTTTCCGAGGCGGCCCTGTCCTTCGTGATCGTGATCGGCTCCATCACGGCGCTGTTCATGGCCCTCATCGCCATCGTGCAGACCGACATCAAGCGGGTGGTCGCCTATTCCACCCTGTCCCAGCTCGGCTACATGACCGCGGCCCTGGGCGCTTCCGCGTACTCGGCGGCCATCTTCCACCTGATGACCCACGCCTTCTTCAAGGCCGTCCTCTTCCTCGGTGCCGGCTCGGTCATCATCGCCATGCACCACGAGCAGGACCTGCGGCGCATGGGCGGCCTGCGCAAGTACATGCCCGTCACCTTCATCACCGTGCTGATCGGCGCCATCGCCAATGCCGGCCTGCCGCCCTTCGCCGGCTTCTTCTCCAAGGACTCGATCATCGAGGCCGTGCAGCTCGCCCACGTCCCCGGCGCCGGCTTCGCCTACGCCGCGTTGCTGGCCGGCGTCTTCGTCGGAGGTTTCTATTCGTTCCGGCTGGTCTTCTTCACCTTCTTCGGAGAAGAGCGCTTCCGCCATGCACCGACCCATGATGCGCACGGCCATGACGATCACGGCGGACACGACGACCACGGCCACCACGGACCCGTCGAGCCCCACGAGTCGCCCAAGGTGGTCACCGTGCCCCTCATCCTGCTCGCCATTCCGGCCATTGCTGCCGGCTGGCTGATCGGACCGATGCTCTTCGGCGGCTACTTCGGCGACGCCATCTTCATCGCCCCGGAGCACCACGGAATGGCCCACATGCAGGCGGAGTTCCATGGGGTCGTCCCGATGATCCTCCATGGATTCACCTCGGTCCCCTTCTGGCTTGCCACCGCCGGGGCCGTGACCGCGTGGTTCCTGTACATAGCCAAGCCCGAACTGCCCGCCGTGATCAAGGCCAAGTCCGGGGTGCTGGCCACCATCCTCGAGAAGAAGTACGGTTTCGACGAGTTCAACGAGTGGTTCTTCGCCGGTGGCGCGCGCCTGGTCGGCAAAGGCCTCTGGAAGGGGGGCGACCAGGTGCTGATCGACGGCGTCGCCGTGAACGGCTCGGCGCGCCTGGTGGGCTGGATCGCGGCCGTGGTGCGTCTGTTCCAGACCGGCCACATCTACCAGTACGCCTTCTCCATGATCATCGGCGTCTTCGTTCTGCTGACGCTCTGGTTCAACCGCGTTTGACGGACGTCCGATAGGAAAGCATCAGATGAGTTCCCACCTGTTGAGCCTCGCAATCTGGGTGCCTATCGTCGGCGGCATCATCGTCCTTGCCCTCGGATCCGAGCGGCGTTGCGCCGCCCGCTGGGTAGCCCTGGCGATGGCGATCGTTGGCTTCCTGGTCACCGTTCCCCTCTTCACCGGCTTCGATTCGACGAAAAGCGCCATGCAGTTCGTCGAACTCGGATCCTGGATTCCCCGTTTCAACGTCAATTACTTCCTCGGGGTGGACGGCATCTCCGTCCTCTTCGTCCTCCTGAACAGCTTCATTACGGTACTGGTGGTACTCGCCGGCTGGGAAGTCATCGAGGAGAAGGTGGCCCAGTACATGGCGGCCTTCCTGATCATGTCAGGCCTCATGAACGGCATCTTCGCGGCCCTCGACGCCGTGTTGTTCTATGTCTTCTTCGAGGCCAGCCTGATCCCGATGTACATCATCATCGGCGTCTGGGGCGGACCGAACCGGGTTTACGCGGCGATCAAGTTCTTCCTCTACACGCTGCTCGGCTCCCTGCTGATGCTGGTCGCGCTGATCTACCTGTTCCTGGAATCGGGGGGCAGCTTCAACATCCTGGACTGGCACCTGATGCGCCTCGAGATGGGGCCGCAGGTCCTGATCTTCATCGCCTTCCTGATGTCATTCGCGGTGAAGGTGCCCATGTGGCCCGTGCATACCTGGCTGCCGGATGCCCACGTGGAGGCGCCCACCGGCGGTTCCGTGGTCCTGGCCGCCATCGCCCTGAAGCTCGGCGCCTACGGCTTCATCCGGTTCTCGATGCCCATCACGCCGGACGCCAGCCACTACATGGCGCCCTTCATCATCACCCTGTCCCTCATCGCGGTGATCTACATCGGCTTCGTCGCCCTGGTGCAGGCGGACATGAAGAAGCTGGTCGCCTACTCGTCCATCTCCCACATGGGCTTCGTGACCCTGGGCTTTTTCATCTTCAATCAGCTCGGCGTAGAGGGAGCCCTGATTCAGATGCTGTCCCACGGTTTCGTCTCCGGCGCCATGTTCCTTTGCATCGGGGTCATGTACGACCGGGTCCATTCGCGGCAGATCGCCGACTACGGCGGCGTCGTGAACACCATGCCCAAGTTCGCCGCCTTCTTCCTCTTTTTCGCCATGGCCAACTCCGGCCTGCCGGCGACCTCCGGCTTCGTCGGAGAGTTCATGGTGGCGCTGGGCGCCATCAAGTTCAATTTCTGGGTGGGTTTCGCCGCTGCCACCACCCTGGTGCTGGGCGCCGCCTACACCCTCTGGATGGTCAAGCGGGTCGCCTTCGGCGCCGTCGCCAATCACCACGTTGCCGAACTGGCGGATATCAACGGCCGCGAATTCCTGGTTCTCGCCCTGCTGGCCATCGCCGTGCTCGTGATGGGCGTCTATCCCTTCCCCTTCACCGACGTGATGCATGCCTCGGTGGATAACCTGCTCAAGCATGTGGCCGTGAGCAAGCTGTAACGCGGCGCGAGAGAGACGATGCTCAACACCTTCGTGATGCCCGACCTCTACCCGGCCGCGCCGGAGATATTCATTCTCTGCATGGCCTGCCTGATCCTGTTCGTGGACCTCTTCCTGGGCGAGTACCAGCGCTGGGTGACGGCCATGATGACCCAGATCACCCTGGTCGGCTGCGCCGCCATCACCTACGTCACTTCCGACGCCCAGGTGGTGCTCACCTTCAGCAACATGTTCGTGGACGACCTGTTCGCGGATTTCCTCAAGCTGGTGGTCTACATCACCGTCTTCGTGGTCCTCGTCTACAGCCGGGGATACCTGCAGGCCCGCAATCTGGAGAAGGGCGAGTTCTACCTGCTGGTCCTGTTCGCCACGTTGGGCATGATGGTCATGATTTCGGCCGCCCACCTGCTGACCCTGTACCTGGGCCTGGAACTGATGTCCCTGTCCCTTTACGCGCTGGTCGCCATCGACCGGGATTCCTCCCGGGCCACCGAGGCAGCGATGAAGTATTTCGTCCTTGGTGCCCTGGCCTCCGGCCTGCTGCTCTATGGCATGTCCATGGTCTACGGCGCCACGGGCTCCCTGGAGATCGGCGGCATCGCCCAGGCCATCCACCAGGGGGTCGCCAACAAGACCGTGCTGGTCTTCGGCATCGTCTTCCTGGTCGCCGGCGTCGCCTTCAAGCTTGGCGTGGTGCCCTTCCACATGTGGGTGCCCGATGTCTATCACGGGGCCCCGACGGCCGTCACCCTCTTCATCAGCACGGCGCCCAAACTGGCGGCCTTCGCGATGGCCATGCGCTTGCTGGTTTACGGCCTGTTCGACCTCGCCGAGCAGTGGCAGACCATGCTGATGATCATGGCCGTGCTCTCCATCGCCATCGGCAACCTGGCGGCGATCGCCCAGACCAACATCAAGCGCATGCTGGCCTATTCCGGCATATCGCACATGGGCTTCCTGCTGCTTGCCATGATGAGCGGCGTGGTCGCCGGCGACCGCCATTTCGCCCTCAATGCCTACAGTTCGGCCCTTTACTACGCCGTCGCCTACGTCCTCATGTCCCTGGCGTCCTTCGGCACCGTCCTGCTGCTGTCGCGTGCGGGCTACGAGGCCGAGAACCTGGAGGATTTCAAGGGACTCAATCGCCGAAGCCCCTGGTTCGCCGCGGTGATGCTGACCGTCATGTTCTCCATGGCCGGCATTCCCTTCTTCGTCGGGTTCTTCGCGAAGTTCTCCGTCCTGCTGGCCGCCATCGACGCCGGCTACGTCGGAGTGGCCGTATTCGCGGTGCTCTTCTCCCTGGTCGGTGCCTATTACTACCTGCGGGTCGTCAAGCTCATGTATTTCGACCCGCCCGCCGACAGTGCGCCCATCCAGGCGAGCCTGGACATGCGCGTCATCCTGTCGGCCAACGGGATTGCCGTCGCGCTCTTCGGCCTTTTCCCCCAGGCCATGATGGCCCTGTGTACATACGCCCTGTTGCGCTCCCTCTGAACGAGCCACCGCGATCGCGCGAAAGCCGGGCCCAGCCCGGCTTTTTCGTTCACGCGTCCCGGGCGTATTTTTCCTTCGCCGCCCGGGCCTCGGCCGCCTCCGCAGGCGAATAGGCCTTCCCCGACCAGAGCATGCGGAAAGCCACCTCCTCGTTGCCGTTCTCGCACAGTTCCAGGACCTGCCGGAACAGCGGCTGGAAGGTCGGACTGCGGTGGGAGGTTTCGTGCTCCCGAAAGCCCGTCCAGAACGTCACGACGAGGGCTTCCCGGTCCTTTCCCGGGCTATCCACCGCCTGGCCGACCGTGCTGCCCTCGTTGGATACCGCACCGCTGTTGAGCAGCACCATGCCGCCGAGGAAGCCCGTCTCGGAATGGTAGGTTTTCACGTTCTCGCAGAGCAGGGCGACCCGCTCCTCCAGGTCGTCCACCGTGTAGTCCGGTTTCAGCAGCACGCGATTGACGGTCACCACGCCGTCGCCGGGAAATCCGGGTATGAAACCGCTCATGGCTGTCTCCTGTCTCGGTTGGGGTCACGGTAAGATGGTGCCGTTCGCCGCCAGTTCAATTCCCCGGGTGCCCCGCCATGGAAGACGCCGACCTGATCGAAGAGACCCTGAGTACCCAATTGGTATTCGACGGCAGGCTCCTCAAGGTCCATGCCGACAAGGCCCGCATGCCGGACGGGCACGAGGCCGTGCGTGAGTGGATCGCCCACCCCGGTGCCGTCGTCGTGATCGGCCTGCTGGACAACGGGAAACTGCTCTTCGAGCGTCAGTTCCGCTACCCCCTGCGGCGCGTCTTCCTCGAACTTCCGGCGGGAAAGATCGACCCGGGCGAGCACGTCCTGGACACGGCCCGCCGGGAACTCAGGGAAGAAACGGGGTACAAGGCGAAGCACTGGCTGCACCTGGCCACCATGCACCCGTGCATCGGATACTCCGACGAGCGCATCGAGATCTTCCTCGCCCGCGGCTTGACCTACATCGGCCACGAGCGCGACCACGGCGAGTTCCTGGAGGTCGTCGAGCTGCTTCCCACCGATGCGGTGGCCGCCATACGCGACGGCGAGATCACGGACGGAAAGACCATTGCCGCGATGTTCTGGGCCGAGAAGGTCCTCGCGGGAACCTGGGAGCTTCCGGCTTAGAATAGGAGTCCCGGCAAGGCCACGTTCGATGGCGCGACACGGGTACCCGGAGGAGAGAAGACCGCGATGCATGCCAAGGCCGACCCCGAAGGCGTCCAATCCGACGTCGAGGAGAATTACCGCCTGGAGGCCCTGAGCATCATCTCCGAGGTGTCGGCCAGCCTCGCCGACGAGGACGACGTCGAGGAGATGCTCGGACGTTTCCTCGGCACCATGATCCGCCTGGCCCACGCCAATGCCGGCGCCGTACGGGTGCTGACCAGCGACGGCCAGCACCTGCGCCTGGTCGGCGCCCGCGGCCTGCCGCGCGAGGTCGTCGAGCAGGAACGGCTGGTGCCCGTCGATTGCGGGCAGTGCGGCAGCGCCATTCGCGATCACCAGTCGCGCTACGAGATCGACCTGCATTTCTGCGCCCAGCGTACCCAGAATGCCTATTTCGGCCGGGAGTGCCAGGCCATGGTGGTGGTCCCCCTGCAGCACGGCGGCAGGCTCCAGGGCACCTACAACCTCTTCCTGCCCGAGCAGTTCGAACTACCGGAGGAGGTCGCCCTGCTGTTCCGGTCCATCGGCGAGCACCTGGGGATGGCCCTGGAAAATGCCCGCCTGAAGCGCGAGAACCTCCGCATCACCCTGATGAACGAGCGGCAGATGATGGCCGCGGAGGTCCACGATTCCCTGGCCCAGACCTGCGCCTACATGAAGATGCGCATGGCCATGCTCCAGGACGCCATCGGCGACGGCGATTCCATCCGTGCCGGCAAGTATGCCGGGGACGTGAGCCAGGCCCTGGACGAGGCCTATGGGCACCTGCGCGAACTCCTCTCCCAGTTCCGCAACCGCATGGACCCCATGGGCCTGATCCATGCCCTGGGAGAACTTGCCGCCGGTTTCCAGGATCGGACGGGCATCGCACTGGAGTACGAGAACCGGCTGGCCGACCTTCGCCTTTCCGTGGACCAGGAGGCCCAGGTCTTCTTCATCATCCAGGAGGCATTGTCCAACGTCATCCGCCACTCGGGGGCCACCCGGGCCCGGCTGACGCTGGAGGGCGCCGGCGACTACTACGAAGCCACGGTCGAGGACAACGGCAAGGGCGGCCAGGGGTATTTCGCCATTGCCAATCGCACCGGGGGCTTCGAGGAACACCCGCGGCTGAGGGACCATTTCGGCCTCACGATCATGCGCGAACGGGCCCGCAAGATCGGCGGCCGGGTGGAGGTCTCCAACCTGCCGGAAGGCGGGTTCCGGGTTCGCGTGACCTTTCCCGTCCTGCCCGTGAGGCTCGGCGGATGACCGACCGTCCCATCCGCGTCCTCCTCGTGGACGACCATACCCTTTTCCGGAAAGGTCTGGCCGAGTTGCTCGAGCAGAGCGGCACACTGCAGGTGGCCGGGATCGCAGCAAACGGCGAGGATGCCTTGAAGGTGCTCGCGGCGGCCAGTCCCGACGTGGTGATCACGGACCTCAACATGCCGCCCCACGGCGGGCTGGCCCTGCTGCGCCAGATCCGCGCTGCCAATTGGAGCGGGCCGGTCCTGGTCCTGACGGTCTCGGACGCGGAGGAAGACCTGGCCAACGCCATGCGCGGCGGCGCCCAGGGCTACCTGCTCAAGGACATGGAGCCCGACGACCTGGTGGATGCCGTGCAGCGCGCCGTCCGCGGCGAGACGGTCGTGGCGCCCAGCATGACGCTGAAGTTGGTGCACCTATTGCAGGGCGGCGGCCCGGCGGCCGGCAAGGCCGAGGCCCTGAAACAGCTGACGGCCCGGGAGCGGCAAATCCTCGACTTCCTGGCCCAGGGCTTGTCGAACAAGGCCATCGCCCGGACGCTCGACATCAGCCACGACACAGTGAAGCTGCATGTCCGGCACATCCTGTCCAAGCTCAACCTGACCTCCCGGGTCGAGGCGGCGGTGTTCGCCGTCGAGCACAAGGCGGGGCGCTGAGCGCCGCAGGGCCGGTGGCACCCATCGCAGAACGAGGCACCATGGTCGCACGCATCCTTGCCGTCGAAGACGATCCCATCCAGGCCAAGACCCTGGCGGTCCTGCTGCGCGGCAGCTACGAGGTGGCGACGGTCGCCAGCGGCGAGGAGTGCCTCGCCAAGGCCCGCGAAGGCGCCTTCGACCTGGTCCTCCTGGACGTGGTGCTGCCGGGCCTCTCCGGTTACGAAGTCTGTCGGGAACTGAAAGGACGATCGGCAACCGCCGAACTGCCGGTGATCTTCCTGTCCTCGAACACCGGGCTCGAGGACCGCCTGCAGGGCTTCGAGGCGGGTGGTTTCGATTACCTGGGCAAGCCGGTGGTCAAGGATGAACTGGTCCGCAAGATAAATCTGCTGCTCGACC
The DNA here is from genome assembly GCA_052035955.1 of Pseudomonadota bacterium. GTDB lineage: Bacteria > Pseudomonadota > Gammaproteobacteria > Burkholderiales > Rhodocyclaceae > JAEUNJ01. Next base: position 39,736 of record JBPOHD010000003.1, read on the forward strand.
ACCTGGCCGAACGCCGGAACCTGAAACAGGCTGCCGACATGGCTGCCAGCGCCGCCATGACCGCCATGACGAGTGCCGCCGAACAGGGCCTGGTGCTGGACTTCATGCGCCGCAGCTTCACCTGCGTCGATGCCCGCGGCCTGGCAATGGGCATCGTGGCCGCCGCCCGCCGCTTCGGGCTCGCCGCCATGGCCCAGGTTCGGGCCCGGAACGGCGTTGTCTCCTGGAGCGACCTGGGCCCCTGTACGCCGCTGGAGACCTCGGTGCTCGCCAGTGTCGCCCTTGGCGGCCGCATCGTGGACCTGGGGAACCGGACGGCCATCAACTTCGAGCAGACCTCCGTGATCCTGAAGAACATGCCGGTGGAAGAGGGCGAGCGCTACGGCCGCCTGAAGGACCACATGGCCATGCTCCTCGAAGGGGCCAATGCCCGCGCACAGGCCCTTGAACACGACACCCGGCCGGCGGGAGGCGAGGATCGGACCGCCGAAACGATGAGGCGGGTTGCGGCGACCCTGCGCGAGGTGGTCCGCCGCAACCGGGAGTTGCAGGGGGCGTGTGGCCAGGCCTTCGACCGCATGGCCCACGACCTGGCCGTCACCATGCCGCTGCTGGAACTGAACCGCTCGCAGGAGACGATGCTGGAGGAAATGCTCAACCAGGCGGTGGCGGCCTACGCCGCATCCGCGCAGCGGGAGGACGAAACCGCCAGGATGCTCGCCGCCGCCGACGAGGAACTGAACCGATTGGCAGGCGGCCCGCCAGGGTCCCAGGGACTGCCTTCCGGCCGCCGGCCTGATACCAAGGGATGATTGTTCCCGATCGCAGGGATGGCTCATGACCCCATGCGCTTCGGATCCGACGCGACCCCGACTCCGACCTCGGTGACCACCGCCTCTCCCGCCAGGCTGCGCGCGGACCTCCTGGCCGGCTTCACGGTCATGATGATCGGGCTGCCCATCGAGCTCAATTACGGGCTCATCGCCTTCTCCCGGGTCGAGGGCGACCTGGGCGCCCTCGGCATCCGGGCCGCCCTGATCGGCGCCATGGTGGCGGCCCTCGCCTCCGCCCTGGCCGGCACCCGCGCCGGCCAGATGCCGGGCTCCCGGCCCGCCGTGATGCTGGTCGTGGCCGATGCCATGCATGTCCTCGCCCAAATGCCATCGGTATCGGCGGGCGGCTCGCCGCTGCCGCTGCTGGCGGGGCTCGCCCTGCTGACCTTCATGGCCGGCGGCCTCCAGGTGGCCTTCTCCGTGGCCGGCCTGGGCAGGGTGATCAAGTTCATCCCCTATCCCGTTCTGGCGGGCATCTCCTTCGGCGTCGCCCTCGTCGTGCTGAAGCTGTGCATTCCGCCCATGCTGGGTCTCGGCTACCGGATGGGGTGGTCGGACTTGTGGCGGGACTGGAGCCTCGTCCGGCCGGCATCCCTGGTCGTGGCGGCGGCCACCGTCGCGGCCGCCATGAGGCCGCCGGCCTTCGCGCGGCGCGTGCCGCCCACGCTGACCGCCATCGTCGTCGGGGTGCTCGTCCATTTCCTGCTCGCCGGAGTCCTCGGCCCCGACAGGATGGGGCCCCTGACCGGAGACCTGGGTACCGTCCTGCCCGTGCCCATGGGTGAGGAACACTTCCGGTTCTTCGCCGCGGCGGGCATCGCGCACCTGGCCAGCGTCCTGTTCCCCTTCGCCGCCGCCATGGCCGTGCTGGCCTCCATCGAGGCGCTGGTGAGTGCCACCGCCGCCGACACGCTCACCCACCAGCGCCACGACAGCAACCGCGAACTGCGCGCCCAGGGCCTGGGGAACATGGCCGCCGCCGTCTGCGGCGGGTCGATGGCTGCGCCCACGATGGCCCGCGTCCGGGCGGCCCTCGACGCGGGCGCGCGGAGTCCCCTGGGCACGGCGGCCTATGGCCTGTCAATCCTGTTGGTCGGCGGACTGTTCGGCCACTGGCTGGGACGCATGCCGATCGCCGTCGTGGCCTCCGTACTGGCCGTCCTGGCGGTCAACATGGTCGATCCCTGGTCGCGCCGCGTGATCCGCCAGACCCTGTTCGGGCGCGGCGAGATGGAACGCCAGCAATGGGAGCACGTGGCGGTCAATTTCGCCGTGCTGGTGCTGGTCGCTGCGGTCGTCCTGGTCGGCAACATGATGCAGGCCGTGGTGGTGGGCGTCTTCGCCGCCATGTTCGTCTTCGTGCGGACCAGCACCCGCCCCGCCGTCCGGCGCATCCATTCCGGCGCCGTCCGGCGCTCCAGCAAGGTCCGCAATGCCGTCGAGCGGGCACTGCTCGATGCCCGGGGAGACAAGGTCCGCGTGATCGAATTCGACGGTCCCCTGTTCTTCGGCAACGCCGACCGGCTCTACCAGGAAGTGGAGCGGCTGGGCGCCGAGGCGGAGATCGTGATCCTGGATTTCCGGCGCACCACCGACGTCGATGCCACCGGGGCGCGCATCGTCGAGCAACTGGCCCACCTGTCGCGGGTACGCGGCAGGCTGCTGCTGATCGCCCATATCCATCGCGGCGACCGCATCGGCCGGACCCTGCTCACCTTCGGCTTTTCCCCCACCGAGGCGGCCGGCAACTGGTTCGCCGACACGGACGGCGCCCTGGAAGCCGCCGAGGACAGGCTGATCGCTGCCGACGGGACGTCGGGAGGGACGGGGGAGCGCCAGTTCGAGCTGCACGAACTGCCCCTCTTCGCCGGCATGGCCGCCCACCAGCTCGAGGCCCTGAGCGAATACCTGCACGAGCGCTGGGTGGCCCGGGGCGATCACCTGTTCCGGGCCGGGGACCGGGGCGACGAACTGTTCATCACGGCGCGTGGCACGGTCACCCTGCGGGCGCCGGTCGGGGAGGGCGCCCCGTCGAACCAGGGCAAGCGGCTTACCATGGTGCCGCCCGGCGTCGTCTTCGGCGAAATGGCCTTCATCGAGGGCAAGCCCCGCACGGCCGACGCGATCGCCGATCAGGAGGTGGTGCTCTATGCCCTGAGGCGGGATGCCTTCGAGGAGATCCGTCAGTCCCGGCCGGACATCGCCGCGACGCTGCTGTTCAACATCGGCCGCGAGCTTTCGGGCCGCCTGCGCCTGACCACGGACGCCCTGCGCTCGGCGCTGGACTGAGGTTCAAACGCCTCCACCGGGTGCCGGCCACCGTTGCTGGTGGCATAATTCAGGCGAGTGGATCAGAACAAGTTCAGTTGGACCGCAGAGGCGCGGAGGTCGCAGGGAAATGCATGGAAGCCCATGACTTCCTCATCGTCCCCTGGCTGCCCATCGGGCAAATGCTCCGGTCCCGCCAGGAAACTGGCTTTCTCTGCGTCCTCTGCGTCTCTGCGCTGAGGTTTTTCGGGGAAATGGGTGCTTCATGGACATCAGGACAGGGTCGGGCCGGATTTTCTTCGTGCTGTGGGTCATTGCGGCCGCGGGCTCGGCCCGGGCGCTGGAATGCGGACCCTACGCCTTCCCCTTCTGCGGCAACGCGGAAACCCGGCCGGAGCAGTTCGCCGGCGGATTCTCGCCGCCGGCCGGATGGGGCGGCCACGGCGGCTTCGGCGGCGGCGACTGCCGCGGTGCCGTCGGCCGCGTGCCCGTGGTCCTGATCCATGGCAATGGCGAAAGCGCCATCGGCTGGGATGCCCCCGCCCGACCCGGCGCCGGGGCAGGGGAGGCCGCCTCCGTCTATCGAACGCTGAGGAACGCGGGCTACAACGACTGTGAACTGTTCGGTCCCACCTACCTGAGCCCGGCCGAGCGGGCCGATGCCGCCGGCAACCTGCACCGTCCGGAAAAGTACGACGCGATCTGGCAATTCATCCGCGCCGTGAGGGAATACACGGGCAGCACCCAGGTGGACGTCGTCGCCCACTCCCTGGGCGTCTCCATGGCCCTCGCGGCCCTGGACCATGCGACGGAGGTCAGTGGCGAGGATGCCTGGGCCTCCGTGCGACGCTTCGTCAATATCGCCGGCGGGCTCCACGGCCTCAATTCCTGCCTGTGGGCCCCGGTGCCGGCCTGCCGAGCCGAGGCGCCGGGGGGCGGTGGGGCCTGGTACGAGTTCGGCTTCTATCCGGACATGCCGCCCTGGGTGCGCAACCGATGGACGGCGGTGGCCGGTGACCACAGCCTGCGCCAGGCCCCCGGCCGGCATCCGGACGTCCTCTTCTACAGCCTCACTGCCGGCCGCCGGGACGACATCCACTGTCCCCGCGCCCTGGCCGCCCTGCCGGCTTTCGTGGACTGCGTGCGCGGCCCGTTGTTCTCGCGTGCCGCCAACGTGAAGGCCCAACTGGATCTGGGCGCCGATCCACCCGCTACGCCTCCGGCATGGGTGGGCGCGGTGACGGACAGGATCCGCGCCGAATTCCCCCGGGACCTGGGCGGCATCGGCCATTTCGGCGCCCGCAACGTGGCCGGACCCGTCGTGGCCCGCATGCTGGCGAGCGACTGCCGGGGAACGGGCTGCCGTGGGGGATACCGGGGAAAACTTCGGGTCGCCAAGCCCTGACCGGGCGATCAGCCAGCCGAGTCCGGAACTGTCCGCTCGAACCAGGCCAGCTTATCTCGCAGGCCCACCACCTGGCCGACGATGATCAAGGTCGGGGCCTTCAGCGCTGCCGCCGCGGCGAGGTCCGGGAGGGTGGCCAGGGTTCCGGCGACCGTGCGCTGTTCCGCCGTCGTGCCGCGCTGGACGATGGCGGCGGGCCAGTCCGGGGGCAGGCCGTGCTCCACCAGCTTGGCGCACAGGGTGGGCAGGCCGTGCAGGCCCATGTAGATGACCACCGTCTGGCGCGGCCGGGCGAGGCCCGCCCAGTCCAGGTTCATGCTGCCGTCCTTCAAGTGGCCGGTGACGAAGACGCAGGCCTGGGCGTGGTCCCGGTGGGTGAGCGGGATGCCCGCATAGGCCGAGACGCCGGCCGCGGCCGTGATGCCGGGCACCACCTCGAAGGGGATGCCGTGGGCGGCCAGGGTTTCCACCTCCTCGGCGCCGCGCCCGAAGGTGTAGGGATCGCCGCCCTTGAGGCGGACCACCCGCCGGTCCTGCCTCGCCAGCCGGACCAGCAGGCTGTTGATGTCCTCCTGGGGCAGGCTGTGGTTGCCCCGCTCCTTGCCGGCATAGATGCGTTCGGCGGTCGGGGCGATGCGGTCCAGGATGAGCGGCGAGACGAGGGCGTCGTAGACCACGACATCGGCCTCCGCCAGCAGGGCTGCGGCGCGCAGGGTCAGCAGTTCCGGGTCGCCGGGGCCGGCCCCCACCAGGTAGACGCTGCCCTTGCGCGCGGGGCCGCGGCCGTTGCCGGAAACGGGAAGGGTCGCCTCCATGGTCTCAGCACCGTCCGCCGCAACCGCCACATCCACCGCCACCGCCATCCGAGCCGGCGGCGGGTTCCCCGTCGTCCGGCCGGTCGCCCGTGTCGATGAAGATGAACTGGTACTCGCCCGGGTTCAGTTCGACGAAATCGAGGGTGGTCTCCGCCAGCAGTTCCAGGCTGCGCGGTGCGATCAGCACCGCGACGCCCTCGCTTTCGGCGACGTGGTCGTTCTCCCTTTCGTCGTCGAATCCCATGCCATAGACGAGTTCCCCGTCCTGGTCGATCTTGGCGGCGACGCGCAGTGCCGCCACGGGGCCCTGGCCCGCCTGGGCGCGGGCCGCCCGAAGGATCTGCTCGGCCGCCGCCGGTGTCAGCTTGAACATTGCGGGTGTTCTCCGAAAGTCGTTGCCTGCTTCCGGGCGCGCGCGAAGCGGACGAACTTCGCCGGCCATTCGCAACCGGCCGTGGCCCGGAGGTGGGTGTAGGAAGCGAGCAGGTTCTTGTGCACGATGCCGTCGCGGGCGCCGTCGATGCCGTGGCCGCGCTGCATGGCATAGGCATAGACCGTTCCGGCCGGCAGTCCCGCGATGTCCGAATAGTGGAACTCGTGCGCATGCAGCGCCGGCACCTCCGCGCCGCCGGTGCGCCACGGATGGCTCTCGGTCGGCTGCAGGATCACGTAGCCCCGGCCGACCGGCCTGTCGTGCATGGCCACGTCGCCCTGTATGACCCCCACCATCGCACGGCGCTCGCCCTTCCAGGAAATCGACCGCGCGAGGTACATGAGGCCGCCACATTCGGCATAGGCGGGCATGCCGCCCTCGATGGCGTCGCGGATCGAACGGCGCAGGCCGGCATTCGCCTCCAGGTCTTCGAGGAAGCACTCCGGGAAGCCGCCGCCGATGAACAATCCGTCGCAGGGGGGCAGCAGCGCGTCCTTCAGGGTGTCGAAGGGCACGAGTTCCGCTCCCTCGGCGGCCAGGGCGTCCAGGTCGTCCGCGTAGTAGAAACCGAAGGCGGCATCCCTGGCGATCGCGATCCGGATCCTGTCCCCGGAGGCTGCCGGGGCCGCCGCGGGGCGGGGGAGCGGAACCTCGGTCCTGCTGATCGCGAGCAGTCGATCCAGGTCCACCTGGGCGGCCACGCGGTCGGCGATGGTGCCTACCAGGTGCTCGGCGGCGGCGGCCTCGTTGGCCGGCATCAGGCCCAGGTGCCGCTCGACGAGGGCCAGGTCGGCGTCTTCCTGCACGGCGCCCAGGACGGGCACGTCGGTGTAGTGCTCGATGACGGCCCGGAGTTTGGCTTCATGGCGACGCCCGCCCAGGCGGTTCAGGATGACGCCGGCGATCCGCAGGTCCCGATCGAAGGCCTGGTAGCCGAGGATGAGGGGTGCGATGCCGCGTGTCATGCCGCGGGCATCGAGGACGAGCACCACCGGCAGGTCCAGCAGGCGCGCCAGGGCGGCGTTGCTGTTCGATCCTTCCAGGTCGAGTCCGTCGTAGAGGCCCTTGTTGCCTTCCACCAGGCACACGTCGGCATCGAAGCCGTGGGCGGCGAACTGGGCGCGGAGTTCCTCGTGGGGGGAGAGGAAGAAATCCAGGTTGCGGCAGCGACGGCCGGCGGCGACGCCCAGCCAGAGGGGGTCGATGTAGTCCGGCCCCTTCTTGTAGGGCTGCACCGAGAGCCCGCGCCGGCGCAGGGCAGCCGCCAGGCCGAGGCTCAGGGTGGTCTTGCCCGAGGACTTGTGGGCGGCCGAGATCAGCAGTCGGTGCATCGGCGCCTCGTCGCGTCGGTGCCTGGCCCCCGGCTTGCCTACTCGAGGACGTGCCCCGCCGCTTCCAGCTTGGCGAGGTCGTCCTGGGGCAGGAAGTGCAGCACTCGCACGCCGATGGTGGTGACGGTGAAGGCGATGCCGATGCCGCCCAGGCCGAGCAGAAACTCCGGAAGGCTTGGCGAGTAATGGTCCACCATGCCGTCGCCGAAGCTGCTCGTGGCCGCCATGCCCGGGAATATCTCCAGCGGAAAGGCCTGGCCGCCGATGATGAACACATAGAGCTGGCAGAAGGCGCCGAGGATGACCAGCAGCGAGGCGATCATCACCGCGCCGCGCATGGCCAGCAGGCCGGGTGTATGGAGGATCGCCAGGGGAAGCACCGTGCCGACGAGGAACCAGCCACCCCAGAACAGGGCCGGGAAGATCCCGCCGTCCACCAGGATGAAGCGCTCAAAGGCCACCTGCTTGGCGAAATAGAGGTTGGTCAGGTGATAGACGGCGACGAAATAGAGCGTGGCGGCAATGAAGATGCCCAGGAGGTTCTTCATGCGGTTCCGGACCTGCGGGTGCAGTTGCAGGCCGTTCCAGGAGAACATGGCCTTCTGCACCACCATGAAGGCGGCCAGGCCCCAGGCGAAGGACATGATGATGAACATCGGCGCCAGGATGGCGGACTGGTAGGCCTGGCGCGCCACCAGGAAACCGAAGATGGAACCGGTACCGGTGGTGAGGATCAGGCGCCAGACGAAGGCGGCGAAGCCGGCCGGCTTGGAATAGGCGTTCATGCGCCGCTCCATCAGCGTCCACAGATAGACGGCGACGATGGCGAACATGCCCGAGTAGAGGAAGACGTTCCAGGCGAAGACGGAACTGAAGTTGTAGTGGGTGGCGGCGATGATCAGGCGGTCGGGCCGGCCCAGGTCCAGCATCAGCACCGTCAGGCCGCCGGCCAGCATGGCCAGGCAGAGCAGGCCAGAGAGCGGGGCGCGCGACTTGTAGAGCACCTTGCCGAATACTGAGCCGATGGAAGCCACGTTGAGCACGCCCGAGGCGGCGACGATCAGGAAGATCGCGAACACGTGGGGCAGGCCCCAGACGATCTGGTTGTTCATGCCCGTCACGGCATGTCCATGGACCTCCATGTAGAGGGCCGAGCCGAGTCCGATCAGGGTGATCAGGCCGCCCAGGGCGGCGAGGCCATAGAAGAAGCGTTCTTCGCCGCGGGAGTAGGGGATGAGTTGCATGGTCCGCTCCGTCAGTGGGGGACGTCGTGGCAGGGATCGGCCATGCCCGTGCCCCCGATGCCCGAAGGCGCGCGGAGCGGCGGCGTGGCGAGGGCGGCGGCCAAGGGCATGTCAGAGGCCCTGGTAGCGGACGCCGGTATCGAGGCCCAGGTCGGCGCGGACCTGGGTCGTCGCCACCTGGGCGAGCCGGCGCGAGATGGCGCTGTTGGGGTCCTTGAGGTCGCCGAAGACCATGGCGCCCTCCGGGCAGGATTCCACGCAGGCCGGCGTCTGGCCCTTGTCCACCCGGTGCACGCAGAAGGTGCAGGACTCGACGCAGCCCAGCCCCCGCGGCACTTCCGGATTCTGCTCGGTCAGCGGCTGATGTACGAAGGACCTGGCCTTGTAGGGGCAGGCCATCATGCAGTAGCGGCAGCCGATGCAGACGTGGCGGTCCACCAGGACGATGCCGTCGGCCCGCTTCATGGAAGCGCCGGTCGGGCAGACATCCACGCAGGGCGGGTTGGCGCAGTGCTGGCACATCATAGGCAGCGAGAGGTCGCGGCCGGTCCGCTTGTCGTGCAGGTCGATCTTGCGGATCCACTGGGAACCCTGGCGGGGATTGTCGACCTTCTCGACGATGCCGTTCTCCGTGGCGCAGGCCTTGACGCAGGCATCGCAGCCGGCGGCGCACTTGCCGGAATCCACCAGCAGGCCCCAGCGCTTCGCGCTGGAGGCGCCCTCCGGCTCGGCATTTGCCTGGGAGACGGCGATCAGGTGGATGCCCGGCGCGACGGCGACGCCGAGGCCGGCCACCGTGGCGCCGACGAAGCGGCGCCGGGACAGGGTGTTCTCGCTCATGGCTTGGCTCCGGGGGCTGCCGCCGGGGCCGGCGATGCCTTGTAGTGGGCCTTGGGCTGGTGGCAGTCCCAGCAATCCAGATGGACCGCGGCGTAGGCGTGGCAGCCCTGGCAGAAGTTCTCGCCGGAGCCGGTGACCGAGCCCGTCTTCCGGCTGGCATGGCACTCGATGCAGCCGTTCAGGCTGACCTTGGCGCCGCGCTGGCCCAGGCGCAGGGTCTTGTCCCGCTGGTGCTTCAGCATTTCCATGTGGTTGCGCCGCATCTCCTCCGGCGGCGCCACGCACTGGCTGTCCGGCTTCTCTATGGTCACGGCGGGTTTCGCCACCCGGTTCTCGCCTGCCGGGGCCAGGCCCGGGGCCAGGACCGAGGCCAGGACGACCGCGAGGACCAACAGCTTCGACGCGAAGGCGCGAAGGCGCGAAGGTACGCAAAGCAGATTGAAAGGAAGCTTGGTCATTTTGCGGCCCTTTGCGCCTTTGCGACTTTGCGGTGGGTCCTGCGCCTTATTCACCCAGGCCCATCTGGATGTAGCCGGTCGGGCAGACATCGCGGCAGATGTGGCACCCGATGCACTTGTCGTAATCGGTGGCGACGTAGCGGCCGGTGGTCGCCTCGTTCTTCTTCACCTTGTAGACCGCCGTCTGGGGGCAATACACGACGCAGTTGTCGCACTCGAAGCAGAGGCCGCAGCTCATGCAGCGCTTGGCTTCGGCCACCACCTTGGCGTCGTCCAGGGGATCCAGGCGCTCCTCGAAATTGCCCAGCGCCGACTCCCTGTTCAGGTGGGTGATCAGCCGCTTGTTGCGCGCCGTGTAGGGGAAATGGCCGAGGAACAGCTCGTCGTGGGGAATCACGTAGCGGTCGGAGCGGTTCTCGAAATTGTGGATGGCGCCCTTGGAGTCGGCGGTGCCGCGGAGGGGCTCCTTGACCTCCTCGACGGCGATGCCCTTTTCCACGTACTTGCGCATCAGGTCGAAGACATGCACGTCGATCTTCGGCCGGCGGCCGGCCTCGACGCCCATCAGGAACTGGTCGATGCCGTCGGCGGCGATGGCGCCGTGGCCGATGGCGGTGGTGAGCAGGTGGGGACGCAGCACGTCGCCGCCGGCATAGACGCCCGGCTTGCCCTGGACCTGGTAGTTCTTGTCCGCGGTCACGCCGCCCTTGCCGTTGTTGAATTCGTCGAGGCCGGTGAAATCGACGGCCTGGCCGACGGCGGAGACGATCAGGTCGGCCGGCAGGTCCTTCTCGGTGCCTTCCAGTTTCTTGATCTCCAGGCGGCCGGAGACCATCTTCGCCTCGCACTGGGCGACGCGCAGGGCCGTGGCCCGGCCGTCGGCGCCCTTGACCACGGCGACCGGCATCCAGCCGCCCATGATCTCGATGCCTTCCGCCTGGGCGTGCTCGATCTCGGCCTTGCTGGCCATCATCTTCTCGACGGTGAATACCGAGGTCAGGGTCACGTCGGCTCCCTGGCGCATGGAGATGTCGGCAACGTCCTGGGCCATCTGGCCGGCAATGGCGCCTTCCCAGTCGGTGGGCTTGGCGCTGTCGATGTGGCCCAGGCGGCGGGCCACGGTGGCGACGTCCATGGAGGTGTCGCCACCGCCGACCACCACGACGCGCTTGCCCACGTGGCGCAGGCGGCCGTCGTTGAAGGCCTTCAGGAAGGAGGTGGCGGTGACCACGTTGGGCGCATTGGTGTCGCCTTCGACCGGGAGCGGCCGGCCGCCCTGGGCGCCCAGGCCGAGGAAGACCGCGTCGTAGTCCTGGCGGATCTGCTCGAGGGTGACGTCGGTGCCGATGCGGGTCTTCAGGCGCGCCTCGACCCCCAGGTCGAGGATGCGCTGGATTTCGGCGTCCAGCACGTCGCGCGGCGTCCGGTAGCCCGGAATGCCGTAGCGCATCATGCCGCCGAGGAATTCGTGCTCGTCGAAGATGGTGACCGAATGGCCCTTGAGGGCCAGCTGGTAGGCGACGGAAAGCCCGGCCGGGCCGCCGCCGACGACGGCGACCTTCTTGCCCGTCTTCTGCTCGGGCGCCTTGAACTTGAGGCCGTTCCTGATCGCCCACTCGCCGAGGTAGTGCTCGACGGAGTTGATGCCCACGTGGTCCTCGACCTGGTTGCGGTTGCAGCCGGTCTCGCAGGGCGCCGGGCAGACGCGGCCCATGACGGCCGGCAGCGGGTTGGCCTCGGTGAGGCGGCGCCAGGCGTATTCCTGCCAGGTCATGAGGGGCTTGTTGTCCGGCCCGACCGGCGGCTTCTCGATGCCGCGGACGATGTTCAGGTAGCCGCGGATGTCCTCCCCGGAGGGGCAGGAGCCCTGGCAGGGCGGCGTCGACTGGATGTAGGTGGGGCACTTGTGGGACCAGCTCGCCTGGAAGATCTGCTCCTGCCAGCGCTTGACTATGGCATCCCCATCCTTGTAGCGGCGGAAGGTCAGTTTGGTCTCTTGGGTATCGGTCGTGGCGGACATGGTTTGCCTCCGGAGTCGTTGTTTTACTGTTCGTTGCCGAGCTGGATCGCGGTGCTGACGAGCTGGTGCACGCCGCCGACCATGCCCATCTTGAAGCCGTAGAAGGGCAGCACCTTGGTGAATTGGGCCTTGCAGATGGCGCAGATGGTGGCCATGAAATTGACGCCCTTGCCGTCGGCCACCGCCTTCAGTGCTTCCATCCGCGGCAGGGCGCCCTTGACCCGCAGGTCGAGGAGTTCGTCGGTGAGCAGGCCGCCGCCGCCGCCGCAGCAGAAGGTCTTTTCGCGCGTGGTGCCGCGGGCCATCTCCACGTAGTTGTTGGCCACCGCCCTGATGATGGCGCGAGGGATGTCGAACTGGCCGCCGGGCAGGTCGCCCATGCGGGAGCCGCGGGCCACGTTGCAGGAGTCGTGGAAGGTGACGATGCGATGGTCGTTGGCCGCCTTGTCGAACTTGAGGCGGCCCTGCTGGATCAGGTCCCAGGTCACTTCGCAGATGTGCGAAGGCTGCTTGTAGCGCGGGTCGAGCTGCTTCTGCAGCTCGATGGCGAAGGGATCGTCGGCCCCGGCGCCGATGCCCGTCAGGGTGTTCCAGAAGGAATAGGCCACCCGCCAGGCATGGCCGCACTCGCCGACCACGATGCGCTTGACGCCCAGGTCGAGGGCAGCCTCGCGCACGCGCATGGCGATCTTCCGCATCTGGTCGTAGTTGCCGATGAACATGCCGAAGTTGCCGGCTTCGGAGGCGGCCGTCGACAGGGTCCAGGAAATGCCTGCGGCATGGAAGACCTTGCCGTAGCCGATCAGGCTCTCCACGTGGGGCTCTGCGAAGAAGTCGGCGGAAGGGGTGACCAGCAGCACCTCGGCGCCCTTCTCGTCGAGGGGATAGCGCACGTCGGCGCCGGTGTCCTCCTTGACGTCCTCCTCCAGGCCCAGCAGGGTGTCCTCCAGGGCGGGGCCGGGCAGGCCCAGGTTGTTGCCGATCTTGTGCACCTTGCCGATGATCTCGTTCACGTACTTGTGGCCGAGGCCGACGCTGTGCATGATCTCCTTCGCCGCCATCGTGACCTCGGCGGTGTCGATGCCGTAGGGGCAGAAGACCGAGCAGCGGCGGCATTCGGAGCACTGGTTGTAGTAGCGGAACCAGTCGTCGAGCACTTCCTTCGTCATGTCCCGCGCGCCGACCAGCCCGGGGAAGAGCTTGCCGGGCAGCGTGAAGTAGCGGCGATAGACGCTGCGCATCAGTTCCTGGCGGGCGACCGGCATGTTCTTCGGATCGCCGGTGCCGATGAAGTAGTGGCATTTGTCGGTGCAGGCACCGCAATGGACGCAGGAGTCCATGTAGACCCGCAACGAGCGGTACTTGCCGAGCAGTTCGCCCATCTTGGCGATGGCCTTCTGCTCCCAGCCCTCGACCAGCGTGCCCGGGAAGCCCAGGGCCTCGTTGTGCTTGTCGGCCGCCACGTAGGGATTGGAGCCGGCCATGACGTCCGGCCGGAGGGCCGGGATGGTCGGGAATTCGCGATAGGCGGGAGCCTCGACCTTGGGCTTGGCGTCCGGGGCGGCCATCAGTTTTGCTCCAGTTTGGCGGCCCAGGCGGCCAGGTGGCGGGATTCCCGCGGATTGTCGGCCTGGTTGCGGGTCGGGCTGAAGAAGATGCCCGGGGCGTGCAGCAGCTTGCTGACGGGGAAGACGATCATCAGCAGGGCGACCAGGAAGAGATGGACGTAGAGTCCCGGATGCTGGGGCAGGGGCTGGATGTCGAAGACCATCAGGCCGAGGAAGAAGGCCTTGACGGCGACGATGTCCGTATGCATGAGGAATTTCATGGCCAGTCCGGTGCCGGCGATGCCGAGCAGCAGGGCCAGCATCAGGTGGTCGGACGGCGTCGAGATGTAGCGGATGCGCTCGACCAGGAAGCGGCGCGCCCAGAGGGCGGCGAGGCCGGCCGCCATGGCGAAGCCGGCGTAGATGCCGAAGGGCTGGATCAGGGCCACCCAGGTCCAGACGGGTTCGGTGAAGTAGCGCAGGTGGCGCAGCAGGACGAGGAACAGGCCCATGTGGAACAGCCAGCCGAAGATCCAGATCCAGAGGTTGGACTTGAACAGGCTCTCGAACAGCACCACCTCCCGCGCCATGCGCAGCACCACGCCCCCGGTCGACGTCGGCGCCGGCGTGGTCGGAATCAGCAGCGGCGCCGGCGCGCGGGCAAATTCCCGGATCCGGTAGGCCACGCCGACCACCAGCACGAGGGCGGCGACGTAGAAAAGGATGGCGAAGAGCAGACTCATGGGCGACCTCCGCTAGCGCGACCTGCCCGTGCAGGCCGCGTGGCGTGTTTCCTGGCGGCGTTCGGCCGGTCCGGAGGACCGGCCGTTCAGGCGCAGACGGCGATCAGACGCAGCCGGTGGGCTTGGGCAGGCCGGCGATCTTGCAGGCCTGCTTGGCGGGACCGTAGGGGAACAGTTCGTACAGGTACTGGCTGTTGCCCTTTTCCGGGCCGAGCTTCTTGCCGATGGCCTTGGTCAGCACGCGGACGGCGGGGGCGATCTGGAACTCGTTGTAGTAGTCGCGCAGGAAGTTGATCACCTCCCAGTGCTGCTCGGTCATGGCCACGTTTTCCTGCTGGGCCAGCACGCCGGCGATGTCCTCGTCCCAATCGGCCAGGTTGACCAGGTAGCCTTCCTCATCGGTTTCGACGCTCTTGCCGTTGATTTCGATACCCATTTGCTTCTCCTTGTGTAGGGCCCGACCCGGCGGGCCAATGGTTGGATTTCTTACAGCCAGGACTGACTGGACTTGTACTCGGCGACCAGATCCACGAAACCGGCGTAATCGACCGCGGTCACACCATCCATGACGCGGTCGGCGATGCCGCGGGCCTCCAGGTCGGGCGCCAGGGCATAGACCTTGAACTTGCCCATGGCCGCCTTCAGGGTCGGCTCGAAGGAATTGCCGCGGGCCACCGCATAGACGCCGTCCTCGATCAGCAGGATGGCGCCGCCGGTGCCCGTCTCGATGCAGGATTGCAGCGCATTGCGCTCCAGGGGGGACTTGTTGACGATGTTCAGCATTTTCAGGTCCTCAGAAGCTCAGGAGCACGTCCTGCTCTTCCATCAGCTTGCCCAGGTCCGCCCGGCTCACCACGTCCACCGGCACGGTCAGGTCGTCCGCCGTCAGGCCGCGGGCGGCCAGGGATTCGGCATCCACGTAGAGCTTGGTGACGTCGTAATCCTCCAGGGCGCCGTAGGTCTTCTCGAAACCCTTGACCTCGATGCCCTTGGTCTGGTGGCCCTTCTTGATCTGGTAGACGCCGTCGTCCATGAAGGCCAGGGAAACGTCCTGCTCGAAGGCGGCGGCGATCAGCACGACCTCGAGGGACTCCAGGGCATAGATGGTGCCGTAGGGCGCCTTG
This sequence comes from Pseudomonadota bacterium, assembly GCA_052035955.1. Lineage (GTDB taxonomy): Bacteria > Pseudomonadota > Gammaproteobacteria > Burkholderiales > Rhodocyclaceae > JAEUNJ01. The sequence goes on from JBPOHD010000003.1 coordinate 54,797, forward strand.
CGGTTCACGAACATGAATTTCTTGATGTTGCTCACGATCGCCCCCTCAGTCGCCGAAGACCACGATGCGGTCGGACTGGATGCCCGCCTCGACCAACTGGCCCAGGCCGGAGATGCGGAAGCCGGCGGCCAGGTTGGTGGCATCCTTGCCGTTGCGCTTGGCCTCGCCGTCGTCCACTATGCCGCGGCGCTGGGCCGCGGCGACGCAGACCACCATGTCCAGCTTGTGCTCCTCGCCCAGCTTCGACCAGCGGTTGACGATGTTGCGGTCGTCCTGGGGCGGCGTGGTCAGGCGCGTCGCATTGTTGACACCGTCATGGTAGAAGAAGATGCGGAAGATCTCATGCCCTTTCGCCAGCACCGCCTTGGCGAACTGGTAGGCGGAGTCGGAGGCCTGGTGGGTGTAGGGACCCTCGTTGACCAGAATCGAGAATTTCATCGGCTGTCTTTCCTCGGCCAGATCAGAAGCGGATGTGGGCGGACGCGTTCAGGTTCGTCCGGGAGCCGCGCCAGTCGTCGATCAGGTACTTGGTGAAGGGCAGGCCGGTCTTCTCGAAGAAACGGGGCCAGCCGATGCGGTCGATCCAGTCGGCCAGGCGCTCCCAGGGGCGGGCATCGGCCTTGTAGGAGCGCAGGATCTTGCCCACCACCTCATTGACCTCGGGCCAGCGGGGCGGGTTGTTGGGCAGGCCGGAGGCCACCAGCTTCATGAAGGTGGGCTTGCCGCGGGCATTGGAGTTCTTGCCGCCGACCCAGATGGCGAGCTTGGAATACTCGGGGTCGTTGATCTGCATGGGCGGGCAGGGGGGATAGCAGGCGCCGCAGCAGACGCACTTCTTTTCGTCCACTTCCAGGGTCGGCTTGCCGTTCACCAGGGCGGGACGGATGGCCGCCACCGGGCAGCGGGCGACGACGGCGGGGCGTTCGCAGACGTTGGCCACCAGGTCGTGGTTGATCTTCGGCGGCTTGGTGTGCTGGATGATGACGGCGATGTCGGCCTGGCCGCCGCAGTTGATCTCGCAGCAGGAGGTCGAGAGGTGCACCCGGTTGGGCATCTCCTCGTTCTTGAACTCCTCGTAGAGGTTGTCCATCATGGACTTCACGACGCCGGAGGCATCGGTGCCCGGGATGTCGCAGTGCAGCCAGCCCTGGGTGTGGGCGACCATCGAAACGGAGTTGCCGGTGCCGCCGACGGGGAAGCCCTCGGCTTCCAGCTTCTCGATCAGCGGGGCGACCTTCTTCTCGTCGGAAACGATGAACTCGATGTTGGAGCGGATGGTGAAGCGCACGCGGCCCTCGGCGAACTGGTCGGCGATGTCGCAGAGCTTGCGGATGGTGTAGACGTCCATCTGGCGCTGGGTGCCGGCGCGCACGGACCAGACCTGGTCGCCGCTGTTGGCCACGTGGTGCAGGACGCCGGGCCGCGGCCGGTCATGATACTTCCAGTCGCCCAGGTTCTTCGCCAGCATGGGGTGCAGGTACTTCGCGTTGTCGGGTACGCCGCTTTCGATCGCCCGACGCATTGGAGCTTGAGCCATTCTTGCCTCCGCTATTTTTCGATATCCGATAAGACTGTAGGGTCACCGGCCCGCCCGCCGGGCGCGCGGAATGCTCCGCGCGCCGCGGACGAGGGGGACCCTCAGGCCGCTGCCTTCTTGGCGTTGATGCGGGCCACTTCCTCGTCCCAGCCGTCCGTGCGGACGTAGGGGTTGGTGCGCGGGGTCGCGACCATGTTGGCATCGATGTCCAGACCGATGCCTTCGAGGAAGTTGACGAGGCCGATGCGCTCGATCATCTCGCCGGTACGCTCGTGCTCCAGCGCGTTCTCGGCGAAGAAGTCGATGATGCTCTGGGCGAGTTCGACCAGCTTCTCGTAGTCCTCTTCTTCCTTGAGCGGCATGAAGGGAACGACGACGGTGCCCATCAGGTCACCGATCTTCAGGGTGCGCTTGCCGCCGACCAGGATGGTGGCGCCCTTGTCCCGGCCGGGCGCCAGGGCGCCGGTCATGACGTTGATGCAGTGCATGCAGCGCACGCAGTCCTTGTTGTCCACCTCGAGGCACTGGGCATCGTCGATGGCCACGGCGGAGACGTGGGCGTCCTTGCGCACATCGGCGGCCTTCTTGATCTGGATGGCCTTGGTGGGGCAGCGGGCCACCACGTCGTTCACCAGTTCGTTCATGCCGTGCTTGGCGAACCACTTCTTCGCCAGGGCCTCGTCGGTGCGCATGTTGTCGCGCCAGGTGCCGATGACGGCCATGTCGGCCCGCTGGATCGAGTTCATGCAGTCGTTCGGACAGCCGGAGAACTTGAACTTGAACTTGTAGGGCAGGGCGGGACGGTGGATGTCGTCCAGGAAGGTGTTCACCACCATCGTGTGGGCCTTGCCCTCGTTGTAGCAGGACTGCTCGCAACGGGCCGCGCCGACGCAGGACATGGAGGTGCGCACCGCGGGACCGGCACCGCCCAGGTCGAAGCCCATCTCGTTGAACTCGTCGAAGGCCTTCTGAACGTTCTCGGTGGTGCAGCCCTGGAACATGATGTCGCCTGACTGGCCGTGCAGGGCGATGAGGCCCGAACCGTACTGTTCCCAGATGTCGCAGAACTTGCGCAGGGTGTCGGTGTCGTAGTGCATGCCCGGCGGGGGCATGATGCGCAGGGTGTGGAACTCCGCGGCATCCTTGAACACGGGCTGGCCGCCCTCGTCCTTGATCTCCGTGAAGCGCGGGATGACGCCGCCGCCATAGCCGATGACGCCGACCGTGCCGCCCTTCCAGTACCCCTTGCGGGTCTTGTAGGAGTGCTCCAGGTGGCCGAGGACGTCGACCACGTAGTCCTTGTCCTTGGCGAGGCGCTTCAAGCCGGTGATGAAGCTGGGCCAGGGGCCCTTCTCCAGCTCGTCCAGCATGGGGGTGGGATGAAATGGCTTGGCCATCTTGACTCTCCTCTTGTTGGATCTTGTTTCGGAACCGGTCGCCTTCGACCGGGAATCCGCAGTTGTCCGGATGTTAGAGAGACCGCCTGGCGTGGACCATCCCCCCGTCAGGTAGATTACGTCTCCCGGATGGGTTAGGGCAACCTACCCGAAAGGGTTATATTGCCCCTCCCCCTCCCGGGAATGGTCGGCGCCGCCCCATCGGTGACATAGTCCTGCGCTGGTCGGGGGAGGCTTCCCCAGGAGGAGACTTGGACAAAATAACCAGCCTGGACCGTTTCCGGGTGCCCATCGGCAACCAGGACATCGAGCTGCAGCAGATGGAATTCGAGGCCGGCGGCCTGCCCTTGCTGCGCCTGCGGATTCGCGAACGGTCGCGCTTCACCATCTTCGACATCGACCCGGTGACGGCCGAACGCTGGGCCCGGGTGATGCAGGAATGGGCCCGGGCGACGCTGGCGGCGCAGAACGACACGCAGAAGGACGGGGAGGCCCCGTGACCGCGGCCGCGGATCCCGAGTTCATCGACCTCGCCTTCCCCCTTCGGGGCGGCGACATCCTTGCCGACTACGCCGAGGCCCTGCGCGACGAACTGATTCGCGCCCTGCCCTGGCTGGCGGAGGAACCCCTGGCTGCCGTGCTGCCCCTGGCGCGCATCGCCCACCAGGGGTCCCGCCTGATCCTCTCGGGCCGCACGCGACTGATCCTCAGGCTGCCGATGGCGCGGGTGGAGGACGCCTGCGGCCTCGCCGGCCGGCGCCTGGATATCGGCGATGGACTCGACGTGGGAGCGGGCGGAGCGCGGCCCCTGTGGCCGTCGGAGGTGCTCTATTCCACCTTCGTGGACCTGAATGAGACGACGGAGGGGGACTTCGTGGCCGCCTGCCGGGAAGCCCTCGACGCCCTCGGCCTGGAGCGCGAACTGGTCTGCGGCAAGGCCCGGCGGGCCCAGACGAGGGAGGGGCCGCGGGTGGGCCATTCCGTGATGATCTATGGGCTCAAGGCCGGCGAATCGCTGCGCCTGCAGCGCCTGGGCCTGGGCCAGGGCCGCCTGGAGGGACGCGGGGTATTCGTGCCCCACAAATCGGTGGCGGCCGTCGGTGAATGACGGCTTCCGAACGCATTGAAAGAGGAGAGGACCATGACTGAAAAACCGACCGTGAGCATCGACATGTCCGGGCTGCCTTGTCCGGCGCCGTTGCTGGGTGCCAAGAAAATCATCGACGACCTGCAGCCCGGCCAGACCATGCTGCTGCTCTCCGACTGCCCCGGGACCCCCGACGACCTGTTCGCCTGGTGCAAGTTCACCGGCAACGAGATGCTCGGTTCCATGAAGCAGCAGGACGGCAAGACGGCCTATACCCTGCGCAAGGCCGGCGGTGCCAGCAGCACGCCGATCGCCCACGTCACCCTCGACATGCGTGGCGTCTCGTGCCCCGGCCCCATCCTGGAGGCAAAGAAGCTCCTCGGCGGCATGAAGGCCGGCGAGGTGCTGCAACTGGTCAGCGACTGCTCGGCCGCCGTCCAGGAAATCAGGACCTGGAGCCAGGTCGCTTCCGTCGAGCTGCTGGCCGACTTCGAGCGGGCCCGCAATGCCCACGAGTTCTACCTGAAGAAGAAATGACCGACATCGTCAGAAGGAGGAAATGCCCATGAGCTACGTCATCAATGGCGAGGAGAAGGAAGCCGACGACTACGGCTACCTGCTGGAACCCGATTACAGCGAGGAGGCGGTGAACGTCATCGCCGAGGCCTGCGGGCTGGCGCTGACCGAGCAGCATCGCAAGGTGATCGCCTACCTGCGGGAGAAGTTCAAGGAGGACGGCCAGACGCCCAACCTGCGCAACCTGATCAAGGGCCTGCAGGACGAGGGCGACATGCCCGAGGCCGACAGTGCCCTGTTGTTCGACCTGTTCCCCGACGGCGGTGCCGCCAAGCAGGGGTGCAAGGTCGCGGGCCTGCCGCAGCCGAAGGGAAAGGGCGGGTACTGACGGTACCCGCCCTTTCCCTGTCGGGCAGTTGATGGCCCACCACCCCCCGGCCCCCGCCTCCAGGCGGGGGAGCCTGCATGATCGCTTCGCTCACATGAATGGGGGAGCGTCCGGCTTCGGTGGCCGCGGATTGAGGCTTCGCCGCGTGCCGCCTTGCCTTGGGGCGGCCCGGCGGCAAGGCTGCGCTCGGGGTGGGCTTCCGCGCGCGGGGAGGGCGGCCGGTTCTGGTGGGAGCGGCGTCCTCGCCGCGATGGGTTTTCCAAGCGCCGAGATCGCGGCGAGGACGCCGCTCCTGCAGTGCGTGGTCGCGCTGCCTCGACCCGCCTCGCGCTGAACCACGCCCACCACTCTCGACTCTGCCCTCACCACTCCCCATGGCCATCCGCATCCGTTCCCGCTTCCATACCGAGGGCCAGCGGTCCATGGCCACCCTGGCCTCGGTGGTGGCCATGCTGGCCTGGAAGCTGGCGGTGGAGTCCATCAAGCGGCTGCGGGCGGCCCGGTACGACATCGACATCGGTCGGCCCTACTTCGACTACGTCTGCGAGTTCATGGCCTTCCTGGCCCATGGCGCCGACCGGGTGGCCTTCCTCAAGCTGCCTGCCGAGGACCGCGTCGCCTTCACGACGGCCCTGGCCACCCGCCTGTCCGAGGTGGTGGAGGAGAACCGGGACATGCTGCTGGCCGAGACGGAGCCCGATGCCTGCCGCCGCCACTTCCTGAAGCTGTTCAACGACCGGGGCGCCGGCTATGCCGATTTCGGCTGGGACGAGGCTGGCCCAGACTTCGGCTTCCGGCGCTACTTCGCCGCCTGCCTGCGCGAAGTGCTGCCCGAGAAGGACAGGCTCTGGGTGATCGACCAGGCCATGGACATCGAGGCCCCCGAGGCCGTCGAGGCCCTGGACAGGACCCTGGCCGGCCTGTTCGCGGCGCCGGGGGCGGAAAGGGTGCGGCGCGGCCGCGAAGGAGTGTCCGGTGACTGAATCGCCCTTCGACCTCGGCAACGCCGGTGGCTATCTCTCCTGGCGCGAGCGCAAGCTGGACTCCGCGCCGCGCCGCCTCGAGGACATCGTCGTTACGCTCGCCGATCCGCGCGCCCTGGCCGCGGCGGAGCGGGAGCGGCTCCTGGAACGCTGCGCCACGGCCAACATGGCGGTCTATGTCGGCGCCACCGGCGGCGACCCGGACAAGGAGATCCCGCGCCGCCTGGGCCTGCAGCTCGGCATGCGCAGCCTGGACGGCCATTGGCTCACCGACAGCGACGGCATCTCGCCCCTCTCCGTGCGCGGCGCCGAGGAACGCGGCGAGCGGCGCGAGTACATCCCCTACACCGACAAGCCCATCAAGTGGCACACGGACGGCTACTACAATCCGCCGGAGCGGACCATCAGGGGGCTCATCCTCCACTGCGTGCAGAGCGCCGTCACGGGGGGCGACAACCAGCTCCTGGACCACGAACTCGCCTACATCCTGCTGCGCGACGAGGACCCGGACCACATCCGCGCCCTGTCGGCGCCCGACGCGATGACCATCCCGCCGCGCATGGACGAGGACGGCATCGCCCGCGCCGCCCAGCCGGGGCCGGTCTTCTCGGTCGATGGGGCCGGCTTCCTGCACATGCGTTACACGGCGCGCACGCGCAGCATCGAATGGAAGGCGGACGCGGCCACCCGGGCCGCCGTGGCCGCCCTGGAGCGCATCCTCGCGGCGCCGACGCCGTGGACCCTGCACGGAAGGCTGGAACCGGGCATGGGCCTGGTCTGCAACAACGTGCTGCACGACCGCAGCGGCTTCACCGAATCCCCCGGGCAGCGGCGGCTCCTCTACCGCGCGCGCTATTACGAAAGAATCAGCGCCGACCCCGTATAATTTTTCCGCGCCCTCGGGGGCGGACCCGCATGGCGGCGAGCCCCGTGGCGGGCGGGTTTGGAGCGGGGACCTTGGCGAATCTGAGACCGGAGCTGGAGCGCAGGCTGGGAACGGCGGTGGAGCGCATGCCCGCCTTCCCGAAGAGCGTCCAGAAGATCCTCGAGCTCACCCGCAACATCAACTGCCTGCCCAAGGACCTGGTCGGCGTCATCGACAAGGACCCGGTGATGACCGTCAAGGTCCTGCGGGTGGTGAACTCCGCCTACTACAGCCTGCCCTACAAGGTGGCCTCGGTGAACCAGGCGGTGGTTTACCTGGGCCTCAACACCGTCAAGAACCTGGCCCTGTCCTTCGCCGCGGCCGGCATGCTGCCCCGGACCAACGCCGCCGGTTTCGACATCCAGCGCTACCTGCTGCATTCCCTGACCACGGCGGCCATCGCCCGGCAACTGGCGCAGAAATACGCCCGGGGCGAGGCGGACTCGGGCGATTGCTACGTCGCCGGGCTGCTGCACGATTTCGGCAAGGTGGTCCTCGCCCAGTTCCTGGCCGCCGAGTTCCGCGTTGCCCTGGACCTCTCGGCCCAGGAGAAGATTCCCCTGCACGAGGCGGAACGACGAATCATCGGTGCCGACCATGGGCACGTGGGCGCCCTGCTGACGACGCGCTGGCAGTTCGCGCCCCAGCTCGTCGAATGCATCCGCAACCACCACGCCGGCTCGGCCGAACCGTCGGCCATGCGCGACTGCCTCTGCATGGCCGACCTGATCAGCCGCCGGCAGGGCTACATGGCCGACGGCGGCACGCCGCCCGGCCAGGACGAACCCGTCCCGGAACGCTTCGGCTCCGATATCATGGCCGTCGAGGCGGAACTGGGCGACCTGGACAAGGTGGTCGCCAACGCCAACCTGTTCGTCCAGAGCGAGGCGCGATGAAGGTCCGATTCTGGGGCGTGCGCGGATCCATTCCCTCACCGGGACCCGCCACTGCCCGCTACGGCGGCAACACCACCTGCATCGAGGTGCGCAGCGATGCAGGGGAACTGATCATCCTGGACGCCGGTACGGGCATCTTCCCCCTCGCCCAGTCCCTGCTTGCCCGACTGCCGGTGAAGGCCAACGTCTTCATCACCCACACCCACTGGGACCACATCCAGGGCCTTCCCTTCTTCACGCCCCTCTACATCCCGGGCAACTCGGTGCGCATCCACGGCGCCTACGACGTGGTCACCGGCGAGGGCATCGACCAGGTGATGAACGTCCAGCTCCAGTACAGCTACTTCCCCGTCCGCGAGGCGGAGATGCGGGCCGTCATCGAGTACGAGAACCTGACCGTCGGCCACCCGGTCACCGTCGGCGATGCCACCGTCACGCCCGTGCTCCTCAACCATCCGGTGGTGGACTTCGGCTACCGGGTCGACTGCAACGGCAAGTCCGTGTTCTTCACCGGCGACCACGAGCCCTGGTTCAACATCTACGAACCGGAGGACGATGGCCACGCGGAATACGCGCGCCTGATCGCCGAGAAGAACGACGAAGTGGCGGCGGCGCTCGCCGGCGTGGACCTCATGATCGTCGACACCTCCTATACCGAGGCCGAGTACCCGGCCAAGCGCGGCTGGGGCCACGGCACCTACGATGCCGGCATCGCCCTGGCCCGTCGTACCGGTGCCCGGCGGCTCGCCTGCACCCACCATGAGCCGACCCGGTCGGACGACGAGCTGGAGAAGGTGTTTGCCGAGGTGATGGCCCGGCAAGGCAGGCCGGCAGGCGATCCGGAGATCCTGCTGGCCCGCGAGGGGCTCGAAATCAGCCTTTGACGGCGATGCGTTCCCCGGTGGCGTGGAAGATTCCGCCGGACGTGTAGTGCAGCGTGCGCAGGTCCTCGTCGTCGAAATGCCAGCGGCCGCCGGAGAACGCCCGGGTGTCCGCCCGCGCCGCAACCACTTCCCCGATGAAAAGGTCATGGCGCTTCTCGTTGCGGGGTTCGGACACCACCCGGCATTCGAGCCAGCCCAGGCAGCCGGCCACGAGCGGCGCACCGACCCGCTCGGCAGCAAGGGTTTCCAGGCCCAGGGCGGCAAGCTTGTCGCCGTCCCGGCCGGAACGGGAGCCAGCCGCGAAGACGGCCTCCACCATCCGGCGCGGCGGCACGTTGAGGACGAACTCCCCCGAGGCCTCGACCAGTTCGCGGGTCAGGGTCCGGGCATCGATCACCACGAGCACCTTCGGCGGATCGTAGTCCAGGGGCATGGCCCAGGAGGCGGCCATGACGTTGGCGCGGCCGCCGTGGGCGCTCGAGACGAGGGTGACAGGGCCGTGGTTGAGGAGCCGGTAGGCCTTGGCGAGCTCGACGGACGCGATGGTGGACATGGATCGGGGCGCGGGGTTTCAGTGGATGGGCGGCCCGGCGGCCAGGAAGTCGTCGATGGCTTCCGCGGGCATCGGGTGGGCAAACAGGTAGCCCTGGCCCATGTCGCATCCCGAACGGACCAGGACCTCCAGTTGTCCCCGCGTCTCGATGCCTTCGGCGACCACCCGCAAGCCCAGCTTGTGGGCCATGGCGATGATGGCCTCGGCGATGGCCCGGTCGCTGGCGTCGGTCTCCAGGCCGCGCACGAAGGACTGGTCGATCTTCAGGGTGTCGATGTCGAATCGCTTCAGGTAGGCCATGGCCGAGTAGCCCGTGCCGAAGTCGTCCAGGGCGACCTGGACGCCGGCCTCCTTGAACTGCATGAGCTTGGCCGTCACCTCGGGCCGCTCGTCCAGGAGGATGCCCTCGGTGATCTCGATCACCAGGGCCTCGCCCGGCAGGCCGATGTCGGCCAGATGATCCATCCAGGTTTCGTGGCAATTCCCGGTGAGGAACTGGCGCGGCGACTTGTTGACGCTGACCTTTACCGGTTGACGTCCTGCGGCCCTGGCGTCCCGGAACCAGCGTAGGGCCGCGTCGGACGCCTTGCGGAATACGCGGTCCCCGAGTTCGCCGATGAGGCCCATCTCCTCGGAGATCGGGATGAAGACGGCCGGGCTGACGTTGCCGCGCTGCGGGTGGTGCCAGCGGGCAAGGGCCTCGACCTTGACGATTGCGCCGCTGGCCAGGTCCACGATGGGCTGGTAATGGACGTCGATCTGGCCCTCGGTCAGGGCGAGGCGCAGGTCGTGGCCCAGGTGCAGCTGGTCCAGGGCCCTTTCCTGCATGGCGCGCGTGAAGTAGCTGAAGCGGTTGCGGCCATCGGCCTTGGCCGCGTACATGGCCTGGTCGGCGCACTTCATGAGGCTTTCCGCGTCCTCGGCATCCTGCGGGTAGCTGGCGATGCCGATGCTGGCGGAAACGTAGGCCGGCTCGTTGGGGAGCACGATGGGCCTGGAGAGGGCGCGGATGACGTCCTCGGCGATGCGTTCGACATGGAGCGGGTCGTCGAGGCCGGGCAGCAGCACGGTGAACTCATCCCCGCCCAGCCGGCCGACGGTATCCGATTCGCGCACGCAGGCCTGGATGCGCCGGCCGGCTTCCACCAGCAACTGGTCCCCCGCATCGTGGCCGTGGGCATCGTTCACCTCCTTGAAGCGGTCCAGGTCGATGAACAGCAGGGCAAGGGTGTCGCCATGGCGATGGGCGGTACGCATTTCCTGCTCCAGGCGGTCGCGGAACAGGCGCCGGTTGGGCAGGCCGGTCAGCAGGTCCTGGTTGGCCTGGCGCCAGATCAGATCTTCCGTGCGTTTGCGTTCCGTGATGTCCAGGATCACCCCCACCAGTCCGCCGAGGCTGCCGTCGGCCTTGTCGAAGGTGGCCTTGTAGAAGACCACGTCGCGCCGGGATCCGTCCGGCCAGGCGACGGACGCCTCGTAGCTCTGGGTGCCCGGATGGTCGAACAGCGCCTGGTCGGCGGCGTGGTAGCGGGCGGCCAGGTCGGGCGGCGATATGTCGTAGACGCTGCGCCCGACCAGGTCCTGCCGGGGAACGCCGATGAAGTTCTCGAAGGCCTGGTTGCAGCCCAGGTAGCGGCCGTCGGCATCCTTGTAGAAGACCGGACTGGGGATGGTCTCCACCAGGCGGGCGATGAAGCGGAACCGCTCCTCGGCCGCCCGCTCCGCCTTCCGGCGGCCGCTGATGTCCATCAGCATGCCGATGATGGCCGGGCGCCCGTCGAGGACGGTGCGCACTCCGAAGACCTCCACGTCGACGATGCTGCCGTCCTTGCGCAGTCCGTCGAAGGCGTAATGGGAACTGGCCCCGCCCCCATCCACCCGGTGCCCGATCTCCCGGCGCGCGAGGTCCCGATGCTCCGGCGCCGTGAGGTCCAGGGGGCCGAGGCGGCCGCTGATCTCGCCGGGGGTGTAGCCGAAGATCTCCGCCAGCCGTTCGTTGACGAAATGGAATCGGCCGTCCTGGATCACATAGACGCCGATGAGTTCGTTGTCCAGCAGGCCGCGCAACAGTCCGTCGGCCTGTCGCAGCAGGTCGGCAAGGACTTCCTGCGATCTTGCATCCGTCATGGTCGGCGGCGTGTCTGTCTTGGCGAGGCGCCATTCTATGCCGGCACCGCCGCCGATGGGGGCGTCGGAACCCATGCCAAGACCATTGTTCGGAAATGGTTGTAGGGGCGAAAGGACATTACCCGAACCGCCGTGCCGCGGAAAGAAAAGAACCCGGCCTGGGCCGGGTCCGTCGATCCCCCTTTGCCGGGAAGGGCCCCGGTCAACCTTCCTTGCTGCAATCCCGCAGGGTGATGCCCTTCTCCTTCGCATAGGCGGTGGAGGAGGCCTCGATCTTGGCGCGGACGCGGGCCCTTTCGGGCTCGATCCAGTCCGAGATGCTGACCCATTTTGCGCCGTCCCATTGCTGGAACTTGAGCATCCCGGAACCCTCGTGGTCGGCGCAGGTGATCTTCAGGGGCGGCATGAACCCTTCGGCGCCGAGGGACTTCAGCCGCTTTTCGTCGAGGTCCAGGTTCTCGAAGCCCCAGCGCACCTGCTCGCCGGTCAGCGGCTTCTTGCCGTACTTCTCCTGGGCCTTGCGCACGGCCTCGACCGTGATCAGGCCGGCGACGATGCCCCGGTTGTGATAGGTGGCGCCGACCAGGGCCTTGTTGGCGAGATTGCCCTTGTCCTTCTTGTAGAGGCGGTCCACGATGCCCTGCACGACGGGGAAGTTCGCACCGACGCCCGTGTAGTTGGCGGCGATGTAGCCCTTCGACGCGGCTCCCGGCCCGATGGTGTCCTCCTCGGAGGCCGCCCAGGTGATGCCGATCATCTTTTCCCGCGGATAGCCGACCTTGGCGGCGCCGCTGATGGCGCTGGGGGTCATGACGCCGGCGGTCCACAGGATCACGTAATCAGGCTTGTTCTGGCGCACCTGCAGCCACTGGCTCTGCTGCTCCAGACCGGGCGGCGCGACGGGAATCAGGTCCACCTGGAAGCCATAGCGGGCCGCCATGTCCTGGAGGATGGGGATGGCTTCCTTGCCGAAGGCCGAATCGTGGAAGACGTAGCCGATCTTCTTGCCGGCCAGTTTGTCCATGCCGCCTTCCTTCATGCCGATGAACTTGACGATGTCCGTCGTCATGCTCCAGTAGTTGGTGATCATCGGGAAGACGTAGGGGAAGACGCGGCCATCGGAAGTGTCCGTGCGGCCGTAGCCGATCGTCACCAGGGGAATCTTGTCCACCGCGATGCGGTCCACCAGGCTGTAGGTGATGCCGGAGGACATGGGCTGGATGGCGGTGGCGTACTTGCTCTTGCCCTTCAGGCGCTCGTAGCACTCGACGCCCTTGGAATTGTTGTACTCGGTCTCGCATTCCTCCCAGGAGAGCTTGACGCCATTGATGCCGCCATCCCGCTCGTTGATCAGGTTGAAGTAATCGACCATGCCGGCATAGAAGGTCTGGCCGATGGAGGCCAGGGGGCCGAGGCGGTAGCCGACGATGGGGACGAACTGGGTGTTGTCCTGCGCCGACACGGGCGCGGTGGCCATCAGGCCGGCGGTGATCAGGGCTGCGGCGATGCCGCGGAGACTTCTCGTCATGACTCCTCCTCTGGTTGGACGGGGTACGGTACGCGGCCCCGGGTCTTAGCGCCACGCACCGGCGGTACCGGGCTAGGGGCCCCGTAAATGAAACAATATATTTACGGAAAATGCAACAGCTTTCGTCATTCCGGGATTGTGCGGCGCATCAAGGGCGGGGCCCGGCAGCGTAGGACGGAAAGGGGTGGTCGAATGGCCGTGGGAAGCTTCCAGGCTTGCTCCGGGATCGCCAAACAAGGGAAATATATTGACGTTAAATGCGGCCCGGCCTAGACTTGCGGCACTTCCCGTGGAGGGCTGTCGGATCATGGCGCCATGGATTGTCGATGGACTGCGACCGGCGGTTTCGGGCGCCGGGGTGGCGGGCGTGCCGAAGTCTGTCGCCTCAGATCTGGGACATGTTCCGCTGCAGCAGGTTGACGTAATGGATCAGGGTGAGGCGATCGTCGAAGGACAGGCCCTTGAGGGCCCGGTCGTAGAAATCGTGGATCAGGGGGTCGAGGTCGATCCAGAGCTTCTCCCCCCGGGGCGTCAGGCGGATGCGGCGCGAGCGGCGGTCGTCCTCCGCCGTTGCGCGGCTGATGTAGCCGTCCCGTTCCAGGCGGCCGAGGATGCCGGTCAGGTTCTGGCGGCTGACGAGCAGGTACTCGGAGAGTTCCCCCACCGTCATGCCCGCCGACGCCTGCGGCCGCGACAGGGCGCCGAGCACCGACCACTGCTGGGTGGTGACCCCCAGTTTCTCCAGGGCCTGGGTGCCCTTGGTGTGCAGGGTGTTGGCGGCCTGGAAGAAGCGGAAGAAGAGCCGGTTGTTGATTTCGGCGGCGGCGGCCGACTTCTCGGCGGATAGGTCTTTCATGGCGTCCTGCTCCAAGGGGGGCAGGCGCATTTAAACACCCTCCCGGCCCGGATGGAATAGGCCGGCGGGGGAGGCCAAGGAGAGGAGCGGAAATGCGCGGACTGAAGGACAAGGTGGTGCTGGTCACCGGCGGTGCCGGCGGTATAGGCTCGGCGATCTGCCGGCGGATGGCCGGGGAGGGCGCCGTGGTCGCCGTCTGTGACCTGGACGGCGCGGCCGCCGAGGCGGTGGCGGCGGGCATCGGCGAGGCGGGCGGCCGCGCCCGGGCCTGGCGGCTGGACATCACCGACCAGGCGGCGGTGGTCGCCGCGGTGGCCGCCGTGGAGGCGGCCCTGGGGCCCATCGACGTGCTGGTCAACAACGCCGGCTGGGACCGGGCCATGGACTTCCTCGATTCCGACAAGGCCCTCTGGGAGAAGGTGGTCGCCGTGAACCTCTGGGGCCACCTGCACATGCACCATGCGGTGCTCACCGGCATGAAGGCCCGCGGCCGCGGGCGGGTGGTGAACATCGCCTCCGATGCGGCGCGGGTCGGCTCCTCCGGCGAATCCGTCTATTCGCTGTGCAAGGGCGGCCTGGTCGCCTTCACCAAGACCCTGGCCCGGGAACTGGCGCGCCAGCGCATCTGCCTCAACGTGCTCTGCCCGGGGCCCAACGATACGCCCCTGCTCAAGGAACTCTGCGGCGACGGGGAACGCAGCGGCAAGCTGCGCGACGCCTTCGTCCGGGCGACGCCCTTCGGCCGCCTCGGCGAACCGGAGGACATCGCCGGCGCCGCCGCCTTCCTGGCCAGCGACGATGCCGCCTTCATGACCGGCCAGGTGATCTCCGTCTCCGGCGGCCTCACCATGGCCGGCTGAGCCGGGTCGCCCCCACCACCACGCGATCCACCCGCGAAACCCACGCAAGGAGCTCTCCATGGACTACCAGGACATCCTCTACGGCGAGGCCGACGGCGTCGCCACCATCGCCATCAATCGGCCCAAGGTCTACAACGCCTTCTCCGCCCGCACCTGCGAGGAACTGATCGACGCCTTCCAGCGCGCCGGCTGGAACCGGGAGATCGGCGTCGTCGTCCTCACCGGCACCGGCGACAAGGCCTTCTGCACCGGCGGCGACCAGTCCTCCCACGACGGCGGCTACGGCGGCCGCGGCACCATCGGCCTGCCGGTGGAGGAACTGCAGAGCGTCATCCGCGACATCCCGAAGCCGGTGATCGCCCGGGTGAACGGGTACGCCATCGGCGGCGGCAACGTGCTGGTCACCCTCTGCGACCTGGCCATCGCCTCGGAGACGGCCCAGTTCGGCCAGGTGGGGCCCAAGGTCGGCTCCGTCGATCCCGGCTTCGGCACGGCGCTGCTGGCCCGGGTGGTGGGCGAGAAGAAGGCCCGGGAGATCTGGTACCTGTGCCGCCGCTACACGGCCCGGGAGGCCCTCGCCATGGGCCTGGTCAATGCCGTCGTGCCGCCGGACCAGCTCGACGCCGAGGTGGCGAAGTGGTGCGCCGAGATCGTCGAGAAGAGCCCGACCGCCATCGCCCTGGCCAAGCGTTCATTCAACGTGGATACCGAGATGATCCGCGGCATCTCCTCCATCGGCATGCAGGCCCTGAAGCTCTACTACGAGACCGACGAATCCCGGGAGGGCGGCGACGCCTTCCGCGAGAAGCGCAAGCCGGATTTCCGCAAGCACGCCAGGTAGGGGCGCCGCCAGGGCGACAAAAAACCCGGCCGAAGCCGGGTTTCTTGTCGGGCGGTTTCGGTCAGCCGCAGCTGCCCACGGCGCCGCAGGCGGTGCAGAAGTCGCAGCCGTCCTTGCGGATGACGGTCATGTTGCCGCACTCGGCGCACAGGGAGCCCTGCTGCACCTTCACCTCGCCGCGCTCCCGGGGCGTTTCCAGGATGCCCATCTCGCGGGTCGGGTAGCCGTTCTCGTCCAGGATGCCCAGCATGGTGTAGCGGTGCATGATGAGGCGGGCGATGTAGGCCACGGTGGAGGGCCAGTTCTGCTGCTTCTGGCTGCCCGGGACCCGGGCCATGAAGTCGCCCAGGGGCTCGGCGTAGTTGGTCAGCTTGCGCAGCTTCATGCCGATCCAGGCCGGGTCGAGGACCCGCATGTCCAGGGAGATCAGCTTGGTCAGGCCGTCCAGGGCGCGCGGGTAGTTGCCGGAAAGCCAGACGGAATAGGGCCGGGTGACGCCGTCGGGGAGGGTGATCTCCTTCAAGCCGAGCACGAACTCCTCGTTGGCCGCCGGATTGACGATGTCCACCGTCCAGGAGAGGGTGCCGTCGGTGCCGGTCTTCGGCTCGTCGCGGCTGAACATGGCGTCCAGCACCGGGGTCGCGCCTTCGCCTTCCAGGGCGCCGAGCTGCTCGCAGCGGTAGCGGATCACCTGGGCCATGGCGGCGACGGCGCCGGGGACGCGCTTCTTCTCGCCGTTGGGCGGGAAGGGCATGTCGAAGGCTTCCTCGCCGACGGTCTTCGCCAGCACGTCCAGCTTGAGGCGCAGGAAGGCCTTGTCGTTGGCCCGCATGTCCATGGACAGGGTCTTGGCGACGGCGCCCAGGCCGCGGGGCTGCTCGCTGCCGTTCACCCAGACCTCGAAGGGCACCGGCCGGGTCTGGCCGCCGGCAAGGGCGGGGGCCCCTTCCATTCCCCCGTTGGTCTGGCCCACGAAGAGGGCATATTCGCCGTGGGGCGTCTCGATCATGTAGGTCCAGGCCGTGTTGCCGTCGGTGAGCCGCGGCCGGCCGGGCCAGCGCAGGGAGGCCAGCACCGGGGCGGGGAGGGCGCCGATGGAGAGCCGGCGGTTGGCGCTGTCGATGACGACGTCCTGGGGTTGCTTCTGCGCTGCCGGCTCGACGGAGAGGACGGAGCCGAGCACGCTGTTGGGCCGGTAGGTGGCCAGGCCCTTGAGGCCGGCCTTCCAGGCGTCCAGGTAGAGGTCCTCGAAATCCGTGTAGGGGTAGTCGCCAGGCACGTTCACGGTCTTGGAGATGGCCGTGTCGATGCAGGGAGCCACGGCCGCCACCATGTCCTTGTGGGCTTGGGCGGAGATCTCCAGGGCGGTCACGAAGTAGCCGGGCAGTTGAGACGTGTCGCCGCCCAGGTGCTTGTAGTAGCGCCAGGCGTAGTCCTCCACCGCGTATTCCTTGAAGGTGCCGTCGGCCATGCGCTTCTTCCGGGTGTAGGTCCAGGAGAAGGGCGGCTCGATGCCGTTGGAGGCATTGTCGGCGAAGGCGAGGCTGATGGTGCCCGTCGGCGCGATGGAGAGCAGGTGGGAGTTGCGGATGCCGTGGCGGCGGATCTTCTCCTTGACCTCGGCCGGCAGGCGGGAGGCGAAGTTGCCGCCCGAGAGGTACATGTCGGCATTGAAGAGCGGGAAGGCGCCCCGCTCCTTGGCCAGTTCGACGGACGCCAGGTAGGCCCGGTCGCGCATGAATTCCGAGATGCGCGTCGCCATCGCCCGGGCGGTCGGCGTGTCGTACTGCAGGCGCATCATGATGAGTGCATCGCCGAGGCCGGTGAAGCCAAGGCCGATGCGGCGCTTGGCGGCGGCTTCGGCGGCCTGCTGCTCCAGGGGCCAGTGGGTGGCGTCGAGCACGTTGTCCAGCATGCGGACGGAGGTGTCGATGACCTTGCCGAAGCCGGCGAAGTCGAACTCGGCCGCTTCGCTGAAAGGCCGGCGCACGAACAGCGTCAGGTTGATGGAACCCAGGCAGCAGCAGCCGTAGGGCGGCAGGGGCTGCTCGGCACAGGGGTTGGTGGCCTCGATGGTCTCGCAGTAGTAGAGGTTGTTGTCCCGGTTGATGCGGTCGAGGAAGAGGATGCCGGGCTCGGCGTGGTCGTAGGTGGAGCGCATGACCTGGTCCCACAGGTCCCGGGCGCGCAGCTTGCGATACACCCAGAGGCCGTCTTCCCGCTGGTAGGCGCCACCCTTGCGGATGTCGGCCGAGGGCTCGGCCTTGTGCACCAGTTCCACGGCGCCGTCGGACTCGACGGCGCGCATGAACTCGTCCGTGACGCCGACCGAGATGTTGAAGTTGGTCAGGTCGCCGTTGTCCTTGGCGTGGATGAACTCCTCGATGTCCGGATGATCGCAGCGCAGGACGCCCATCTGGGCGCCCCGGCGGGAGCCGGCGGATTCCACGGTCTCGCAGGAACGGTCGAAGACGCGCATGTAGGAGACGGGACCGGAGGCGCGGGACTGGGTGCCGCGCACATGGGCGCCGATGGGTCGGATGCTCGAGAAGTCGTAGCCGACGCCGCCGCCGCGCCGCATGGTCTCGGCGGCCTGGGACAGCGCCGTGTAGATGCCGGGGCGGCCGTCGACGATTTCAGAGATGGAATCGCCGACCGGTTGCACGAAGCAGTTGATCAGGGTGGCGCAGAGGTCGGTGCCGGCGGCGGAGTTGATGCGGCCGGCGGGGACGAAACCGTTCTCCTGGGCATCGAGGAAGCGGGCCTCCCAGGTCGGGCGCTTGTCCTCGGTCTCGACGGCCGCCAGGGCCCTGGCAACTCGGGCACGGACTTCGCGCACGTCGCGCTCCGTTCCCTTGGCGTATTTCTCCAGCAGGACCTCCCCCGAGATCTCCTGCGGCAACGGCAGGCCCATTTGGCCAAGCTGTTGATAATTTGTGGATTCCTCGGGGGCGTTGGTTTCAAATGTCATGGTTTTTTCCAAGGAAGAGGTCAAAACGAGGGGTGGACCTTACCCCCCTTTTTGCGCCGGCGAAAGAAAAAAATTTGGGCCCTGAAAAAACAGGGACTTACTACTACATATAGGCAACAGCAATCAGCATGCCACTATATTTAGTAGGTTGGAAGCCGATTCGCCAGGAAATACAGGGCGTGGTTTACGCTTCATTTCCGGCTTGCGGAAAGCGAGAAAGATGGCAGGGCGCGCGGGCACCGAAGGAGGGGAGCACGGCACCGGAAACAGGGGCTTCCGGCGTAAGGACGAAGGGACCGGAGGCGGAAGGAGAGCGGCGCTTGGCGGCAGGACGAGAGGGGCGGCGAAGGGAGGAGGGGCGTCCTTCGGCCGAAGGAGGGGAGCATCGGGCGGGGCGGCGGCACTGGCCCTGATCCGCTCCCGACGGCTCTCGGGGCTGGCGCCAGCCGGTCAGGCTGCAGGTGGGGCAATGAAAAAGGGGGCCGAAGCCCCCTTTCCATGCTACGCCAGGGTGTTGCTCAGGCGCGGGTGCGGCGACGGGCGACGACGCCCATCAGGCCGAGGCCGGCCAGGAACATGGCATAGGTCTCGGGCTCGGGCACGGGCGCGAACACCAGGTTGTAGCCCAGCGTGGCGACGCCGCCGGCCTTCAGGGTGCCGATGTCGTAGGCCAGGTTGATGGACTGGTCACCGAAGCTCGAGTAGCCGGCGGCCTGGCCGTTGGTGTAGGCGGTGATGCCGTCCACGTCGGAGCAGCAGCTGAAGGGATCGACATAGGCCTTGTACTGGAACGCGCCGGCCGTGGTGTCGTTCATCAGGGTGACGGCGTACTTGCCGGAGGCGGCGCTGACCTTGGTGCCGGTGCCGTCGCTGGTGATGTCGTTCTGGGTGCCGAAGCCCAGGCCCTGGGGGATGCCCTGGTCGGGGTCGAAGCCGAAGTTCCAGAAGACGCGGCTCTGGTCTTTGCCGGAGGTGTTGAAGATCTTCACGGAGACGCCGAGGGTGTTGATGGAACCGACGGCGGTGATGGTCTGGACGACGGTGAAGTCCGCGGTGCCGCTGACCAGGGAGATGGAGGTGCCGATGCCGGTGGCGGTCAGGTTGAGGTCATTCAGGCCGGAGTTCTGGGACTGCCAGTAGGTGTTTCCGTTGGCGTTCAGGGCGGCCCAGGAGGCCCAGGTGCCGTGATTGACGAATTCGTTGCCGTTGTAGCTCAGGCCCAGACCGGTGGAGCTGGAGAAGACGCCGTTGTCGGCGATGGTGGCGGAAATCAGGCCGTCGGAAATGACGGTGGGGGCGGCTTGGGCGCCGGTGGCGAAAGCAGCCAGGACAGCCAGGGAGGTCAGTCTCAATTTCATGGGTTATCTCCAAGTTACGTTTAATGTTTCCGCCGTTCGGGCCATCACGAACTTCCCGCTCCGACGGACACTTAGTGGGGACAATCGACCGGCCGAATTCTCGTCGTACCGCCTCGTCTGTCACCGGCCGGACCTTTGGTTTGCGGTCCAGCCGACGCGTGCAATAGATCACACTTCGCGGGGTCGCCGCAATAGTCCATTCGGACTAATCCGAACGATATAGTCGGATATGAATGTTTTTCATTATAAAACATGCAACTACGTGATTTTTTGGAAAAGTGACAAAACTGCAAAGTGACAAATCTCACGATTGCGGGCCTGGTCGGTCGCGCCGGCCGGTCGTTTTTCCTGGATTTATCCCTTCGGCTGGAGGAAGCCGGCGGCGTGCCGGGCGATCATCCACTCCTCGTTGGTGGGGATCACCAGGGCGGCCAGGCGGCCGGACGGGAGCGAGATGCGCTGGCAGCCGGCGGCATTGGCCGCGGCGTCGAACTCGAGACCCAGCCAGGCCGCCCCGAGGCAAACCTTTTCGCGGATCGGCGCCGCGTGCTCTCCGATTCCGCCGGTGAACACCAGGGCGTCCAGGCCCCCGAGGGCGGCGGCCAGGGAACCGATCTCCCGGCTGATCCGGTAGCAGAAAAGATCCACGGCCTCCCGGGCCTCGGGGGAAGCCGAGGCAAGAAGCTCGCGCATGTCCTGGGAAAGGCCGGAAACCCCCAGCAGTCCGGACTCCTTGTAGAGCAACCGCGTCAGGGCCTTGGCATCCATGCCCTCGTTGTCCATCAGGTAGAGCAGCACGCCCGGGTCCAGGCTGCCGGTGCGGGTTCCCATCATCAGGCCTTCGACGGCCGTGAAGCCCATGGTCGTCGCGATGCTGCGCCGCCGCTCCATCGCGCACATCGAGGCGCCGTTTCCCAGGTGGGCCACGATCACCTTGCCGTCCGCCCGCTCGCCCAGGTGTTGCGGCAGCACTTCCGCGACGTACTCGTAGGACAGGCCATGGAAGCCGTAGCGGCGCACGCCCTGGGCGGTAATCCGACGCGGCAGCGCGAAAAGCTGGGCCAATGCCGGCTGGGTACGGTGGAAGGCGGTGTCGAAGCAGGCAACCTGGGGTATGCCAGGCAGATGAACGCACAACGCTTCGATCCCGGCCAGGTTGTGGGGTTGGTGCAGCGGCGCCAGCGGGATGAATCCGCGCAGCACGTCCAGCGTCGCGTCGTCGAGGACGATGGGTTGGGAATAGCGCTCGGCGCCATGCACCACCCGGTGGCCGACGGCGGCGATCGTCCAGCCGGCCTCGTGGTCATGGAGCCAGCGGACGAGGAAGTCCAGGGCGTCCCGATGCTGGCCGTCGGCGCCGGCGCCCAGGGGCAGGTCGAGGTCGTCGAGGACGGTGCCTGCCCGATCCCGGGCCTTGAGGTGGGGACGGGCCCCGATGCCATCGATCTGCCCCGTGATCTCGGCCTGTTGCGGGATGGAGGTGCCGGCGGCGAAGAGGGCGAACTTGATGGAGGAGGACCCCGCGTTCAGGGTCAGGATGGCGTCGCTCATGCGTTCGAAGGTGTGGCCATTCGGGTTGATCGGACGATGATGGGGACCGGGCTCAGGCCGCGACGGCCTTCTTCCGCCGGGCGTTGGCCATCACGACCGCGACCGCGGTCGAGGCCGTCCGCGTCTCTGCGGAGTCTGCCCGGCTGGTCAATACGATGGGCACCCGGGCGCCGAGCACGATGCCGGCGGACAGGGCGTCGGCCAGGTATTCCAGTTGCTTGGCCAGCATGTTGCCCGACTCGATGTCCGGGACGAGGAGGATGTCGGCCTGGCCCGCCACCGCCGAGGTGATGCCCTTGGTGCGTGCGGCCACCACCGAGATGGCATTGTCGAAGGCGAGCGGTCCGTCGAGCAGACCGCCGACGATCTGGCCCCGGTCGGCCATCTTGCAGAGGGCCGCCGCATCCAGCGTTGCGCGCATCTTCGGGTTGATGGTCTCGACGGCGGCGAGGATGGCCACCTTAGGTTCGGGGATGTGGAGCATCAGGGCCAGGTCGATGGCGTTCTGGACGATGTCCACCTTCTCCTCGAGGGTGGGTTCGACGTTCACCGCCGCGTCGGTGATCATCAGCGGCCGCGGGTAGGTCGGCACGTCCATCAGGAAGGCATGGCTGATCCGTCGCGCCGTACGCAGCCCCCGTTCCTTGCCGACCACCTCGGCCATCAGTTCGTCGGTATGCAGGGAGCCCTTCATCAGGGCTTCGACCTTGCCTTCCCGGGCCAGGGCCACCGCGACCTCCGCCGCCGCATGGCTGTGGGGCACGTTGATCAGGGTGCAGCCGTGCAGGTCCAGGCCGTTCTGGTGGGCGATCTGCCGGATCTTCTCCTCGGGGCCCACCAGTACCGGATCGACCAGGCCCTCGTCGCGGGCCAGCAGGGCGCCCTTCAGCGACTGGAGGTCGCAGGGATGGGCGACGGCAATCGGAATCGAGGTGATGCCCTGGGTGATCGAGAGGAGGTGCTCGTAGCGGGAGCGGCGGGTTTCGGAGAGCTTGAACTCGGGCAGGATGGCCTTCGGCCGCTTGATCTTCTCGCTTGGCGCCAGCACCTCCGCCGTGCCCCCGATGACCCGCTGGCCGTCCTGGTTGGTGCACACGCAGTCGAGGATCAGGTGGTGGTTGTGCTCGAACCGCTTCTGGCAGGTCACCGTGACCGTCAGCGTGTCGCCGACGCGCACCTGCTGGGCGAAGTGCAGGGTCTGGCTGACGTAGATGGTCCCCGGTCCCGGGAACTGGGTACCGAGCACCGTCGAGATCAGGGCCCCGCCCCACATGCCGTGGGCGATCACCTCGCGCAGCATCGACGAGCGGGCGTACTCGGGGTCCACATGGGCCGGGTTGATATCCCCCGACATGATCGCGAAGAGCTGGATGTCCTCCGGCCTCAGGGTCCGGACGAGGGTGGCGGTATGGCCGACCTGGATCTCGTCGAAGGTCCGGTTCTCGATGAATTCCGGGGTGTCGGAATGGCTGGTCATGGGCTGGGCATCGTGTCGCTGGATGGCTGATTCTCCGACTTCGCCTGGTGCGGCGCAACAACCGCGCCGGGATTTTCGCAATATCCTTGACCCGGATCAGAGGGAGCCCGCGCGGTCAAGGCGATCGGCCGCCCATGATAGCCGTCTCCGCCGCCGGTACGGGTTTGCGGTCTTGGAGCGGTGCGCCGCGCCAGGTGACGCGGTAGATCGCTCCCGCCTGGTCGTCGGAGACGAGCAGCGATCCGTCCGGCAGGACCAACAGGTCGGCCGGGCGGCCCCAGGCGCTCCCGCCGGCCAGCCAGCCGTCCATGAAGGTTTCGTAGGCGACGGCCCGCCCGTCCTGCAGGCGCACCAGGGAGACCCGGTAGCCGATCTTGCGCGAGCGGTTCCAGGAGCCGTGCTCGGCGATCAGGACCTGGTTGCGCCAGGCGGGCGGGAACATCCCCCCGTCGTAGAAGCGCATGCCCAGGGCGCCGGCGTGGGGCAACAGCCGCTGGGCCGGCGGCGTGAATGCGGCGCAGGGCCGGCGGGAGCCGAATTCCGGGTCGGCGACGTCGCCGCCGTGGCAATGGGGGTATCCGAAGTGCATGGCCGGCCGGGGAGCCCGGTTCAGCTCGTCGGGCGGGCTGTCGTCCCCCAGCCAGTCGCGGCCGTTGTCGGTGAACCACAGTTCGCCCGTTTCCGGATGCCAGTCGAAGCCGACGCTGTTGCGGACCCCCCTCGCATGGACGGAGACGGCGCCGCCGTCCGGATCCATCGCCAGGATGTTCGCATAACGGTCAGGGTCCGGCTCGCAGATGTTGCAGGGTGCGCCGACCGGCACGTAAAGCCGGCCGTCGGGACCGAAGGCGATGAACTTCCAGCCGTGGTGGGTTTCGGTCGGCAGGCGGTCCGTGACCGTGACGGGGGGCGGCGGACTGTCGAGGCGCGTATCGATGCCGTCGAAGCGCAGGATCCGGCTCACGGCCGAGACGTAGAGCCTGCCGTCGCGCCAGGCGACGCCCACGGGCAGTTGCAGTCCCTCGGCGATCCTCGCCACCCGGCCGGCCCGGTAGCGGCCGTCGAAACGGACCGCATGGACCTTGCCGGCGCGCATGGACCCCACGTAAACGATGCCGCCGTCCGGTCCGTGGCCGCCCAGGGCCATCTGGCGCGCGTTCTCCACCCGGGCCCAGAGCTCGACCGCGAAGCCGGGCGGCGGACGCAGTCGCTCCACGGGCGGGTCCGCCGCATTCGCGAGTCCGGCAAGGGCGGCGGCGAGCAGCAGGATGGGCAACAGGCGCGGCACGGCAACCCCTTTCCGGTCGGAGCATCGTTGACGATCCTAGCGCGATAAACTCGGCCCATGGCGTCCTGGGATGCGGACACGACCGACGAGACCCTCATGCTGGCCTACAAGGCCGGGGACGGCGGCGCCTTCGAGATCCTCTACGGACGCTGGAAGGGCCGCCTGTACCGCTACCTGCTTCACCAGTGCGGCGACAGGGGGCGGGCCGAGGAGATGCACCAGGATGTCTGGCTGAAGGTGATCGGCGCCCGCGCGGGGTACGAAGTGGCCGCCAAGTTCTCGACCTGGCTGTTCCGCATCGCCCACAACCGCCTGATCGACCATTGGCGGTCGGCCGGCCGCCGGGCCGAAGCGGAACTGGCCAGCTATGCGGACGATGGGGAAGGGGACGATCCTCCGGCGGTCGAGCAGGTGGCCGCCCCGGCCGGGGAGGACCCGGCGCGGCGGCTGGAGCGCAAGGCCCTGGCTGAGCGCCTGGTGGCCGCCATCGGGGAACTGCCGGCCGCCCAGCGGGACGCCTTCCTGATGGCCGAGGAAGGCGGGATGAGCCTGGAGGAGATCGCCGCCGCCACGGGCACCGGCCGCGAGACCGTCAAGAGCCGGTTGCGTTACGCGCTGGCCAAGCTGCGCCAGAACCTGAGGGACCTCGGATGAACGGAGACATGCCGCGGGACGAAGGCCTCTCCCGGCTCTACCGGGAGGCCGCTGCCGGGGAGCCGTCGCCGGACCTGGATCGGCGCATCCTCGACGCGGCGCGCCAGGCGGTCGTGCCGCCGCCGCTGCGGCCGCGGCCCTGGTGGATGCGCTGGGGCGCCCAGGCGGGCCTCGCCGCGACCGTGGTGCTCACCGTGATGGTGACGCTGCTCGCGGAGCGGGAGCACGGGGACCTGATGCCCGGTCGGCGGGCCGAACCTGCCATCGCCGGCTCGGCGCCGGCGCCGGGCATTCCGTCTCCGGCGGCTCCGGCGACTGCGTCCGGCGCCGCCCGCCCGGAACCGTGGCAAGGCCCCGGGGCGTCCGGTGCCACGGCTCCGGTCGCGGTCCCCGGCGCGCAGTCCCCCCTCCGGCAGGACAGGGTTCCGGCGGCCCCGGCCGCGGATCTGTCGCGGACCGCGCCGGCCAACGAGGCCGGCCGCCCGGACCATGCCGTCGGATCCGTCCCTGCACAGGCCGCAACGGCAGGGCGGTCGGTCGGCGAGGCCCGTGAACGCCCGGCCAGTGCGCCGACCCGGGACGCCGCTCCGCCGCCGACGATGCAGGCGGCTCCCGCCGCGCCGGCTGCCGCGCCGGGCGCCGCTCCGGCCCCCATGCTCAAGGCGGCGCCCGCGGAGGCCAGGAAGGAAATGCCGGCGCGCAGCGAGGAAGGCGCCATCTCGGCGCCGGCCCGGAAGGCGGCCGACCGGGCGTCGGCGGCCGAGGGTCACCTCCGGGATCCGGCCGCCTGGCTGGAGGACATCCGTCGCCTGTTGCGGGACGGCCGCGAGGCGGAGGCGCGGGACCAGCTGGCCGCCTTCCGCCGGGCCTACCCCGGGCATCCCGTGCCCGAGGACCTGCGCTAGCCGCCTTGGTGACCGTGCGGATCGCCTCCGCCGCGAGAGGGTTCGGCCGTTTGCTCGCCCTCGTGGTGCTGGCGGTGGCGGTGCCGGGCGGGCCGGCCGCCGGCGATGCCGACGACTATGCCTACGGCCGGGAGATCAACCTCACCTGCGCCGGATGCCACGGCGCCTTCGGCCAGGGCGGCAAGCGCGGCGAATACCCCCGGCTGGCCGGCCAGCGGGCCCTCTACATGGAGGAGCAGATGGTCGCCTTCCGTGAGAAGCGGCGCTATAACGCGACCATGTATCCCTACGCCGTCGAGCGGGACCTGCCCGACGAGGACATGAAGGCCGTCATCGCCTACCTGGCCTCCATCGAGTTGCCCACCCGGCCGCCCGACCCGAAACCCGGCGAGGATGCGCTCAGCCGCATGAAGGCCCTGGAACTGGTCATGGTCGTCCCCCGGGTCGAGGGCGACATCGCCAACGGCGAGCGGATCTACCAGGCCGAGTGCGCCAACTGCCATGGCAGGACCGGCCGCGGCCGTGGCAACTTCCCCATGCTGACCGGTCAATACACGAACTACCTGCGCAAGCAGATCGAGGCCTACCTGCGCCACGACCGGCCCCACGACGAGGACCGGCCGGGCGGCGTCCTGGAAGCCGTGAAGGACACCGACCTGCGGGACATCCTGGCCTACCTGACGACGCTCCAGTAGGCGGCGACGATCCGCGTCGGTCGTGGGCCAAGGGGAAATGACGGGCTTTTTCCGGTGTGCTCGACGTACACCCGGCGCCCCTTTGCGCCGTTAATTCAGGCCTGGACAAGGAAAGGCCCGAACCGCCATGAGACACCTCTGCACCGCCGTCACGGACCTGGACGAACTGATCGGCCGCGAGGACGGCCGTGCCTGCTTCCGCTATGGGCCGATACCCGAGGCCATGCGGCGCGGAGAGGAACTGGTGCTGGAAGACAGCGGCCAGCTTTCCGCCGTCATGCTGGCCAAGATCGGCCTGCTGGTGGACGACCTCTTCCTCGTCGAGACGGAGGAAAGGATCCTGGCCGGGAACGGCTTCCGGCTGGTGTTGGCCTGACCGTCCCGGGGGCGGTCGCGACAGGGAGGCAGATGCCCCCCGCCCCGCGGCCCCCCGGCGGGCGGACTTCCCCGCCTACTTCCTGGTCTTCGCGGCCGGCTCGGCCTTCTCGGCGGCCGGCGCTTCCGGCTTCTTGTAGTCGCCGAGCACGCCCTTCAGCAGGCAGACCTTCTCGACCGGACACTTGGCGCAGCCGGAAACGATGGCGATGGGGCAGACGGTCATGGCGGGACTCCGTGGGGATGCGCCCTCAGGCGCGAAGCCTCGATTCTACCTCCGGGTTCACCAGGTCCCGGGGCCGTCGGCCGGCCATGGCCTCCACGAGGTTCTCCGCCGCCCGCATGGCCATGGCGAGGCGGGTGGCGCGGGTGGCCGTGCCGATGTGGGGCGTCAGCACCACGTTGTCCAGGTCGAGGAAACCCGGGTCGAAGGCCGGTTCGTTCTCGAACACGTCCAGCCCGGCCCCGGCCAGGCGGCCTTCGCGCAGGGCGGCGACCAGGGCCGCGTCGTCCACGATGCCGCCGCGGGCAACGTTGATCAGGCAGGCGGTGGGCTTCATCAGGGCCAGTTCGGCGGCGCCGACGGCGTGGCGGTTCTCCGCCGTGTAGGGCAGCGCCAGGACGAGGAAGTCGGCCTGCCGGAACAGGTCCTCCCGGGGCAGCCAGCGCGCCCCGGCGGCGGCCTCCTCCCCGGGCGGCAGGGGGCGGCGGTTGTGGTAGACCACCTGCATGGAGAAGCCGGCGGCGCGGGCGGCCACCGCCCGGCCGACGCGGCCCAGGCCGAGGATGCCCAGGGTCGCGTGGTGGATGTCCGTGCCGCGCAGGGGGTTGCGCGCCGTGTCGCGCCAGTGCCCGGCCCGCAGCCAGCGGTCCATCGACAGCACCTGCCGGCCGGCGCCGAGGATCAGCGCCCAGGCCAGGTCGGCCGTGCTGTCGTCCACCACGCCCGGCGTGTTGGTGACGCGGATGCCGGCCGCCGTGCAGGCCGCCACGTCGATGTTGTTGAAGCCGACGGCGATGTTGCAGACGGCGCGCAGGCGCGGGCAGCGGGCCACCAGGTCGGCCCGGAAGGGGTCGAAGCCGGAGAGCAGCAGGCCCTCCCGGTCGCCGATGGCCGCCGCCAGGGCCTCCGGCGCCAGGGCATCCTCGCCGGGGTTCAGCGCCACGTCCAGGTGGCCGCGCAGGAAGTCGACGACCTCCGGGAAGACCCGGCGGCTGACGAGGACGCGCGGCCTTTCCGGCGTACTTGCCGTCGTCATTTCCCGGCCGGCGGCGTGCCGACGCCGCGGCCCTGGCCGTCGCGCTGGGCCGTGTGGTAGCCGGTGCGCAGGAACTCGGCGGCGTCCCGGTCGCCCTCGGCCGCCGCGGCGGCGAACCAGCGCCGCGCCTCCCGCTCGTCGGCGGCCACGCCCCGGCCGAGGAGCAGGGCGGTGGCATAGTGGAGCTTGCCCAGGGTGGCGTAGCCGGAGGTGCCGCTCTCGCCGGCCCTTCGGTAGAGCGCCGTCGCCTTCGCCAGGTCCAGGGGGACGCCGTTGCCGTTCTCGAACAGCAGGGCCTTCCAGAGCATGGCGCCCACGTGGCCGGCGGCGATGCAGCGGTCGTAGATCTTGTTGGCCGTCTCGTGGTCGCCGCATTTCTCGGCCGCGTAACCGTAGCCGCAACCCATCATGGAGTCCGGGCCGTAGCGCTCCGAGATGTACTCGATGGTCAGTTCCCCGACCACGTTCTCCAGGTCACTGGGCACGGTCGTCCTGACGGGGCCGCCGCAGAAGCGGTGGTCCTCGCCGGCGGCGGCCGTCCCGGCCAGGCAGGCGGACAGGAGCAGGAGCAGGAGCGGGAGGGAGGGGGCGAGGCGGCGCGGGCGGGGCATCGGGTTCTCGTCGGGGCGGAAGGTCGCCTAGTTTATACGGCGGCCCGGCCTGCGCCGGGCGACTTCGCGGCCTCCTGGATGTCGCGCCGGTGGCCGAGGAACCAGACCGCCACCGCCGCCAGCAGCAGGCCCTCGCCGATCAGGGTGGCCGGCGCCCCGACCCGGGTGGCGACGAAGCCGGCGATCAGGCCGCCGACGGCGTCGAAGCCGAAGCGCGAGGCGGTGAACAGGGAGATGACCCGGCCCCGCAGGTGGTCCGGCGTCAGGCTCTGCAGCACCGTGTTCACGCCGACGTTGGCGGCGGTGATGCCGAAGCCCAGCACGGCCATGGCCGGCAGGGCGATCTCCAGGCGGCCGGCCAGCGGGAAGACCAGCAGGGCGGCGGCGCTCATCACCACGCCCGCCGCCATGCCCCGGACCACTGCCGGCAGGGACTTGCGGGCGGCCAGGAAGAGGGTCGAGGCGAAGGCGCCGCAGCCGGCGGCGCCCCAGAGCAGGCCGAGGGTGCGGGCGTCGCCGGCGAAGATCTCCTTGGCGAACACGGGCAGCAGCACGGCGTAGGCCGAGGCGGTCAGGTTGAGCAGGGTGAGGACGGTGAGTACCGTGCGCACCGCGTAATTCTCCCGGGCGTAGCGCAGCCCTTCCCGGAAGACGTGGCCCACCGAGCCCTGGGCGCGCGGCGTCGGAGCCACCTTCATCGCCGCCAGGCCGGCGATCAGGGCCGTGAAGGAGACGGCGTTGATGGCGAAGCAGGCCGCCTCCGAGGTCAGGCCCACCAGGAAGCCGGCCACCGGCGGGCCGACGAAGCGTCCCAGGTTGAACAGCATGGCGTTCAGGGCCAGGGCGTTGGGCAGGTCCTCGCGGCGCGGCACCATGGCCGAGATCATCGACTGGCGCAGGGGGGTGTCGAAGGCGTTGAGCACGCCCAATGCCACGGACATGGCGACGATCAGCGGCGGGCCGATGGCCTCCGTCCAGGTCAGCAGGGCCAGGACAGCGGCCTGGAGGGCGAGCAGGAACTGGATGCCGACCAGGGTCCGCCGCTTGTCGTGGCGGTCGATCCAGGCGCCCGCCAGGGGGCCGACCAGGAGCTGGGGGATCAGGGCCGCGAAGGCCGTCAGGCCGAGCAGGGCGGCCGAGCCGGTGAGCCGGTAGACCAGCCAGGAGAGGGCCACCTGCTGGATCCACGAGCCGAGGATGGAGACCGCCTGGCCGAGGAAGTAGTAGCGGAAGGCCGGATGGGCGAGGGCCCGCATGGGGGCGGGAAGGGAAGCCGGTCCGCTCATGGCAGCATGCGCCGGTCGCCCCTCAGGCGTAGAGTCCGCGCGCCCGGGCAAAGACCCGGATCAGGCCGAGGAGCCCGGCGGTATGGGGCACGGGGATGCCGGCCCGTCCGGCGATCTCGTGCACCACCGCCAGCAGGGCGTCGATTTCCAGGAGGCGGCCGCGTTCCGCGTCCTGCAGCATCGAGGTGCGCATGGCGCCGAGCTGGCGGGTGACGGCGTTGCGTTCCGGGGGTGTCTGGGCGATGGGGCAGCCGATGGCGGCGCCGACCCGCGCCGCCTCCTCCATCACCGCCACCACCAGGTCGCTGGCCAGGGGGTCGTCGAGGATCCGGTCGGTGGTGGCGCCGGTGAGGGCGGACATGGGGTTCATGGTCATGTTGCCCCAGAGCTTGTACCAGATGTCGTGCTGGATGGAGGCCGAGGCGCGGGCCTCGAAGCCCGCCGCCCGCAGGACCGCGACCAGTTCGTCCAGGCGCGGCGAGGGGCCGCCGGCCGCCTCGCCGACGATGAGGCCGTTGCCCATGGCGATGCGGCTCGTGCCCGGCGCCGGCGACGTGCATGACATGTGCACGACGCAGCCGAGCACCCGGCCGGTGGGCAGCAACGCGCGCAGGTCGCCGGCCCGGTCCACGCTGGCCAGCGTCGTCCCGTGCAGGCGGCCGGGCAGGCCGTCGAAGAACCACCAGGGCACGCCGTTCATGGCCGTCAGGATGCGGGTGTCGGGGCCGAGCAGGGGAGCGACGGCGGGGGCCACCGCGGCCAGGGCCGGCTCCTTCACCGCCACCACGACCAGGTCCTGGGTCCCCAGGTCGCGGCTGTCGGCCACGGCGTGCACGGGCAGGGCGCGGACGCCGTCGGCCTCCTCCAGGCGCATGCCGCGGTCCCGGAGGGCGACCAGGGTCTCGCCCCGGGCCACGGCGCTCACCTCGTGGCCGCCGGCGGCGAGCCGGGCGCCGAAGACGAGGCCGATGGCGCCGGCCCCGACGATGCAGACTTTCATGGACGCACACTCCTGGAAACGGCCCGGACCGGGCGGCCGGGCGGGTGCAATGATGCCGGATTCTCCGCCGCCACGGCAGCGCGGATACCCGGGGGCAGCAGGAAGGAGCCGGTGCCCGAGGCGGCGACGACTTCGCTCCCACCCAAAACGGACGGCATGGCCCGTGCAGGAGCGCCGCCTGCGGCGCGATGGCGGCGGTTCCGAAACCCATCGCGGCGTGGCCGCCGCTCCTACCAAGACCGCCGCACGCCCACGCCTTCTGCTGCGCTTCTGCGGCCGGGAGGGCGCTCCAACGCAAGCATGACGGCATGGCTCTTGTAGGAGCGCCGTTCACGGCGCGATTGCGGCCTCCGGGAAACCCATCGCGGCGTGGCCGCCGCTCCTACGAAAACCGCCATGCCACCTTGCCTTCCTCTGCGTTCCTCTGCGCCTTTGCGCCTCTGCGGTGGGGGTTTGACCTTGGCGGGCGCGAAACCCATCGCGGCGTGGCCGCCGCTCCTGCCAAAATCATCGCGCCGGCAGGTCTTCCACCGCCTGCCGGGTTCAATACCGGTAGCCCGGGTCGATCCGGTCGACCACCCTCTGCAAGGCCGCGAAGGCGTCGGCGCCGGCGCCGAACTTCGGGTCGAAATTCAGGGAATCGGCGACGCATTTCCGCAGCACCGGCTCCGGGATCTCGATCACCGGGCCCATGGCCATGGATGCCACCTGGATCTCGCAGGCCCGGTTCACCAGCCACATCAGGGCGAAGGCCTGGGGCAGGTTGAAGCCTATGGTCACCGGCCCGTGGTTGCGCAGCAGCAGCACCGGCTTGTCGCCGGCGCTGGCCAGGATGCGCTCGCCCTCGTCCCGGTGCACGGTGATGCCCTCGAAGTCGTGGTAGGCGATCTTGCCGTAGAGCTGGGCGGCGTAGAAGTTGCTGAAGGACAGGCCGCCCTCCAGGCAGCAGACGGCCTGGGTGGCGGTGGTGTGCACGTGCATGACGCAGTGGCCCTCCGGCACCTTCTCGTGGATCTTGCCGTGGAAGGTGAAGCCGGCCGGATTGATGGGCCAGTCCGAGTGGCCGACGATGTTGCCTTCGATGTCCACCTTCACCAGGCTGGAGGCGCGCACCTCGGAGTAGTGCATGCCGAAGGGATTGATCAGGAAGTGCCGCTCCGGCCCCGGCACGCGCAGGGAGATGTGGTTGTAGATCAGCTCCGTCCAGCCCAGGTGGTCGAAGATGCGGTAGGCCGCGGCGAGCTGCACGCGGGCGTTCCACTCGGCCTCGGAAAAGCGGGCCGGGCGTTCGAAATAGCGGGCTTCGGGCATGTCCTCCTCCTCTCTCGTCGCGGCTTGCGGGCGGTTCGCGGGGCCGTCCGGCCCCGGCTCAGTAGGTCGCCCCGGCGGCGCCGCCGGTGTCCTTGAACGCGGCCGCCAGCTTGACGGCGGCATTGCGCAGCAGGCCGGTGTCGGCGCCGACGGCGAGGAAGACGGCGCCCCCCTCCCGGTACTGGGCGCCGAGGGCCGGATCGTGGGCGAAGACGCCCGGCGCCTTGCCGGCGGCGCCGATGCGGGCGATGGCGTCGGCGATCGCCGCCCGCACCTCCGGGTGGCCGGTCTGGCCCAGGTGGCCCATGGAGGCAGCCAGGTCGGCCGGCCCGATGAAGACGCCGTCCACCCCCGGGGTGGCGGCGATGGCGTCCAGGTTGGCCAGGCCGGCCAGGGACTCCACCTGGACGACCAGGCACATCTCGGCATCGGCCTTCAGGTGGTAGCCGTCGACGGCGTTCCAGCGGGCGCCCCTTTCCAGCCCCGTACCGACGCCGCGGATGCCGGCCGGGGGGTAGCGGGTGGCGGCCACCAGGGCGGCCGCCTGCTCGGCCGTTTCCACCATGGGCACCAGCAGGGTGTGGACGCCGATGCCGAGCAGGCGCTTGATCAGCGAGGCGTCGTGGTTGGCCGGACGGACGACGACGGACACCGGGTAGGCCGCCGCCGCCTGGAGCTGGGCGAGGATGGAGCGCACGTCGCCGGGGCCGTGCTCCCCGTCCACCAGCAGGAAATCGAAGCCGGCCGTGGCCAGCACCTCGGTGGCAATGGGGCTGTCCAGGCCGACGAAGACGCCGATCTGCGCCCGGCCCTTGGCGAGGGCGCGCTTGAATTCGTTCTTGGGGATGTCCATGGGGGCTCCAAAATTCAGTCAACCGCAGGGGACGCGGAGGTCGCAGAGGAAAACAGGGAATCCCCGATGGTCTGGGGCAGGCATTCTCCTTTCTCCCGGCCCTTCTCTGCGTCCTCCGCGTCCTCTGCGGTGAATGGGGTCTTCATGCGAACCGGAAACCGATGCCGCCCAGGGGACCGTAGTCCACGTGGAAGCTGTCGCCGGCGGCGGCGGGGACCGGGCGGATGAAGGAGCCGGCGAGGATGACCTGGCCGGGCTCCAGGGCGATGCCGTGGGGGGCGAACTTTTTGGCCAGCCAGGCGATGCCGTTGGCCGGATGGTTCAGCACGCCGGCCGCGACCCCCGTCTCCTCGATGACGCCGTTCTTGTAGCAGAGGCCGCCGATCCAGCGCAGGTCCAGGTCGTGGGGCCGCACCGGGCGGCCGCCGAGCACGATGCCGGCGTTGGCGGCGTTGTCCGAGATGGTGTCGAAGACCTTGCGCATGCGCTTCGTCTCCGGGTCCACCTGGG
The DNA here is from genome assembly GCA_052035955.1 of Pseudomonadota bacterium. Classification (GTDB taxonomy): domain Bacteria; phylum Pseudomonadota; class Gammaproteobacteria; order Burkholderiales; family Rhodocyclaceae; genus JAEUNJ01. The sequence continues at coordinate 88,279 of JBPOHD010000003.1, forward strand.
GACAGCGCTGGTCGATGATCTCGATGGCCGGGGTGACGTGGTCGGTGGCGTTGAGCACGTCGAAGATGGTCACGTCCGGCCCCTCCAGGCGCCTGGCCAGGATGAAGGCCAGTTCGATCTCCACCCGCGGCACGATGAAGCGGTCGATGGGGATGTCGCCGCCCTCGGCGAAGAACATGCGGTCCATCAGGGTGCCGTAGTCCGGCTCGGTGATCTGGGAGGACTGCTGCATGGCGCGCGAGGTGAGGCCGATCTTGTGGCCCTTGATGGTCTGCCCCTCGGCGACCTTGAGCTCGATCCAGCGGCTCTGCACGGCATAGGCGTCGTCCATGCTCATCTCCGGGTGGTCCAGGGAGACCTGGCGGACCTGGACGCGGGTCTTCTCGGCCTCGTTGAGGCGCCGGGCGATGTCCTTGTGGGTGTCGGGGGTCAGCTTGAGCATGGGGTCAGTCTTTCCTGAATCGGGCATGGACGTTGTTCTGCTTCCAGGTGCCGGCCTCGTCGAACTCGGCGATCTCCATGGACAGGGCCAGGTAGCGCCGGGCGTACAGGTCGGCGAAATGCGCCGTGATGGCCGCGAAGAGGTCGTCGCCGGTCTTCTTCTTCACCGCCGGCGGGCGGCCGGCGCCGATCTTCAGCCGGGCGTGGGCGAAGGCGTAGTCGGCCTCCCCGTCGGCCATGCGGTAGTGCTCCAGGACCACGGCGCGCGCCCGGATGCCGCCGATGGGGAAGACCCCGTCCTGGGCGATCAGGGTCTCGTTGACCTTCTTCAGCAGGCCGGGGATGTCGGCCTCGGCGGCGATGTTGTCGGTGATCTCGATCAGGAAGTGCGGCATGGTCGTCGGACGGGGGAGGGGGCCTTCAGTCTACCGGGAAGACGGCATTGATCTGCCCGGTGCCGGAACTGCCGAAGTAGGGCGTCACCACCTCCACCGGGCGGTCGTAGTCCGGCCCGCCGAGCAGGCCGAGCAGCATGGCCGTGTCGTGCATGCCGCCCTCGCCGTGGCAGCGCTCCGCGTACTCGGGCAGCATGGCGCAGAAGCTGCGGAAGTCGCCGGCCTGCCAGAGCGCCACGACGTGGCGGTCGGCCTCCTCCAGGGCGGGGTCCCAGACCTTGTGCATCATCTCCTCGGGGCTGCCATTGTCGTTGAAGCGGTGGGAGAGGGAGCCGCTGGCGAACACCGCGACGGTGGCATCGCTGCCTTCGATGGCCTGGCGCAAGGCGGCGCCGAAGCGGAAGCTGTCGGCCAGCTTGTGCCAGGCGCACCAGGCGGCCACCGACACCACCTTGAAGCGGCGGTCGGCGTTCATGTAGCGCATGGGCACCAGGGTGCCGTATTCCAGCTCCAGGCTGGCGATCTCGTGGGCCCGCGTGTGGACGCCGCGGGCCGTGGCCGTCTCGGCGATCAGCCGCCCGAGGGCCGGGTTGCCCTCGTACTCGTAGGCCATGTCGCGGATGAAATGGGGCAGTTCGTTGCTGGTATAGACGCCCTGGAAACGGCCGTTGCAATTGACGTGGTAGCCGGCATTGACCAGCCAGTGGGTGTCGAAGACCACGATGCTGTCCACGCCCAGTTCGCGGCAGCGGCGGCCGATCTCCCGGTGGCCGTCGATGGCCGCCTGCCGGCAGCCCTGGTGCCGGCCGGGCAGCTCCGAGAGATACATCGACGGCACATGGGTGATCTTCGCCGCCAGGGCCAAATTTCCCATTGCCGTTCCTCAGCGTGCGATACGCCGGAAGGCGTACCCGGTGATCATCGAGCGAAGCGAGCCATGCAATCGCCTCCCCGTGAGGGGAGGGTGGGAGGGGCGGGCCCATTTGCCGAGTTGGGGCATTGCGGAATCCGAGGGATTCATATGATCGGATGGTCCACGCGTGAACGAGGGTCAATCCAGCGGAAAAACCGCGTTCACCTGGCCGGTGCCCGAGCTCTCGAAGTAGGGGGTCACCACCTCAACCTTGCCGGCGTAGGCATCCCAGCCCAGGGCGCCGAGCAGCATGGCCGTGTCGTGCATCCAGCCCTCGCCGTGGCAGGTCTTCGCGTAGGTGGGCAGCATGCGGGTGAATTCCGGCCAGCGGCCTTCCTCCCAGAGTTGCAGGGCGCGCAGGTCCACTTGCTTGTAGAACTCGTCGCTGATGTTCAGGGTTCCCTTCTCGACCACGGCATTGTCGTGGATCCGGTGCGACAGGGAGCCGCTGGCGATCAGCGCCACCTTGCTGCCGGAGGCGCCGATCGCCTCCAGGATGGCCTCGCCGACGGTGCGGCTCTCCGGGATCGACGAGAAGGCCATCCAGCCGGCGATCGACACCACCCTCGTCTCCCGGGGCATCTGCATGAAATGCAGGGGAACCAGGGTGCCGTACTCCACGTCCAGGGTGTCGATGTGGTGGGAGCGGGTGCGCACGCCCTTGCGCGTCGCGGTCTCGGCGATGGCATCGCCGAGGGCCGGGTGGCCGGCGTATTCGTAGGGCAGGTTCTGGATGAAGTGGGGGAACTCGTTGCTGGTGAACAGGCCCTTGAAGCCGTCGGTGGCGTTCACGTGGTAGCCCGAATTCACCAGCCAGTGGGTGTCCAGGAAGACGACCGTGTCGGCCCCGGCGGCGCGGATGCGCCGGCCGATCTCCCGGTGGCCGTCGATGGCCGCCTGGCGGCAGCCCTTCAGGGGGCCTTCCATTTCCGAAATGAACATCGACGGCACGTGGGTCACCTTGGCCGCGAATACGAGCTCTCCCATGGTCTCCTCCTGTCGGGACGGGCGGCTTGCCCCGTCCTCCCGTTCATCGATCGCCGCCGCCCCCGGGGTGCCGGCCGGCGCCTCACCACCCCTTCCCGCGCCTGTCACGCCAGCGGGCCCTATTTACTAACATGTGAGTCATTCAAACACTAATATATTAGTGTGTCAATGGGGACGCCCTGGCCGGCACGGGCCCGCCTTTGCCGCCCGGTCCGGCACGGGTATCCTAGACGCTCCCGGTGCCCGGCGGACCAGCCGCCCGCCGGACGACGGACCCCAGCCCACGGCAAGAACGACAAGAACCCCTGCCCATGAGCCTGCCCTCCCCCCTGCCGGCGGAATCCCTCTCCACCCCCTGCGATCCGGCGAGCCTCGGTTTCCGCAGCACCGCCGAGCTGCCGGACGCCGACGCCGCGCGCATCCACCCGCGGGCCGTCGAGGCCGCCCACCTGGGCCTCGACATCCACCACCGGGGCTACAACCTCTTCGTCCTCGGGGAGGCCGGCAGCGGCCGCCACGCCATGGTCGGGGAGTTGCTCGAAGCCGAGCGGCGGGACGGCGAGCCGCCTGCGGACTGGTGCTATGTCAATGACTTCGCGGCGCCCTCGCGGCCGCGCCTGCTGCGTCTGCCCTGCGGCCGCGGCGCGGGGCTGCGCGACGACATGCAGCGCTTCGTGTCCGACATCGGGCCGGCCATCGCGGCGGCCTTCGAGGGAGAGGACTACCGGCGGCGCATCGAGTCCCTCCAGGAGGAGGAGAAGGAGAGGGAGGAAAAGGCCCTCCGGCACCTGGGCCAGGAAGCCCAGGAACGGGGCATTGCCCTGCTGCGCACGCCCCAGGGCTTCGCCTTCGCGCCGCTGAAGAGCGAGAAGGAGGCCCTGTCGCCCGAAGAGTTCAACCAGTTGCCCGAGGAGCGACGGCAGGAGCTGACAGGGCACATGGAAGCCTTCCAGGGGCGCCTGCACGAGCTGATGGGGGAGTTTCCCCGCTGGCGAAGGGACCTGCAGAACAGCCTCAAGGAATCGGGCGGCGCGGCCATCGAGCTGGCCGTCGGCCACCTGGTGCAGGACCTGAAGCCCCGCTACGCCGACCTGCCGCGGGTGGTGGAGTACCTGGACGCCGTGATGGCCGACATCGTCGAGAGCGGCATGGCCCTGCGGGAATCGGCGAAGGGCGACGAGGATTCCGAAACGACGCTCTTCTCCGGTTCCATCTCCATCCAGCGCTACCTGGTGAACCTGCTGGTGGAAAACCCGGCCAGCGGCGAGCGCCCCGTGGTGCACGAGGACCATCCGACCCTGCAGAACCTGGTCGGCCGCGTCGAGCACATGGTGCACATGGGCACCCTGGTCAGCAATTTCACGCTCATCCGGGCCGGCGCCCTGCAGCGGGCCAACGGCGGCTTCCTGGTCCTCGACGCCCTCAAGCTGCTCTCCCAGCCCTATGCCTGGGAGGGGCTGAAGCGGGCGTTGCGGGCCGGGGAGGTGCGCATCGAGTCGCTTTCCGAGCTGATCGGCCTGAGCAGCACGCTGCAACTGGAACCGGAGCCCGTGCCCCTGGACCTCAAGGTGGTGCTGGTCGGCGAGCGCATGGCCTACTACCTGCTGTCCCAGTACGACCCGGATTTCCCCGCCCTGTTCAAGGTGGCCGCCGAGATGGACAGCGAGGTGGAGCGCAGCCCCCAGAACACGGCGCTCTATGCCCGGGTGATCGCCACCCTGGCCCGCCGGGAGGGCCTGCGTCCCCTGACCGCCGCCGCCGTCGCCCGCATCGTCGAGCATGCGGCGCGCCTGGCCGGGGACGGGCAGCGCCTGACCACCCACACCCAGCCCCTGGACAACCTGATGCAGGAGGCCGAGCACTTTGCCGCCGAGGCCCGGGTGGAGGCCATCGACGCCTGTCACGTGGAGGCGGCCCTGGAGGCCCACCGGCACCGCCACGAGCGCATCCGCCAGCGCTACCAGGAGGAGATCCTGCGCGGCACCTGGCTGGTATCCACGAGCGGCACCCACCTGGGCCAGATCAACGGCCTTGCCGTGATCAGCCTGGGCGAGGGCAGCTTCGCCCATCCCGTCCGCATCACGGCGACGGTGCGCATGGGGGAGGGCGAGGTGATCGACATCGAGCGCGAGGTGGACCTGGGCGGCCCCATCCACTCCAAGGGCGTGCTGATCCTGTCGTCCTTCCTGGCCGCCCGCTTCGGCCGGTCCATGCCCCTGTCCTTGCGGGCCAGCCTGGTATTCGAGCAGTCCTACGGCGGCGTGGAGGGGGACAGCGCCTCCCTGGCCGAACTGGCGGCGCTGCTCTCCGCCCTTTCCGGCGCGCCCATCCGGCAGTCCATCGCGGTCACCGGCTCGGTCAACCAGTTCGGCATCGTCCAGCCGGTGGGCGGCATCAACGAGAAGATCGAGGGATTCTTCGACATCTGCGCCGCCCGCGGCCTGACGGGGGAAGAGGGCGTCGTCATCCCGGCCCCCAACATTCCCCACCTGATGCTCCGGCAGGACGTCGTGGACTCGGCGCGGCGCGGCCTGTTCCACGTCTGGGCGGTGAGCGAGGTGGACGAGGCCATGGAACTGCTGACCGGCGTGCCGGCCGGCGAGCCGGACGCCAAGGGGGAGATTCCCGAAGGCTCGCTCAACTACCGCATCGCCGTGGAACTGGCGGAACTGGCCCAGATGCGGAAGAGCTTCCTCGGCGCCCGGCCGAAGCGCCGGCGGCGGGGGGTCAAGGCGCCGGCCCGGGCGAAAGGCGGTCCGAAGGCCGGGTAGATCGATGCGACCGGAGCTTTCCGGTCGCGAAGGCCGTGCCGGTCCCGGCTCGGGTTTCGGGTGACGCCCATGACCCAGCGCAAGCACCGCAAGACCCCCAGCCGCGACAGCAAGGGCCGCTTCAAGAAGCGCCGATGACCTGCTACCATGGCCCTCTGTTTCGTCCCCGAGAGCGCCATGCAAGCCAATCGCCGCGACTACCTCGACGCCGTCGCCTCCCTTGACAAGGGGGCGCGGCGTTCGTCATTGGGGCCGGTCGGCCGCGACTTGCTCCGCGTCTCGTCGGTAACCGAAATATCCGTGCTCCAGGATTCCGGTCCCGCTGCGGCGCGGGATGCCGCCCGGGCCCTCAAACGGGGCATGCCGGCCGCCGCCGGTACCGGCGCATCGGCCGTGGAGGCCCGGGAAGATTTGTGGCCGTAGACCGGGAGATCGTCGTCGACGCCAGCGTCGGCATCGCCTGGTTTTTCCCGTCAAGCCCCGAAGAACGTGCTTATGCCGCGGCCGTTCTGGATCTGATTGCCGATACCGGCGCCCTGGTGGTGGTGCCCAGCCTGTTCCATGTCGAAGTCGGCAATTTCATCCTCAAGCGCCGGGCCAACCCGGCCGCCAAGTTTGGCAAGGCCCGCCTCGAGTCCGCGCTGCAACGCCTGGCCGGCCTGCGCTGGGACACCCGCCTGACGCCGTTCGACACGCCCGGCCTCGTGCGCTTCGCCCTGGAGCACCACCTTCAGGTGAAGGACGTCCCGTACTTCGTGATCGCCAAGGCCCACGGTCTGCCGATGGCCACCCTGGACGGCGGGCTGAAGGCCGCCTGCAAGCGGTTTGGCGTGGCCACCGTCGAATTCTCGTAGCCAGCTCGCCGGCGTCCGGCGTCCAAGGGTCGGCGGACCGGGAAGAAGAAGGACGTGCCGGCCCAATGACGGCTGCACGCGAGGCGGCCCCTCGCCCCGTCCGGCCTGGATCAGCCTGAGCTTCCGGCCAGCAGGCCGCGGGCGATGCCCAGGGTGGCGAGGGCCGCGATGTAGTCGAACTGGGTGATCTGGCGACCGAGGAGCTTGCAGGTATCGCCGAGGGCCGCGGCCAGTACCGGCGCGTTCTCGTGATAGTGGGCGACCGCGCTGAACTCGCTCTGTTCCAGCCGTTCGGACAATTCGTCGAGGATCGCCGCCACCTGCCCTCGATCCGGAGGCTCCGCGCCGGGTGACCGCGTGTCGCGCCCGTCGGCGACGGCGGTCGCGACCAGGGCGAGTTCCGCGCCCACGGCCCCGATCGCGTCCCGGATCGCCCCGGCGGCCGGCCCGTCGTCGGCACCTGCCCGCAGGCGCTCTTCCAGATCGGCAGCGGCCCGGGAGAGGCCGTGGGCGCCAAGGGATCCCGCGATGCCCTTCAGCCCGTGCGCGCGCCGCAAGGCGGATTCCCCGTTCCCCGACGCCAGTTCGGACTCGAGCAGGCGCATGTCGTCGGCGTGGGAGGCCGTGAGTTGCCTCATGAGCGCCACGTACTTGCCGACCTTGCCGTTCACCATCGCCAGCCCGCGACCCGGGTCCATTCCGGCCAACCTGGCCAGGTCCTTCATCACCCGGGCATCGCCGTCCGTTTCCTGGATTGCGGTCGCGCCCGGGACCTCCCGTTGCGCCGTCCTGTCCGCCTCCGCCGACGGTTCGTTCTCCGGCAGCCATTTGCTCAGGGTTGCGTAGAGGGCGGCGGGGTCCACCGGTTTCGCGATGAAATCGTCCATGCCGGCATCCCGGCAGGCGCGTCGATCCTCGCTGAAGGCGTTGGCAGTCATCGCCAGGATGGGCCGTGTCTTCCATCCCGGCAGCCGTCGGATTTCCCGCGTCGCCTCCAGGCCATCCATGACCGGCATCTGGATGTCCATGAGGACCAGGTCGTAGTTCCCGCTCCGCGCCTTCTCCAGGGCGGCGTATCCGTTGGCGGCGGTATCGGCCTGCAAGCCCACGGCCTGCAGCAGTTCCAGGGCGACCTCCCGGTTGGCGGCGTGGTCGTCCACCAGGAGCAGGCGGGCCCCGGCCTGGCGGGTACGCAGGAGGACCTCGGCGTCGGCAGCCCGTTCGGGCACCTCCGGGGCGGGGGTCGCATAGGCCCGCGACAGGCAGGCGCTGAACCAGAAGGTGCTGCCGTGACCCGGAATGCTCTCGGCGCCTGCCTCCCCGCCCATCAGCTCCGCCAGCCGGTGCGTGATCGCCAGGCCCAACCCTGTGCCGCCGTAGCGGCGGGTCGTCGAGGCATCCGCCTGTTCGAAGGACCGGAACAGGCGGGGCAGGGCCTCGGGCGCGATTCCGATGCCCGTGTCGACCACCTCGAAGCGGACGATCAGGGCATCCCCGGTCTCCCGGATCAGGGTCGCCCGCAGCGTGACCGACCCCTTCTCGGTGAATTTCACGGCGTTGCCCGCATAGTTGAGCAGGGCCTGGCGCAGCCGGGTGGGGTCGCCGCGCAGCCAGTCGGGTACCCCGTCCGAGTCGAGCACGAGTTCCAGCCCCTTGTCGCGCGCGCCATCGCGAATGATCGAGCCGACGTGGTCGAGGACGGCCGACAGGCGGAAGTCGGTGGACTCCAGTTGCAGGCGACCGGACTCGATCTTCGAGAGGTCGAGGATGTCGCTGATGATCGACAAGAGATGCCGGCCCGCACCGTCGATCCGTTCCAGGCGTTCCGTCTGCTGGTGCGTCAGGCTTTCCCGCCGCAACAGGTGCGTCAGTCCGACGATGGCGTTGAGGGGGGTGCGGATCTCGTGGCTCATGTTGGCCAGGAAGGCGCTTTTCGCCTCGTTGGCCGACTCCGCCTGCCGGCGCGCCGCGTTCAGTTCTTCCGTGCGCTGGCCGACCAGATCCTCCAGGTGCAGGCGATGGCGATCCAGTTCCGCCCCCAGGCGCTTCTTCTCCGTGATGTCCTCCTGGACCGCGACGAAATGGGTGACCGTTCCGTCGGGCTGCCGCAGAGGGGTGATGATCGCGAACGCGATGTAGATGCTGCCGTCCTTGCGCCGGTTGTGGAATTCGCCCTTCCAGTTGGCACCCGCGGTCAGCGCCGTCCAGAGGGCCGCGTAGGTTTCGCCCGGCGTCCGGCCGGAGTGGAGGAAGCCGGGATTGCGGCCGATTGCCTCTTCCCGCGAATACCCGGTGGTGGTCGCGAAGGCCTCGTTCACGTACTCGATCCGGGCCTCCAGGTCCGTGATCACGATGCTTTCGGGACTCTGCTCGACGGCGAGCGAAAGCTTGCGCAAACGGGCCTCCGCCTGCCGCCGCTCCTCGATTTCGCGGGTGAGGTCCGCATGGTGGGCCTGGATTTCCTCCCGCATGCCGGCGAAGGTCCGGACGAGGGTTCCGAGGTCGTCCGTCCCGGCCGACGGGAGAGGCGCCTGGAAATTGCGTTGGGCCAGTTCCCGGGCGGCGTCGGATAGGCGACGCATGGGACGGTAGACGACCTGCTCGACGATCACCCACAGGGCGAGCATGGTCGCTCCCAGCAGGGCGAGGAGGACGATGCCGATGGAACGGTAGGCCCGCCGCTGGGCCTCCATGTGGGGCGCCATGTCCACGACGGCGGTGATGCGGGCCAGGTCCCGGCCGAGGTAGCTCATCGACATCGTCACGTGCCGGGGGGCGATGGCCGTTCGTGGCGGCCCGCCGTCCAGTTCCAGTTTCGGGGGGTAGAGCTGTCGTCCGCGGGCGTCGAGCAGGGTGACGGCCACCCAGTCCGGGTTCTTTTCGAGCAGGCTGTCCAGGTTCTCGTGGATGATGTCCAGTTGCTGTCCCATGACGATCGGGATCAGGCCGTCGCCGACGCTTTCCAGGTGGTGCTGGACCGCCTGGATCCGGCTTTCCTCGATCTGCGACAGGGAACGCTGGAACCACAGCCGCTCCATGACCCAGACGGTCATCGCCGCGGCGAGCAGAAGCGGCAGCAGCAGTTTCCAGCGCAGGGACAAGCGGAAATCCTCAGGGTTGCAGGTAGCGCTCGAGCGCCAGGGCCTGCAGCGGGCGGTAGTCCTCCACCGTGGCCGGCACCGGTTTTTGCATGGGGATTTCGGCCAGGAGCCGCCGTCCCTCCTCGCTCGATGCCATGTCGATGAAGGCCTGGCGGATCTTGTCGCGCACGAGGGGCGGCACCCTCCCATGGGCGGCCAGGGGATGGGAGGGCACCTCCTGGGTGGAGTGGAGTACGCGCAAGGCACCCTGGACCGCGGGTTCCTGCTCTGCCAGGGTTTTCTGTACGGCACCCCCCGCGTCGGCCAGGTCGTTCAGCACGTGGAGGAAGACCGAACTGTGGGTCTTGGCGTCTATGGCGCGCATCTTGACGCGAAAGGTCCGATCCAGTTCCGCCCGCAGCAGCAGGCTTGCCCCGAGCGCCGTCCAGGAAGGAACGGCGATGGTCTTGCCCTGGAGGTCCTCGACCTTCTGGTAGGGACTGTCCTTGCGCACGACGAGGATGCCGCGCAATGGACGCTGGTCGCGGATCAGGGGCACGTAGCCGGGCGTCGCGGCCACCTGCAGCACCAGGTAGGGGTTCATGTAGACGAAGTCGAAATTGCCCTGGCGGACATCCCGCTCGTACTCTCCCACCGAAAGCGATGTCACGAGGTTCAACCTCAGGCCCGTGCGCCGCTGCAGGTCCTCCACGATCGGTTGCCAGATTCCGAACAGCTTGCGCCGCTCGAACTGGGGGGTGATGGAGAAGCTGAAGGACTCCTGGGCGATGGCCGGGACGCATGCCATGAGCGCGAGCGCAAACGCCAGCAGGCCGCGGTGCGCGATCCCGGAGAGTGAGATTCCCATGGTTTGCCTCGCTGATCGATTCCGACCGAGGATGGGGAGGGTCCATGCCGTGCGAACCCTTCGGATATGGCTCAATATTACTATGGATATAGAAGGCGGAAGGCCGGCGAGAAGGCCGGCGGCGGATGGCGGGCGCCGAGCCCCTGCCGGCAGGCAGTTCGCCGGGATCCGCGGCGGTCGGAGTCCCGGTCGGGGGGTGGATTCCGCCGTTCCCGGCGATCGTTCGCCGGCGGACGGGAGCAGACCGCGTTCTGCGCGTTCCCCGCATGACCAGTGGCGGCCCCCGTCGTTCCGGGGTGCGCGGAACGGGTTCCCTTCCGCTCCTGTCGAACTGCCGGACACTGGCATGCTGCGGATCCCGGCCTTCCGGACAATGAACCGCCCGCCAGCATGGCGAACCCGGAGTTCCCGGCCGGTCCCGGCGAGCCCTGGCGCCATCCGGACGGCGTCGGGTCACCGCTACGCCGTCACGTTCCCCAGCGGGGAATGGGATGGCTGCCGTAGGAGATGCACACGTTCTTGGCCTCGCAGAACACCTCGTAGCTGTAGTGGCCGCCCTCGCGGCCGGTGCCCGAGGCCTTGACGCCGCCGAAGGGCTGGCGCAGGTCGCGCACGTTCTGGCTGTTCACGAAGACCATGCCGGCCTCGATGCCGCGGGCCAGGCGCAGGGCGCGGCCGGTGCTCTCGGTCCACACGTAGGAGGAGAGGCCGTAGACGGTGTCGTTGGCGATGCGCAGGGCCTCCTCCTCGGTCTCGAAGCGGATCAGGCAGGGCACGGGGCCGAAGATCTCGTCCTGGGCGATCTTCATGCGGTTGTTCACGTCGGCGAAGACGGTGGGCTGCACCCAGTTGCCGTTGCGCAGGTGGGCGGGGATGTCGGGCGCGCCGCCGCCGAAGACCACGCGGGCCCCTTCCTGCTTGCCGATCTCGATGTAGCGCTCGACCTTCTCCCGGTGGCCGCGGCTGATCATGGGCCCGATGATGGTCTCCGGGTCCAGGGGGTCGCCGACCTGGAGCCGGGCGGCGCGGGCGGCATAGTCGGCCACGAAGCGGTCGTAGATGCCGGCCTGGACCAGGATGCGGGAGCCGGCGGTGCAGCGCTCGCCGTTGTTGGAGAAGATCATGAACAGGGCGGCGTCGAGGGCCCGCTCGTAGTCGGCGTCGGCGAAGACGATGAAGGGGGACTTGCCGCCCAGTTCCATGGAGAACTTCTTCAGTCCCGCCTGCTGGACGATGCGGTTGCCGGTCGCCGTGCTGCCGGTGAAGGAGATGGCGCGCACGTCCGGGTGCCGGATCAGGGCCTCGCCGGCGGTCCGCCCGTAGCCGTGCACCACGTTGAAGACGCCCGGCGGGATGCCCGCCTCCAGCACCAGTTGCCCGAGCCGGTCGGCGGTCATCGGCGACAGCTCGGACATCTTCATGACGGCGGTATTGCCCAGGGCGAGGCAGGGCGCCGTCTTCCAGGTGGCCGTCATGAACGGCACGTTCCACGGCGAGATCAGGGCGCAGACGCCCACCGGCTGCCACAGGGTGTAGTTCAGGTGGCCGGTATCGGAGGGGTAGCAGTCGCCGTCCATGCGCGTCGCCACCTCGGCGAAGAAATGGAAGTTGTCGGCGGCGCGGGGGATCAGGGCCTTCTTGGTCTGGCCGATCACCTGGCCGGTGTCCCGGGTCTCCAGCTCGGCGAGTTCCGGCACGTGGGCGGCGATCAGGTCGCCGAGCCGGCGCATCAGGCGGGCCCGCTCGGTGGCCGGCCTGCCGGCCCAGCCGGGGAAGGCGTCCTTCGCCGCCCGGACGGCGTCGGCCACCTCGGCCTCGCTGCCGCTCGCCACTTCCGCCAGGGTTTCGCCGGTGGCGGGATTCAGGGTCTCGAAGGTCTCGCGGCTCTCGACCTGGCGGCCGCCGATCAGGTGCTTGATCATGTTTCGCTCATTTCGGATAGGCGTCGTCGCCGACGATGTGGTTGACCAGCCGGCCGATGCCCTCGACCTCGGTGACCACCTCGTCGCCGGGGCGCACGTCCACGAGGCCTTCCGGCGTGCCGGTGAGGATCACGTCGCCGGGGGACAGAGTCATGAAGGCGGACAGGTATTCGATCAGGAAGGGGATGTCGAAGATCATGTCCCGGGTGTTGCCCTGCTGGACGAGGCGGCCGTTCACGAAGGAGCCCAGGCGCAGGTCCATCGGGTCCGGCACGTCGGCCGCGTCCACCAGCCAGGGGCCCAGGGGCGTGCAGCCGTCCCGGTTCTTCACCCGCAGGTTGGGGCGGTAGTAGTTCTCCAGGTAGTCGCGGACCGCATAGTCGTTGGCCACCGTGTAGCCGGCGACGACGCCGTAGGCATCGGCGCGTTTCACGTTGCGCGCATGGCGGCCGATCACCACCGCCAGCTCGCATTCGTAATGCATGAATGCGGCGTCGGCCGGCCGGCGGGTCGCCGCCCGGTGGCCGGTGAAGGTGTTGCGCCCCTTGAGGAAGACCAGGGGCTTGTCCGGGGCCTTGAAGGAGAGTTCCCTGGCGTGGTCGGCGTAGTTGAGGCCGAGGGCGAAGGCGGTGCCGGGTTCGACCGGCGGCAGCCAGACCGCCTCGTGCTCTTCCACCCGCCGGCCGTCGGGCAGGCGCAGCCGGCCCCCGTCCTCCACGGCCTCGCGGATGGCCCCGTCGAAGGCGATGCGGGCCCGCTTCACGGTGCTTCTCCCGCCAGCAGGCACTCGACACCGGCGAGGACCGCCGCGCCGGCGGCCAGTTCCACCGCCACGCGGGCGCCGGCGCCGGCCTGCGGCAGGGCCAGGGGCGCCCCGGCGAGGAGCAGGTCGCCCGGCAGCAGGCTCATGAATTCGCTGACCTCGGCGACCAGCCGGGCCACCGGCCGCAGCAGGTCGTCCAGCCGCCGCTCGGCGACCAGGGTGCCGTCCACGCGGGTGCGCAGCAGCAGGGCGGCCGGATCGCCGGCCCGTGCCCGCGGCACGACGCCGGGGCCGATGGGGCAGGCGCCGTCGAAGCACTTCTCGCGGATGGCCGGGCGGTGGATCGCGGCATGCGGTATGGAGAGGTCGATGACCGGGACATAGCCGGCGATGGCCTCCAGGGCCCCGGCCTCGTCGACCCGGGTGGCGGTGCGGGCGAACACGATGCCCAGTTGCGCGCCGATGTCGAGCACCGCGGCGCCGGCCGGCATGGCCACCCGGGCGCCGCTGGCGGCATGGGTGTTGCGCGGCTTGATGAAGAGGACGGGGGCCCGCGGCGGCGCCTGGTAGGGCGCCCGGGCCATGGCCGGGCCCCAGGCCTCCCAGCTCGGGCGGTCGTTGAGGATGACCCCGTAGACGGTGCCGCCCACCGGCACCCGCCATTCGAATTCCCCGGCCCGCAGGAGGCGCCCGCCGGCGACGACGCAACCGTCCCCGCGGGGGGTGCCGGCCACCGCCATGACGCTGCCGGGCAGCGCGATGCTTGCTTCCATGTTCGCTTCCTGTGAAGTTCCGGCGTCCCGGCCGGGACGCGCCGGCGAGTTAATCACTAACATGTTAGCGTGTCAAGGGAGGCGAGGGGCGGGGCGGCCCGCGTAGAATCGCGCCGACGACGACCCGGCCATCGAACCATGAGCGAACCCCGCCTGCCCCGCAACCTTCCGCTGCTGCTGCTGCAGGCGCGGGAGGTGGTCATCTCGCATTTCCGGCCGCTGCTCAAGCACGCCGGGGTGACGGAGCAGCAGTGGCGCATCCTGCGCGCCCTGTGCGAGATGGGCGACCTGGAACCGCGGCAGCTCTGCGAGGCCTGCCAGATCCTCAGCCCGAGCCTGACCGGCGTGCTGGCGCGGATGGAGGAGACGGGGCTGGTGGCGCGGCGCAAGGTCGAGGGGGACCAGCGCCGCCTGCTGGTCTCGCCGACCGCGAAGGGCAAGGCCCTGGTCAAGCGCATGGCGCCCCTGGTGCAGGCGCAATACCGCCTGCTCGAGGCGGCCATGGGGCCGGACCTGGTGCGCGACCTCTACCCGGTGCTCGATCGCCTGGTGTCCCTGAAGGACGTGCCGGTGCCGCGGGTCGCCCTGTCCGCGGCCCGGGCCGCCGGGCGCCGGCGCGAAGGCGGCGAGGACTGAGGGCGGCGCGCGGCCGGCCGGAAACCCTGACGGGATCAGGGAGTCGGCGAGCCGCGGCGGCGCTTGCCGCGCGGCCGGCGCGGCACCATAATTCGGTTCCCGCCCCGATCTTCCTGCCATGAGCGAGCGCTTCATCCCCATCGTCGACGGCCGCGCCAATCCCGTGCCGGCGATCCCGGCCGACGCGGCGCCGCCCGACGGGCGCCTGGCCGATGCGCGCGGCCGCCGCGTCCGCGACCTGCGCATCTCGATCACCGACCGCTGCAATTTCCGCTGCACCTACTGCATGCCGAAGACGGTCTTCGGGCGCGACTATCCCTTCCTGGAGCGCAAGGAACTGCTGAGCTTCGAGGAGATCGTGCGCATCGCCCGGGTCTTCGTTGCCCACGGGGTGGAGAAGATCCGCCTCACCGGCGGCGAACCGCTGCTGCGCCGCTACGTGGAGAACCTGATCGAGCAGCTGGCCGCCATCCCCGGCCTCGAGCTGACCCTGACCACCAACGGCTCGCTGCTGGCGAGGAAGGCCCGCGACCTGAAGGCGGCCGGGCTGCGCCGGGTGACGGTGAGCCTGGACGCCCTCGACGACCCGACCTTCCAGCGCATGAACGACGTCGGCTTCCCGGTCGGCGAGGTGCTGGCCGGCATCGACGCCGCCGCCGCCGCCGGGCTGGCGCCGGTGAAGATCAACATGGTCGTCAAGCGCGGCACCAACGAGTCCTCCATCCTGCCCATGGTCCGCCGCTTCAAGGGCAGCGGGCACATCCTGCGCTTCATCGAGTACATGGACGTGGGCAGTTCCAACGGCTGGCGCATGGACGAGGTGCTGCCCTCGGCCGATGTCGTGCGCATGATCGACGCCGAGTTTCCGCTCGAACCCGTCGACCCCAACTACACCGGGGAGGTGGCGGAGCGCTGGCGCTTCCGCGACGGCGCCGGCGAGATCGGCGTCATCTCCTCCGTCACCCAGGCCTTCTGCGCCGACTGCACCCGCATCCGCCTGTCCACCGAAGGCAAACTCTACACCTGCCTGTTCGCCGAGTCGGGCCACGACCTGCGCGCCCTGCTGCGGGCCGGCGCCGGCGATGCCGAGCTGAGCGCCGCCGTGGCCGGCATCTGGCGGGTGCGCGCCGACCGCTACTCGGAGATCCGCGCCGCCGCCATGGCCGAGGCCGGGCGCCCGGCGCGGCGCATCGAGATGTCCTACATCGGGGGCTGAACGGCCCGCCGTTCCGCCACTCCCAGCGTTGCGCGATGTCCCCGAAGCCTGCCGGAACCCATCGTGCATGAGGCATTCCCCGCGAACGGGACCGCCGGCTTCGGCGTCACCGGGCTCGTCCTCGCCGGCGGCCTGGGGCGGCGCATGGGCGGCGTCGACAAGGGCCTGGTGGAATACGCCGGCCGGCCCCTGGTGGCCGCCGCCATCGCCCGCCTGCGCCCCCAGGTGGAGGCCCTGCTGGTCAATGCCAACCGCAATCCGGAAGCCTACGCCGCCTGGGGCCACCGCGTGGTGGCCGATGCGGTGGGCGGCTTCGCCGGTCCCCTGGCCGGCCTGCAGGCCGGGCTGGCGGCCTGCGCGACGCCGCTGCTGGCGACCGTTCCCTGCGATTCGCCGCACCTGCCGGATGACCTGGTGGCGCGCCTGCGGGCGGCGCTGGAGGGGAGGGCCGACGGCGAACTCGCCCTGGCCGCCGCCGCCGGCCGCTGGCAGCCGGTCTTCCTGCTCTGCCGCCGCTCGGTCCTGCCCGGCCTGGAGGAATACCTGGCCGCCGGCGGCCGCCGCATCGAGGACTGGGTGCGCGCCCGACGCCACGCCGTGGTCGAATTCGCCGACGCCGCCGCCTTCGCCAACATCAACACGCCGGAGGAGCTGCTCCGGCCACCGGAGTCCGCATCATGACGAATCCATCCCTGTTCGCCGCCGTGTCCTGCCTCGACGGCTTCGACCCCGAATCCCTTTCCGTGGACCGGGCGCGGGAGGCGGTGCTCTCCCTGGTGGCGCCGGTCGGCGGCCGCGAGCGGGTCTTCGTCCGCCAGGCCCTCGGCCGCGTGCTGGCCGAGGACGTGGTCTCGCCGATCGACGTGCCGGCCCACGACAATTCGGCCATGGACGGCTGGGCGGTCCGCCACGCCGACCTGGCGGCGGCGGGCGAGACGCGGCTGGCCATCGCCGGCACCGCCTTCGCCGGCCGCGCCTTCGCGGCGCCGGTGCCGCCCGGCGGCGCCGTCCGCATCATGACCGGCGCCATGCTGCCGGAGGATGCCGATTGCATCGTGGTGCAGGAGGTGGCGCGGCAGGAAGGGGATTTCGTCGTCGTGCCCCCCGGCCAGCGGCCGAACCAGAACCTGCGCCGGCGCGGCGAGGACCTGGCGGCGGGCCGCCCGGCGCTGGCCGCCGGCAAGCGGCTGCGGCCGGCCGAGGTGGGCCTGGCGGCCTCCCTGGGCATCGCCGAGGTGAGCGTCCGCCGGCGCCTGCGCGTCGCCGTCTTCTCGACCGGCGACGAGCTGTGCTCCATCGGCAGCCAGGCGAGGGAGGGCGAGATATACGACAGCAACCGCTACACCCTGGGCGGCATGCTGGCCCGCCTGGGCTGCGAGGTGCTCGACATGGGGGTCGTGCGCGACGATCCGGCGCTGCTGGAGGCGGCCTTCCGGGAGGCGGCGCGGCAGGCCGACGCGGTGATCACCAGCGGCGGCGTCTCGGTGGGCGAGGCGGACTTCGTCAAGGCCATGATGGCCCGCCTGGGCGAGGTGGCCTTCTGGAAGATCGCCATGAAGCCGGGCCGGCCGATGGCCTTCGGGCGCATCGCCGACGGCGACCGGCAGGCCTGGCTGTTCGGGCTGCCGGGGAACCCGGTGGCGGTGATGGTCACTTTCTACCAGTTCGTGCGCCCGGCCCTGCTGGCCATGGCCGGCGCGCTGCCGGAGCCGCTGCCGTCCTTCCGGGTGCCCTGCACGGAGGCCTTGAAGAAGGGCCGGGGGCGGACCGAGTTCCAGCGCGGCGTGCTGTTCCAGGATGGCGGTGCGTGGAAGGTCAGACCGACCGGGGCGCAGGGCTCGGGCATCCTGCGTTCCATGTCCGATGCCAATTGCTTCATCGTCCTCGAACCGGAGCGGGCCAACGTGCAGGCCGGCGAAGAGGTCACGGTGCAGCCGATGGAGGGGCTGGCCTAGGCGGTCGCGCAGCCGGCGGACCGGGTTCCTTTCCGCCAGAGTTCGCTCCACACCGCGGCCGGTTCCGGCCGGCCGTAGAGGTAGCCCTGCAGGAAGTCGCAGCCGTGCCGGCGCAGGAAGGCGCCCTGGCCCTCCGTCTCGATGCCTTCGGCGACCACCCGCAGGCCCAGGCTGTGGGCCAGGGCCAGGGTGGCGGCGCTGATCGCCGCGTCGTTCTCGTCGGTCTCGATGTCCTGCACGAAGGCGCGGTCCAGCTTGAGGATATGGATGGGCAGCAGCTTCAGGTAGGCGAGCGAGGAGTAGCCGGTGCCGAAATCGTCGATCGCCAGTTGCACGCCCAGGTTGCGCAGGGCCATGAGCTGGCCGATCGCCCTTTCCGGGTCGGCCATGGCGGTGGATTCGGTCACCTCCAGTTCGAGGTCGCCCTCGCCGAGTCCGTGACGCTGCAGCGCAGCCCGGACGGCTTCGGCCAGGTCCGGCGAACGGAGTTGTTGGGCCGACAGGTTGACCGCCATGCGCAGTCCGTCGATGCCGTCGCGCCGCCAGAGGGCGAGTTGCCGGCAGGCTTCGTCGAGCACCCAGAGGCCCAGGGCCTCGATGATGCCGGTTTCCTCGGCTACCGGGATGAAGCGCGACGGCGGCACCAGGCCCCGCTGCGGATGCCGCCAGCGGGCCAGGGCCTCGACGCCCCGAATCCCCCCGTCGCCGGCATCGACCTGGGGCTGGTAGTGAAGTTCGAACTGGCCCAGGTGCAGGGCCTCCCTCAAATCCCGTTCGAGGTCGAGGCGTTCGGTGGCCGCCGCGGTCATGGTCGCGGTGAAGAACTGGAAGCCGTTGCGGCCCTTCTCCTTGGCCGAGTACATGGCCGCGTCGGCGCATTTCATCAGGGTCTGGGGGTCGTCGCCGTTTTCCGGGAAGACGCTGACGCCGATGCTCGGGGTGGAATGCAGCACCTTGCCCTCGATGAGGTAGGGGTCCTCGAGGGAGCGCAGGAGCTTGGCGGCGACCACCCCGGCGTCGCCGGTCTCCGGGAGGCGGGTGGAGACCACGACGAACTCGTCGCCGCCGAGCCGCGAAACGATGTCGCTCTCGCGCATGCAGGCCTCCAGCCGGCGGGCCACCTCGATCAGCAGCAGGTCGCCGGCATGGTGGCCCAGGGCGTCGTTGATGACCTTGAACCGGTCCAGGTCGATGAACATGACGGCCAGGGAGCGGCCCTCCCGCTTCGCCTCGAACAGCGACTGCGCCAGGCGGCCTTCGAGGCAGAAGCGGTTGCAAAGGCCGGTGAGGGCGTCGTGGTGGGCCAGGTATTCGATGCGGTCGGCGGCGGCCTTGTGCTCCGTCATGTCGGTGAAGCTGGCGATGTAGTGGGTCAGCACGCCCGAATCGTCGCGGATGGCCGAGATGGCCGCCCAGCGGGGGTATTCGTTGCCGTCCTTGCAGCGGTCCCAGAGTTCGCCCTGCCAGAACCCCTGTTCCTGGACCGACTTCCACATCGCCTGGTAGGTGTCCGGCGGCGTGTTCCCCGAGGCGAGGATGTTCGGGTTCCTGCCGCGGATCTCGTCGAGGGTGTAGCCGGTGAGGCGGGTGAAAGTGCGGTTCAGGGAGACGATGCGGTTCTCCCGGTCCGTGACCAGGATCGCCTCGCCGCTGTGCTCGAAGGCATTGGCATAGAGGCGCATGCCCTCCTCGGCGTTCTGGCGCACCGTCATGTCGCGCAGGGTCTCCACCACGGCGACCAGCCGCCCGTCGGCATCGCGGATCGGGCCGGCGTCGATGGCCAGGTAGAGGCGGGTGCCGCGCAGCGGCATCACGCACCAGTTCTCGGTGTGGGCCCCCGGGTCGGCGTCGGGGACTCGGTGGTGGATGGGGTAGTTGGCGCCGATCTCGTCCTGGCGCCCTTCGACCAGCAGGTCGGCGAGGCAGGGTCGCTCGACGTCGTAGAAGGCGCGCCAATGATCCCGGGTGCCGAGCACCCGCTCGGCCGGCATGCCGGTCAGGCGTTCGCAGGCGGCATTCCAGAGGATCACCCGCCGCTCCGCATCGAGGGCAAAGGTCGGCACGACCAGCTGGCCCACCAGGTCCGCGGCGAAGCCCATCGCGTCCGCAATGGCCGGGCGGAAGGGCGCCTCGTGCCGGCCGGCGGCGGTCCGGCTCATGCGGGGCCGGCGGCCGCGCGGCCGATCGACATGCGGCATGAATGGGGTCTGCTTCCGGGGCACATGGGGCCGTCCTCCGCGCGATGCGAATCGAACTGCGCAAGGCGGCATCTCGGCCCAGGCGGGTGAATCGACAAGGATCGGGGGCCTTCGGCGGAGCGGCACGGTCGCCCGCGACGCCGGCTTTCGGGGCCGCTCCATGGCCTTGACGACCTTAAGGTTTCTATCTAACCCGATGTCCCGGGATAGTCAACCCCGATGGCGGGACATGTCCGGCCCGGCCCGTCCGTCGGGCTCAAGCCGGAACGCCTCCTTCACGGCGCTCGTGGAAGCGGAAGGTGGCGCGGCCGGCTTTCTTCGCCGCGTAGAGGGCGGCATCGGCGTTTCGTCGCAGGTGGTCCGGGTCCTCCCCGTGCTCGGGGTAGAGGGCGATGCCGATGCTCACCGACACTTCGGCGAGCCCTTCGCCCAGGTGGAAGGGCGCCTCGATGGCGGCGATGGCGCGAATGGCGACGCGCTCGGCGTCGGCCGGCGTCGCCACCTCGCCGAGGATGATGGCGAACTCGTCGCCACCGAAACGGGCGACCGTGTCCGACTCGCGCACGCAGGAAAGGAGGCGCCGTGCCGCCTCCACCAGCAGTCCGTCGCCGGCGGCGTGGCCCAGGGAGTCGTTCACCTCCTTGAAGCGGTCCAGGTCCAGGTAGAGCAGGGCGCAGCCCCAGCCGTGGCGGTGGGCGCTGGCCATGGCCGAAAGGAGGCGGTCGGCGAACAGGCTCCGGTTGGGCAGGCCGGTCAGGGCGTCGTGCTGCGCCTGGTGGCGCATCAGTTCCTCGGCCTCCTTGCGCCGGGTGATGTCGCTGAAGGTGGCCACGTAGCGGCCGCTGCCGCCCACCGCGCCGGCTCCCCGCACGGTGGTGATGGCCAGCCATTCGACGTAGACGCGGCCGTCCTTGCTGCGGTTGGTGATCTCCCCTTCCCAGCGACCTTCGGCGCCCAGGCGGCGCCACATCTCGGCATAGAACGCCGCGTCGTGACGGCCCGATTTCAGGAGTTTCGGATCGCGGCCGATCACTTCCCGGGGCGTGTAGCCGGTGATGGCGGTGAAGGCCGGATTGACGCGCAGGATCAGGTTTTCGCCGTCCGTGACCATGACGCCCTCGGCGGCGCTCTCGAATACCGCCGCGGCGATCTCCAGTTCCCGCTCCGCTTCCAGTTTCTCGGTGACGTCGGTCACCGTCACCAGGTAGCGGGCCCCGGAGTCGTCGTCGGCCGGAAGGCGCAGGACATCCATGTCGGCGACCCGGTGGGCCAGGTGGTTGGAATGGCGGATGCGCAGGCGCAGGCGGCCCCCCTGCTCGTCGCCGGCCAGGTAGCGGGCCAGGGAGTCGGCGGCCCGGTCCAGGTCGTCGCTGTGGACGAGTTCGAGGGTCGCCATGCCGACCAGTTCGTCCACCGGTATCTCGAAGATCCCGGCCAGCCGCTGGTTGGCGAACAGGATCAGGCGGCCGTCGGTCAGGTAGATGCCGTCCTGGCTGCTTTCGACGACGGTGCGGTAGCGGGCCTCGCTTTCCGCCAGGCGGCGCTGGCCCTTTTCCCGGTCATCCACCTCGCGGCGCAGGTGCTCGTTGGCGGCGGACAGCTCGGCCGTGCGGGCGACGATCTGGGATTCCTGGCTGGCCGTCAGCCGCCAGAGGGATTCGTAGTAGCGGCGGGCGCGGACGATCAGCAGGTGGGACAGCCCGGCCAGGGCGACGAAGAAGGCGAAGGCCACCCATTTGACGGTCTGCCGCTGGGACTCTCGTACCGAGAGCAGGTCGGCCGCCGGCGTGGAGACGGATATGCCGCCGCGGATGTCGCCGACGCGATAGCCCTGGCCGGCATGGCACCCCATGCAGGAGGGCTTGACCAGCAGCGGCGCCATGTACCGGTGCACGGCGGTATCGATGCCTTCGCCGACGAGGCTGATCCGCTCCCGGACGCCGTTCTCGAACATGGCCAGGGATTCCGTCTCCCAGGGATCCGGCTGGTTGGCCGGCCGGATGGGCTTGAGGCTGGTGATGTGGAACTGGACCCCCTGGGCGCGGGCGGCGATTTCGGAGATCTGGCGGGTCATGAAGGCGGGGTTGATCTTGGTCAGCCGCTGGCCGTCCGTGGTGACCACGTCCCGCCGCGGGTCGTCCAGGTAGGGATTGGGCCGCGTCTGGTCGGTGATCGGCACATAGACGCCGCCGTGCTCGGCGTTCCAGTCCCGGGTCAGTTCGATCAGGCGGAAGAGGACGGCGCCGCGCTCCCTGGCCACGGATTCCAGATTGCCGTCGATCTGCCGGAACTCGTAGGAAATCCCCGCCACGGCCAGCAGGCCGGCCAGGACATAGGCCAGGGCCGGTCCGTAGACGGTCCAGGCCAGGCTGTTCCCCTTTGCTTCGATCTTATCCGCCGCGGTCATCGTATCCGTATATCAAAAGCGATAGGTGCTCGGCAAGGGGCCGCGATCCGGCCGCCGGTCAGGATTCGCGCAAGGCCTCGATCGCGGCGCGGCGCAGGGCCCGGCGGCTGGCCAGCAGGCCGGCCACGAGCACGCCGAGCATCCCGGCCAGGACGCCGGCGGCGACCATGCCGGGGCCCGGCCGGTAGGGCAGGTGCAGGGCCAGGTCGGCCAGGGCCCAGCTGATGCCGGCGGCTCCCAGGCCGGCCAGGAGCCCGGCGACCGCGCCGACGGCGGCGAACTCGCTGGCCAGTCCGGCGGTGAGCTGCCTTCCGCGGGCGCCCAGGGCACGCATGACGGCCAGTTCGCGGAAGCGCTCGTCGGCGGTCGATTGGAGGGCGGCGACCAGTACGACGAAGCCTGCGGCGAGCGCGAAGCCGAAGACGGCCTGGACGGCCGCGGCCACCTGGTCGAGGGTGGTCTGCACCTGGCGCAGCAGGGCCGCCACGTCGATGACCGTCAGGTTCGGGAACTCCCGCACCAGGGTGTTCACGAAATCGCCCCGTTCCCTGGGCAGGTGGAAGCTGGTGATGTAGCTGGCCGGGTAGCGGTCCAGGGCGCCGGGCGGGGAGATGACGAAGAAATTGACCCGCATGGAGTCCCATTCGAGCTTGCGCAGGCTGGTGATGCGGCCCGACAGGCGCTGGCCGGCCACCTCGTAGGCCAGCTCGTCTCCCAGGCGAAGCCCCAGGGTCTCGGCGAGGCCCTGCTCGACGGAGAATTCCTCCGCCGGCTGCCGACCGTGCCAGCGCCCCGCGACCACGGCATTGCCGGCCGGCAGTTCGCCGGCCCAGGAGAGGTTGAACTCCCGGTCCACGAGCCGCCTGGCCCGGTCGTCCTCGAAACTCTCGGGGCCGACGGACCGGCCGTTCAAGGCCACCAGGCGCCCGCGTACCATGGGCTCCAGGAAGGGCGGCGC
This sequence comes from Pseudomonadota bacterium, assembly GCA_052035955.1. Taxonomy (GTDB): domain Bacteria; phylum Pseudomonadota; class Gammaproteobacteria; order Burkholderiales; family Rhodocyclaceae; genus JAEUNJ01. The sequence goes on from JBPOHD010000003.1 coordinate 111,416, forward strand.
GAGGCCCTGGGCGGCGAACAGGGCACCGACGGCCTGTCGCTGGTCGGGCTGGATGTTGATGACGAAGCGGTTGGGGGCGTCCTCCGGCACCCGCGAGCGCCAGGAGGCCATGAGCCCGTCCCGGGCCACGGTGAGCAGCAGCAGGGCGGTCAGGCCGAGGCCGAGGGCGACGGCCTGGACGGTGACGGAGAGGCGGCGGCGGCGCAGGCTGGCGATGCCGTAGCGCCAGCCGGCGCCGGCCCGCACGCGCCCGGCGAGGCCGAGCAGCAGGCGGGCGGCCGCCGCGTAGAGGGCCACCGCCGCCGCGAATCCGACCAGGACCACGGTCCCCAGGCGAAGGTCGTCGGCCACGGCCAGCATCAGCGCCGCCAGGGCGGCGATTCCGAAGGCATAGGCGGAGAGGGAGAGGGGGGCGGTTCCCTCCCATTCCCGGCGCAGCACGCGCAGGGTGGAAACGCTCTTCAGCCGCAGCAGCGGCGGCACGATGAAGCCGGCCACCAGCACGGCGCCGACGGCCAGTCCCAGGGCCCAGGGCCGCCATCCGGGCGGCGGCAGGGCGTGCGGGAAAAGGCCGGCCAGCAGGCCGAGCAGGCCCGCCTGCAGGCCATAGCCGACCAGGCCGCCGGCCAGGGTGGCGGCCAGGCCGAGGAGCAGGAACTCGCCGCCGTGGATGGCCAGGATCTGGTTTTCCCGGGCGCCCAGGCAGCGCAGGACGGCGCAGCCGTCCAGGTGGCGGCGCATGTAGCGCTGGGCGGCCAGGCCGACCGCCACGGCGGCCAGGATCACCGCCAGCAGCGCTGCCAGGCGCAGGAAGCGCTGGGCCCGCTCGAGGACATTGCGGATTTCCGGCCGGGCCCGGTCCAGGCTCTCCAGTTTCTCGCCGCGGCCCAGCCGCTCCCCGGCCCAGCGGCGGTAAGACTCGACGGCGTCCCGGTCGCCGGCCAGATGCAGGCGCCAGGCCACCCGGCTGCCGCTCACCACCAGTCCGGTCGCCGGCAGGTCGGCCAGGTTCATCAGCAGGCGCGGGGCGAGGGCGAAGGCATTGACCCCCCGGTCGGGATCCAGGGTCAGGATGGCCCCGACGCGCGGTTCGATGCGGCCCAGGGCGACGGCGGTGCCGGGGGGCGCGGACAGCGCCGCCGCCAGGCGTTCGTCGACCCAGATCTCGCCACGGCCGGGCACGCCGGTCGCCTCCATGTCGTCCGCATGGGGCGTGCGGGTCAGGCGTAGTCGGCCGCGCAGGGGATAGCCTTCGCTGACCGCCTTCACCTCGGCCAGCTGGGCGCCCTCCGGACCCCGCGCCATGCTCGGGAAGAGGGCGCTCTCGGCCAGGGCGAGGCGGCGGGCCGCGGCCTCGCGGCGGAACTGGTCGTCCCAGGGATGGTCGGCGGAGAGCAGCAGGTCGCCGCCCAGCAGCTGGTGGGACTCCGTCTCCAGGGCCTGCTCGACCCGGTCCACCAGGAAGCTGACGCTGGTCATGGCGGCGACCGCCAGCACCAGGGCCAGGGCGAGGATGTTGAGCTCCCCGGCGCGCCAGTCCCGGGCGAGCATGCGCAACGTCAGGCGCAGGGTGGCCACGTCAGAGGTTCCGCAACTGTTCCACCGCCTGCTCGACCCGCTCCAGGGCGACCACCTCGATGCCCTTGATCGGCGCCTTCGGGGCATTGGCACGGGGGATGAGGGCATGGGTGAAGCCCAGCTTGGCGGCTTCCTTGAGCCTTTCCTGACCCCGCGGCGCCGGGCGGACCTCGCCGGCCAGGCCCACCTCGCCGAAGGCCACCCACTTGCCGGGCAGGGGCCGGTTGCGCAGGGAGGAGACCACCGCCAGCAGCACCGCCAGGTCGGCGGCGGGCTCCTGGATGCGCACCCCGCCGACGGCGTTCACGAACACGTCCTGGTCGAAGCAGACGATGCCGGCATGCCGATGCAATACGGCGAGCAGCATGGCCAGCCGGCTCGGGTCCAGGCCGACGGTGAGCCGGCGCGGGCTCGGGCTGTGGGCGGCGTCCACCAGGGCCTGGATCTCCACCAGAAGGGGGCGCGTGCCTTCCTGGGTGACGAGGACGCAGGAGCCGGCCACCTCCTGGGCGTGCTGGGACAGGAAGAGGGCGGAGGGGTTGGAGACGCCCTTCAGGCCCCGGTCGGTCATGGCGAAGACGCCCAGCTCGTTGACGGCGCCGAAGCGGTTCTTGAAGGCCCGCACCAGGCGGAAGCTGGAGTTGGTGTCGCCTTCGAAATAGAGCACGGTGTCCACGATGTGCTCCAGGACCCGCGGTCCGGCCAGGGCCCCCTCCTTGGTGACGTGGCCGACCAGGATGATGGTGGTGCCGCCCTGCTTGGCCTGGCGCGTCAGCTGGGCGGCGCATTCGCGCACCTGGGCGACCGAGCCGGGGGCCGAGGTGAGCGCCTCGGAATAGACGGTCTGGATGGAATCGACCACCGCCACCAGGGGCTGTTCCCGGGCGATGGTGGCGAGGATCTTCTCCAGGCCGATCTCCGGCAGCAGCTGCAGGCCGGCGGCGGGCAGCTGCAGGCGCTGGGCGCGCAGGGCCACCTGCTCGGCCGATTCCTCGCCGGAGACGTAGAGCACCGGCTGCCCGGCCTCGGCCAGCCGCGAGAGGGCCTGCAGCAGCAGGGTCGACTTGCCGATGCCCGGGTCGCCGCCGATGAGGACGACGCCGCCGGCCACCAGGCCGCCGCCGAGGACCCGGTCGAACTCCTCGATGCCGGTGGGCAGGCGCGGCTCCTCCCGGGGCTTGATGTCGGCCAGGCGCTGCAGGCGGCCGGCCGCCGCCAGGGGGGCGAAGCGGTTCGGGGCCGCCGTTTCGGCGACCGTCTCGACGAGGGTGTTCCATTGCCCGCAGCCCGGGCACTGGCCCTGCCATTTCGGGTTGGTGGCACCGCATTCGGTGCAGGTGTAGACGCTCTTCTGCTTCGCCATCAGATCATGTCCAGGATGTAACGGATCGCCTCCGGCAGGGTACGCGCCTCGGGGGCGAATGTCTCGGCCAGCCAGGCCACCGCCATGGCGGCGGCGAAGACCAGGGCGAAGGGTTTCCAGGTGCCGCGCAGGGCGCCGCCCACCCAGCCCGGATGGTCGATGCGCCGGGTCGGGCGCACCAGTCCCGCCGCCAGGGCCGCCTCGAAGGCGGCCTCGGCAAGGATGGACGGCGCGTTCCAGATCACGAAGATGCCCACCCCGAGCACGGCCGCCAGCAGGGCCAGGATCGCCGCCAGTACGAGGAGGTAGAGGCAACCGTCGTCCGCCCCGCCGAGGTCGGCGTCCGGCAGCTTGACCGAGGACAGGAGGCCGCCGCCGGAATCTGCCTCGGCGACGGGGGCGGCGAAGTCGCCGCTGGCCCCGCCGCCGCCGAAGCCGCCACTACCCGGCGAAAGTCCGCCGTCGGGAAGGTCGGCGGCGAGCGTCCCGTCGGCCAGGGACAGGCCGCCGCCGGAGCCGTCGCCGCCGGAGAAACCCAGGTCCGGGACATCGACGTCGGGTTCGTCGTCCACGTAGCGGCCGAGGCCCACGTAGGCCAGCCAGAGCCGCAGGCCGAGCAGGAAGGCGCCATAGGCCAGCAGCAGGGCCAGGGGCCAGCGCCAGTGCAGGGTGTCCAGACCCAGGGCCAGGAAGCCCCTGGTGGCCAGGAGGCCCGTCGCGAAGGCGAAGGCCAGGATCAGGGAGATGTGGAAGCGCAGGAAGAAGCGCCGCCCGAGGATGCCCGCCAGGCGGCGCTTCTCGTCTGCCGCCATCAGTCGGCCAGGACCGGCACCCGCGGCGCCAGGGCGCAGAACAGCTCGTAGGAGACGGTGCCGGCGGCGGCCGCCACCTCGTCGGCATCGAGGCGGCCGCCGGCGTTCCGGCCCCAGAGGAGCACCGGGGTGCCGACGCCGGCTTCCGGGGCTTCGCCCAGGTCCACGCAGATCTTGTCCATGGAAACGCGGCCGACGGTCCGCACCCGGCGGTCGCCGACCAGGACCGGGGTTCCCGTCGGTGCGTGGCGCGGATAGCCGTCGGCATAGCCGCAGGCGACGATGCCGATGCGCATGGCCCGGTCGGCGGCGAAGGTGCCGCCGTAGCCGACCCGGTCGCCGGCGGCCAGGTCCTGGACGCCTATCAGCTCGCTTTCGAGGGTCATCACCGGGGCAAGGCCCAGGTCGGCCGCCGGCACCTCGGCAAAGGGCGAGCCGCCGTAGAGCATGATGCCGGGGCGCGCCCAGTCGCCGCGCGCCTCGGGATAGCGGAGCAGGGCGGCGGAATTGGCGAGGCTGACCGGCAGCGCAAGCCCGGCGGTCATCGCGGCCAGGCGGCGCATCTGGAAGTCGATGCCGATGGAATCATCCGCATCGGCGAAGTGCGTCATGGCGGTGATGCGCGAGGCGGCTCCGGAGGTCTCGAGGGCGGCCAGGGCCTTGCGGAACTCCGCCTCGTCGAGGCCCAGGCGGTTCATGCCGGTATTGAGCTTCAGGTAGACCGGCATCCGCGCCGGCAGGCGCGCCGCGACCAGGGCGGCGACCTGGTCGGGATGGTGGAGGACGGGCGTCAGTTCGTACTCGGCGAAGAGCGGCAGTTCCTCGGCGCCGTAGAAGCCCTCCAGCATCAGGATGGGCTGGCGCAGGCCGGCCTCGCGCAGGGCCACCGCTCCCCCGGGCTCGATCAGGGCATAGCCGTCGGCCATGTCCTCCAGCGCCGTGGCCGCCCGCAGCAGCCCGTGGCCGTAGGCTTCGGCCTTGACGACTGCCCAGAGCCGGGCGCCCGCGGCGTGGCGGCGGGCGACGGCGAAATTGCCGCGCAGGGCGGCCGTGTCTATGCGGGCGCGCGTGGGACGGGGCATGCGGAATTCCGGCGGGGCCGCGGGGCCGGCCCGCCGCGTGGGCTCAGGCGGCCTTGGCCGCCTTCAGCCTCGCCTGGCCGAACTCGACGAAGGCGGTGACCAGCCGCGAGCGGAATTTCTCCTTCGGATAGACCATGGACAGGGTCCGATTCAGCCTCGGATTGAGGGGGATGGCCACCAGGTCGCCCAGGCGCTGGTCCCGGGCCACCGAGGCCCGCGAGGCGATGGCGAAACCGAGGCCCGTCTCGACCACGCCGATCAGGGCGACGGGGCTGCCCAGTTCCATCACCAGTTTCAGCTCGTCCAGTCCGAGGCCGGCCTGGCGCAGGTAGGCGTCGGTGAATTCCCGGGTTCCCGAACCCGGTTCCCGCGAGACATAGGGATGCTCCAGCAGCTGCTGGGGTGTCACTTCCTTCAGGCGGGCAAGGGGGAACCTGGGCGAGCAGATCACCACCAGTTCGTCGTCGCAGCACATCTCGGTCTGCAGGTTGGGCTGGTGGGAAGGCGATTCGATGAAGCCGATGTCCAGCGTGTGCTCCGCCACCCGGGTCTCGATGGACTCGGAGTTCGCCACGATCAGCCGCGGCCGCACCTTGGGGTAGGAAGACTTGAATTCGCCGAGGATGCGCGGCAGCATGAATTCGGCAATGGTGGTCGAGGCGCCGACGAGGAGGGAGCCGCCGATCTCGCCGGTCATCTCGGCCATGCGCACGTCCATTTCGGAGGAGAGGCCGAGGATCTTCTCCGCATAGGCGAGGACCATTTCGCCGGCCGGGGTCAGGGAGATCTTGCCGTGCCCGCGGTCGAACAGGCGGGTGTTGAAATGCTCTTCCAGCTGCTTGATCTGGAAGGTGACCGCCGGCTGGGTCATGAAGAGGACTTCGGCTGCCTTGGTGAACGACAATTGCTTGGCCACGGCGTGGAAAACTTGCAGGCGGCGGTCGGCCATCCGGGAATCCCCCTCGAAAAGCGGTTGTTTATCGTTTGAGGCTGATATTCAAGCACAAACCCGAAACATAAGGGAGCTTGATGAGAGGGCCGAGGCCGATCGGGCCATCGGCCTGCGGGTGCCCCCGGGCGTCGAAGCCGCCGCTTCCCTTGCCTCGCGGGATCGCCTTCGGACCGGGACCGGATGGCCCCGGCCACGGGGCCCGCGTCCCATGACGGTCAATTTCTTCCCTTCGGGCACCTGTCGGCCGCGAACCCCGGCCGGCGTTTGCTGCGCTGCGGGATGGGTCGTCGGGAGGCTCATTACTTTCGTGGTATAACGCGACACCCATGAGCATCGGCTTCTACATCATCATGGCGGCGCAGTTTTTTTCCGCGCTCGCCGACAATGCACTGCTGATCGCCGCCATTGCCATCCTGCGGGATCTGCATTCCCCTGCCGAATACGAACCGCTGCTCAAGACCTTCTTCACGGTCTCCTACGTCGTCCTCGCCGCCTTCGTCGGCGCCTTTGCCGATTCGATGCCCAAGTGGCGCGTGATGTTCATCAGCAACGGGATCAAGATCTTCGGCTGCGCGCTGATGTTCTTCGACGTCCATCCGCTGATGGCCTACGCGGTGGTCGGGCTGGGGGCGGCAGCCTATTCGCCGGCCAAGTACGGCATCCTGACGGAATACCTGCCGCACCGGCTTCTGGTCGTGGCCAACGGCTGGATCGAGGGCCTGACCGTGATGGCCATCATCCTCGGCGTCGTCCTCGGCGGCGCGCTGATCCGTCCGGACGTGGCCGCCTCGCTGCTCTCCTTCGACTTCCCGGTCATCAACACCGGGATCGACACGGTGCCGGAAATGAACCTGACCCTCATCGGCGGGCTCTACCTGGTGGCGGCGCTGTTCAACCTCTACATCCCCGAGACGGGGGTGGACCACAAGCCGCTGAAGAAGAATCCCCTCTACCTCGTCCACGAATTCAACCACTGCCTGCGGCTGCTGTGGCGGGACAAGCTGGGCCAGGTGTCGCTGGCCGTCACCACGCTGTTCTGGGGCGCCGGGGCCACGCTGCAGTTCATCGTCATCGAATGGGCCCGGGCCTCGCTGCACCTCGACCTGTCCAAGGCGAGCATGCTGCAGGGCGTCGTCGCCCTCGGCGTCGCCGTCGGGGCCGTCATGGCCGCACGGATGATCACGCTGCGCAAGTCGGTCCGCGTGATCCCCCTCGGCATCTACATGGGCATAGGCGTGATCGTGATGATCCTGGTGCCCCACATCCCGGATATCCCCTTGTTCCCCGGAAGCGGAATTTCGCTCGACCTTCGCTTTGCGATCTCCCTGGTCCTCCTCGTCGTGGTCGGGGCGCTGTCGGGGTATTTCGTGGTGCCCATGAACGCGCTGCTCCAGCACCGGGGCCATATCCTGATGGGGGCCGGCCATTCCATCGCGGTGCAGAACTTCAACGAGAACCTCTCCATCCTGATCATGACCAGCGCTTATTCCGCGCTCGTCCGTTCGGGCCTGTCGGTGTTCGCCGTGATCGTCCTCTTCGGCCTCTTCGTCGCCGGCACGATGTATTTCGTCAAGCGCCTGCACGAGGCCAACCAGCGCGAATTCGACTCCGTGGCCCAGCTCGAGGACGTGGCCCACCACTGAGGCGCCGGCGCCGGGCCGGAGGCCCTGCGCCCCGGTTCAGAGGACCAGGGGCCGGTTCGGCAGTTCGTCGGGGTTGTTTCCGGAAGCCGGGAAATGGGTGGCCAGCAGGCGGCCGGCCGCCTCGACGGCGGTCACGGCGCCTCCCTGCCAATCACCCCGCGCAAAGGCCGACTCCATGCCGCGGCACAGGGCATCCCACTCTTCCTGGCGGACCCGGGCGGCGATGCCGCGATCGGCCAGGATCTCCACCCGGCGGTCGGCGAGCTGCACGTAGATCAGCACGCCGCTGTTCTCCTCGGTATCCCAGACGCCCAGTTGCCCGAACAGTTCCGCCGCCCGTCCGCGGGCGGAAAGGCCCCGGACGAGGCCGCGCAGCGGCAGGCGTCCCTCCACCACGAAGCGCAGCTCGCCGCGGTGGCCGGCCTCGGCCGCGGCGATGGCGCGGCCGATGGCCTCCAGGGTCGCGGCCGGGAAGCGCCGGCGCACCCACCGGTCGGGCAGGGAGGCATGGCGCAGCCAGCGGGCCAGGCCCATCACCATCTCCCCGAGGCGCCGCCGCCCCCGAAACCGCCGCCGCCGCCTCCGAATCCGCCTCCGAATCCTCCGCCGCGTCCGCCGCCGCCCATGAACCCCGGACCGCCGCGCAGGAAGGAGAGGGCGAACAGGATCGCCGCGCCCGCTCCGGCGGCGATCCAGGAATCGAACATCCACCAGCCGGCAGCGGCGCCTATCGCCGCCGCGGCGAGGGATCCGAGCAGCCCCAGCATGGCGTGCAGGACCGGCGCCAGGACGGCGGCACCGAACAACCAGGTCAATGGGTCGCCGGTCCCGCTGCCGCCGGCGGCAGCACCGCCCCGTGCCTCCGCCGGCGCGGGCAGGGCCTCCCCGTCGATGACGGCCATCACCGCCCGCAGGCCGGCGGTGATGCCGCCTGCGAAATCCCCCTGCCGGAACGCCGGCGTGATGGTGTCGCTGACGATGCGCTTGGCGGTGGCGTCGTTGAGCGCGCCCTCCAGTCCGTAGCCGACCTCGATGCGCAGCCGCCGGTCGTCCTTGGCGACGATGAGGATCACGCCGTCGTCGATGCCCTTGCGGCCGATCTTCCAGGTTTCCGCCAGGCGGATCCCGAAGGCCTCGATGGGTTCGGGTCCGGTGGTGGGGAGCATCAGTACCGCGATCTGGGCGCCCTTGCGGGATTCGAAGGCCGCCAGTTCGGCCTCGACCGATGCCCGCTGCTCCGCCGTCAGGGTGCCCGTCAGGTCGGTCACCCGGGCGGCCAGGCGGGGAATCGCCACCGACCCGGCGTCGGCCGGGGTCGCCGCGCCTGCCCCGGCTCCGGCCAGCAGGCAGGCGAGCAGGACCAGCAGGCGGGCGAGGGACTTCACGACCGGACGGGGGGGCTTACTTGGCGGCCGGGGCGTCGAACTTGATGACGGGCGGCGTCGAGACCGCCTTCTCGTCCTCGACGGCGAAGTTGGCCTTGGTCTTCCAGCCCATGGCCATGGCCGTCAGGTTGTTCGGGAAGGTACGCACGGAGACGTTGTATTCCTGAACGGACTTGATGTAGCGGTTGCGGGCCACGGTGATCCGGTTCTCCGTCCCCTCGAGCTGGGCCTGGAGGTCGCGGAAATTCGCATCCGCCTTCAGTTGCGGATAGTTCTCGGCGACCACCAGCAGCCGGGAGAGGGCGCCGCCCAGCTCGCCCTGGGCCTTCTGGAACCTGGCGAAGGCTTCCGGATCGTTGACGAGTTCCGGGGTCGCCTTCATCCCTGCGACGCTGGCCCTCGCCTCGGTGACCCGGGTCAACACTTCCTTCTCGTGGGCGGCATAGCCCTGGACCACCGACACCAGGTTGGGAATCAGGTCGGCCCGCCGCTTGTACTGGTTCAGCACCTCGGACCAGGCCGCCGAGACGGCTTCGTCATTGACCTGGATCTGGTTGTAGCCGCAGCCGGAAAGAAGGGTCGCGGCGAGCAGCAGCAGGGCCATCAGGCGGGATTTCATGGGCAGGCTCCGGGAGGGAAGGGAAGATGCCGGCAATATGGGGCCGCCGACGAAAAAGCTCAAGGGGCAGGACGTCGCTACCGGGGGCGGGCCCGCCATCCGGTCAATGGGCGAACCAGCGGCTCAGGCGGCGGCGCAGGTCCAGCACGACGCGGCGGAAGTTGTCGCCCGGTTCGGCCGGCTCGATCCTGAAGCCGAGGGACAGGACGAGTCCCGTCATGACGATGTTGTCATTGAGCACGTAGCCCTCCATGCGCGGCAGGCCCCGTTGCCGCGCCTCGCGGATCAGCAGCGAGAGGATGCGCCGTCCGAGGCCCTGTCGCTGCCAGTCGTCGCCGACGGTGACGGAGAACTCGCAACCGCTCCCGTCCTCGTTGGCGACGAAGCGTCCGCCGGCCACGGGGGCATCCCCGTCGCCCTCGGAACGCAGGACGATGATCGCGAACTCGCGACCGGGAATCGGCTCCGACAGGCGTTTCACCACGGCATCCGGCACCCGGGGCGAGCGGGAGAAGAAACGCTGGTAAAGGCTCTGGGGAGACAACTGGTCCAAGCCCCAGCGAATCAGGTCCGCGTCGTCGGGACGGATCGGCCTCACCCGCAGCGTCTGACCGTCGCGGGCGCGCCAGTGGGCGATTTCGCATCTTTCCGGCAAAACGGCTTCCATGTTCCAAAGATAGGGGCGAACGCCGCGACCACAAGGCGGATTTCCGCTCCGGCGGGAATCCGGCACACCGGTGCGGCACGCGGATGCCGCCGGAGTCGGCCCTTAACCCCGTTTCCCGGCGATCGTCGTTTGCAGTGTCGCACCCCCACTTTTCGAGGAGATTGCGATGAAAGCACTGCAAACCCTGGCTGCCGCCACCCTGCTGGCCGGCTGCGCGACCCTGGCCGATGCCGGATCGACCGCGGACGTGGCCGTGATCGACCGAAGCACCGGCGAACGCCTGCCGACCTGGCGCCACGAAGGCCGTCTCTACGTTGCCGGCACCCCCGGCAACCGCTATGCCGTAGAACTGCGCAACCGGACCGGCGGGCGCATCCTGGCCGTACTGTCGGTGGATGGCGTCAATGCCGTCACCGGCCAGACCGCGGCGACGAGCCAGTCCGGCTACGTGCTGGCCCCCGGGAGCCGGGCCGAGATCGCCGGCTGGCGGAAGAGCATGGAAGACGTGGCCGCCTTCTATTTCACGGCCCTTCCGGACTCCTACGCGGCCCGCACCGGGCGCCCGGACAATGTCGGCGTGATAGGCGTCGCGGTCTATCGGGAACGGGTCGAGCCGCGGCCCGAACTCGATGCGCCGCTGTCGCGCCGGGAGGTGGGGCGCGCCGCCGGCGACGTCGGCGGGTCGAATGCAGCGCCCGCCGCCCAGGCCCCGGCGGCGCCCGCGACGCGCGACTCGGCGGAAAGCAAGGCCGCGGCCGAGGAACGCCTGGGCACCGGCCATGGCGAACGCATGAACTCGCCGACCCGTTACACCGAGTTCCGGCGCGCCGGCGAGCGCCCCTACGAGCTGATCACCATCCACTACGATTCCCGCGCCAACCTGGTCGCCCAGGGGATCATTCCCGGACCGCGCCAGCCGCTGCCGCGGGCCTTTCCCGGCGGATTCGTGCCCGACCCGACCTGAGCCCGCGTCGCAGGCAGCCCCGCCGCCCCGGCTCCCGGCCTGCGGGAGCCGGTCCATCCGCCCGGTCATCGGATCGGGTCGGCACCCGCCGCGACCGCCGGGGATGCATCCGGCATCCTGGCCGGGGCCGAAAGCCAGCGTGCCAGGCACCGGTACATCTGGTCGGGGTCCACCGGCTTCCCCACGTGGTCGTCCATGCCCGCGTCCAGGCAGCGCTGCCTGTCCTCCTCGAAGGCGTTGGCGGTCATCGCGACGATGGGCAGGCCCTGGCGGCCTGGCAGGGCCCGGATCGCCCGGGTGGCGGCGATGCCGTCCATGCGCGGCATCTGCATGTCCATCAGCACGAGGTCGAAGCTTTCCTTCTCCACCCGTGCCAGGGCCTCCACCCCGTCGTCGGCCACCGTGACCTCCAGGTCGGCAAGGCGCAGGAGTTCGGCGGCAACGTCCTGATTGACCGGGTTGTCCTCGACCAGCAGGACGCGGGCACCCCGATGGCGCGTCCTGAGCAGTCGTTCCGCATCGGAACCGGACATCGTCCGCTCGCCATCGGGCGAACCGGTTTCCGCCTGCGGTCTTGCGACGCGGACCGTGAACCAGAAGGTGCTGCCCTGCCCGGGGACGCTATCCACGCCTATCTCGCCGTCCATCATCTCGACCAGGCGCTTGCTGATCGCCAGGCCCAGGCCGGTGCCGCCGTGCCGGCGCGTGGTGGATCCGTCGGCCTGGGTGAAGGGGAGGAACATGCGCTGCTTGTCCTGTTCCGTGAGGCCGGGGCCGCTGTCTTCCACTTCCACGCGCAGGGTCCTGCCATCGTCGTCGCCCGCGGCCGCCGAGAAGCGGACCGCCACCCGTCCGGATTCCGTGAACTTGACGGCATTCCCCGCCAGGTTGAGGACGACCTGGCCCAGGCGAAGCGAATCGCCCAGCAGGGATTCGTCGAGCAGTCCGGGATCGGCCTGGACCGAGAACTCCAGTCCCTTCCTCTCCGCCTCCGTGCCCACCAGATTGCGCACCTTGGAGGCGATCTCGCCCAGATGGAAGAGCGAATGTTCCAGCGTCATGCGTTCCGCCTCGATCCGCGACAGGTCGAGGACGTCGTTGATGATCGCCAGCAGGTGTTGGGAGGCATCGGCCACCTTCCTGAGGCGTTCCTGCAGGCGCGGGTCGGCGGCGTCGCGGCGGGCCAGGGCGGTCATCCCGATGATCGCGTTCATGGGGGTGCGCAACTCGTGGCTCATGGTGGCGAGGAAGGTGCTCTTCGCCCGGTTGGCGGCCTCGGCGGTTTCCTTGGCCAGGGAAAGTTCCAGGGTCCGCTGCTCCACCAGTTCCGTCAGGTGGTCCCGGTATTGCCGCAATTCGGCTTCCGCCCGGTGATGTTCGGTGACGTCCAGGCCGGTGCCCCGATAGCCGCTGAAAGTCCCGTCCTCCGCGAAAACCGGCCGGCCGTTGATCAGCCACCAGCGGGTTTCCCCCTGCGCCGTGCGGATCGGGTAGATCAAGCCGTTGAAGGGCTCGTGACGGGCGAGGGTCCGGCGATGCTCGATCCAGATGGGGGCGGCCGGGTCGACGCCCGGCAATTCCCAGCGCCGCTTGCCGGTGAGTTCGCCCGGGTCCCCGCCGGTGCGGGCGTTGAAACTCGGCGAAAGGCTGGTGAAACGGAAATCGGCATCCTGCTGCCAGAACCAGTCGGAGCTCATCTCCGCCAGGTCCCTGAAGCGCTGCTCGCTTTCGCGCAATGCCATGTCGCTGGCCGCGAGCCCCAGCGACATGTCCTGGAGTGCCGACTCGACCTGTCCCCATTCGTCCCTGCGGGGGACGGGAAGCGGCTCCCAGCGTCCGAGGTGACGGAACCGTCCGATGCGATCGACGAGGCTCTGCAAGGGGATGCGCAGGCTGCGGCGGGCGATGCGGGACACGATCCAGGTCGTGAGGACGGTGATCGCCAGCGCAACGCCGATGGCACCGGTGGTCGCATCGAGCCGCACCTGGCGGATGCGGGTACCGATTCCCGCCGCCTGGCGCGCCGTTTCCCTGTCCGCCGCATCGATCAGCGCCAGCGCGGCTGCCCGGGAGCGGTCCAGGTCCAGGCGTTGTTCCTCGTCCAGCGCCAGTGCCGCGCTCCAGCGGGCGAAGGTGTCGGCATAACGCCTGAGGTCCGCATCGATGCGCCGGGCAAGCCGGTTCACCTCCACCGTCGAGGATTGGATCGTCTTCAGTCTCAGGCAGAGGTCGTCGAGGGCCTTGCGGGCCTCCCCCTGGACGCCGCTTGGCCCCTGCATCGCCGTTTCGCTTTCCTGCCGGGCAGCCATGACGTCGATGGCCAGCAGCGATTCGCGATAACCCGACACCAGGGCCAGCAGCTGGCGCGCATAGGAGGTATCCGTCTCCTGCCGGGCGCCCTGGACGAGCCAACCGGCGATCAGGGATTCCAGCCGGTCGACGTTGCCGTGCAACGCACGCCGGAGGTCGGTCCGCTGGTCCCTCACGGCGACCAGCTCCCGGCAATTCGCCACGAACTGGTCCAGATGGGAAGCGAAACCGGCCAGGACCTTCCGCATTTCCTCGTCGGACCCGGCGGAGACGATGGCCAGGCGGTCGGCAAGTTCCTTCGCCTCCGCGGCACCCCCACGGCTGTGCAGGCAGGTGGCACGCAGGCGATCGACCCCGGAAGAGATCTCGGCCAGTTGGCGGGCCTGCCTGGCCCTCGACGCGACCTCCTCCACGCCACGACTGGCGACCTGGGCCGAAAACCCCTCCAGGCGCGCGTAGTCGCGGAGGAAATAGGCCGCCATCAGCACGAAGGCCAGGCCCGCCATGGCGGCCAGCAGACGAAGCTTGTTGGTGATGGACATCGACCCCGGACCTCTCGGGCGGCGGGCGCCGCTAGCGCGTCTTGACCAGTTCCGCCCCCTGCAGGACGATGGGTTTCGGGCGGATTCCCATCCGGTCGAGGGTGTCGATGTTGATCATGAGCCGGCCGCGGAAATTCCTGGCGACCGGAATGCGGGAGACCGGCGTGCCTCGCAGGGCCTTGAGAAGTTGTTCGGCGGCCAGGCTGCCCTGTTCCTGTCCCGTCTTGACGACGGCGCAAAGGGCGCCTTCCTCCACATGGTAGGGGTTGGCCCCCAGCACCGGCCCCTTGTACATTCCGAACACCAGGTCGAATACCTCCCGGTTCACCAGGCGACGTCCCGTTTCGTCGGCGATGCCCTCGAGGCTGTCGATGTAGAGCGCGTCGCAGGATGCCATCGGACGGGAGAACTCCTTGAGGTCGGCCACGGTGCGCGCCTTGAAGAAGGAGCCGACCTGGGCCGGGTAATCGGCCTTCTCGCCGGCGACCTGGGCCTCGAGGCCCCGGCCGGCGGGGCTGTCGCCGACCAGGAAGCAGGCCTTGCGCACCTTCGGCAGGAGTTGCTGGACCAGGGCCAGCGTGCCGGCCACGTGGCCCCGCTCTAGCACGCCGGAAATGTGCTGGTTCGGGAATCCGTAGGCGGAGGCCTCCGCGTTGACGCCGCAGAACATCACGGGTGTCCGGACCTGGTCCTTCAGGAAGGGAACGACGAACATGGCCTGGGCATCGTCATCGGCGGCAATGACGCCGTCCGGCTGCAATTCGCGGTAGAGGGCGGCGGCCTGTTCCGCCCGTGCCGGCCCCCCCTGGAAATCGGCCTTCGTGTTCAGGTAGAAATAGCTGATCTCCGCCATCGGGGCGAGGACCGAGTCGATGCCCTGCCTGATGCCCGCGCACCAGGGATTGTCCTGCTCGTAGCTCATGACCACGAGAACCTTGAAGGGACCGGCCGCGGCAGCGGCAGACCAGGCCAGCAGGCCCAGCACAAGCAGGGCCAGCCGGCGGGACAGGGTTCGGATGCCGGTTGTCATGATCGTCGTTCCTGGGGACTCCTTATCTTTTCAGATTACCACCAAGGTCATAGGGTCATGTTGATCCGGCGCAAGGCCGGCCTTCCTCGGCGGGGGGGGCGGACCGGGACGGCCGGACCGCCCGTGGCGCGGGCCCGCCCGGAACCCGTCCGATCCGCGATGACCCGGCGTCGGGGGGCTCGCCCCGTCGCCTGAATGGGAACGGAGCCTAGCGATGCCCCGCGGCCAGCAGGGCAGGGCGGATCGCCGCCAGCCAGGCGTCGATCCGCCCTTCGGTGAGCGCCTCCTGGCCCACCGGGTCGAGGGCCAGGCCGAGCAGGCGGCCGTCGCGCAGCGCGGCCGATTTTTCGAAGCGGTAGCCGGCGGGATCGGTATGGCCGACGACGCTCGCCCCTGCGGCGACGACCGTGTCGTGGAGGATGGCGAGGCCGTCGACGAAATGCCGGGGATACTTCTCCTGTTCCCCCAGGCCGTAGAGGGCGACGACGATGCCGGTCAGGTCGAGGGCCCCCAGGCGGGGCAGGAACTCCGCCCAGCTGTCGCCCTGCATGCCGGTGGCGCGGCCGGGCAACTCGCCCTCGCCGTAGGTCGGGCTGCCGAGGATCAGGGCCCGGTAGCGCAGCAGGTCCTCGGGGGCACATCGGCCCACGTTGACCGGCGCGTCGGCCGGGTCGCCCAGTTTCTTCGCCATCAGCTTGGCGTAGCGTCGCGTGCGGCCCGTGTCGGTGCCGAAGAAGATGCCTATGCTGCCCATGCCTTCCCTGTCGCCTTTCCCACAATCGGGCTTCCGGAACGGTGCCCGCGCAAGACCCAAGCAATCGACGTTCCCGTCCGCTCAGGCGGCGAAAACGTCCCAGAGGAGCTTCAGGCCGGTGGCCAGCAGCAACCAGGCGACCGTCAGGTTGAACCGCCGCTGGTCCAGGCCGTGCAGCAGCCGCAGCCCGATCCGGTAGCCGACGGGAATCACCGGCAGGAGCAGGGCCGAGGTGAGGAGGTTGCGGAGGTCGAGCAGGCCGAGCCAGGCATAGGGCCCCAGCTTGGCGAAATTGACCACGGAGAAATAGACCACCGTGGTGCCGACCATCAGCACCCGGTCCAGGCCCCGCGGCAGCAGGTATTGCATGATCGGCGGCCCGCCGGCGTGGGAGATGAAGCTGGTGAAGCCGGAAACGCAGCTCCAGAACAGGCCGCTGGCCACCTCGGGCGGCCGCGGCCGCTCCGGGCGGGCGGCGACGCGCAGCCGGTCGACGGCGAAGAGGACGGCCTCGATGCCGATCAGGCCCTTGATCCAGAGCGGGTCCACGTAGCGGAAGGCCATGGCCCCGATGGCGATGCCGGCCAGGGCGCCGGGCAGGATGATGCGCAGGTGGGCGGCGTCGAACTTGCCGCGGAAGACGACCAGGCCGACGGCGTCGATCGCCAGCAGGATAGGCAGCATGATGGCCGCCGCCTGCGGCGCCGAGATGCTGAGGGCCATCAGCGGCACCGCCAGGCCGCCGGCGGCGCCCCCGAAGCCGGCCTTGGAGATGCCGGCCAGCAGGACGCCGGCGATGGCCGCCAGGTAGAAGAAGGGATCGGTGATCACGGGAGGGCGGGGCGATGCGGGATTCGGGCGACGGCGGGACTTTAGCAGAGCCCGGCGGTTGCATCCCGGCCGTCGCCGTGACATGCTGCCGTCCTTTCATTTCCCGGAGTCGCAGATGCAGTCCTGGTCCCGCCTCGGCCTCGCCGCCGCGCTGTTCCTCGGCATTGCGCCGGCCTTCGCCGAACCGCCGCCCCTGTTCCAGGTCCGCCAGGGCGAACTGACGGGGCTCATCGATGCCCGCGGCAAGGTCGTCGTGCCGGCGGAGTTTCCCCAGCCGCCGCTGATCGGCGATCCCCTCATCCGGGTGCAGAAGGGGACGCGCACGGCCTACTACGACCACGAGGGAGTCCTGGCGATCGCCCCCCAGGAGCAGTTGAGCGCGCCTTTTGCCGAGGGGCTGGCGGCCGTGCTCGGGGCCGGTCCGGACGGCAAGCCGGCCTGGGGCTACGTGGATGCGAAGCGGCAGGTAGTCATCGCGCCGCGCTTCGCGACCGCCGAGCCCTTCTCCGGCGGCCTGGCCCAGGTCGGCGTGGCCGACGAATGGGGGCAGGTGAAGCAGGGCTTCATCGATCGCACGGGCCGCCTGGTGGTGCCCGCCAGGTACGCCAGGACCCACGCTGCGAAGGAGGGCGTGGCCCGGGTCGAGACCGAGAAGGGCATGCGCGCCTTCGATGCCGAGGGGCGCGACATCACGCCCGAGGGCGTCGAGTTCGTCGGCGTCGCCGCCGAGGGAAGGGTGCGCATCTGGTCGGCCCGCAAGCAGGGCTTCATGGACGGCGCCGGCGCGGTGGTGGTGGCGCCCCGCTACGACAATGCCAACGAGTTCCGGGAAGGCATGGCGCGGGTGCGCCAGGACGGGAAGTACGGCTACATCGACCGCCAGGGCCGGCTGGCCGTGGCGGCCCGCTTCGATACCGCCGAGGACTTCTCCGACGGCCTCGCCCTGGTCAAGGAAGGCGAGCGCCGGATGTTCATCGACAAGAGCGGCAAGACCGTGCTGGAGGCGCCCTGGGAGCGCGTCTCGGCCTTCGCCGACGGCCTGGCCGCGGCCAAGGAGGGCAAGCTCTGGGGCTACGTGGACAAGGCCGGCAAATGGGCCATCGAACCGAAATTCAGCTTCGCCCGCGCCTTCTGGAACGGCCTGGCGTCGGTCAGCGAGGGGCGGCGCAGCGGCTGGATAGACCGCCAGGGCCGCTACGTCTGGCAGGAGAACCCCTGAAGGGAGCCGCCGTTTCCGCCATCAGCCGTTTACAACGCATTACAACGCATCGGGAGAATCGCATGCAAATCGTTCGTCATGGGCTGCGCGCCCTCGCCCTCGCTTCGCTGATCGCCGCCGGCCAGGCCGCCGCCGCCGACCCGCTGACCGCCGTCCTCGAGGAGAGCCGGGCCACCGGCAAGGGACTCAATCTCTACGTCAATGGCCAGGCGATCCCGGCCGTGGTGGTGTCGGTGGGCGACGGTTGGGTGGTGGCCCGCAGCCAGGCCCAGGGCACCATCGTCGTCCGCCTGGAGCGGATCGACGGCGCGGCCGGCTTCGTCGGCCTGCCGGGCGGCGAGAAGAAGTAGCCGACAGCCGTTCGCGGCCCGTGACCGGCGTCACGGGCGCGACCCGACGGTATCGTGGCATCCGGGACCCGGCCGCCCCTCGCGCCGGCGGCCATCCGCCTCGCCGGCCCCGCAGGCCATTGATCGCGTGGTCGGATTCCGGCGTTGCGGGGCCTCCGCGGCGCGGCCGCCGGGGCCCTTCCGAAAAATCGGCAGACCCTAGGCAACGGCCTCCAAACTGACATTTCGCATGGCCGGCATCGGCGGTGGCCGGTTAAGGTGCGCCTACCAGCCCGAACAGAGGTGGACAGCATGCACCGCCCGCACCCCCGACCCCGACGGAGCGCCCGGGAGAATGCCGCAGGCATCGACTCCCGGCGCCGAAGACCTTGTCTCCCCTGAGCTGGCTCTGGTGGCGCAGGAGCCTCCCGGAGCCCGTGGAGTGCCGGCCGCCGCCCGCCGAGTCGGCGAACGGCGGGACGTCCGCGCAATCCGGAACACCCCCGGCGGCGGCCCCCGCCGTTGCGGTGTCGGAAACCTTGCCCGGCCGGGGGCAGGAAGCGGCGCCCGGGGAGGTCCTCTCCTCCGACCCCGAGGCCCGCGCCCTGTTCCTGGCCGGCATCCAGGCGCTGGAAACCATGGCCCGCCGGCGGCGGGAAACCGGATCGGCGGGCTGAGGCCCGGGCCTCTCCCCGTTCCCGGGGCAGGAAGGGGGTCCTTTCACTGCCGCCAGTCTTACCCGACCGATTCGTATGGTTGATAGAAGGCGAAATCCTGTTTATGCTGCACTGCAACGAAAACAGGAGTCCACGCCGTGCCCCTACCCCAACGCAAGCCCCGCGTGGCGGTGCATAAGTTCAGTTCGTGCGATGGTTGCCAACTGGCCCTGCTGAACCTCGGCGAGCGCCTGCTGCAGCTGGCCGAGCAGGTCCAGTTCGTCCACTTCGTCGAAATGGGTCCCGTCGACGAGGACGCCGAGGTGGATATCGCCCTCGTCGAAGGCAGCATCTCGACCCCGGAGGAGGCCGAGCGCATCCGCGCCGTGCGGGCCAACAGCAAGTACCTGATCGCCATCGGCGCCTGCGCCACCAGCGGCGGCATCCAGGCCCTGCGCAACCTGAACGACGCGCCGGAGTGGACCCGCTCGGTCTATGCCAGCCCCGAGCACATCAGCATCCTCGACCGGGTGACGCCCCTGTCGGCGAACATCCGAGTGGACCTGGAACTCTGGGGCTGCCCGGTCAATGCCCACCAGGTGCTGTCGGCGATCCGCGCCCTGCTGTTCGGCGTCACGCCGCCCCAGAACCACGACAAGCTGTGCACCGAGTGCAAGCGCCTCGGTGTCGTCTGCATGATGGTGGCCCGCAACATTCCCTGCATGGGGCCGGTGACCCAGACCGGCTGCGGGGTGCTCTGCCCCCGCCAGGGCCGCGACTGCTATGCCTGCTCGGGACCGGCGGAGAACGCCAACGCGGCGTCCCTGGCCCGGCACATGGGGGCCGAGGGCCTGGCCGCGGCCGACGTGCGGCGACGCTTCCTTTCCATCAACAACGCTGCGCCCGCCTTCGCCGTCGTCGGCAAGGCGCCGGGCCCGGACGACACCCATGGCTGAAACCCGCGAACTGAAGATGAAGGTGCCCGTCCTCGCCCGCGTCGAGGGGGAAGGCGCCCTGGACCTGGATGTCGAGGAAGGCCGCGTCACCGGCGTGCGCCTGCGCATCTTCGAGCCGCCGCGCTTCTTCGAGAAGCTGCTCGAAGGCCGGCATTACGACGAAGTGCCCGACATCGTCGCCCGCATCTGCGGCATCTGTCCCGTCGCCTACCAGATGAGCGCCGTCCATGCGCTCGAATCCATCTTCCGCACCGAGCCGGGGCCCTGGGTGCGCGAGATGCGGCGCCTGCTCTACTGCGGCGAATGGCTGGAAAGCCAGAGCCTGCACATCCACCTGCTGGCGGCGCCGGACTTCCTCGGCTTCCCCAATGCCATTGCCATGGCTAGCCAGTACCGGGACGAGGTGAAGCGGGGCCTGGAACTGCAGGCCCTGGGCAACGAGATCATCCGCCTGCTCGGCGGCCGCTCGGTGCACCCGGTGGGCGTCTGCGTCGGCGGCTTCTACCATGCGCCCAGCGTCGCCGACGTCTCCCGCCTGCGCAGCCGGCTCCACGACGCCCTGCCGATGGCCGAGGAACTGGTGCAATGGACCGCCTCCCTGGCCCTGCCCCATTCGGCCCAGGACTTCATCACCGTCAGCCTGCGCCACCCCGGCGAATATCCGCTGAACGAGGGCGCCGTGGCCGGCAGCGACGGCCTGCACCTGCCCATCGAGGCCTACGAGGAACTGTTCGCCGAGTCCCACGTTCCCCACTCGACGGCGCTCTACTCCCACTACCGGGGACGGCCCTACCTGGTCGGGCCCCTGGCCCGGCTCAACCTGAACCTGGACCGGCTGCCGGCGCCGGTGCGCGGCAACCTGGAGCGCACCGGCGTTCCCTTCCCCAGCCGCAACATGTACCACAGCATCGTGGCGCGGGCCGTCGAGATCCATTACGCCCTGGTCGAAGCCCTGCGCATCCTCGACACCTACCGGGTTCCGGAAGCCACGCGGGCGCCGGTGACGCCGCGGGCCGGCGTCGGCTACGGCTGCACCGAGGCGCCGCGGGGCATGCTCTGGCAGCGCTGGGAGACCAATGCCCAGGGCGAGATCGTCAGCGCCCGCATCGTGCCGCCCACCAGCCAGAACCAGGCGCGCATCGAGGAGGACCTGCGCCTCCACGTCGAAGCCCTGGGCGTGGACAGCCCGGAGGAGGCCCTGCGCCAGCGCTGCGAGACGGTGGTGCGCAACTACGACCCCTGCATCTCCTGCGCCACCCATTTCCTCAAGCTGAAGGTCCATCGTGCCTGAGCGCGCCGGCATCGTGCGCGTGATCGGCCTCGGCTCGCCCTTCGGCGACGACCGCATCGGCTGGCAGGTGGCGGACAGGCTGGCGGAATCGGGATTGCCGGCCGGCGTCGAGGCCGTCCGCTGCGGGGTTCCCGGCCGCGACCTGCTGCCCCTGCTCGACGGCCTCTCGCGGGCCATCCTCGTCGATGCCGTGCGCGGCGAAGGCCGCCCCGGCGACATCGTCCGCTGCTCCCCGGCCGACCTGGCCGGCGTGCCGGACGGCGGGTCCACCCACGGCTTCGGCGTCGCCGCCGCGCTCGATCTGGCCGCCGCGATGGGATGCCTGCCGCCGCGGCTGGAGATCATCGGCATCGAGGCCGGGGACGGGGATGCCGCACCGGCCATGGAGATCGCCGGGGCCGTCTCGGCGGCGGGCGAACGCCTGGTGGAGATGCTGCGGGCCGAGTTCGCCGGCGGCCCGGTCAACGTCGGCGCGCCGTCCGCCACACGGAATGCGCGCCTGGAGGAAACCGCATGACTGAAAGATTCCTGGCCCGGGGCGACCTGCAGCGCCTGATCGACGCCCTGCGCCGCGAATACAACCGGGTCATCGGGCCGCGGGTCCGCGACGGCGCCATCGTCTTCGACGAGATCGAGAAGGCGTCGCAACTGCCGGTCGGCATCCGCGAGGAGCAGGCCCCGGGACGCTACCGCCTGCACGACACCGGCGACGGTCGCAGCTTCGGCTGGGCCAACGGGCCCCAGGCCCTGAAGCCCCTGACCTTCGCGCCGCGCGACGTGGTCTGGCGGGCCAGCCGCAACGACCACGGCGAGATGCGCTTCACCGAGACCCTGCCCGAATCCCAGCCGGCGGCGGTGATCGGCGTGCGCGGCTGCGACCTGGCGGCGATGCACCTGCAGGACCAGCACTTCGGCTACCGGGAATACCCGGACCACTACTACAACCGGCGCCGCCGCTCCCTGTTCCTGGTGGCCGTGGACTGCGCCCATCCGGCGGCCACCTGCTTCTGCCATTCGACCGGCGACGGCCCGGTGGCCACCTCCGGCTTCGACATCTCCCTGACCGAGCTCGAGGACGGATTCCTGGCCCGGGCGAAGAGCCAGCGCGGCCAGGAGCTGCTCGACGACCTGGGGCTGGCGGCCGCCGGCGAGGCGCCGCTGGCAGAGGCCGCGCGCCAGGCCGAGGCGGCCATCGCCGCCCAGCAGCGGGCCCTGCCGTCGCGGGACCTGAAGGACGACCTGATGTCGCGCCTGGAGCACGGACGCTGGAAGGAGGTGGGCGCGCGCTGCCTGTCCTGCGGCAACTGCACGTCCGTGTGCCCGACCTGCTTCTGCCACAGCGAGGGCGATGCGCCCGACATGTCCGGCCAGCAGGTGGAGCACTACCGCCAGTGGGACTCCTGTTTCACCGAAGGCCACAGCTACATCCACGGCTGGGTCGTGCGCGGCGCCACCCACCTGCGCTACCGGCAATGGCTGGTGCACAAGCTCGGCACCTGGCACGAGCAGTACGGGCGCAGCGGCTGCGTCGGCTGCGGCCGCTGCATTACCTGGTGCCCGGTGGGCATCGACCTGACCGAGGAAGTCCGCGCCCTGCTCACGGAGAAACAAGATGCGCAGCCATAGCCTGACCCTGGAACGCCCGAACGCCTACGTGCCCCACGAGGCCGAGATCGTCCGCCGGGTGCAGGAATCGAAGACCATCTTCACCCTCTACCTGCGCTTCACCGATCCGCTGGTGCACGCCAAATACACCTACGATCCCGGCCAGTTCAACATGCTCTACCTCTACGGCGTCGGCGAGGTGGCAATCTCCATCGTTTCCGACCCGGAGCACGAGGACCTGCTGGTGCATACCATCAACCGGGTCGGGCGGGTGACGCGGGGTCTCCATGAGCTCAAGGAGGGCCAGCGCCTCGGCATCCGCGGCCCCTTCGGCCGCGGCTGGCCCCTGCGGGAGGCGGAAGGGCGCGACGTGATCATCGTCTCCGGCGGCCTGGGCTGCGCGCCCGTGGTGTCGGTGATCAACCACATGATCCGGCGCCGCGAGCGCTTCGGGCACTTCACCATCGTGCAGAAGGTCAAGCACGTGGACGAGTTCATCTGGCCTGAGCGCTACGAGCGCTGGAAGGCGTTGCCCGACACCACCGTGCTGGTGGCCTCGACCGAGGGCTCGGCCAACTGGCGCTGGCAGGTGAGCGGGCGCATCAAGGTGCTCGACGACGTGGTGGTGCGCTCGGAGCGCACCGTTGCCATGCTCTGCGGCCCGGGCGGCTTCATGGGCTCGGCGGCGGAACACCTGGCCAGCAAGGGCGTGCCCGAGGAATCCATCTTCCTGAGCACCGAGCGCAACATGCAATGCGCCGTGGGCCATTGCGGCCACTGCCAGTTCGGCTCCACCTTCATCTGCAAGGAAGGACCGATCTACCCCTATCCGGCGATCAAGGATTTGCTGGACGTGGAAGGGTTCTGAGCGGGGCCCGGGAATCCGCTGCGCGGATTCCGCCCGTCTTCCGTCCCTCAAGGGGCCAATGGAACTCGGGGCGGCCCTTCGTTTCCTTGCGAGGCTGGGGTGCCGCCGCGGGGGTTGTCGCAGAACCGGGTTTCAGCCGCGAGGTGATCCCGCATTCCTGACGCCTGAAATCCGTACCGCGACTCTGCGCGGAATTCTTTCTTCCTGAACATCGAGGTCCGCAGTCGGGCCCGACCGGCCCTTGGACCGCAGATTGGCGGCGGTCGGCAACCAAGCTCCCGGCTCAGGCGGCGGCCGACGACTTGCTCGGGCGAATCAGGCTTTCGGCCGGGATGCCGAATTGCTCGTGCAGCCGCCAAATCATGTGGATGGTCAAGGGGCGCTTGCGGGCAAGGATTTCGTAGACCCGGTTCAGGCGACCAATAGCCGGCACCAAGTCCTTCGGTGTCAGCCCGCCTTGCTCCATGCGGAACTTGATGGCCTCGACAGGATCGGGCAAGGCGACGGGGAAGTTCCTGGCCTCATACGCCTCGACCAGGGTCAGCAACACTTCGAAGCGGTCACCGTCGGGCGTGCCGGGGTCCGGTTCGTTGTCGAAATACGCCGACACCTCGCGCAACGCGTCCTTGTAATCGGCCTCGGTGTGAATCGGACGAATTTCCATGTCAGTACTCCATCTCTACGGTTTCGGCATCGATCGCATCGTATTGGCGATGCGTACCAATGAACTTCACGTAAACGGCCTGGTAGCGGTAGGCCACAGACACCACCAGACGATAGTCATTGCCCTTGATGTTGAAGACAACCCGGCGGTTCTTGAGAACGCTGGCGCTACGATATTGATCCTTGATATCCGCCGGCTGGCACCATGTCGCCTTCTTCACCTCGTCCACCCACGATTTCAAAGGCTGCCCGGCATCCGGATTGTCTTGCCAGAAGGCTCGCAGGTGGCTGACGGCAATGATGCGCATGGAGCGAAGTGTAGTCCCAAATTGGGACATTGCCAACGCCCCGATCACCGCGCCCGATCATGGACGCGACGATGCGCCGCGCCCGCTACGAACCCGTTTCCCCGGCACCCCGCAAATCCCGGCTTATCCACCCCGACACCCACTCCACCGCCGCTTCCAGGCCGGCCGCCGCCGCGGGCGTCAGGGGTTCGCCCAGTTCGAAGCGTTCCCCGCGGATGGCGAGCAGCCAGGCCGGCGGCGGTTCCTCGTCCTCCAGGTCGCAATAGACCTGCAGCACCGATTGGGGCGTCATGGCATGGCTGCTGAAGCTCTCGTCGCGGGCCGGTGCGAGGGGTTCGACCGAGAAGGGCGCCTCGGCCTCCACGCTCGCATCGACGAAGAGGATCAGGCGGCGGCCGTGCAGGTCGAGGGCATGCTCCACCTGCAGCTGGAAGTCGGTCAGGCATTCGACGCCGGCCAGGCCCATGGCCTGGACCCGCTCGACGAAGAGGGGGCCGAGGGCGTCGTCGCCGCGGCTGGGATTGCCCCAGCCGAACACCAGGACCGGCGCCGTCACCCTTCGAGGCTGCCGGCGATGAAACGGCCGCGGCCGTCGCGGCCGGCCTGGTCGATCACATTGCCCTCGGCGTCTTCCAGGGTCACTTCCAGGGGCATCTGCCCGAGGGCGTGGGTGGCGCAGGACAGGCAGGGATCGAAGGCGCGGATGGCGACCTCGATGTGGTTGAGCAGGCCCTCCGTCACTTCGCGCCCATCCAGGTACTGGCGCGCCACCTGGCGGATGGATTCGTTCATGGCCTGGTTGTTGTGGGTGGTGGAGACGATGAGGTTGGCGCGGATCACCTGGTCGTCCTCGTTCACCCGGTAGTGGTGGATCAGGGTGCCGCGCGGCGCCTCGATGACGCCGACGCCGCGTTCCTGGCGTTCGCCGGTGGCCATCAGCTCCTTGCCCATGATGTCGTCGTCGTGGAGCAGGTCCTTGATCGCCTCGGCGGCGTGCAGCATCTCGATCATGCGTGCCCAGTGGTAGCCCAGGGTGGCACCGGCGGCGCTGCCGCCGTCGTAGGCGAGGAACTCGGTGCGCTCCCTGTCGGCGAAGGGCGTCGGGATGAAGTCGCAATTGGAGACCCGCACCAGGGGGCCCACCCGGTACCAGCCGTCCTCGGGCCCCTGGTTCTTGAAGAAGGGGAACTTCATGTAGGACCAGGGCTTCACGGCTTCGCCGATGATCTCCCAGTAGCGGCCGTAGTCGAAATGGTCGAACAGGATCTTGCCGTCCATGTCGCGGGCGCGCAGGCCGCCGTGGTAGAGGTCCATGGCTCCGTCGGCGCGCACCAGGCCCATGCCCTGGGCCCTGAAGCGGCCGAAGGCGTTGTACTCGGCCAGGTTCTTTTCGAACAGGTCGCGGATCAGGTGCACGGCCGTGCGGCTCCAGGCGATCATCTGGTAGATGTCCTTGAGCAGCAGGTCGCGCTCCTCGACGGTGAGCGACTTGTTCACGCCGCCCGGCACGGAACCGGTGCCATGGACCCGCTTGCCGGCGGTCAGGCGGATGACCTCCTGGCCGTACTTGCGCAGGAAGACGCCCTTCTTGGCCGTCTCGGCGTCGGCGGCGATGACGCCGACGATGTTGCGTTTGGCCATGTCCGAGCCGAAGCCGAACAGCAGGTCCGGCGACGAGAGATGGAAGAAGTGCAGGGCGTGGGACTGCAGGATCTGGCCGTAGTGCATGAGGCGGCGGATCTTCTCCGCCGTCGGCGTCAGGGTGACGCCGAGGATCATGTCCAGGGCCTTGGAAGCCGCCAGATGGTGGGACACCGGGCAGATGCCGCACAGGCGCTGCACCATGACCGGGACCTCCCAATAGGGACGGCCCTGGATGAAGCGCTCGAAGCCGCGGAACTCGACGATGTGCAGGCGCACCTGATGCACCTTGTTGTCGGCGTCCAGCAGCAGGGTGACCTTGCCGTGGCCCTCGACCCGCGACACGGGATCGATGGCAACGCGCCTCAGTTGTTCGGGGTGGGTGGCGGTTTCGAGTTGGAAGCTCATGGCGGTGGATTCCTTCTTCATTTACCACAGAGGACGCAGAGGACGCAGAGATCGCCGAGGGGGAAGGGCGAACCGATGAACGGAGCGCCTTCGGGTTCGCATGTTTATCTCCGTGTTCTCTGCGTCCTCCGTGGTGAAACGCATTTCCTTCAATCGTAATGCAGCAGACCGTGGCCCATCACCGGCGTGCGGCCGGCGATCAGGTCGGTGAGGAACTTCCAGATGGCATCGGCCGGCGGCGGGCAGCCCGGCAGGAAGTAGTCCACCTTCACGACTTCGTGGATGGGGTGCACCTTGTCCAGCGGCAGGGGAAGCTCCGGATCGTTGGGTATGCCGCCGCCGGGCGAGAGGCCCGGCTCCGTGTGGTAGACCTCCTCGAGGATGTCGCGCAGGTCCAGGTGGTTGCGCTGGGCGGGCAGGCCGCCATTGACGGCGCAGGCGCCCATGGCGACGAGGATCTTGCAGTTGCGGCGGAACTCGCGCAGCACGTGCACGTTCTCCGCATTGCAGACGCCGCCTTCGATGATGCCCAGGTCGCAGGGCCCGCAGGTCTTGATGTCGGTGATCGGCGAGCGGTCGAACTCGACCAGTTCGAGCAGTTGCAGGATGCGCTCGTCGATGTCGAGGAAGGACATGTGGCAGCCGAAGCAGCCGGCCAGGGAGGTGGTGGCGACCCTCAGCTTGCGGCGGGTGACTTTGGCGTCCATGTCAGCTTTCCTCCTTGCGCGCCGCCGGCTTCACGGGCTTGTAGCGTTCGGCCTGGGCGCTGATCGGCGTCGCGTCGAAGGGGCGCTTGCCGATGGGCACGGCGAATCCCTTGCGCTTGGGCAGGATCACGCCCACGGGGCAGACCTGGGCGGCCTTGTCGGCCAGGCTGAAGTCGGTGTCGGCCAGGCGGCCCGATTCCGCATTGACGATCAGGTGCTTCTTCAGGCCGCGGCCGGAGAGGGCGAAGACGCTCTTGCCGTCCACCTCGCCGCTGGCGCGGATGCAGAGTTCGCACAGGATGCAGCGGTTGAAGTCGAGCAGCACCTCGGGATGGGAGGCGTCCACCGGGCGGTCCGGGAAGAAGTGGTTGAAGTGGGGCGTCATGACCCCGAGGGCATAGCCCAGGGCCTGCAGCTTGCAGTGGCCGCTCTTCTCGCAGGAGGGGCAGAAGTGGTTGCCTTCCACCAGCAGCATCTGCACCAGGGCGCGGCGCTTGTCGCGGATCTCCGCCGTGTTGCTTTCCACCTCCATGCCGGCGGTGGCGGGCAGGGTGCAGGAGGTGGCCGGCCGGCCGTTGATCTTCACCGTGCACAGCTTGCAGCTGCCGTGGGGGCGGAATTCCGGGTGGTAGCAGAGGTGGGGAATGAAGAACCCCGCCGTCAATGCCGCCTGCATCACGGTCTGTCCCGGCTCGAAGGGAACCTCCTGGCCGTCGAGAAGGAAAGTATTGCTCATTCGGCATTCTCCAGGTGGGCGCCGGAATCGTCGCGGCCGGTCATCTGCCGGGCCTGGGCGAGGGCGCCGTCCAGGTCGAAGGACGGCTCGAACTCCAGGGAGGCGAGGCGGCGCTCGTAGGCCGGGCGGAATTTCTCCAGCGTGTCCAGCAGCGGGTTGGGCGCGGTGTGGCCGAGGCCGCAGTGGCTGGCCATCTGCAGCAGGCGCGACAGGGAGAAGATCTCGTTGATGTCGGCCTGGGTGCCATGGCCTTCGCCGATCTTGTCCATCAGGTTGCGCAGCAGCGAGGTGCCGACCCGGCAGGGGGTGCAGAAGCCGCAGGATTCGTGGGCGAAGAAGTGGGCGTAGTTGCGCGCCACCTCGAACATGTCCCGGTCCCGGTTGAAGACGGTGAAGGCGCCGGCCGTCGGGATGTCCTCGAAGGCGATGCGGCGGTCGAAGTCGTTGTCCGGAACCGTGATGCCGGAGGGCCCGGACACCTGCACCGCCTGGGTATCGACGGCGCCGGCCTCCTCGAGCACCTGGCGCAGGGTGACGCCGAAGGGAAACTCGTACACCCCCGGCCGGGCCACGTCGCCGGAGACCGAGAGCAGCTTGGTGCCCGCCGACTTGGCGGTGCCGATGGCCCGGTACCAGTCGCCTCCCTTGGCGACGATGAGGGCCGCCGCGGCAAAGGTCTCGACGTTGTTGACCACCGTCGGCTTGCCGAGGAAACCATGGGTGACGGGGAAGGGCGGACGGTTGCGCGGCACGCCCCGCTTGCCTTCCAGGGACTCGATGAGGGCCGATTCCTCGCCGCAGATGTAGGCCCCCGCGCCGACGCAGACCTCGATGTCGAAGGAGAACCCCGGCCGGCCTAGGATGCGGTTGCCGAGCAGGTTCATGTCCCTGCGCCGCTCCAGCACCTCGTTCAGGGGCTCCAGCATGTAGCGGTATTCGCCGCGCAGGTACAGGAAGCCCTTGCGGGCGCCGATGGCATAGCCGGCGACGGTCATGCCTTCGAAGACCAGGTCCGCCTGGCGGGTCAGCAGCACCCTGTCCTTGAAGGTGCCGGGTTCGCCCTCGTCGGCGTTGCAGACCACGTAGCGCATGTCGCCGGGAGCGTGGGAGCAGGCGTCCCACTTGATGCCGGTGGTGAAGCCGGCGCCGCCGCGGCCGCGCAGGTTGGACTTCTTGATCTCCTCGAGGACGGCCGACGGGCCCTGGGTGTGCGCATCGACGCCCTCCCGCCAGGAACGGGCATTGGAGGCCTTTTCCTGGTCCTCCTCCGGCTCATGGGCGCGGGCCGCCCGCAGGGCGTCGCCCGGCTTCAGGCCGCTGTTGAGCAGGATGTCGGCGCGGCGGATGTTGTCCTCGATCCGGAACCATTCCATGGGCCAGTCGGCCACGGGCACCTGTTCCCGGATCAGGCCCGCCATCTGCTCCACCCGCTCCTCGGTCATCCGGGTGATGGCCCGATAGTTGGCCAGCAGGGCCGGACCCTGGTCGCACATGCCGGTGCAGGAGGTGTAATCGACGCTGACCAGGCCGTCCTCGGAAAGGCGCCCCGGCTCCAGCCAGAGCTTGCGGCAGAGGGACTGCATCAGGTCGCTGTTGCCCAGCATGCGATCGGTGATGTTGTCGCTCCAGAGGATGCGGTAGCGGCCGCGCGGCTCGGTGTGGAAGAAGCTGTAGAAGCCGGCGACGCCCTCGACGCGGGCCCGCGGCAGCCCGACGCCCCTGGCGACGGTGGTCAGGGTCTCCGGGGAAAGCCAGCCCAGGGCTTCCTGGGTCTCCCGGAGGATCTGCATCAACCGGGTGCCGTCGCTGCCGTGGCGGTCCAGAATCTCGGCGATGATCTTGGGGTTCGCGTTGTCCATCCCGGGCTCCTGTTGCAATGCACTGCAAGAGGATAGACGAGTTCTATGGCCGCTTGTTGACCGTAGTCAGGAAGCGGTCGAATCGCCGGCGGCGCCAGCCATCTCGCGGGTGCAGCGAAGGAATCGGCGGGTTCGACGGCCGGGGCGCCCCCGCCCGGGGTGCCTTTGGGCAGAATGTCGCCATGAGCGAACGCGAGGCGGGGCACCGGTGCGCATCCTGAGCTGGAACATCCAGTGGGGCAGGGGTGTGGACGGCCGGGTGGACCTGGAACGGACCGCATCCGTCATCGCCGGTTTCGATGCCGACGCGATCTGCCTCCAGGAGGTGGCCCGCCACCATCCGCGCCTGCCCGGCATGGCGGGGCAGCCGGAGGACCAGGTGCGCTGGCTGCGCGACCGCTTTCCCGGCTTCGAGGCGCTCTACGCCGCCGGCAGCGACCTCACCGACGGCGCCGGCGGCAGGCGCCGCTTCGGCCAGATGATCCTGTCCCGCCGCCCGGTGCTGCAGGTCTTCCGCCACCTCCTGCCCTGGCCGGCCGAGGACGGCGTGCCGAGCATGCAGCGGGTTGCCCTGGAGGCCGTGCTCGCTGCGCCCACCTTGCCGGGGCGCGCCCTGCGGGTCGTCACCACCCATCTGGAGTACTACTCGGCGGTCCAGCGGCGGGCCCAGGTGGAGGCGTTGCGCCGACTCCATGCCGAGGGCTGGCACCAGGCCCGCAGCCGGCGCGACGGGGAGGGGGCGGACCCGCCGTTCGCCGTCCTGCCGCGCGGCGAGGGGGCGATCTTCTGCGGCGACTTCAACCATCCGGCAGGCGCCATCGAACACGGGCTGATGCAGGCGCCCTTCGCAGGCGCCGATGCCGGCGTGCCGCCCCTGCTCGATGCCTGGAGCATCGCCCATCCCGGCGTACCCCACGCGTCGACCGCCGCCCTGACGCCGGTGGACTGGCTGGACGCGCCGGCCTGCTTCGACTTCTTTTTTGTCGGCGCCGACCTGGCGGCGCGGATCCGCGACGTCCGGGTGGACGCCGCCTGCCGCGCCTCGGACCACCAGCCGGTGCTCCTCGAGATGGAGCTTCCGGTGCCATGATCCTGGATGCGGGGCGCGTGCACGTGTCGGTCGGCTGCGAGGACGGGCGGGTGGCCGACGTCCGGGTCAGCAGTGACAGGCCGGCCGCGGCGCGGGTCTTCGTCGGGCAGGGGGCCGATCGGGTGGTGGCCGTCCTTCCCCTGCTCTTTTCTCTCTGCGGGCGGGCCCAGGGGGCCGCCGCGGCCGCCGCCATCGCCGCCGCCCGCGGCACGCCGCCGCCGCCGGCCCTGGAGGGGGAGGTCCTGCGCGAGGCCATGGCCGAGCACCTGTGGCGGCTGCTCATGGACGAGCAGGATGCCGAAGCCCGATCCGCCTGCCTCCTGGGACGCCAGCGCCTGGCCGACCGGCCGGCCTTCGCGGCCTGGCTGGCCGGGGTCGCCGGTCTGCCGCCGGAGGAGATACCCGGCCTCGCCGAACCGCGAAGGGCCGAGCAATGGCAACAGGGGGACTGCCTCCTGGCCCGCCGGTCCCGTCGCCTGCGCGACACCCCCGAGCTGCGCGATGCGGTGCCCCTGCTGCCGCCGATGGCCGGGCCCCAGACCCTGGATCTGAGCCCCCTGCTCGACCAGCGCTTCGCGCGCCTGCCGGAATGGCACGGCCGACCGGCCCAGACCGGACCGGCGGCGCGGCACCGGCGGTTCGCCGAGGCGGACTGGACGGGGCGGACTTTCCTGGCCCGCTGGATCGTGCGCCTGCTGGAACTGGCGGATTACGCGGCCGGCCGGACGGTCGGGGACGGCCGACCGGGCCGCGTCGCCGCGGTCGCCGTGGCGCCCGGGCGGGGCAGGGCGACGGTGGAGACCGCCCGCGGGCTGCTGATGCACGAGGTGGCCCTGCGGGACGATGCGGTGGCCGACTACGTCATCGTGGCGCCGACCGAATGGAATTTCCATCCAGAGGGGGCGCTGAAATCCTGGCTCCTGGGCCATGCGGCGGGCGATGCGGCGGAATTGCGCGCCTTCGTCGGCGACGCCGTTGCCGCCCTCGATCCCTGCGTCGAATGGGACTTGCTGATCGCATGAGACGCCCCGCACGGCCGCCCGCGGGGGCGCAGCCAAGGACTCGGTGCCGTACAGCGGCAATCCGGCGCCACCCCCTCCCGGGAGGAGGGCGGGGGGAGGGGGGCTGCGTGAACATCCTTGCCCCAAGGCCGGGGTCGCCAGGCCCGGGGCGGGAGCCGAGGTGGCGGGGCCTTCCCCCTGTCTCCCTCCCGGGCCACGCAGCCGGGGGCTGCCGGAACCGGTCCGCGGTGCCAGACCGACGCTCGGCCGAGGTGGCAGGAAAGGCGGCATGAGGATACTGGTGCTGGGCATCGGCAACAGCCTGCTGGGCGACGAGGGGGCGGGCATCGCCGCCCTGCGCCGGCTGGAAACGCGCGAGGGTCCCGCCGACGACCTCCGCTTCGAGGATGGCGGGACCCTGGGATTCACCCTGGCGGGAATGGTGGCCGAGTGCGACGCCCTGCTGGTCTTCGATGCCGCCAACCTGGCGTCGGCGCCCGGCACGGTGGCGGCCTTCGAGGGCCCCCGGATGGATGCCTTCCTCGGCGCCCGCCGGGCCTGGAGCGTCCATGCGGCCGGGCTGGCGGACCTGATGGCGGTGGCCATGCTGGAAGGCCACTGGCCGGCCTGCCGGGCCCTGGTCGGCGTACAGCCCGAGGCGGTGGCCTGGTCCGAGGCCCTGAGCCCGGCCGTGGAGGCTGCCATCGGCACCATGGCGGACCGGGCCACGGACATCCTCGTCCGCTGGCGCCGAGGCCAGGCCTGAGGTGTCGATGGTCATCGAGGAAATTGATGCCTGGATAAGGATTATCCATAGTTCGCGGCCTTTGACACCGGTCAACCACCGTCCGTCCTGCCCCCTCAATACTGCGCCGGTTCCGCCCAACCGGAGGACCAGAACATGAACCAACCCGGGCGCCCGAAGGCGGCCACCCCAGCCGCCGAGACCGTCGGCGAAGCCCTGCGCCAGAGGGGTATCAGCCGCCGGGCCTTCCTGCAGTTCTGTACCGCCACCACGGCGATGCTGGGACTGCCCCTGGAGAAGGCTCACGCGGTCGCCGAGGCGATCGCCAAGGCACGCCGCCAGTCGGTGATCTGGCTCTCCTTCCAGGAATGCACCGGCTGCACCGAGTCCATCACGCGCTCCCACTCGCCGTCCCTCGAAACCCTGATCTTCGACCTGATCTCGCTGGATTACCACCACACCCTCCAGGCCGCATCCGCGGAAGCGGCCGAGGCGGCGCGGGAGGCGGCGATGAAGGACAACGCCGGCAAGTTCCTGCTGGTCGTGGACGGTTCCATTCCCCTGGGCAATCCCGGCTATTCGACCATCGCCGGCATCAGCAACCTGCAGACGCTCCAGGAGACGGCAAAGGAGGCGGCGGCCGTCATCGCGGTCGGCACCTGCGCCGCCTACGGGGGCCTGCCGAAGGCCGATCCGAACCCGACGGGGGCCGTTTCCGTGGCCGACATCGTCAAGGACAAGCCGGTGGTGAACATCCCCGGCTGCCCCCCCATTCCGGTCGTCATGACGGGCGTCCTGGCCCATTTCCTGACCTTCGGCGCCATCCCGGAGATGGATGCCCAGGGGCGGCCGAAGATTTTCTACGCCGAGACCATCCACGACCGCTGCTACCGCCGGCCCTTCTACGACCAGGGCAAGTTCGCCGAATCCTTCGACGATGCCGGCGCCCGGGACGGCTGGTGCCTGTTCAAGCTCGGCTGCAAGGGCCCGGTGACCTACAACGCCTGCGCCACCACCAAGTGGAACGACGGCACCAGCTTCCCGATCCAGTCGGGCCATGGCTGCATCGGCTGCTCGGAGGCCAATTTCTGGGATGCCGGCCCCTTCTACAAGGCCCTCTCCCTGCCGGTGACCCCGGTCCAGTCCTCCGTCGCCACGGCGGCGGGCGCCGGCCTCGCCGTGGGCGCCGCGGTGACCTTCTACAACCGCAGCGTCAAGGGCGCGGCCAAGG
This sequence comes from Pseudomonadota bacterium, assembly GCA_052035955.1. Lineage (GTDB taxonomy): Bacteria > Pseudomonadota > Gammaproteobacteria > Burkholderiales > Rhodocyclaceae > JAEUNJ01. The sequence goes on from JBPOHD010000003.1 coordinate 145,261, forward strand.
CGGCCCACCACAAGGTCGAAGTGGCCGACCTGGTGAAGGAGAAGCCGTGAATTCCCCTCGATCAAGGCAATCGCCAAGGCGCCAGGTCCGCCAAGGGGCGCCAAGCGGATTCTTGTTGCGAGTCGGTCGGAGCGGGTTGCCGGTGACTTGCGCGGAATCGCGTCCCGGGAAGCCTTCCCGTCGTTCGGAAAGCCACGAAATGCAGACGCCCAGCCGATTGCACGGCACGCTTCCGGTATTTCCTGAATCGCATTTCCCGGTGCCCCTTGGTTGCCCTGGTTGCCTTGGTTGCCTTGGTGGCCTTGGTGCCTGGGTGGTGAGGACCTTGCCATGACCAACCTCGACTTCCTGACCTGGGTGCGGGGCCCGGCCCTCAACTGGGCGCTGGCCATCTGCGCCTTCGGCATCCTGTTGCGCTTCTTCGAGATCCTGGGCCTCGGCCGCAAGAAGGACCTTTTCATCCCGCGCGCCGTCACCCCCGGCAGCGGCTGGAAGACCATCCTCTCCCGCTCGGTGCCGCCGGCCGGCATGGTCGCCCGCTCGCCCTCGACCTACATCGCCGGCTATGTCTTCCACGTGGGCCTCTTCGTCAGCTTCTTCCTCTTCGCGCCGCACATCGAACTGGTCCGCGGCACCGTCGGGCTCTCCTGGCCGGCCCTCCCCTCCGCCCTGGTGGATGCGATGGCGGTCGCCTCGATCCTGGCCCTGGCCGTGCTCCTGGGCAGCCGCCTGACCGATCCGGTGAAGCGCTTCCTCTCGGGCTTCCAGGACTATCTCGCATGGGCGGTGACGCTGGCGCCGCTGCTGACGGGCTACCTGGCCTTCCACCACCTGCTGCTCGAATACACGCTGATGCTGGCCATCCACATCCTGTCCGTGGAACTGCTGCTGGTGGTGCTGCCCTTCACCAAGCTCTTCCACACCTTCAGCGTCTTCCTGTCCCGCTGGTACAACGGCGATGCCTTCGGCCGCCGCGGCGTGGCTTCCTGAGGTTCAAGAAATGAGCGCATCCTTCGAACGCGGCATCAACAGCTTCAAGGAAGTCATCGACACGCCCGTGGCGAGCTTCTTCTCCTCCTGCGTCCATTGCGGCCTTTGTGCCGAGGCCTGCCTCTTCTACACCGAGACCGGCGATCCGAAATACACGCCCATCCACAAGCTGGAACCGCTGCGCCGCACCTGGCAACGGGAATACACCCTGCTCGGGAAGATAGGAGGCCTGCTCGGACTGATCAAGCCGGTGACCGACGAGGAACTGGCCGAGTGGGGACCCCTGGTCTACGACAGCTGCACCCTCTGCGGCCGCTGTTCCATGGTCTGCCCCGTCGGCAACGACATCACGGTGATGATCCGCAAGATGCGCGAGGGCATGTCCGCCGCGGGCCACGCGCCGGAGGGCCTGGTGACGGCCACCCAGCGCTCCATCACGAGCGGCAGCCCGGCCGGCGTCAAGTGGGTGACGGTCCAGGCCCAGATCAAGCGGATGCAGAAGCAGTTCGGCATCGAAATCCCCGTGAACCTGGAGAATGCGGATTACCTGGTCCTCATGTCCTCCTGGGAGATCCTCAACTATCCGGAATACCTGGGCGCCGTGGGGCGCATCCTCAATGCCGCCGGCGCCACCTGGACCCTGGCCGACGACGCCTACGAGGCCACCAACAGCGGCATACAGATCGGTGCCTCGGACCTGGCCCGGGAACTGGTCGGACGCATCGTCAAGGCCGCGGAACGGCTGAAGGTCAAGTGCGTCATCAGTCCGGAATGCGGGCATGCCTACACGGCCATCCGCTGGGAGGGCCCCAACCTCATGGGCCGGGCCTTCGGCTTCCAGGTGAAGCACATCCTGGAAGTCCTCGACGACCTGCGCAATGCCGGCCGGCTGAAGCTCAAGGGCACCCTGGACCAGCCCCTGACCTACCACGATCCCTGCCAGATTTCCCGGCGTGGCGGGGTTTACCAGCAGCCGCGCACCCTGCTCAGGGAACTGGCGCCCCAACTGCGCGAGATGAAGGACACCGGCACCATGAACTGGTGCTGCGGCGGCGGGGGCGGGGTCTCGGCCAACGAGCGGGCCGAGCACCTGCGCACCCTGGTCTTCAAACGCAAGAAGGCGCAGATCGAGGAGACCGGCGTCAAGACCATGGTCACGGCCTGCGCCAACTGCCGCGTCGTCATGGAAGAAGCCATGGAGCACTACCACATGGACATCGAGATGCTGGGCCTCACCGAACTGGTGGCCGAGCACCTGGAAGAGAGCGGATCATGAACCAGCGTGCCACCGAAAGAATCGTGGTCGACCCCGTCACCCGCATCGAGGGCCATCTGCGCATCGAGGCGGAAACCGACAGCCAGGGCCGCATCACCCGCGCCTCCAGCGCCGGGACCATGGTGCGCGGCCTGGAAATCATCCTGCGCGACCGGGATCCGCGGGACGCTTGGGCCTTTGCGCAGCGCATCTGCGGCGTGTGCACCCTGGTCCACGGCATCGCCTCGGTGCGTTCGGTGGAGAATGCCCTGGGCATTGCCATTCCGCGCAACGCCGAGCTGATCCGCAACCTGATGATCGCGGCCCAGTACGTGCATGACCACGTGATGCACTTCTACCACCTGCACGCCCTCGACTGGGTGGACGTGGTGTCAGCGCTGAAGGCCGACCCGAAGCGCACTTCCGAACTGGCCCAGGGCCTTTCCGGCTATGCCAGGTCCTCCCCGGGATACTTCTCCGACGTGCAGAAGAAGCTGAAGGGCTTCGTCGAGGCCGGCCAGCTCGGCATCTTCGCCAACGGCTACTGGGGCCATCCGGCCTACCGGCTGCCGGCGGAGGCGAACCTGATGGCCGTCGCCCACTACCTGGACGCCCTGGCCTGGCAGCGGGAGGTGGTCAAGCTGCACGCCGTCTTCGGCGGCAAGAACCCCCATCCCATGTTCCTGGTCGGCGGCGTGCCCTGCGCGATCAGCCTGCACACGGACCGCGGCCCGGGCGGCAAGGGCGGCGGCCACGGCAAGGGTCCCCACTACCGGGGCGGCGACGGGGCCACCTCGCTGAACGTGGTCGGCCTGCAGACGGTGCAGAACGCGATCCGCCAGATGCGCCAGTTCGTCGATCAGGTCTATGTCCCCGATACGCTCGCCATCGCCGGCTTCTACAAGGACTGGTTCACGCAGGGCGAGGGTGTCGGCAACTTCATGACCTTCGGCGACTTCCCGGCCAGGGGCATGGGCGATCCTTCCGGCTACATGATTCCGGCCGGCGTCATCCTCGACCGGGACCTGAAGAAGATCCATCCCATCGATTTCCAGGCCGACGGCGAGATCCAGGAATTCGTCGCCCACGCCTGGTACGACTATGGCGGCGGCAAGGAGGAGGGCCTGCATCCCTGGAAGGGGGAGACGAAGCTGAACTACACGGGGCCCAAGCCCCCCTACCAGCAGCTGGACGTCGAGCAGTCCTACTCCTGGCTAAAGTCGCCGCGCTGGAAGGGCAAGCCGGTCGAGGTGGGGCCGCTGGCCCGCGTGCTGATGCTGTACGCATCGGGCCACCAGCCGACCCGGGAGCTGGCCGGCATGGCCCTGAAGAAGCTGGGCGTGCCCCTGGCGGCCCTGTTCTCCACCCTCGGCCGCACCGCCGCCCGGACCCTGGAAACCAAGCTGATCGCAGACGCCATGCAGGGCTGGTACGACGAACTGGTGGCCAACATCAAGGGCGGCGACCTGGCCACCTTCAATGGCGCCAAATGGGAACCGTCCACCTGGCCGAAGCATGCGAAGGGCGTCGGCATCATGGAGGCGCCGCGGGGGGCGCTCTCCCACTGGGTCGTCATCGAGGACGGCCGCATCGCCAACTACCAGGCCATCGTCCCGTCCACCTGGAACGCCGGCCCGCGGGATGCGGCCAACCAGCAGGGCCCCTACGAGGCGGCGCTGCAGGGGCACCGCATCCACGACGGCAAGCAGCCCGTCGAGATCCTGCGCACCATCCACAGCTTCGACCCCTGCATTGCCTGCGCCGTCCATGTGGCGGGGCCCGGCGGGGAGGAACTGCCGACGGTCGGCTGACCGCCTGCCCGGCGGGCGTGCGGCGCCGGAACGTCGCGGGCCCCGTCGCACCACGCATACTCATCGGGCATGCCGGCCGCCATCGTCTCCCGGCGACGCCGGCATTGCGTCCGGAACGGCCGGCGATGGGCGGCGGCCGGTCCTGGCGCGCCGTCCTCGGCCCTCAGCGGGAATAGGGGTCCTTCTTCCAGCCGTAGTTCTCGTACTCGAGCTGCTTCAGGTAGGCCTTTTCCTTCTCCAGGCGGCGCAGGGCTTCCTGGTGCTCGCGCTTGCTCTCGTATTCCGCGTTCCGCTGCTCCTGTTCGAGGCGCCGGACCTCGTTGGCGGCGTTGTACTGGTTCTGCTGGGCCTGCTGCCGCTGCTCGTAGCCATAATCCCGCTGCCAGCGGTTGTCGGCCACGTCCCTCTCGTACTGGTAGCGTTGCTGCCGGTCCGCGTACTCGGCGCTGCGCGATGCCTCCTGCGCCTCCCGGCGCTGCCGGTCGGCCTCGTATTCCGCCCGTTGCACCTCGGCCGCCCGCTCCGCCGCCGCCTTCTGGGCCGCCACCTGTTCCAGTTCCAGGCGTTCCTGGCGGGCCTTGCCGGCGTACCAGATCAGGGCCACCACCGCGACCAGGGCGACGGCGATCAGCCGCCCGCGGGTGACGATCTGGGGCAGGGCCTTGGGCAGGGGTTCCGTGGCCGCGGCCTGGAGGATCTCCCGCCGCAGGGACTCGTCGTAGGCCTTCCGCAGGGCCTCGTTCCCGAGGACGCGGAAGGCTTCGCGGATCAGGTTGCAGCGGGCGACATCTTCCGGATCGGCCGCATCGGCATTGAAGGTCTCCTCCAGTGCCTGAAAAGCGGCGCGGATGTCCTTGTCGTCGGCGTTGCGCTTGACGCCGAGGACTTCATAGAGGGTTTGCTTGGCCACGCGGGGGGTGTAGGTTCTCGAAGGCGCAACGATTCTACCCCCGGCCGTCCGGGCGGAGGTGGGCGGCCCGCGCGGGTTCCGCATGCTGCAGGGCCCGGGTTTGCCCGAGGCGCCGCCACCGTGCACAATCCATCGACGAGTCCCCGGAGCCTTCTTCCATGTACCTTCCCCCGCACTTCGCCGAGACCCGCCCGGAAGTCCTGCTGGGTTTCATGGCGACCCATCCCCTGGCGCACCTGGTCGTCCACGGCGAGGGTGGCCTCACCGCCGATCCGGTCCCCTTGCTCCATGCGCCGGACCCGGCGCCCCTGGGGCGGCTGCGCGGCCACCTGGCCCGGGCCAACCCGCTGTGGAAGGCGGCGGGGGAGGAGGGCGTCGACGTGCTGGTGCTGTTCCAGGGGCCGGCCGCCTACGTGAGCCCGAACTGGTATCCGTCAAAGAAGGAAGACCACAAGGCGGTGCCCACCTGGAACTACGTGACGGTGCAGGCCCGGGGCCGGCTGCGGGCAGTGCGCGAGGCGGGCTGGCTGCGCTCCCTGCTGGCGGAATTGACCGCGGCCCACGAGGCGGGACTCACCGAGCCATGGCGGCTCGAGGAGGCGCCGGCCGATTTCCTGGAGCGGATGCTGGCGGCGGTGGTCGGCATCGAGATCGAGGTGGCGGAACTGACGGGCAAGTGGAAACTGAGCCAGAACCAGCCGCTCGCCAACCGGGACGGTGTGGTGGCGGGCCTCGAAAGCCTGGGGACGGCGGAAGCCCTGGCCGTCGCCGGGCTGATGCGCCGGCGGGAGACCGGGGGCGGTGGCCCGGCCTGAACGCGATGAATGCAGATCGCGGCAGGAATGCCGCCGGTTGGCGGCGTGATGACGTGACATGGGAGAGAACGGCACCGGCCCGGGAATCAGGGCGGGCGCGGGCAAACTTGATCCGGAACATGGCGGCCGGATCGGGCGTAAACTAGGATCACTTTTCCTTATCCGTCCATCGAAAGAAAACCATGACCACCACCGTCCACGCTCCCATTCCCGCCACCCTGATCCCCGGGGACGGCATCGGCCCGGAAATCACCGAGGCCACCCTGCGCGCCCTGGACGCCCTGGGCGCCAGGTTCGAATGGGACCGTCAGGTGGCCGGCATGGCTGGCGTGACTGCCCACGGCGACCCGCTGCCCCAGGCCTGCGTCGACAGCATCCGCCGCACCCGGCTGGCCCTCAAGGGCCCCCTGGAGACGCCGGTGGCTGGCGGCTACCGTTCCTCCAACGTGCGCCTGCGGGAGGAGTTCAAGCTCTACGCCAACCTGCGTCCGGCCCACACCATCATCCCCGGCGGTCGCTACGACGACATCGACCTGGTCCTGGTGCGGGAGAACAACGAAGGGCTCTACATGGGCTACGAGCACTTCATCCCCATCGACGGCGATCCCCATGCCGTGGGCATGTCTACCGGCGTGAACACCCGCCAGGGCTGCCGCCGCATCTGCCGTTTCGCCTTCGAGTACGCGATCAGCCACGGCCGCAAGAAGGTGACGGTGGTGCACAAGGCGAACATCATGAAGGCCCTGACCGGGATCTTCCTGGAGACGGCGCGGGAACTCTACGAGAAGGAGTACAAGGGCCGCATCGCCTTCGAGGAGGTGATCGTGGATGCCTGTGCCATGAAGCTGGTCATGAATCCCTGGCAGTTCGACGTGCTGGTGACCACCAACCTCTTCGGCGACATCCTGTCCGACGAGATCGCCGGGCTGGTGGGCGGCCTGGGCATGGCCCCGGGCGCCAACATCGGCGAGCACGCGGCCATCTTCGAGGCCGTACACGGTTCGGCGCCTGACATCGCCGGCAAGGGCATCGCCAACCCCATCGCCCTCATGCTGGCGGCGGCCATGATGCTGGACCACCTGGGCCGCCAGGACCTGGGCGACCGCCTGCGCAAGGGCATCGACGAGACGGTGAATATCGACAAGGTGCGCACCGGCGACCTGGGCGGCACGGCCGGCACGGTGCAGTTCACCGACGCCCTGGTGAAGCGCCTGGCGGGCTGATCGTCAGGGTCTGTTCTCGTTAAGGCGACGCGCCGAACGAATGAGAACAGACCCCAGGCGCCAGCGCCGCCCCTGCGGCCTTCAATAAGCCGGCACCGGCTCCCAGGGGTAGGCGCAACTGGGCACGTAGGGGTAGTAGCCGGCCGGGCTGGGACAGTAGTACCAGTAGTTCGCCGGCGGCGACTCGGCCACGATCACCGAGGCCGGATAGGGTTCCGGATAAGGCAGGATGCGCTGCGGGTAGAAGTAGCGCAATCCGCCGACCACCCACCACCAGCCCAGCCGGCCGTCGTGGTGGCCATGGTTCCAGTGGCCCGATCGCCACGTACCGGCATCATGGTCGCGGAAGCGCGCGATGTCGCCGCGCCAGGCCGGCGCGGGCCGGTGGGCGTGGCGATCGTGCCAGGCGACCGGAGGCGGCCGGTGTTCCGGGGGGCGATGGTTGCGCGAGACCTGATCGGGGGCGCGATGCTGGTCGCCGCGCGGTCGGTTCCGCTCGTCGGCAAGGGCGCCGGCGCTCCAGGCCAGAATCAGGGCCGTCGCGATGGTGGCCAGTTTCGGGGTCTTCATGGATTGCTCTCCTTGGATTCATCCCGGATTACGCGCCGGAGTCGCCTCGAAGTGCCGCACGCATCGGGCACCCCGCTGATCTCCCGAACGCGGCCGAGCGGTCGGCGGGCTGCCGACGCGCCACCCGTTTCCTTGCCTCGACAGGCAGGCCCCGGCCTTCATCGGGGCCAGGCGCCTGGCGGCGGCGGGGGCGGACGGCCGGGGGGCGGCGGCGGCGCGCTTGGGGAGTAGGTGGGGGCGTAGGCGGGCGGCTGGACCGGTGCCGGGGGCGCCCGGTAGCCGCCGTTCGGCACGCTGCCTGCCACGGGTACCTTGTGGCCCTTGCCGTACATGCACTGGGCATAGGCTGCATCGTAGTCGCGCTGGTTGCCGCGGCTGCCATGGCGGTCCGAGTCGTTGCCGGCCAGGGAGCCGGCGATGAGGCCCAGCCCGGCGCCGGCCCCGGCCGCATCACGGCCGCCGATGGCCGCTCCGGCCAAGGCTCCGACCAGGGTCCCGACGGCGGCGCCCTTGAGGGTGGCGTTACGGTCGCCGCGGCCGCTGGTCCGCTCCTCCGCGTAGCGCCGGCATTGGCCATCGTCGTGGCGGAACTGGTCGAAGGAGCGGCTGCTGCCGGGAAGGGCGGTCACCCGCGGTCCCGCCGGTGCCGTGGCGCAGCCGGCCACCGCCAGGGTCAAGGCCAGGGCGGCGGCAAGGCCCCCGAGTCTTCCCGGGTTCATGGCCGGGCGTCCTGGGGTTGCGGCGCCACCCTCTGCCAGCCGCCCGGGCATTCCCGCACATAGGGGTAGTAGCCCGGAGGGTCGGCGCAGTAGTACCACCACGACGCCGGGCCGGACTGGGGCGCCCCGGCGGCGGCGGGCGGGGCGGGGGCTGCCGCAGGCGGCGGCGGGCCCTGCTCGACATAGACCGGGGGCGGCTGCTGGATGATCACCGGCGGGTAGTAGACCGGCGGCGGATAGCCGTAAACCCAGGGGGCCGGCGCATGCCAATGGCCCCAGGGCGGGCCGACCGAAATGCCGAAATGCAGGTGGTTGCGGTGGCCCGCGAGGGCGTTGCCGGCGGTGGCCAACCCGGCCAGCCCGACCGCCAGGGCGGCGATGGTCTTCTTCATGAACGTTCTCCAGGGCGGGTCACGGGCGCCCCGCAATCGGCGGCGCCCCTTGCCCTGCACCGAATAACGCGCCGGGGATGCCCGGCGATGGCCACGGTTTTGTAAGTGTTTGTGAGGTGGATCCGCCTTCCGGGGGCGGGCGGCAGACCGGCCCCGCAGTCCCGATGAACCGGCCCTGGAAATTCCCGTGTTCGAAAAGCGTCTTTGCCGCAGTGCGAGAAAACTCCCCGCCGGGGGTCCCGCCGTCCCCTGTAGATGCCCATGAATAGGGCTTTCGCGGGCGCTGCACCAGCGTGGTACAGGTCCGTCCGATATGCATTGCATTACATAATTGACGTGTAAAACATTTCTACTATCCTAAGTTGCGCACGTGCCGGCGCCGGGCCTTCGCGGTCCAACCACAATGGATGAATCCGGCAGCCGGCGGGTCGGTGCCGCGTATGCGGTGCCGATGCCGTGTCCAACACCCTAAGGAGAAGGAGAAGAAAATGGCGGTCAAGCTTTCCCTGCGTGTCAATGGGAAGCCCGTGGAAGCGGATGTCGATCCCCGCACGCTGCTGGCCCAGTTCCTGCGCGACACCCTGCACCTCACCGGCACCCACGTCGGCTGCGACACGGGCCACTGCGGCGCGTGCACCATCCACCTGAACGGCAAGGCCGTGAAGTCCTGCAACCTGCTGGCCGTCCAGGCCCAGGGGGCCGAGGTCACCACCATCGAAGGCATGGCGGCGGCCAACGGCGACATGCATCCCATGCAGGCGGCGTTCAAGGAGTGCCACGGCCTGCAATGCGGCTTCTGCACGCCGGGCATGGTGATGAGCGCGGTGGACCTGCTGAACAAGAACCCCAACCCGACGGAGGAGCAGATCCGCTCCGGGCTGGACGGAAACTTCTGCCGCTGCACCGGCTATCACAACATCGTCAAGGCGGTGCAGACCTGCGCCTCCGGAAAGGGGAACTGAGCCATGGGTGACATGAACGCCACCGGCATCGGCGCGTCCGTCAAGCGGAAGGAGGACTACCGCTTCCTGACCGGCGCCGGCAACTACACCGACGACGTGAACCTGCAGGGCCAGACCTTTGCCTATTTCGTCCGCTCGCCCCACGCCCACGCCGCGATCAAGGGCATCGACAAGTCCCGCGCCCTGGCCTCGCCGGGCGTGGTCGCCGTGTTCACCGGCGAGGACCTGGCCAATGCCAAGGTGGGCGGCCTGCCCTGCGGCTGGCTGATCACCGACGTGAACGGCCAGCCCATGAAGGAGCCGCCCCATCCGCCGCTGGCCCAGGGCAAGGTGCGCTACGTGGGCGACCACGTGGCCGTGGTCATCGCCGAGACCTACTGGCAGGCCAAGGATGCCGCCGAGGCCGTGGACGTGGATTACGACGTGCTGCCGGCGGTGGTCCTGCCGGCCGACGCGCCCAAGCCCGGCGCGCCGGTGATCCACGACATCGCGCCCGACAACACCTGCTACGTCTGGGGCCACGGCGACAAGGCCGGCGTCGATGCCGCCTTCGCCAAGGCCGCCCACGTGACGACGCTGGAGTTCAACAACAACCGGCTGATCCCCAACGCCATCGAGCCGCGCGCCGCGGTGGCCAGCTACTCCCGGGCCGAGGACAGCTACACCCTCTACGTGTCGAACCAGAATCCCCACGTGGAGCGCCTGCTGATGACGGCCTTCGTCCTCGGCCTGCCCGAACACAAGGTGCGGGTGATCGCGCCGGACGTGGGCGGCGGTTTCGGCTCGAAGATCTTCCTCTACGCCGAGGAGACGGTGCTGGTATGGGCTTCGAAGCAGGTCAACCGGCCGATCAAATGGACGGCGGAGCGCTCGGAGGCCTTCCTGTCCGACGCCCACGGCCGCGACCACGTGACCAAGGCCGAACTGGCGCTGGACAAGGACGGCAAGTTCCTCGCCATGCGCGTGAACACCATCGCCAACCTGGGGTCCTACCTTTCCACCTTCGCCTCGTCGGTGCCGACGATCCTGTACGCCACGCTGCTGGCCGGCCAGTACACGACGCCGGTCATCTACGCCCAGGTGACGGGGGTGTTCACCAACACCTCGCCGGTCGATGCCTACCGGGGCGCCGGCCGGCCGGAGGCCACCTACGTGGTCGAACGCCTGGTTTCCGCCGCCGCCCAGGAGACGGGCATCGGCCAGGCGGAGCTGCGCCGGCGCAATTTCATCACCACCTTCCCCTATCCCACCCCGGTGGGACTCACCTATGACACGGGCAACTACGACGCGACCCTGAAGGCGGCCGAGAAGCTGGCCGACGTGGCGGGCTTCGAGGCCCGCCGCCAGGCGGCGGCGGCGCGCGGCAAGCTGCGCGGGATCGGCTACTCCTGCTACATCGAGGCCTGCGGCCTGGCGCCCTCCAACATCGCCGGCGCCCTCGGTGCCCGGGCCGGCCTCTTCGAGGCGGGCGAGATCCGCGTCCATCCCACGGGTTCGGTCACCGTGTTCACGGGTTCCCACAGCCACGGCCAGGGCCACGAGACCACCTTCGCCCAGGTCGTCGCCGACCGGCTGGGCATGTCGGTGGAGGCGGTGGACGTGGTCCATGGCGATACCGGCCGCATTCCCTTCGGCATGGGCACCTACGGTTCCCGCTCCCTGTCCGTGGGCGGCACGGCGATCATGAAGGCCCTGGACAAGGTGATCGACAAGGGCAGGAAGATCGCCGCCCACCTGATGGAGGCCGCCGAGGCCGACATCCAGTACGACAAGGGCACCTACAAGGTGGCCGGCACCGACAAGAGCGTGGCCTTCGGGCAGGTGGCCTTCGCCGCCTACGTGCCCCACAACTACCCGCTGGACAAGCTGGAGCCGGGCCTCAACGAGACCGCCTTCTACGACCCGACCAACTTCACCTACCCGGCGGGCAGCCACATCTGCGAGGTGGAGATCGATCCGGACACCGGCGTCACCAAGGTGGTCAGCTACGTCGCCTCCGACGACTTCGGCAACATCGTCAACCCGATGATCGTCGAGGGCCAGGTGCACGGCGGCCTCACCCAGGGCATCGGCCAGGCGCTGCTGGAGCAGGGGGTCTACGACCCGGAGAGCGGCCAGCTCGTCACCGGCACCTACACCGACTACGCGATGCCGCGGGCCGACGACGTGCCGAGCTTCGTGGTGGACACCCAGGTCACGCCCTGCACCCACAACCCGCTGGGCGTCAAGGGCTGCGGCGAGGCGGGGGCCATCGGCTCCCCGGCCGCGGTCATCAGTGCCATCGCCGATGCCCTGAAGCACCTGGGCGTCCGGGACGTTCCCATGCCCGCCACCCCCGAGCGCGTTTGGCGCGCCATCCGGTCGGCCAAGGCCGCCTGAGCCAGGAGGAGAACACATGTACGCATTCAATTATCATCGTCCCGCCAGCGTTTCCGAGGCCGCATCCCTGCTGGCCGCCAACGGCGACGGCCGGGCCCTGGCCGGCGGCCAGACCCTGGTCGCCGCCATGAAGCTGAGGCTTTCCGCCCCCTCGGACCTGGTGGACCTGGGCGGCCTTGCCGAACTGCGCGGCATCGGCGTCCAGGGTTCCGAGCTGGTGGTCGGCGCCCTGACCACCCATGCCACCGTGGCCGCCAACGCCGACGTGCAGCGCCTGCTGCCCGGCCTGGCGACGCTGGCCGGCGGCATCGGCGACCGGCAGGTGCGCGAGGTCGGCACCATCGGCGGTTCCATCGCCAACAACGACCCGGCCGCCGATTACCCGGCCGGCATCCTGGGCCTCGGGGCCACCGTGGTGACCAACAAGCGCCGCATCGGGGCCGACGACTTCTTCACCGGCATGTACGAGACGGCGCTGCAACCCGGCGAACTGATCACGGCCGTGCACTTCCCGCTGGCCAGGCGTTCCGCCTACGCCAAGTTCCACAATCAGGCATCGCGCTTCGCATTGGTGGGCGTGTGCGTCAGCCAGTCGGCCGGCGGTGCGGTGCGGGTTGCCGTCACGGGAGCCGGCGCCTGCGTGTTCCGGGTGCCCGACATGGAGAAGGCCCTGTCGGCGAACTTCGCCGCCTCGGCCCTGGACGGCGTGACCGTGGCCTCCGACCACCTGAACAACGACCTCCACGCCACCGGCGAATACCGGGCCCACCTGGTGAAGGTCATGGCCAGGCGTGCGGTGGCGGCCGCCTGATCCGGCCATGGAACGATAGCCCTTTGGCGGGCGGCGGGCAGGACCCGCCGCCCGTTTTTTTCCGCCAGAACCGAGGTCCAAAATTTCCTCCCTCCCCGACACCATCGACGACACCGTCGCCCTGCTTGCCGGCGCCGACTACGTGGCACCCCGCAGCCTCGCCACCGCCGTCTTCCTGGCCCTGCGCATGGGCCGTCCGCTGCTCCTCGAAGGCGAGGCGGGCACGGGCAAGACGGAGATCGCCAAGGTCCTCGCCGCGGCCCTGGGCCGCTCCCTCCTGCGCCTCCAGTGCTACGAGGGCCTGGACCTGGCTTCCGCCGCCTACGAATGGAACTACCCACAGCAGATGATCGAGATCCGCCTGGCCGAGGCGGCCGGCGGCGCGACGCGGGAACGCCTCTCCAACGACATCTTCGACGAACGCTTCCTGATCAAGCGCCCGCTGCTGCAGGCCCTGGAGGGGGAACCCGGATCGGCCCCGGTGTTGCTGATCGACGAGCTTGACCGCACCGACGAGCCCTTCGAAGCCTACCTGCTGGAAATGCTTTCCGACTTCCAGGTGACGATTCCGGAACTGGGCACGGTGAAGGCCCGTGCCGTGCCCATCGTCGTCATCACCTCCAACCGCACCCGCGAGATCCACGACGCCGTCAAGCGCCGTTGCCTCTACCACTGGGTGGACTATCCGGACGCGGCGCGGGAACTGGAAATCCTCGCCCGCAAGGTGCCGGGCGCCGGCGAAGCCCTGTCCAGGGAGATCGTCGCCTTCATCCAGAAGCTCCGCGGCCAGGACCTGTTCAAGCTGCCCGGTGTCGCCGAGACCATCGACTGGACCCGGGCCCTGCTGGAACTCGACCGGGTGAGCCTGGACCCGGAAACGATCAACAACACCCTCGGCGTGCTGCTCAAGTACCAGGACGACATCGCCAGGGTGGCCGGCAGCGAGGCGGCCGGCATCCTGGCCCAGGTCAAGGCCGACCTGGCCGCCGGCGGCCGATGAACGTCATCCCCCTGCCGGGGCCGGAGGGCGGACGCCTGGCGGAGAACGTCATGCATTTCGCCAGGGTGCTGCGCACGGCGGGAATGCCGGTGGGCACCCACAAGGTGATGGATGCCCTGCAGGCCATCGCCCTGGCGGGCTTCCACCGCCGGGAGGATTTCTACTGGGCCCTGGCTGCCGTCTTCGTGGATAGGCGCGAGCAGCGGGAACTGTTCGACCAGGCCTTCCGCATGTTCTGGCGCGACCCGGACCTGCTCGGCCGGATCATGCACCTGATGCTGCCCAAGGTCGAAGGACTGCCCCGCCAGCCCGAGCCCGAGGCCGGCCACCGCCTGCAGGAAGCCTTCGGGCGCGGTGCCCCGAGGCGGAACCAGGAGACCCTGGAGGCCGAGCAGGAAATCGAGATCGACGCCCGCCTCACCTTCTCGGCCAGCGAGGTGCTGCAACGCATGGACTTCGAGACCATGACGGCGGCCGAGCAGGCCGAGGCCAAGGCCCTGATCGCGCGCCTGCGCCTGCCCCTGCGCGAGGTGACGGTGCGCCGGCAGCGCCGGGATCCGTCCGGCCGCCGGGTGGACCTGCGGGCCACCCTGCGCGCCACGATGGCGGCCTACGGCGCCACCATCCCCCTGGCATTGCGCTCGCCGCGCACCCAGCCGCCGCCCCTGGTCGTCCTCTGCGACATATCGGGATCCATGCGCAGCTACGCCCGGATGTTCCTCCACTTCATCCACGCCCTCACCAACGACCGGCGCCGGGTCCATGCCCTGGTCTTCGGCACGCGGCTGACCTGGATCACCCGGGAACTGCGCCAGCGCGACGTGGACGTGGCCCTCGACCGGGTCAGCGCCAAGGTCCGGGATTGGGCCGGCGGCACGCGCATCGGCGCCTGCCTGCACGAGTTCAACGGCCGCTGGTCGCGCCGGCTGCTGGGCCAGAATGCCTGCGTCCTCCTGCTCTCCGACGGCCTGGACCGGGACGCCGGGGAGGGCCTGGCCGCGGAGATGGAGCGATTGCACAAGTCCTGCCGGCAACTCATCTGGCTGAACCCCCTGTTGCGCTTCGATGCCTTCGAGGCCAGGGCCGCCGGCATCAAGGCCATGCTTCCCCATGTGGACCTGTTCGTGCCGGGCCACAACATCCAGAGCCTCAGGGCCCTCGGCCGCGTCCTGGCCGAGCCGGTGCGCAGCCTGCGGCCGGAGGCCCGCGCGGCGGCCTGAACCCCCCCAGAAAGATGGAGAGAACCCCATGGAAATGAACGGCGAACAAGGCTTGCCCGTGGACCAGCACAAGGTCTGGGATGCCCTCAACGATCCGGAGATCCTGAAGACCTGCATCACCGGCTGCGAGTCGGTGGAGAAATCGGGCGATCACGAGTACCAGGTGGCCATCGTCGCGGCCATCGGTCCGGTGAAGGCGAAGTTCAAGGGCCGGCTGCAACTGAAGGACCTGGACCCGCCCAACAGCTACACCATCGCCTTCGAGGGGCAGGGCGGACCGGCCGGCTTCGCCAAGGGCGAGGCCCGGGTGAAGCTTTCGCCCGATGGCGCCGGCACCCTGATGAATTACCATGCCAAGGCGCAGATCGGCGGCAAGATCGCCCAGGTGGGTTCCCGCCTCATCGACGGCATCGCCCACAAGGTGGCGGACGAGTTCTTCGGCAAGTTCCGCGAGCTCGTCGCCCCGGCGCCGGGTGGCGAGGGCGTTCCCGCGGCCGCTCCGGCGGCCGGCGGCGGCATTCCCGCCTGGGTCTGGATCGTGGGCGCGACGGTGGCCGCGGCGGCGCTCTGGTTCGCGTTCGGCCGATGATCGAATCTGCGGGAAGGGCGGCTTCGACGCCGCGGCATCGGCTGCACCACGGATGCCCGAGCCGGCCGCCATCGGTCGGCCGACAGGCCGAGGCGGGGGCCATGCCCTTTCTCGCGGTCCTGGTGGTAGGCATTTGACGGGAGGAAACCGGCATGGCCACTGAGCTCGACGAGATCTTCGAGCGGATTGCCGCCTGGCGGCGGGAAGGGAAGGGCGTCGCCCTGGCGACGGTGGTGCGCACCTGGGGTTCCTCGCCGCGCCCGGCCGGCAGCCACCTGGCCGTCCAGGAATCCGGCGCCTTCGTGGGTTCGGTCTCCGGCGGCTGCATCGAGGGTGCCGTGATCGGCGAGGCCAGGGCGGCCATCGCCGACGGCCGGCCGCGGCTGCTGGAGTTCGGCGTCAGCGACGAGCAGGCCTGGGAAGTGGGCCTGGCCTGCGGCGGCCGCGTGCAGGTGATGGTGGAGCGGGTCGGATGAAGGCCGAATACTTCGAGGCGCTGGCGGCACACCGGGCGGCGGGCCGCTCCTGCGCCCTGGTGACCCGGCTGGCCGACGGTGCCCAGGCCCTGATCGAACCCGCCGGCGCGCGCGGCGAACTGGCACTGACGGCGGAGCAACTGGCCGAGGTCGCCGAGCTGCTGCACGCCGGCGCCAGCGCGCCCCTGTCCTCGGACGAGGGCCTCTTCGCCCGTACCTATGCCGCGTCGCCCCGCCTGCTGGTGGTCGGCGCCGTGCACATCTGCCAGTTCCTGGCCGCCATGGCCACCATGGCCGGCTACCAGGTCACCGTCATCGATCCGCGCCGCGCCTTCGCCAGCGAGGAACGCTTTCCGGGTGTGACCCTGACCGACGAATGGCCGGACGAGGCCATGGAGCGCCTGGCGCCCGATGCCCAGACCGCGGTGGTCACCCTGACCCACGATCCCAAGCTGGACGACCCGGCCCTGGCCGCCGCCCTGCGCAGCCCGGCCTTCTACGTGGGGGCCCTGGGCAGCCGCCGTACCCATGCCAAGCGCGTGGAGCGCCTGACCGCGGAGGGCCTGGGCGACCAGCTCGGCCGCATCCGTGCGCCGGTGGGGCTGGACCTGGGCGGCCGCTCGCCGGCGGAGATCGCCGTGTCGGTCCTGGCCCAGATCATCCAGGTCAGGCACCGGGGCGGCGCGTGATCTTCGGCGAGTTCGCGCTCGGCGCGGCGGAAGGGGTCTTCCTCGCCCATACCCTGAAGCTGGGTCGCCGCACTTTCAGGAAAGGCCGCCAACTGTCGGTCGCCGACCTCGAGTCGCTGCGCGAGGAGGGCGTCGGGTCCGTCACCGGCGCCCGCCTGGACGAGGACGACCTGGGCGAGGATGCCGCCGCGGCGGCGGTCGCGGCGCTGCTGGCGGCCCCCGGGCTGGAGGCCCGCGAGGCCTACACGGGACGATGCAACCTGCATGCGACGACGGCCGGCGTGGTGACCGTGGACCGGGCGCGCATCGACGCCATGAACGCCGTGACCGGCGACGTGACGGTGGGAACGCTGGCGCCGTGGACGCCGGTCAGGCGCGGCCAGGTGGTGGCGACCGTGAAGGTGATCCCCTTTGCCGTGGGCCGGCGGCACCTGGACCGGTTGGCCGAGGTGGCGGATGCCGGCCACCGATCCCCATTGGGCCTGGCGCCGCTGCGGGAAAGGCGGGCCGCCCTGATCCTTTCCGAGTCGTCGGCGACGACGACGAGGCTGCTGGATGCCACGGTGGCCGTGACCCGCCAGCGCCTGGAGAACCTGGGCAGCCGGCTGACCCTGGAACTGCGTTGTCCCCACGGGCTCGAACCCATCCGCGCAGCGCTCGCCCAGGCGCTCGCCGCCGGCTGCGACCTGCTGCTGGTGTCGGGGGCGACGGTGACCAAGGATCGCCGGGACGTCGTGCCCGCCGCGGTGGTGGCCCTCGGCGGCGAGGTCGTGCATTTCGGAATGCCCGTCGAGCCGGGGAACATGCTGCTCCTCGGCCGCATCGGCCGGGTGCCCGTGGTGAACCTGCCCGGCTGCGCCCGCTCCCGCCGCACCAACGGCATGGACTGGGTGTTGCACCGGCTGCTCGCCGGGCTGCCCCTGGGGCCGGAGGAATTCATGGCCATGGGCGTCGGCGGCCTGATCCGCAGTCCCCTGGAGCCGGACGAGGACACCGGGGAGGAGGGCGGGAATTCGCCGTCCCCGGCCCTCGACATGCCGCGGATCGGGGCCCTGGTCCTCGCCGCCGGCCGCTCCACCCGCATGGGGCCCGCCAACAAGCTGCTGGCCACCCTCGATGGCATCCCGCTGGTGGCCCGCGTGGTCAATGCAGCCCTCGCTTCCCGCTGCGCGCAAGTGCTGGTGGTGACGGGCCACGAGGCGGAAAGGGTGGAGGCGGCGCTGGCCGGCCGCCCCGTGTCCTTCGCCTACAATCGCGATTTCGCCGCCGGCATGGCCGCTTCCCTTCGTTGCGGCCTGGCAGCCGTCCGCCCGGATCTCGATGCCGTGATCGTCATGCTTGCCGACATGCCCCGCATCACCGCCGACGAGGTGGACCGCCTGATCGCCGCCTTCGATCCCCGCCAGCCTTCCATCGTCGTGCCGGAGAAGGGCGGCCGGCGGGGCAACCCCGTCCTCTGGCCCCGCCGCTTCTTCCCGGAAATGGCCGGACTGTCGGGCGACACGGGCGCCCGCGGGCTCATCGACCGGCACGCCGACCGGGTCCGGGTGGTGAGCCTGGACAGCGACGCCATCTTCGCCGATGCCGACACGCCCGAGGCCCTGGCCGCCCTGGGCGGCCAGGCGATGCCGACACCGGAAGCCGGCGGATGAGCGGCTCCGCCGATTTGCGCCGGCAGTTTCCGCTGTTCGCCCGGGTGCCGGGGCCCTTCCACTACCTGGACAACGCCGCCACCGCCCAGATCCACGCCGAAGCCCTGGGGGCGGTGCTGGCGCACGAGACCACGGCCCGGGCCAACGTCCAGCGCGGCACCTATCCGCTGGCCGAGGCGGCGACTTTGGCCTACGAGACGGCCCGCGAGCGGGTGCGCCGGTTCCTGGGCGCCGGCTCGTCCGCCGAAGTGGTCTTCACGTCCGGTGCGACGGCTTCCCTGAACCTCGTGGCCCGGGCTTTCGGCGCTCGGCTGTCGGCCGGCGACGAGGTGCTGCTCTCCGAGGCCGAGCACCACAGCAATTTCCTGCCCTGGCTCCAGTTGCGGGATCGGGTCGGCATCGTGTTGCGCATCCTGCCGGTGGGAGACGACGGTCGCCTGGACCTGGGCAGCCTGGATCGGCTGGTGACCGGCCGCTGCCGTCTGGTCGCGGTGACCCACTGTTCCAACGTGACCGGCGCAGTGACCGACGTCGATGCCATCGTCCGGGCGGCGCGCGCCGTCGGTGCCCGGGTGCTGCTCGACGGCGCCCAGGCCGTGCAGCACGGGCCCGTCGATGTGGCGGCCCTGGGCGTCGATTTCTACGCCTTCTCCGGCCACAAGTGTTTCGGACCGGGGGGCGTCGGCGTCCTCTGGGGACGCCCGGAACTCCTCGCCGAACTGCCGCCCGTCATGACCGGGGGCGGCATGGTCGGGGAGGTGGGCCTCGACGGTGCGGAATGGCTGGCGCCGCCGGCGCGCTTCGAGGCCGGCACGCCGCCGGTGGCGGCCGCCGTGGGGCTCGGCGCCGCCCTGGACTGGATGGCGGGCCTGCCCTGGCCCGACCTGCGGGCCCGGGAGGCGGATCTGACCGGGAGGCTGCTGGAGGGCCTGGCGGGTTTTCCCGGCCTGCGCGTGCTGGGCCCGACGGATCTGGAGCGACGGGCGCCCCTGGTCTCCTTCGACCTGCCGGGCCTGCATCCGCACGACGTGGCCCAGGTGCTGGGCGACCGGGGGGTCGCCGTGCGGGGCGGCCACCATTGCGCCCGGCCCCTGCTGGCTGCCCTGGGCTGCGAGGGCGCCACCCGGGCCAGCCTCGCCCTCTACAACGACGAGGCCGACGTGGATGCGCTGCTCGACGGGCTTGCCGCGGCCGTGAGCATCCTGTCATGAGCGCCCCGCGCGGCCGCCGGGAGGGGCGCAGGCCGGGCCGCGCAGCGGCGAACCACCGTCACCCCCTCCCCGGGGGAGGGGGCAGGGGGAAGGGGGGCCACCTCGTGAGCGAGAGTCTCTACCAGCAGGCCATCAAGTCCCTCGCCGAGGCGGCCCACGGCGCCGGTCGGCTGGAGGGTGCCGATGCCTCCGTGCGCCTGGACAATCCCTTGTGCGGCGACAGGATCACCCTCCACTTGAAGATGGCGGACGGCCGCATCTCGGCCCTGGCCCACGAAACCAGGGGGTGCCTGCTCTGCCGTGCCGCCGCCTCGGCCATCGGCCTGCGGGCGCCGGGCCTCGGCCCGGCCGAGGTTGCCGCGGCCACTGCCTCGGCCGTGGCCCAGGTCACCGAGGCTGCTGCTCCGCCGCCCGCGTGGCCGGAGCTCGAGGCCTTCCGGCCGGTGCGGGGGCATCCCAGCCGCCGGGGCTGTGTTTCCCTGCCCTTCCAGGCCCTGGACCAGGCCCTGCGGAACCTGGGCGGCCCGCCCTGAGCGGCGGGGTCGCCGGGACGGTCTTGCGGATTGCCGCCATCGGGCGGGCATTTCCGGCCCCGGGCTTGGCGCCGGCGGCCGACGCGGCGCCCCGCCTTCGCGGCATAATGTCCGGCCCACGAAGAACAGCCGCGAGGAGATTGCCATGAGCGCCGTGCCCCAAACCGAGAATGGGCCCATCCTGCTGCGCCGCGACGAAGGCGGCGTGACGACCCTGACCCTGAACCGGCCCGGCCAGTTCAACTCCCTGTCCGAGGAACTGCTGACGGCCCTGCAGGCCGAACTGGACGCCGTCGCCGGGGATTCGTCCGTGCGCGTGGTGGTGATCGCCGGCGAGGGCAAGGCCTTCTGTGCCGGCCACGACCTCAAGCAGATGCGGGCGAACCACGGCAAGGAATACATGCAGGCGCTCTTCCGGCAGTGCGGCCGGATGATGATGACCCTCACCGAAATGCCGCAACCCGTCATCGCCCGCATCCACGGCATCGCCACGGCGGCGGGCTGCCAGCTGGTGGCCATGTGCGACCTGGCGGTGGCCTCCGACAATGCCCGTTTCGCCGTCTCCGGCATCAACGTCGGCCTCTTCTGCTCGACACCCTCGGTGGCGCTGGGGCGGGCCATGGGGCGCAAGGAGGCCATGGAGATGCTGCTGACCGGTGACTTCATCGATGCCGCCGAGGCCCAGCGCCGCGGGCTCGTTAACCGGGTGGTGCCGATGGGCCAGCTGGACGAGGAGGTGGGGAAGCTGGCCGCCTCCATACTGGCCAAGTCGCCGATTGCCGTGGCGATGGGCAAGCGGATGTTCTACCGGCAACTGGAAATGGGGATGGAGGGCGCCTATCAGCTCGCCTCCGAGACCATGGCCTGCAACATGATGACCGAGGACGCGGTCAACGGCATCGACGCCTTCATGGAAAAGCGCAAGCCGGAGTGGAAGGGCCGCTGAGGAAATCGACCTGAGCGTGTGCTCCGCAGGAGACGATAGGGCGGGGGTGGATATTTCAGTTGCGAAGTATCCTGGCGTCGCAGATAATCGGCCGCGGGAGAGAGCCCGGGGCCGGCGACGGTTCCGGATCCATAACTAGACACGCACGGGATGTCGGACGACCTCATTCTGGAGACCCAGGGTCTCGTCAAGGAGTTCAAGGGATTCGTGGCCGTGAATGGGGTGGACCTGAAGGTCCGTCGCGGCCACATCCACGCCTTGATCGGCCCCAACGGGGCGGGCAAGACCACCTGCTTCAACCTCCTCACCAAGTTCCTCGAACCGACGAGCGGCAGCATCCGCTTCAACGGCACGGAGATCACTCGCGAGAGGCCGGCCCAGATCGCCCGCCGCGGCATCGTCCGTTCCTTCCAGATCTCGGCGGTCTTCCCGCACCTGACGGTGCTCGAGAACGTGCGCATCGCGCTGCAGCGCAAGCTGGGCACCTCCTTCCATTTCTGGCGTTCCGAGCGCAGCCTCGAGGCGCTGAACGGCCGGGCCATGGAGATCCTCGCCCAGGTCGGGCTCGAGGAATTTGCCGACACGGTGACCATCGAGATGCCCTATGGCCGCAAGCGCGCCCTGGAGATCGCCACCACCCTGGCCCTGGAACCGGAATTGATGCTGCTCGACGAACCGACCCAGGGCATGGGCCACGAGGACGTGGACCGGGTGATGCAATTGATCAGGAAGGTGTCGGCCAACCGGACCATCCTGATGGTCGAACACAACATGAAGGTGGTGGCCGGGATCTCCGACACCATCACCGTGCTCGCCCGCGGCGCCGTGCTGGCCGAGGGCCCCTACGCGGACGTCGCCGCCGATCCCAAGGTCATCGAGGCCTACATGGGCACGGCGGATGCCGGGCTGTCGTCGCCGGCGGGGCACTGAGCATGGCGGCGGCGGAATACCTGCGCGTCACCGACCTGCACGCCTTCTACGGCGAGTCGCACATCCTGCACGGCATGGACTTCGTGGTGAACCGGGGCGAGTGCGTTTCCCTGCTCGGCCGCAACGGCGCGGGACGGACCACGACGCTGAAGGCCATACTCGGCCTCACCGGCCGGCGCGCCGGCTCGGTGATGCTCAACGGCCGCGAGACCATCCGCATGCCCAGCCACCGCATCGCCCGGCTCGGCGTCGGCTACTGCCCCGAAGAGCGCGGCATCTATTCCAGCCTCTCCTGCGAGGAGAACCTGCTGCTGCCGCCCGCGGTGGGCAGCGGCGGCATGGCCCTGGAAGCGATCTACGACATGTTCCCCAACCTCCACGAGCGGCGGAACAGCCAGGGCACGCGGCTGTCCGGCGGCGAGCAGCAGATGCTGGCCCTGGCCCGCATCCTTCGCACGGGAGCCCACCTGCTGCTGCTCGACGAGATTTCCGAAGGCCTGGCCCCGGTGATCGTCCAGAAGCTGGCCGAGGTGATCCGCCACCTGAAGGAACAGGAATTCACCATCATCCTGGTGGAGCAGAACTTCCGCTTCGCGGCGCCCCTGGCCGACCGGATGTACGTCGTCGAGCACGGGAAGGCGGCGGAAGAGATCGCGCAGCACGAATTGCAGTCCAAGCAGGCCCTGCTCCAGGAGTACCTCGGGGTCTGACAATCAACGATACATACACGGAGGATCGTCCATGAAATCCAAAGCCCTGCACCTCGCCCTCGCCGCCGCCCTGGCCTCCCTCGCCGGCGCTTCCTTCGGCCAGGCCAAGCCCGCCAAGCTGTCCGGCGACGTGGTCAAGATCGCCGTCCTGACGGACATGTCGGGCGTCTATTCGGATCTCGGCGGCCAGGGTTCCGTGACCGCGGCCCAGATGGCCATCGAGGATTTCAAGGCCCAGTTCAAGCCCGCCTTCAAGATCGAACTGGTCTACGCCGATCACCAGAACAAGGCCGACGTGGGCTCCAACAAGGCCCGCGAGTGGTACGACACCCAGGGCGTCGACATGATCACCGACGTGCTGAACTCCGCCGTCGCCCTGGCCGTGTCCAAGGTGACTCAGGAAAAGAACCGGATCCTGATCGACACGGGCGCCGCGACGACCCGCCTGACCAACGAGGACTGCTCGCCGAACACGGTCCATTACGTGTATGACACCTACGCCCTGGCCAACGGCCCGGCCAAGCCCATCGTCAAGAACGGCGGCGACACCTGGTTCATGCTGACGGCGGACTACGCCTTTGGCCACTCCCTCGAGAAGGACACCTCCGAGGCGGTGAAGGCGGCGGGCGGCAGGCTGATCGGCTCGGTGAAGCATCCGCTGAACGCCTCCGATTTCTCGTCCTTCCTGCTCCAGGCCCAGTCCTCCAAGGCCAAGGTGGTGGCCCTGGCCAATGCCGGCGGCGACACCATCAACTCCATCAAGGCGGCCAACGAGTTCGGGCTCACCAAGAACCAGACCATCGTCGGCCTGCTGACGACGATCATCGACATCCACGCCCTGGGCCTGCCCACCACCCAGGGCATGATGTTCACCGAGGGTTTCTACTGGAACCTGAACGCCGAGACCCGCGAATGGAGCCGCAGGTTCTTCGGCAAGATGAAGAAGATGCCCAACATGCTGCCGGCGGGCAGCTACTCGGCGGTCATGCACTACCTGAAGGCCGTGCAGAAGACCGGCTCGGACGACGCGGCGACGGTGATGAAGGAGATGAAGGCGACGCCGATCAACGACTTCTTCGCCAAGAACGGCAAGATCCGGGAGGATGGCCGCATGGTCCACGACATGTATCTGGTGCAGGTGAAGAAGCCCGCCGAGTCCACCGAACCCTGGGATTACTACCACATCAAGGCGGTGATCCCGGGCGACCAGGCCTTCCAGCCCATGGGCCTGTCCCGTTGCCCGCTGGTCAAGAAGTGATATTCCGGACACTCCGTGCCGGAATATCTGTCCGGGTTTGAGCGGACGCTGCGCGCCGTTCAACCCGGACGGGGTGACCTACCGAGGTTTTCCGAATGACCGAGATCTTCGGCATACCGATCCAGGCCTTCATGGGGCAGCTGATGCTGGGCCTCGTGAACGGCTCCTTCTACGCCATGCTCAGCCTGGGCCTGGCGGTGATCTTCGGCATGCTCAACATCATCAACTTTGCCCACGGGGCGTTGTACATGATGGGCGCCATCCTGGCCTGGATGGGACTGAACTATTTCGAGCTCGGCTACTGGTGGGCCCTGCTGCTGGCGCCCTTCGTGGTCGGGGCCGTCGGCATCGCCATCGAACGGACGATGCTGCAATGGCTCTACAAGCTCGACCATCTCTACGGCCTGCTGCTGACCTTCGGGCTGGCCCTCATGATCGAAGGCTTCTTCCGCGACCAGTACGGCGTCTCGGGGCTCCCCTACACGATGCCGGAGGATTTCGCCGGCGCCTTCAACCTGGGCTTCATGTTCCTGCCCAAGTACCGGGCCTGGGTCATCGTCGCCTCCCTGGCCGTCTGCCTCGCTACCTGGTACGTGATCGAGAAGACCCGGCTCGGCGCATACCTGCGGGCGGCGACGGAGAATCCGCAACTGACCCAGGCCTTCGGCATCAACGTTCCCCTGATGGTGATGCTGACCTACGGCTTCGGGGTGGCCCTGGCCGGCTTCGCAGGCGTGCTCGCGGCGCCGGCGGTACAGGTGAGCCCGCTGATGGGCTCCAACCTGATCATCGTCGTCTTCGCCGTCGTCGTCATCGGCGGCATGGGCTCCATCATGGGGTCCATCGTCACCGGCCTGGGCCTGGGCGTCATCGAGGGCCTGACCAAGGTCTTCTACCCGGAGGCATCGTCCACGGTGGTCTTCGTCATCATGGCCATCGTGCTGCTGGTGCGGCCGGCGGGCTTGTTCGGGAGGGAAAAATGAACGCCCCGCGCCGCCGCCCGGAGGGGCGCAGCCAGGTAAATGGAACCGCGCCGCGGCGAACGGCCGTCACGCACTCCCGTCGGGAGGGGGGCGTGAGAAGGGGAGCCTCATGAGCCGGTCGGCGATGGGTTACGGTGCCGGCATCGTCCTGCTCCTGGCCGCACCCTTCCTCTTCTATCCCGTGCTGGTGATGAAGGTGCTCTGCTTCGCGCTCTTTGCCTGCGCCTTCAACCTGCTGCTCGGATACACGGGACTGCTGTCCTTCGGCCATGCGGCCTTCCTGGGCATGGCCGGCTTCGTGGCCGGCCACGCCATCAAGGTCTGGGAACTGCCCAGCCTGGTCGGCGTGCTGGCGGGCACCGGGGCGGCCGCCATCCTCGGCTGGCTGGTCGGCAGCCTGGCCATCCGCCGCCAGGGCATCTATTTTGCGATGATCACCCTGGCCCTGGCCCAGATGGTGTTCTTCTTCTTCCTGCAGGCGCCCTTCACCGGCGGCGAGGATGGCCTCCAGGGCGTGCCGCGGGGGACCCTGTTCGGCATCGTCGATCTCGCCGACGACATGAACCTCTACTACGTGGTGGCGGCGATCTTTGGCTTTTCCTTCTGGTTGATCCACCGGACCATCCATTCGCCCTTCGGCCAGATCCTCAAGGCCATCCGGGAGAACGAGGCGCGGGCCATCTCCCTCGGCTACGACGTGGCGAAATACAAGCTCCTCGCCTTCGTGCTCTCCGCGGGCCTGGCCGGCCTGGCCGGGGCGACCAAGGTGCTGGTCTTCAAGTTCGCCACGCTGACCGACGCCCATTGGCACACGTCGGGGGAGGTGGTGCTGATGACCCTGCTCGGCGGCATGGGCACCGTCCTCGGCCCCGTGGTCGGCGCCGGCATCATCGTGACGCTGCAGAACGAACTGGCCGACAAGGTGGGCTCCCTGGTGACCGTGATCATGGGCGCGATCTTCGTGTTCTGCGTGCTGCTGTTCCGTCGCGGCATCGTCGGCGAGCTGCAGGCACTGGCGAACCGGATCACCGGCAACCGCTGACCGGCGGACGGGCCGCCGACGCCCGGCGCCGCGGCAAGGATCGCTCCGGCCTAACGGGCGTCCAGCCAGCACTCGATGCCCGTGGCATTGAGCTCGATGTCCGGGCGCATGAAGTCGACGGCCGCGTCGCCCGTCAGCGCCCAGCCCCGGGTTTCCGATTCCTCCCGGATGATGTCCGCGATGGCCGCCGTCAGGCGGGACCGGCGTCCGCTTCCAAGGGCATGCGCGTCCCGACCCGCCCGGGCATGGGCGTCGATGAGCCGGTGCAGGTCGGCGGCCAGGCGCGGGACGTCGTTCATCCGGCTGTAGTGGGTGACGTACACCGCGCCGGGCTCCAGCGCGGCGATGCGGTCCACCGAGCGGTGCAGGTCATCCGGGTCGAACTGGGTCGGCGTCAGCGTCGGGAAGATGAATTCCCGGCCCTCGCGGCGCAGTTCGACGAAACCGAAGCCGAAGGTGTCGCCGCTGAACACATGGCCCGTCGCCCCGTCCCGGATGCAGACGTGGTGACGCGCGTGGCCGGGCGTGTCCAGGAAATGCAGGGGTCGGCCCGCCAGTTCGATCGCCAGGCCCTCGGTGGCCTCGATCACGCGTTCCGCCGGGATCGGCGGAATCTCGCCGTACATCCGGCGGGCCGAGGCTTCGCCATAGACCTGGTAGGTGGCCTGGACCAGCCTGGACGGGTCGATCATGTGGCGGGCGCCGCGCGGATGCACCACCAGCCGGGCATCCGGCAGCTCGCGCATCAGGGATCCGGCGCCGCCGGCATGGTCCAGATGCACGTGGGTGAGGATCACGTAATCGACCCGGTCCCGGGGAATGTCGAGGGAGGCGAGGGTGTCCAGCACGCGCGGCACCGAGTCGTTGACGGCCGTGTCCACGATGGCGCAACGGCCTCCCTCGACGACGAGGTGGACGGCGTCCATGAAGGGGCGGCCGAATCCCGAGTCGATGGCGTAGATGCCGTTCCCGTGGTCGGTGAGGATGTCCATGGATGTCGTTACCCTTCCTGGTCGTTCAGTCGGCGATGAGATCGGCGATGCGCTTCTTTGCCGCATCGAGGTCGGCGTCGAAGCCGCCGCAATGCATCAGGGCGACGCCGAAGACGTAGGCGTAGAGGAGGACGCTGCGGGCGGCCGCCTCGCCGGCCGGCAGGCCCCGGGCCAGGAACAGGCGGCGGGCGCAGTCCAGGCGGACCGCGTCCACCTCCTCGACCACCGTTGCGGTCCGGGGATCCTGGCGCGCCCAGACGCGGAAGGCCCGCTCGATGGCGATGCCTCGCCGGTTGCGGGCGGCCGAATAGACGGCAATGGTGTGGTGGATGGCCTGCAATTCGTCGCCGGGCTCGGCGGCGGTCTGCTTGCGGATGTCGCGGATGCGGCCTTCCTTCCAGTCGTCGAGCACCGCGTCGAGGAGGTCCCGGCGATCCTTGAAGTGCCAGTAGAAGCTCCCCTTGGTGACCCCCAGGCGCTTGGCCAGCACCTCGACGCGCAGGCCGTCCAGGTTGTCGTCGGCCAGCAGGTCGATCGCCGCCTTGATCCAGGCGGTCCGGTCGAGCATGGTACGCGTCGGTTTCGTCGTGCTTTTTTCCATACGGTAGGGTATTGAAAACGGGGTCGTCTTGCGATAGGATAGCAGAAACCATACGGTACGGTATGGGTGCGGCAGGTGGGTGGAAGGATTACACTTCCGGCAGATGAATCCGGGGGAAACCCCGACCAACACTAAGGAGAAGCGCTTGAAAGTCCTCGTTCCCGTGAAGCGGGTGATCGATTACAACGTCAAGGTGCGGGTGAAGGGAGACGGAAGCGGAGTGGACCTCGCCAACGTCAAGATGTCCATGAATCCCTTCGACGAGATCGCGGTGGAAGAGGCCGTCCGCCTGAAGGAAGGCGGCAAGGCCACCGAGGTGGTGGCCGTGTCCTGCGGCCTGGCCGCCTGCCAGGAGACCCTGCGCACCGCCATGGCCATCGGCGCCGACCGGGCCATCCTGGTGGAGACCGACG
>JBPOHD010000042.1:0-7720 GCA_052035955.1 Pseudomonadota bacterium
TCGGGATTCTTCCTTTCGTGTGCTTGGCGGCTCACGTTTGGAAGTCTCTACGATGGACAACCCCGAATACGTCAAACTTTTACTGCCTCCCCGGCAGAGCCGGGGGGCCTCCCTTGGTTGCTAGGGCTTTGCGGGAGCTTCCCGCTCGGCGGAATTGCCGCCCTGGGGGAAATGTCGCTGTCGTTTCCGGGTACTCCTTGGTGCCCCTTGGTGTCCTTGGTGTCTTGGTGGTTTGCCTTTCCGGACGGCGGACCACCCCATCGCGCCGCATGCGGCGCTCCTACAAGGGGAGCGGGCGATCGGGTTTTTGTAGGAGCGGCGGTCACGCCGCGATGGGTTTCGGGACGGCTGCCATCGCGCCGCAGGCGGCGCTGCGGGGCCGTGCCGGGGCTCAGCCCGCGGCGTCGGTCGCGGCGCCGGGACGGCGGCGGGCGTGGGCGGCGATGGCGGCGACCAGGCGGGCCGGCGACACGGGCTTGAAGACGAAATCGGCGATGCCGGCGGCCAGGCAATCCTCCCGGTCGGTCCCCAGGGCATGGGCGGTCATGGCCAGCAAGGGAAGCTCCGGCGCCAGTTCGCGGAGGCGGCGCGCCGCCTCGCAGCCCCCCATGTGCGGCATATGGACGTCGAGGAGGGCCAGGTCGAAGGCGCCGCCGGCGGCGACCCGGTCCACGGCCTGGCGCCCGTCGTCGACGGCGAGGACGGTGGCGCCGGCCGCGCGCAGGGCGTCGGCGAGGATGGCCCGGCTCAGTTCGTCGTCCTCGGCGGCGAGGATGGAGAAGCCGGCCAGGGGGCCATCGGCGGCGGCCCGCGCCATGCCCCCGGCATCGACGGCAGTCTCCGGCAGCAGCAGCGGCAGGCGGACCTCGAAGCAACTGCCGGCGCCGGGCCGGCTGTGGGCCAGGATGCGGCCGCCCATGAGGTGGACGAGGCGCTCGGCGACGGCCAGGCCGAGGCCGGTGCCGCCCTGGCGCCGGGTGGTCGATCCGTCCAGTTGCTCGAAGGGACGGAAGGCGCGGGCGAGGTCGGCCTCGGCGATGCCGATGCCGGTGTCGGAGACCTGCAGCAGCAGCTCGCCGGCCGCCACTTCCAGGCCCAGGTCGATCCGCCCGCCGTCGGTGAACTTGACGGCGTTGGAGAGCAGGATGCCGATCACCCGCCCGAGGCGCTCCGGATCGCCCAGGCAGGCGGCGGGCAGGCCGGGGGGCAGGGAGAGGGTCAGTTCCAGGCCCTTGCCCCGGGCGGCCTCGCGCTGGACCTCGACGGCGGCAGCGGCGACCTCGGCGGGCGAAAAGGCCTGCCGGACGGGATGCAGCCGGCCGGCATCGAGGGCGGCGAAATCGAGGATGTCCTCCATGACGTCCTGAAGGCGGCGGGCCTGGGCCTCGATCCTGTCGAAGGCGGCGGCGGCCTTCTCCGGATCGGCGGCCTGGCGCCGGCCGATGCCGGCAAAGCCGAGGATGCCGTGGATGGGCGTGCGGATCTCGTGGCTGATGTTGGCCATGAACTCCTGGCGCAGGCGGACCAGTTCCTCGGCGGCGGCCAGGGCCCGCTCGCGGGCCTCGGCGGCGGCCCGGCGGGGGCCCAGGTCCACGAAGCCGACGACGGCACCGGTGACGACGCCGTCCTCGACCACCGGATGGGTGGTGTAGAGGACGGGCAGCGGCTGCCCGCCGGCGGTCCAGAAGACCTCGTCGTCCACGCGCACCGTGGTGCCCTCGCGGATGGCCTGCAGGCCGCGGCACTGGTCGGCCGGATAGGGCGTGCCGTCGGGCCGGGTGTGGTGGAACAGGCGATGGGCGTCCTGGCCGAGCACTTCCTCGGCGCGGTAGCCGAGCAGGGCGCAGGCGGCCGGGTTCACCAGGGTGATGCGGCCCTCCCGGTCGATGCCGTAGATGCCGTCGCCGGCGGCATCGAGGATGCGCCGGGCCCGGGTCTCGCTGTCGCGCCGTTCGGCCTGGGCGGCGTCGAGCACCCGGCGCGCCCGGTCGATCTCGACGATGCCGGTCGGCCGGACGGCGCCGACGGCGGCGTCGCCCTGAGGCGCGGGATCGGCCAGGGAGGCGACGGCCCGGCCGAGGCGGCGGCTGGCCGATCGCACGCCGAGGATGCCCAGGGCGAGGGTGCCGAGGACGGCCGCGGCGAGGACCCCGCGGGCCACCAACAGGTCGCCGCGATGGGATGCCGCCGGGATGCGCAGGGCGTAGGACCAGGGGGCGAGGCGCGACTTGACGACGAATTCCCGGTCGTCCGCCGCCGGCGCCGGGCCGCCGCCGGCCTCGGCGATGGTCTGGCCGGTGCCGTCGCGCAGGACGAGGGCCCAGCCCGGCGGCAGCGACACCCTGGCGATCCGCGCCTGGAGCTGGCCGCTCTCCATGGCCGACATGAGGACGTGGGGGACCCGATCCCCCCGCTCCACGGGGACCGCCAGCGCCACCATGGGCAAGCCGGCCAGGTGGCCGACGAAGAGGTCGCCCACCACCGGCCGCCTTTCGGCGAAGGCGGTCGGGACGGCGGCGAGGCCCTTCGGACGGGGCAGGGGCGGCAGGCGGGTGCCGTAGGCGGCGCGGGTATTGAAGACGATTGCATCGTCGGCACCGACGAGCAGCACATGGCTGCCGAACTGCTGCCGGTAGCCCTGGGCCTCCCGGTAGAACTCGGGCCAGCGGGCCGGGTCGTCGACGAGCGGCGAGGCGGCGAGGACCCCGAGGGCCCAGAGCCGCGATTGCAGGTTGCCGTCGATGGCGGCGGCGATATTGCTCACCAGGTGGGTGGCGTCCCGGTCGCTGTCGCGCCAGCGGCTGAGGAAGCCGTCGGCGGCCAGCCAGAGGACCACCAGGACCAGGGGCAGGAGGCTGAGCCAGACCAGGCGGGAAAGCAGGACCGGAACCGATACGGACGGCACCGAGGCCGAGGATCCACGCAAGCCATGTCGGCTGGACATGCGGCACTCCTTTCGGCGGCGTGCTGGGGAATCACGCCGTGTCTCCGATTCTCACCTCCGGCCACGGGTCCGGCAATGACTTTCGGCAATTCCAATGCCTTTTTTTGGGGACCGTGGCCGGGAATGCCTCAGCCGGCCGCGGGCTGCAGGCGGCGCAGCAGCCGGCGCAGGAAGTCGGCCTCGTCGGCGGTCAGGCCGGCCAGGGCCTCGGCCTCGACGCGGCGGGCCAGGGGGACGATGGCCCGGGCGGCGGCCAGGCCGGCGGCGCTGGCTTCGACGTCGGTGGCCCGGCGGTCGCTGGCGGAGGGCTGGCGGCGGACCAGGCGCCGCGCTTCCAGGCCGGCCAGGACGCGGACCAGGGTGGGCGGCTCGAGGCCGGTGGCCAGGGCCAGGTCACCGACGCGCTGGCGGCCGCGGTGGGCCAGGGCGGCGACCACCCGCCATTCGGCGAGGCTGAGGCCGTGGGGGGCCAGGGCGGGCTCGAAGCGCTGCAGGACGGCCCGGTGGGCCTGGTGCAGCAGGTAGGGGACGTAGCCTTCCAGGTCCAGGGATTCGCTTCCATCCGGAAGGGTTTCTTGGCGCGGCGGGGCGGCGCGGCGGGGGCGGGCGGAGGCAGTCATGGCGTGGAATGCGTCTTCCTCTGGGCGTATCCGGACAAGGGCAGGCGGATGCAAGGATAGCGCCGGCGGCCGGGGCTTGCAAAAAATACTTCAATATGGAATGATAAGTCCACTGACAAACGCCGGGGCGACCCGGTCCCGCGCGACGCCGCCGCGCCCTGGAGGAAGGAGAGCCCCATGAGCAACGAACTGGGACGGGTCGAGGACCTGCCGAAGGACTACTACGACGGCCTGGTGGCGAAGAACACGCTGCCCCTGTGGCCTTCGCTGCGCGCCGTGCTGCCCTACGGCAAGCCGGCCCGGAAGACGCAGCCGGTGCTGTGGCGCTACGCCGAGGTGCGGCCGGACCTGATGCGGGCCGGCGAGCTGACGCCGATCGAGAAGGCGGAGCGGCGGGTGGTGGTGCTCTGCAACCCGGGCCTGGGCCTGGAGGCGATGCAGGCGACGCCGACCATCTACATCGGCCTGCAGCTGATCCTGCCCGGGGAGACGGCGCCCAACCACCGCCACTCGCCGACGGCGGTGCGCTTCGTGGTGGAGGGCAACGGCGGCTTCACGATCGTGAACGGGGAGAAGCTGCCGATGGAGAAGGGCGACCTGATCCTCACCCCGCCGGGACTCTGGCACGAGCACGGCCACGAGGGCCAGGGCCCGGTGGTCTGGCTGGACGCCCTCGACCTGCCGGTGATCTACGGCATCGAGGCCTCCTACTGCATCGAGGGCCGGTCGCAGGCGGTGGACAAGCCGGCCGGCCACGGCAACGCCCGCTTCCGCCAGGGCGGCGTGATCCCCTACGACACCCTGGGCGAGAACCGCACGGACTACCCGCTGCTGCGCTTCCCCTGGAAGGAGGTGAGGCAGACGCTCACCGCCCTGGCCGGGGTGACGGCGAAGGACGAACTGGTGCACGTGGCCTACGTGAACCCGGAGACGGGCCGCGAGTGCCTGCGCACCCTGGGCTTCTCGGCCGTCATGCTGCGGCCGGGCCAGGAGATCCGCCTGAAGCGGCGCTCCGCCTCCTGCGTGCTGCACGGGGTGGAGGGCGGCGGCACGGCGAGCATCGACGGCGTCACCCACGCCTTCGGGGAAGCCGATACCATGGCGGTGCCGACCCACGCCGAGGTGACGCTGGCCAACGGCTCGGGCACGCAGCCGGCCTTCCTGTTCATGGTGGACGACGCGCCCCTGCACCGGAAGCTGGGCATCTACGAGGTTTACGAATAAGCCCGGCAAGGGCATTTGCACCACGGAGGTCACAGAGGTCACGGAGGAGAAACGGAGGCCTGGCGGATTCGAGGCGCCCACCCGACGGGTGATGCGAACGCGGTCCGCAATGCCCGGATGCATGGCCTTTCTCCGGGCCTCCGCGCCACCGCGGCGAGGTTTTCACGACAGGCGACACGCATGCACACGGCCCCGACGGACGGGGCCGCCAACGGTAGCGAACACCCCCCCAGACAGATGACGAGGTCCCCATGAGCACCGATTACACATTCGCCCCCCCGGCCGTCGCCGCCGCGCCCGTGCGCGGCAGCGCCGCCCGCTTCCCCATCGGCCGCATCTTCTGCGTCGGCCGCAACTACGAGGCCCATGCCAGGGAGATGGGCGTGGCGGTGGACCGGGAGGCGCCCTTCTACTTCACCAAGGCGGCCGGCGACTACGTGCCCTCGGGGGCCACGGTGGCCTATCCGCCGGGGACGGCCAACTACCACTACGAGATGGAATTCGTCGTGGCCATCGGCAAGGCGGGTTTCCGCATCGCCGAGGAGCAGGCCCTGGCGCATGTCTTCGGCTATGCCTGCGGCCTGGACATGACGCGCCGCGACCTGCAGCTGGCGGCCCGGGAGCAGCGGCGGCCCTGGGACCTGGGCAAGGACTTCGAGCAATCGGCGGTGCTGTCGGAGATCGTGCCGGCGGCGGACTGCGGCCATCCGGCCAGCGGCGCCATCGAGCTGCGGGTGAACGGGCAGACGAAGCAGTCCTCCGACCTCTCGCTGCTGATCCACGGCGTGCCGGCCCTGCTCGCCCACCTTTCCCGCTACTACCACCTGCAGCCGGGCGACCTGATCTACACGGGGACGCCGGAAGGCGTCGGCCCGGTGGTGGCGGGCGACCGCATCGAGGGTTCCATCGCCGGCATCGGCGGCATCGCGCTGAGCATCGGCCCGGCCGAGTGAGCGTCTGCCGGGCGACGGGAAGGGCGGGCCGGCGCTGATGTCCGTCCGCCGACCCGCGCGCCTTTCCGCCGTCGCGGCAGCCCTGGCGGCGCTGCTGGCAACCGGTTGCGGCAAGCCGGAACCGCTGCGCATCGGCTACCTGGGCGAGTTGTCCGGCCGCTACGCCGAACTGGGCGA
The DNA here is from genome assembly GCA_052035955.1 of Pseudomonadota bacterium. Classification (GTDB taxonomy): domain Bacteria; phylum Pseudomonadota; class Gammaproteobacteria; order Burkholderiales; family Rhodocyclaceae; genus JAEUNJ01. The sequence goes on from JBPOHD010000042.1 coordinate 5,919, forward strand.
GGCGGCCCGCGACGGCCTGGCCCTGGCCGCCGACGACCTGCGGGGGCGCGGCATCCTCGGCGACCGGCCGGTCGAGGTGCTGGTCCGCGGCACCGGCGACGGGCCGGCCGACGCGGCGCGGGCCGCCCGGGAACTGGCGGCGGCCGGCGTCGAAGCCATCGTCGGCCCGGGCACGGCCGCCATGGCGGAGGCGGTGCGGCCGGTGACCGAACAGGCCGGCATCGTGCTGCTGAGCCCGGCGCCGGCGACCTCCCGCGCCTGCGGCCGGGACGACGGCGTCTTCTGCCTGCGCCAGGCGGACGGCGAGGGCGGCGCCGACGCGGCCCGGCAGGCGACGGGGCACGGCCTGCGACGGCTGACCATCGCCATCGCCGGCGACAGCCGCCACCTCACCCAGGACTGGCTGGCGGCCTTCCGGGCGACCTTCGAACGGGCGGGCGGCCAGGTGCCGGCGTCCCTCTTCTTCGCTTCCGGCGGCGACCCGGCGGAACTGGCCGCCCTGGTGCGGGAACTGCTGCGGCCGGGCCCCGACGGCCTGCTCATCGTGGCGCCGGCAGCGGAGACGGCGAGGCTGGCCCGGGGCGTCCGCGAGGTGAACCCCGTCCTGCCCCTGATCGCCACCGAATGGGCCGCCAGCGAGGCCCTGGTGGCCCAGGGCGGACGGGCGGTGGAGGGCATGAGGCTGGTCGATGGCATCGACCGCCAGGACGCCTCGCCCCGCTTCCGGGAGTTCCGGGAACGCCATGCCAGGCAGTTCAAGCGCGAACCGGTGGCGGCCAGCGTGCGGGGTTTCGATGCGGGGACCGCGGTGCTGGAGGCGATGGTCCGCCGCCCGACCGGCATGCCCCTCAAGGAGGCCCTGATCCGCCTCGGCCCCTTCGCCGGACTGCAACAGCCGGTGCGCTTCGACGCCCACGGCGACGCCCGCCGCAAGCCCTGTCACGTGGTGATACGCGACGGCCGCTTCGTGACGGAGTGACCTGCATTCGCGGCAGGGGCCCGGAGACCCGTGGGTGAAAAGGCCCGCAGTCCGTAGCCGTCGCGATGGCATCGGGCGGCGGAAAGTCGAAAACCTCACCGCAGAGGCGCAAAGGCGCAGAGGGACGCAAAGGAAGGCGAGGGAGAGGGCTTTGCGGGAGGGGTCCGGCCCGGCGGCATTGCCGTCCCCTCGGCAAATGCCTTTGTCGTTCCTTGGTGCCCCTTGGTGTCCTTGGTGTCCTTGGTGTCTTGGTGGTTTGCCTTTGCGGACGGCGGACGGCGAACAACCCCATCGCGCCGCATGCGGCGCTCCTACAAGGCCGTGCCGCCCGGCTTCTTCATGCCGACGTTCCAACGGCCCCATCGCGCCGCATGCGGCGCTCCTACAACACCGTGCGGATGGTCCCTTGTAGGAGCGGCGGTCACGCCGCGATGCCTTTCCTGGCCGCGAAGATGGCATCGGGCGGCGGAAGGTCGAAAAGCTCACCGCAAAGACGCAAAGGCGCAAAGGGACGCAAAGGAAGGCGGGGGAGAGGGGTTTGCGGGAGTTTCCCGCTCCCCGGGGGCATGCTGTCCAGGGAATGCCTTTGTCGTGCCTTGGTGCCCCTTGGTGTCCTTGGTGGCTTGGTGGTTTGCCTTTGCGGACGGCGGACGGCGGACGACGGACAACCCCATCGCGCCGCCTGCGGCGCTCCTACAAGGCCGTGCCGTCCGGGTTTCGCGTGCCGACGTTCCAACGGCCCCATCGCGCCGCATGCGGCGCTCCTACAAGACCGGACCGTCGGGCATTTGTAGGCGCGGCGGTCACGCCGCGCTGCCGTTCC
>JBPOHD010000083.1:0-21986 GCA_052035955.1 Pseudomonadota bacterium
CTTTGCCCGACACCAGGCGTTCTTGCCCGCCTCGTCCATCGCGGCCGTCGTAAGCACCGCCTCCAGCCGCGCCGCCCCACTCCAGCTGCGCTCACGAGCAGGGCTCGATAGAGCATCGCTGCGCCAACGCTCCAGCGTCGCGGCGCCCACACCGACCTCCCGCGCTACGTCAGCCAACGCAGCACTCTCCGGCGGCAGCAACCGCGCCAGCGCCCGGTCCTTGAATACCTGTCCATATCTAGCCATCTCACGTCCTTGTCGCCCCCGGGGTTACGGATCTTATCGGAGCGACAACTATTCTGACGCGGGGGGAGGGCCAGCAGCACCCCTTCATGGGCGGAGGCCGGCGGGTAGTAGATCGGAAACGCAAAGATCACCGTCGTCCCGCCTCCGGCGCCGGAGACCGCAATGCGCGCCTTGCCCTGGGCCAGAACCTCGCCGGCCAGGTTCCGCCGAGCATCTCCAAGCGCGGCGTACTCGGGCGTATTGCCGGCGAAGGGCGACAGGTTGGCATCGTAGAGCACGAGTTTCGTCCCGCCCGGGAAGGGGAGGTTGAATTCGCGCAGGGTCGGCCGCAGGTAGGCATCCCTCCCGGTGGAATCGACGAAGGAGTTGACGACGAAACTGTTCTTCGCCAACTGGGCCAGGTTCTGCTGCGCCGAATCGAGGCGAAACTCGAAGCTGTCGGCAATGCGGTCCAGGTGATTGCGGGAATGGGTCTGGTAGGCCGTCCATGCCTGGTAGTAGAACAACGGGAAGGCCGTGCCGCCCAGCGACAGCACCGCCACCGCCACCGCTGCGACGCTGGCCAGCATCAGTCGGTTACCCACGCTGGCGTCGAGCCAGGCGCGGAGTTTGGTCCTGAGGGTCACGGAACCGCCTTGCGCACGATAGGCCCGATTCAGCGGGCGGGGATTCTCTCCAGCGCGCCGTCGCTGCGGTCGTAGCGGGCCATGAAGACGTCCCGGACGTCGAGGGCCTCGTGTCGACCGGCGGTAAACGGCTGCGGGTACCGTCGAACCAGTCCCTGGTAGGGCCCAAGGCCCTCCAGCGCGGCACGGATGGCCTTCCGGTCCGTACTGCCTGCCTTGTCGATGGCGCGCGCCAGCATCTGGGTCAGGTCGTAGGCGTGGGCAACCCCTACCGGCGACAGGATGCTGCGCGCACCGCTGCTGCCGAAAAGCCGCCCGTGTTCGGCGACGACCTTCGCGGCAAGCTTCGATTTGTCGCCGATGAACGAATAGGTCTGGACCACGGCGAAGTCCAGTTCGTGGAAGTGCGGGCCGACGAGTTTGGGCAGGTCGCCGCCGGTGACGCCCCAGTGGCTGGCGACCGGCAGCCTTTCGTTCGGCGGCAGGGTGAGCATGGCCCTGGCCAGGACGGCGGCTTCCTCGGCATTGGCCGTGAGAAGGATCCCCTGGGCACCGCGTTCGCGCAAGGCCCGGTATTTGATCAGCATCTCGTTTTCCCGGTCGTCCCAGTTGATCCACTGGGTCTCGGCCAGGGAGAGGCCCGGCTTCCTGACCAGGTAGGTTTCCGCGGCGCTGAGGGTGCTGCGGCCCCAACTCGTGTTCAACATCAGCATGCCCACCTTCCTGACGCCCTTCCGGGACAGGTGGTCCAGCATCGTCGGGGCAGCCCAACTGTCCTTGAGAGACAGGCGAAAGACGAAGTTCGGCGACTTGCCGTTGTCTACGATGGCGTCGGCGGCGGCCCACGGGTCGAGGAGCGGCAATTCCAGCTGATGCAGAAGCGATATCGATTCCAGCACCGTCGGGCTGAAACGGCCGCAATAGACGGCGACGAGATCGGGCATGGCGGCGAACTCCCGGATGTTCGCCATGCTGCGCGCCGGCACCGCGTGGTTGGCCCGCTCGACCAGCGTCAGCGACCGCCCGCCCAGGACTCCTCCGCGCCCGTTGATTTCTTCCACGGCGATCAGGATTCCCTGCTTGATGGCCTCTGCCGAGGTGCTGCTGGCGTGGCCGAATTCCCCGTCGAGCCCTACCAGCACCGGAGGCTTCTCGCCGGCGACGGCGGGGCGCCACTGGACGAGGCCCGCGACCGACAACAGCGAAATCGATGCCCCGGCCAGGAAACGCCGCCGGGACCTGCCGGACACGGCCAAACGCCAATTCCTTTCCACGATGATCCCTCCATGCGCAAGGGCGCCGCCCATCCTACGATGACGCCCGCCGGCGCTTGTTGATCCTTGTCAGCATCGCCGCCATGCCGTCGCGGCCTCGCGACGGGACATCCAGTTGGCAGCAGGCCCCCCAGGCGGTTGAATCGCCTCCACTGGGACCGCAGACCGGGCGCGATAGTCCAACCGATCTTCCCTTCCTTTCGGATGGCGGTGCGGCAACGGGGTGTGCCCGCGAATCCCGCCGGATCCTCATCCAGGTCAGCCGCACGGCCATCCGGTCAGCCGCCCCGCGGAATCAATCAGGCGACCTGACCTCCTCCGGTGTCGATGCCTCGCGCAAGCCATTTCAAGACGGTCGAAAAGAGGACATCCGGATCCACGGGCTTGGCAACGAAGTCGTTCATGCCCACTTCGAGACAATGGGCCTTGTCCTCGGCGAAAGCGTTCGCGGTCATGGCGATGATGGGAAGCCCCCTGGCGGCTGGAAATCCGCGTATCCGCCGCGTCGCCTCCAGACCGTCCATGCGCGGCATCTGCACATCCATCAGGACCAGGTCGTAAGGCATCCGGCCGACCTGCTCGACGGCCTCGACTCCGTCCTCCGCGACGTCGACCGACAATCCAAGATCCTCCAACAGGCCCAGCGTGACCTCGCGGTTGATCGGTTCGTCCTCGACGAGGAGTATCCGCGAGCCGCGGAAATCCCGCCCCAGCGTCGCTTCCGCGTCCTCCCCGTCTCCCGCGTACCCGCGACCCGCGGGCGTACTGCCCTTCCTCAACCGAACCGAGAACCAGAATGTGCTCCCGGCGCCGGGCGCGCTGACCACACCCGCGTCGCCTCCCATGGCCTGGGCAATCCGCCTGGTGATGGCCAGTCCAAGGCCCGTTCCCCCGTACCTGCGCGTCACGGAGTTGTCCGCCTGCTCGAAGGGGGAAAAAAGTCTGGCGAGGGTTTCCGCCGCGATGCCGATGCCTGTGTCATTCACCTCGAAGCGGACCGTCAGGCTGTCCGCCGTTTCCGCGGCGGGCACCGCCCGCAGGACGATGCGACCGGTTTCGGTGAACTTGATGGCGTTGGTCACGTAATTGAGCAAGGCCTGCCGGATGCGGGTGGCATCGCCCAGCAGGTTTCCCGGAAATGAACCCGCTTCAACCACGAGGTCGAGTTTCTTGGCCAGCGCCCGCTCGGCCAGCATGGTCGAGACGTCGGTCACGAGGCTCTCCACGCTGACCCCGGCCTCCTCGAGCTCGAATTTGCCCGCCTCGATCTTGGAGAGGTCCAGGACCGCATTGACGATCTCCAGCAGGTGCTGGCCCGCGACGTCGATCTTGTCCAGCCGCCCGGCCTGCTCCGGGCTCACGCCCGAACGCCTCATGAGGTGTGCCATGCCGGTGATGGCGTTGAGGGGGGTTCGGATTTCGTGCGACATGTTGGCCAGGAACGCGCTCTTCGCGACGTTGGCCGCCTCGGCGGCCTCCTTGGCCACCGTCAGGTCCGCCGTGCGCTCCCGAACCAGTTCCTCCAGGTGCAGCCGGTGCCGCTCCAGTTCCCGTTCGACCTGGCGCCGTTCCGTGACGTCCCGCGCAGAGCCCACCGTGCCGATGACGCGTCCCTCGGCATTGACGAACGGTGCCTGGTGGACCCGCAGGTAGCGGAATCTCCCGCGGACGTTGCCGTACGCCTCGAATTCCCCGGCGTTGCCTTCGGCCGAGGTGATGGGATCGCTGTCCTGGCCGACCTCGCCGAAGGTGTGCCAATGGGGATCCTCCGGGTGCCTTTCCCGCTCGCGCCGGGCGAAGAAGAGGTCGCTTCTCCCCAAGGGTTCGTCCGTCCCCTCGGCACCCAGGAGTTGATCGCAGAGGGCCTTGTTGGCGAAAAGGTAGCGCTTCTCCAGGTCCTTCGCCCAGATCATGTCGGGGACGTTGTCGCACATCAGGCGCAGCATGGTGGCCAGGTCCCGGTACCTGGCTTCGCTGGCGCGCAGCGCCACGTCGGCTTCCTTGGCCTCGGTGATGTCCTGGGTCGTGCCGATGCCGCGCAGCGGCTGGCCGACCGCATCGCGCTGGACCTCGGCAATCTGCCGGATCCAGCGGACCCCGTCCCCCGACAGGATCCTGTGTTCCTGACGAAAGGACCCGCCTCCTTCGGTGGCCATGCGCCAGGCCCGGTGCACCGCCTCGCGGTCATCCGGATGGACGCGGTTGAGGTAGTTCGCGTAGTCGGTCCGGGTGCCTTCGGGAACGCCGAAAATGCGGCAGGTCTCCGCCGAAAGGCGGATCGAGTCCTGCTCGAGGTCGAACGTCCAGCTGCCGACATGGGCCACGCCCTGGGCGCGATTCAGATCCGCCTCCCGGGCCTGGAGCTCGGAGGCCGTCCGCGCCAGGTCGTTGCCGAGACGGGTCACGTCGTCCAGGCGATCGCGATAGGAACGGACGAGGTGGGTGACCAGGGTTGCCGAAAAGGCGAACACGAAGGATAGAACGATGAGCAACAGGAACGGCGAGGTCGCCGGCGGCACGGGAAGGACACCGCGGGCCTCTGCCTGATGGAAGCCGATACACACGGCAATCGTGGCTGCGGCCAGGATCCCGGCGAACCGCGGCCCGAGCCGCCATCCGGCCATGACGATGACCAGGGGATAGACGAACACCGAGGTCGAACGCAGCCCGCCGACGAAGAATGAAATCGCCGAGATGTAAGCCCAGGTGCCGAAGATCAGGATGAAGGAAGCGGCCCGCACCCGATTGCGCGCCACCAGAACCCTGCCGACCGCGCCCAGCAGGGCCAGCACCACCGGACCCGCCCCGCGCACCGTCAGGAGTTGATCCGGAGCCGCGAACGAAAGTCCGATCAGGAATGCGATGGCACCGAGGATGAGAAAACTGCCGGCGATGCGCGGGAAGACGGGCGAGTGCTCCCAGGCGTTCGAGACAGCGTCGCCCCTCCATCGACCAGTGTCGGCAGCCGTTGTTGCTTGAGCTTCCACGCTTTCCTTCCGCGGCGGCGGGACACTCCCTTCCGGCTGCCGGTCCGCCTGTCCGATCCAGCCGGAACGCCCTCTTCCTCGATCCCCCCGGGCTAAGGAAAGACCCCCGGGCCTGCCTTCCAATCTATGTCTTAAGCAATAGGATAGCGCTTTCCCGGCGGAGCAGCGACGGCGGCGACGTCAGAAAGGAACGAGGCCCCGGCTATCCGGGATGCGCAGGACCGCCGGCCGCAGAGGAAAGCCGGCCGCCGTGGCGTTTACACCAAATTTACGTAGCCTGTAGGACACTGGCCAGCAACATCGGCTCACTGCACGACACCCATGCCTTCGCCGGGCGCCACGCCCCCCGCCTCCGTAAGCCCCGCCGCCGGTTACGCTTCGGCAACAGCGATCTGCTGTGCGACCGCGGCAGCGGCATTGCCGCTCCACGCCTACCTGGACCTGGCCAACATCGTGATGCTGTTCCTGCTCGCGGTGTTCCTGGTCGCCACCTTCTTCGGCCGGGGTCCGGCCGTGATGGCCTCCTTCCTGGCGGTCGCACTGTTCGATTTCTTCCTGGTCCCGCCCCAGCTTTCCTTCGCCGTCGCCGACGCCCAGTACCTGGTGACCTTCGCCGTCATGCTCGCCGTCGGACTGGTCACTGCCCACCTCGCTTCACGCCTTGCCGACCAGACGCGCCAGGCCCGGGAACGGGAAACGGAGGCAAGGCAGCTTTACGAGGCGGCCAGGGGCATGGCCGGCGCCCATGACCTGGAACAGATGTTCGAGGCAGCCAGGCAATTCCTCGACGGACGCGCCCTGGATGCGAACCTGCTCCTCGCCGCCGATGACGGGAACCTGGCGGACCAAGCCGGCGGGCACCACGCCCTGGGCGCCCTCGAATCGAGTTTCGCGAGATCCGCCTTCCAGCACGGGACGGTGATCGAGGCCGACTCCCTGGCCGGCGTCGGCGTGGCCATCGCCTTTTTCCCCCTTTGCGCCTCCTCCCGCGTGAGTGGCGTGCTGGCCGTCACTCCCCGCTCCATCGACCCCCAGGACCTGCGCGACCGGCGCGAGGCCATCGAGGCGGTCGCCTCTCTGATAGCGCTGGCCGTGGAACGCCTGCACTTCGCCGAGGCCACCCGAAAGGCGGAACTCCAGGTCGCCGAGGAGCGCCTGCGCACCTCGGTGCTGTCCTCCCTTTCCCACGACCTGCGCACGCCCCTGACCACGCTGGTCGGGCTGGCCGACACCCTGGCCCGTCCGGATCGACCGCTGCCGCCCGACATCGCCGAGACCGCTGCCGTCATCCGCAATCAGGCGCAGGCAATGCACCGCCTCCTTTCCGACCTGCTCGACATGGCGCGCCTGCAGGGCACCCACTCGGCATTGCGCCGCGAATGGCAGCCCCTGGACGATGTCGTCGGCAGCAGCCTGCGCCTCGCCGAGGGGGCCTCACCGGGCAGGCGCGTCCAGGTAAGCCTGGCGGAGGACCTGCCCCTGCTGCACCTGGACGCCGTCCTCGTGGAACGGGTGCTTTGCAACCTGCTCGACAATGCCTTCAAGTATTCCGGGCCCGGGTCGCCTGTCACCCTGTCCGCATCGCGGGTCCGGGGGGACGTGATCGTCTCCGTCTGCAACGAGGGATCCCGGTTCCCGCCCGACCGCGTTCCGGCCATGTTCGACCTTTTCGTGCGCGGCCGGGAGGAATCGAACCTTCCCGGGGTCGGCCTCGGGCTCGCCATCTGCAAGTCCATCGTGACCGCCCACGGCGGGAGCATCTGGGCCGAGAACCTCCCGGAAGGCGCCTGCGTCCGCTTCACGCTCCCCTGCCAGACACCGCCGACGGTGGAAGAGGAGGAACGGTGAGCGATGCGTCTCCCATCGCCCTCGTCATCGAGGACGAACCCCAGATTCGCGGCTTCGTCTGCACGGCCCTCGCCGAGGAAGGCTGCCGGACCCGCGAGGCCGGTTCGGTCGCCCAGGGCCTGGCGGCGGCGGCCCGGGAGGCGCCCCACCTGGTCGTCCTCGACCTGGGCCTGCCGGACCGGGATGGCGTGGCCTTCATCCGGGAACTGCGCAACTGGTCGGCAGTGCCCATCCTCGTGCTCTCCGCGCGCGTGGCCGAACCGGACAAGATCGCCGCCCTCGATGCGGGCGCCGACGACTACCTGACCAAACCCTTCGGCGTCGGGGAATTGCGTGCCCGCATCCGCGCCATGCTCCGGCGCCACCAGTCCCAGGGAAATGCCGGGGCCTTGCATGCCTTCGGCGACGTCGAGATGGACCTGGCCCGCCACGTCATTTCGCGCGCCGGCGAGGAGCTTCACCTGACGCCCCAGGAATACGACCTGCTCGCGCTGCTGGTCACCAACCCGGGGCGCGTCCTCACCCAGCGATTCCTGATGGACAAGGTATGGGGGCCGGGCAACCGCGAGAACACCCACTACCTCCGGGTGTACGTGGGTCGCCTGCGCCAGAAGCTCGAGTACGACCCGACCCGCCCACGCCACATCCTGACGGAAACCGGCGTCGGCTACCGTTTCCAACCCTGAAACGCGAGGCACCCAATGCAGGATTCGCATATCCCCGGGAAACTGGCCCCCCTTGCGCTGGCGGCCTTGGGCGTCGTCTATGGGGACATCGGCACCAGCCCCCTCTATGCCATCAAGGAGGTATTCGGCGGCGCCCATCATCCGGTGCCGATCACGCCGGACAACGTGCTGGGCATCCTGTCGGTGTTCTTCTGGTCCCTGATGGTCGTCGTCAGCCTGAAGTACGTGGCCTTCATCATGCGCGCCGACAACAAGGGCGAGGGCGGCATCATGGCACTGATGGCCCTGGCGATGCGGCCCCTGCCCGAGGATTCCCGCGCGCGCCGCTTCGTCCTGGTGCTGGGCCTCTTCGGGGCGGCCCTGTTCTACGGCGACGGCGTGATCACGCCGGCCATCTCCGTGCTTTCCGCCGTCGAGGGACTGGAGGTTGCAACACCCGCCTTCAAGCCCTATGTGCTGCCGATTTCCCTCGTCATCCTGGTCGCCCTGTTCATGGTCCAGCGGCGAGGCACCGCGGCGGTGGGCGTCCTGTTCGGGCCCATCATGGTCCTTTGGTTCTTCACCCTCGCCGCCCTGGGTATCCTGAGCATCGCCGAGAACCCCACGGTGCTCCGTGCCCTGGATCCGACCCATGCGGTGCGCTTCTTCGCCGGAAATCCCGTGCTCGGCTTCCTGGCCCTGGGGGCCACGGTCCTGGCCCTGACGGGTGCCGAGGCCCTCTACGCCGACATGGGGCATTTCGGACAGAAGCCCATCCAGTACGCCTGGTTCGGCCTCGTCCTGCCCGCCCTGCTGCTCAACTACTTCGGCCAGGGGGCCCTGCTGTTGCGGGATGCCGCCGCCATCGAAAATCCGTTCTACCGGCTGGCGCCCGATGTCCTGCTGCTGCCGATGGTCGCGCTATCGACGGTGGCCACCGTGATCGCCTCCCAGGCCGTCATTTCGGGTGCGTTCTCCATCACCCAGCAGGCAATCCAGCTGGGTTTCTCGCCGCGCATGGAAATCAGCCATACCTCCGACCAGCAGATCGGCCAGATCTACCTGCCGGGCATCAACTGGACCCTGCTGCTGGCGGTCGTGGCCCTCGTCATCGGCTTCGGAAGTTCGTCCAACCTGGCCGCTGCCTACGGCATCGCCGTCACCGGCACGATGTTCATCACCGACATATTGGCCTATGTGGTCGCCCGCCACGTCTGGGGCTGGGCGCCCTGGCGCGCCTTCCTAGGCGCCTTGCCGTTCGCCCTCATCGACCTGGCCTTCTTCTCCGCGAATTCGGTGAAGATCCATGACGGTGGCTGGTTTCCCCTGGTGTTCGGTCTGGGCGTCTACCTGCTGCTCTCGACCTGGAAGCTGGGCCGCGACGTGCTCCGCAAGCGGCTCACCGCGGATGCCATGGACCTCGAGGGCTTCGTCGCCGGCATGGACGACGGCGTCACCCGGGTGCCGGGAACGGCCGTGTTCCTGGCGCCGAGCCTCGAGACGGTGCCCAATGCCATGCTGCACAGCCTCAAGCATTACAAGGCGCTCCACGAGCGCAACGTCCTGGTGTCGGTGGTGGTGCTGGACGTGCCCCACTGCACCGACTCCCGGCGCGTATCCGTGCGGCGCATGGCGAACGATTTCTGGCGGGTGAAGGTGCATTACGGATTCATGGAGCATCCGGACATCCCGGCCGCGCTCGCTTGGTGCGAAGAGGACGGCCTCGACCTAGACGCCATGGACACGTCCTATTTCCTGGGCCGGGAGACCCTGATCCCCAGGTTCGGCTCGGAAATGCAGTTCTGGCGGGAGAAGATCTTCGTCGCGATGTTCCGCAATGCCGGCAATGCGGCCAGTTTCTTCGGCCTGCCGCCCAACCGGGTCGTCGAACTGGGGACCCAGGTGGAGATGTAATGCGCCGCCGCCCTTCGTCCTGACGGAAAGGCACACATCGAGGAGTTTCGGTCCAGGGCTGGGACGCGCACGGGAGACTCCGGGAGAATCGTTACCGAAGTCGCCGAAGAAAAAAGGGCGCCCGCAGGCGCCCAGTGACACACACTTTTCCTCGGGGCCGCTAGCGGCCCAGCTCCGCGGCGGTCTTTCCGGCGATGCCCCACTGCTCCTTGGGCACGTCGTGGATCCAGACGCGGATGTTCTCGACGGGGGCGCCGACGGCTTCGTGGATGGCCTGGGTCACCTTCTGGATGACGGCCTTCTTCTGTTCGGCCGTGCGGCCTTCGATCATGTAAATCTGGGCGAATGGCATGGAGACTCTCCTTAGACGAATCGGCAACTGACGCTACCCAGGTCCTGGATGCGCAGGCTGACATTATCGCCCTTCTGCACCATCACCGCCTCGGTGATGCCGCCGGAAAGGATCAGCGAGCCGGCCGGGATTTCCTCGCCCCGCTCGCCCAGGTGGTTGGCCAGCATGGCCACGGCGGCGGCCGGATGGCCGAGCACGGCGGCGCCGGCGCCGAGGGCGACGATCTGGCCGTTCTTCTCCAGCACGACGCCCAGGGTGCGCAGGTCCAGGTCGGCCACCGGGCGGATGCGGCCGCCGATGACGTAGCGCGCCGATGAGCAGTTGTCGGCGACGACGCTCTTCAGGTCGAACTTGAAATCCCGGTAACGGGAGTCGATCACCTCGATGCCGGGCATCACGAAATCGGTGGCGGCCAGCACGCTGCCGATGTGGCAGCCAGGGCCCTTGAGGGGCGCCTTGGTGACGAAGACGATTTCCGGTTCGACCTTCGGATGGATGAGTTCGTCGAACTTGACCTCGCCGCCGTCCGGGACGGCGAAGTAGTCGGCCAGGAAGCCGAAGCAGGGCGTCTCGACGCCCATCTGCTTCATCTTGGCGTAGGAGGTGAGGCCGGCCTTGAGGCCGATGATGCGGGCGCCCCGGGCGACCTTGCGGCGGCGGATCTCGTCCTGGATCGCGTAGGCGTCCTCGAAATCCATGTCCGGATGGTCGTCGGTGATCTTCAGCGTGTCATGGGCCTGCAGTTCGCAGTTCTCGAGGTGCTCGGCCAGTTTGTCTATGGTTGCCTTGTCGAGTTTCATGGGTCTCTCCGGATACCGGTTCAGGCGACCTTGAGCAGGCCGCGCTCCTTGGCCATGGTCATGGCAGCGTCCTCGATCATGTCCTCCTGGCCGCCGACCATGCCGCGGCGGCCCAGTTCGACCAGGATCTCGCGGGCCGGGATGCCGTACTTCACCGAGGCACGCTTGGCGAAGAGCAGGAAGGAGCCGTAGACCCCGGCATAACCGAGGGTCAGCGCGTCGCGGTCGATGCGGATCGGGAAGTCCATCATCGGCACCACCAGGTCCTCGGCGACGTCGGTGATCTTCGCCACGTTCACCCCGGTGTCGATGCCCATCAGGTCGCAGACGGCGATGAAGACTTCCATAGGCGTGTTGCCGGCACCGGCGCCCAGGCCCGCGGCGGCGGCATCGACGCGGTTGGCGCCGACTTCGACCGCGGCAATGGAGTTGGCGACACCCATGGCCAGGTTGTGGTGGCCGTGGAAGCCCAGTTCCGTCTCGGGCTTCAGCGCCTCGCGCACCGCGGACAGGCGTTCCTTGACGCCGTCGGGCAGCAGGTGGCCCGCGGAGTCGGTGATGTAGATGCAGTTGGCGCCGTAGCCCTCCATCAGCTTGGCCTGGGAGACGAGGCCCTTGGCGTCGTTCATGTGGCTCATCATCAGGAAGCCGACGGTATCCATCTCCAGCTTGCGCGCCAGCGTGATGTGCTGCTCGGAGACGTCGGCCTCGGTGCAGTGGGTGGCGACGCGGATGGTATTGACGCCGAGTTCCTTGGCCATCTTCAGGTGGTCCACCGTGCCGATGCCGGGCAGCAGCAGGGCGGACACCTTGGCCCGCTTCATCAGCGGGATGACGGCGGAGAGGTATTCCTCGTCGGTGTGGGCCGGGAAGCCGTAATTCACCGAGGAGCCGCCCAGGCCGTCGCCATGGGTCACCTCGATCAGCGGAATGCCCGCCTCGTCGAGGCCCACGGCAACCGCCCTCATCTGCTCCAGCGTCATCAGGTGGCGCTTGGGATGCATGCCGTCGCGCAGGGTCATGTCATGGACGGTGATCTTCTTGCCTTTGACTGTCATGGTCGTCTCCTCAGGCGGCTTTCAGGGTCAGACGCCCGGCGAGGATTTCCTCGGCGAACATCTCGGCGGTGCGGGCGGCGGCGGCGGTCATGATGTCCAGGTTGCCGGCGTACTTGGGCAGGAAATCGCCCAGGCCTTCGACCTCCATGAAGACGGAGACGCGCTTGCCGTCGAAGACCGGACCGTTGACCAGCTTGTAGCCGGGCACGTACTTCTGCACTTCCTTGATCATGGCGTGGATCGATTCCGTGATCTTCGCCTGGTCGGGCTCGCCCTCGGTGAGGCAATGGACGGTGTCGCGCATGATCAGCGGCGGCTCGGCCGGGTTGATGATGATGATGGCCTTGCCCTTCTTCGCGCCGCCCACGCGCTCCACGGCGCCCGCCGTGGTGCGGGTGAATTCGTCGATGTTCTTGCGCGTGCCGGGGCCCGCGGACTTGGAGGAGACGGTGGCGATGATCTCGCCGTAGGCCACCGGCTGCACGCGCGAGATCGCCGCCACCATGGGGATGGTGGCCTGGCCACCGCAGGTGACCATGTTCACGTTCATCTCGCCCTTGCCGACGTGTTCGACGAGGTTCACCGGCGGCACGCAGTAGGGGCCGATGGCGGCCGGCGTCAGGTCGATCATCAGCACGCCGAGTTCGTTCACCTTGCGGCTGTTCTCCGCATGGACGTAGGCCGAAGTGGCGTCGAAGGCGATCTGGACGCCGTCGGCCTTGATGTGGGGCACCAGGCCGTCGATGCCCTGGTCGGTGGTCTTCAGGCCCATGTCGCGGGCGCGCTTCAGGCCCTCGGAGGTGGGATCGACGCCGACCATCCAGACGGGCTCGAGGACGGGGCTGCGCTTCAGCTTGTACAACAGGTCGGTACCGATGTTGCCGGGCCCGATCAGGGCACACTTGATTTTCTTGCTCATGGGAGATTCCTTTGAAAAATCATTTTCACCGCAGAGGACGCAGAGGGCACGGAGAAAACCATTCGAATGAGATGATTCATTCTCTGTGCTCTCTGCGCTCTCTGCGCTCTCTGCGTCGAATGCCTTGGTTCGATCAGAAAAACCTCACCGAGCAGCCGCCGATGCCGCCGATCGTGCAACGCAGGAAATCGCCGCGCTGGATGGGGATCATGGGGCCCAGGGAGCCGGAGAGGACGATCTCGCCGGCCTTCAGCGGAATGCCCAGGCGGCCCAGGGTGTTGGCCAGCCAGACCATGGCATTGACCGGGTTGCCGAGGGTCGCCGCGCCGGCGCCGGTGCAGGCGATGTCGCCGTTCTTTTCCAGCACCATGCCGCAGGTGGAGAGGTCCACCTGGCGCGGATCCACCAGCCGGTCGCCGAGGACGAAGACGCCGCAGGAGGCATTGTCGGAGACGGTGTCCTGGATCTTGATCTTCCAGTCGCGGATGCGGCTGTCCACGATCTCGAAGCAGGTCATCACGCCTTCGGTGGCGGCCAGCACGTCGGAGACGCCGACGCCGGGGCCCATCAGGTCCTTCTTCATCAGGAAGGCGATCTCGCCCTCGGCCTTGGGCTGGATCAGGGTGTCCATGGGAACGGCCTCGCCCTCGTTGTAGATCATGCCGTCCAGCATGTAGCCGAAGTCGGGCTGGCGGACGCCGAGCAGGTTCATGACGGCGGCGCTGGTGACGCCGATCTTCTTGCCGACCACCTTCTCGCCCTTCTCAAGGCGGCGGGCCAGCATGCGCTGCTGGATGTGGTAGGCGTCCTCGATGGTGATGTCGGGATGGCGGCTGGTCAGGGGGTCGATGACCTGGCGGGAGGTCAGGGCCCCGTAGAGCTCGTCGCCGAGCGTTTCGATGAGTTTCTGGTCCATGGTGTCCTCTTGGTAGGGCGCGCCGCTTACAGCTTGATGCAGACGTTCTTCAGCTCGGTATAGAACTCCAGGGAGTGCACGCCACCCTCGCGGCCGATGCCGGACTGCTTGGCGCCGCCGAAGGCGGTGCGCAGGTCGCGCAGGAACCAGGAGTTCACCCAGGCCAGGCCCACCTCCATCTTCTGCGCCACGCGGTGGGCGCGGGAGACGTTCTGGGTCCAGATGGCGGTGGCCAGGCCGTATTCGTTGTCGTTGGCCTTGGCCAGCACTTCCTCTTCCGTGTCGAAGGGGGCGATGTGGCAGCAGGGGCCGAAGATCTCCTCCTTCATGATGCGGGCGTTCTCGGGCAGGCCGGTCCAGATGGTCGGCTGGATCCAGCAGCCGTCGACCAGCTCGCCGGGCATGGAGGGCACGCCGCCGCCGGTGACGATGGTGGCACCCTCCTCCTTGGCGACCTTGTAGTAGGAGAGCACCTTGTTCTGGTGCTCCTTGCTGATCAGCGGGCCGATGCCCGTGTCCTTGTCCTCGGGCACGCCGGGCTTCAGGGCCTCGGCGCCCTTCTTGAGGGCGGCGACGAACTTGTCGAAGATCGGCCGTTCCACATAGACCCGCTCGGTGCCCAGGCAGACCTGGCCGCAGTTCACGAAGGCCGAACGCATCGTGCCCTCGATGGCGGCGTCGAAGTCGCAATCGGCGAAGACGATGGCGGCGTTCTTGCCGCCCATCTCCAGGGAGACGGGACGGGCGCCGGTGGCGGCGGCCTTCATGATCACCTCGCCGGTGCGCGTCTCGCCGGTGAAGGTGATGGCGTCCACCTTGGGATGGCTGGTGACGAACTCGCCGGCCGAGTTGGGGCCGAAGCCGTGCACCACGTTGTAGACGCCCTTGGGCACGCCCACCTTGTTCATCACCTCGCCGAGCAGGGTGGCGGTCTGCGGCGTTTCCTCGGAGGGCTTGACGACGACCGTGTTGCCGCAGGCCAGGGCCGGGCCCACCTTCCAGGTCATCAGCAGCAGGGGCAGGTTCCAGGGGCAGATGACGCCGACCACGCCCACGGGCTTGCGGTAGCCGTAATTGATGGCGCCCTTGCCGTCCGGGGTGGCCATCTCGAAGAACTCGGTGGGAACGTTCTTGATCACGTCGGCGAAGATCTTGAAATTGGCCGCGCCGCGCGGGATGTCGATGTGGGAGGCCAGGCTGCGCGGCTTGCCGGTGTCGGCGCATTCGGCGGCGAGGAACTCGTCGAAGCGGTTGTTGATCTCGTTGGCCACCGCGTAGAGCATGTCCACCCGCTCGACCACGGTCATCTTGCCCCAGGGGCCGTCGAGGGCGGCGCGGGCGGCCAGCACGGCCACGTCCACCTCGGCCTTGGTCGCCTCTGCCACGGTGGCGATGACCTGGTTGGTCAGGGGGGAGCGCTTGTCGAAGTCCTTGCCGGCGCCGACGAATTCGCCGTTGATGAAGTTCAGGATGCGTTTCATGGGTGTCCTCTGCTCTACGTTGTCAGGCGCCGAGGCCGACGGCCTGCAGGCCGGCCAGGGCAATTTCCTCGTCCTGGGATTCGGAAGCGCCGGAGACGCCGATGCCGCCTATCCACTCGCTCTCCCCGGCCAACCTGATCGGCAGGCCGCCACCGAAGACGATCAGCCGCGGCTGCGCGGAAAAGCCGAATTTCATGCCATCGTCGTGGCCGACGGCGCCCATCCAGGCCTTGGTCGGGAAGCCGAAGCTGGCGGCGGTGTAGGCCTTGTCGATGGCGAGGTCGATGGAATGGATGAAGGCGCCGGGCATGCGCAGGAAGGAGACCAGGTTGCCGCCCCGGTCCACCACGGCGACGTTGATCCGCACGCCCATGGCCTCGGCCTTTTCGACGGCGGCGCGGGTAGCCCCGTGGGCGGCTTCCCAATCGATGATCTTCTGGTCAACGGCGGTCTTCATGCCCCTGCTCCTCCGGAAAGTTGGCAACGATATAGAAATTTAATCTCGACGTCAATAGCAAATCTCGAGATTTCGCAACCCACTTCGATGACTCTCGCCGCCTTGGCGTTTTGCGCGGGCGGCGCCCTTTTCGCGGGCAAGCCCGCTCCTACAAAACCCATCCGCGCCGCGAGACCCTGTAGGAGCGGGCTTGCCCGCGAAATCCTGGATTCGAGAGCCCACCGCACAAGGCAAAAAGGGGGAAGCACCCGCCGGGCGCCTCCCCCCCTGCTGCCGGGCATCCCGCTGGGAGGCCTCAGGTCACCACGCTCAGGAAGCGCTCGTTGAGCTTGCGGTCGTGGTAGAAGACGCCGGCTCCGACCTCATCCCAGGTCCACGTGACCGGTTGCATGTCCGGATACCAGTTGTAGCCGCCGCAGAAGGTTTCCATCCGGTTCCCCGAGGGGTCGAAGAAATAGATGGTCGTGCCGCGGGTGACGCCGTGGCGGGTCGGGCCGATGTCGATGGACACGCGGTTCATGGACATCAGGTCGGCGGCACGCAGGACCCGCTCCCAGGAATCGAGCAGGAAGGAAACATGGTGCAGCTTGCCGTCCTCCGCATGGCGGACCATGGCGATGTCGTGGGCCTTGGTCGAGCAGGTCAGCCAGGTGGCCAGGTCGGTCACGCCGTCCTCCAGCTTGACGCGCTCGACCAGGCTGAAGCCGAGAACTTCCTCGAACAGCTTCCGGTTGCCGTCGATGTCGCCGCCGTAGATCAGGCAGTGGTCCATGCGGATGGGGGCGATGCCCCTTTCCGCATCGGGCGTCCAGGCTTCCGGATTCACGTAGGGCATGCCGTTGCCGACGTCCTTCTTGTCGGCGTAGAGCTCGATGGTGTGGCCGGTGGGCACCTGGAAGCGCACCCGCTCGCCGGTCTCCAGCATCTCGCCGGCCGGCATGCGCTCGGTGGCGACACCGTAGGCCTTGAGGTCGGAGTCGAGCTTTTCCAGGGTCGCCTTGTCGCGCACCTTGAAGCCGAAGGCGTCGAGGCCGGCCCGATCCGCCTTGCGGATCACGAAGCTGTTGTGGTCCCGCTCGTCCCAGCACTTGAAATAGACCCGGCCGTTCTTGTCACGCCCGGTTTCCTTGAGCCCCATCACGCGGCCGTAGAAATCGACGGACTCCTCCAGGTCGAGCACCCTCACCACCGCATGGCCGGGGCGCAGTACGCCAGTCATTGCCATCTTGTAATCTCCTTCTCCGTTGGATTGAACTGCTACTCAGCGATTGCCGCATTCACGTCGCGGCAGACGTTCTTCTTCATCTTTCCCAGGACCCGCAACGTGACGTCGCTGGTCGGCTTGACCCGGCAGGCCAGCACCTGGTGGGCGGCCTCCTCCTCCTCGCTCACATGGTCCCGGCTCATCACGCGCTTGCTGTACGTGCCGGCGACGATCTCCACCTTGCAGACGCCGCAGCCGCCGCCGCGGCAACCGACCGGAATTCCCTTCTTGGCCAGGGCCTCCATGCCTTCGAGCAGGGTCTTGTAATCGGGACAGCGGTAGGTCTCCCCGGTGTCTTCGATCGTAACGGTGTAGGCGGCCATGCTCAACCGTGTCCTTGTCAGGGTCTTCCGCGTCAGATCTTCTTGAACAGCGGACTGCGCACCTGCTGGGCGTCGGCCGCCGAAAAAAACTTTTCGGTGTAGATGTCGCGTTCGAACAGGCGCCCCTGCATCAGGGTCGTGATGCAGGCGTCGATCATCACCGGCGGCCCGCACAGATAGGCCTTGTGGCCGCGGAAATCGTTGTCGAAATGGGCCTTCGCGGCCTCGTGCACGAAGCCCCGGAAGCCCGTCCACGCGGAACCGGCCGGCTCGTCGGAAAGGGCCGGCACGTAGCGGAAGTTCGGGTGCTTCGCGGCCAGCGCCAGGAAGTCGTCGTGGTAGTAGAGCTCGGCCCGATTGCGGGCGCCGTAGCAGAGGGTGATCGGCTTGTCGAAGCCCTCTTCCAGCAGGTCGAGGATCATCGACCTCGGGCTGGAAAGGCCGGACCCGCCGGCGAAGAAGATCAGCGGCACGTCGGCCGATTTCCTGACGAAGAAGCGGCCGTAGGGCCCGGACAGCTTGACGCTGTCGCCGACGGCGAGGCGCTCGTGCACCCAGGTGGTGGCGGCGCCGCCGGGCACCAGGCGGATGTTCAGTTCCGCCTCGCGCCGCTTCGACGGCGCATTGGCCAGGGAAAAGGCCCGCGACTGGGCCTGGCCCGGCACGTGCAGGTTGATGTACTGGCCGGCCTGGAAGTCCAGGTCGTGGTCCAGTTCGACGAAGACGCCCTTGATGGTGGGCGTCAGGGCCTCGATGCGGGAGACCCGGCCGGTGAAATCCTGGACCGGGATCACCCGGGCGTCCGGCTCCTCGTCGATCTCCGCCTCGATGACGGCGTCCGATTGCAGCGTGGCGCAGCAGGCGAGGCACTTGCCCTCCTCCCGCTCGTAATCCATCAGGGCGAAGGTGGTGGCCTCGCCGTGTTCGTATTCGCCGTCGAGCACCTGCACGCGACAGGTGGAGCAGAGGCCGTGGCAGCAGGCGTGGGGCAGGTAGATGCCGGCGCGCAGGGAGGCGTCGAGGATGGTCTGGCCCTCCTCCACCTCGATGGTCTGGCCCAGCGGCTCGATGGTCAGTTGGTAGCTCATGGGGTTCTGTTCGCTTGAATCGGCGGGACGGCCGGGGCCGTCCCGCCTTGCTTCATCGCAGGCTCAGTGGCAGCTGCCCTTCAGGCCGGTGAGGCCGGGGGTGCGAAAGCGGATCACGTCCTTGTGCTTCAGGCCGTTCTCCGCCAGGCTCTTGGAATAATCCGGCTTCCACGGCTGGCCCGACTTGAACCATTCGACCTTGTCCCAGTCGATCTTGGCGAAGTCCGGATGGACGCCGTAGATGTCCTTGAACGGGCCCTGGCACATCGCGCCGAAGGGCAGCGTCGGCGGGAAGGGCACGCAGTAGGGCGCGCAGAACATCAGGTGGTCTTCCCAGCCGAAGTAGAGCAGCGGCGCCGGGAACTTCTCCACCGGATCCATCGGCGCGAATTCGTATTTTCCGATTGCAGCAGTCGTCATGGTTTCCTCCTCACATGTTCCCGGTGGACATCGCTTTCCACTTCTCGAAGTTGTTCTTGTCCTCCGAGCCCTTGCCGAATTCGATGCCGTTGAAGTCGAAGTTGTCGCGGCCGATGTTCATGTGGTACCACTGCAGCACCGCGATCAGGGGGTCGAAGCCGGGGGCCGTCGGATCGGTGCCGGGCTCGAAGCAGTTGCCCTGGTAGATCTGGTGCACCGGCAGCCAGGACTGGATGTACTTCTCGGGCTCGTTGTCGAAGATCTCCTTGCAGCCGTCGGAGCAGGTGTGGTACTTCTCGCCCTTGTATTCCGATTCCCGGTAGCAGATCTTGGTCGGGTCGCCGGGCTCGGTGAAGAACATCGGGATCTGGCAGGTCTGGCACAGCATCGGCAGCGTCTTGCTGTAGAAGCGGTTGCCGCTCTCGGCCATCTGCGTGTAGTTCTCCCACAGCGGACGATAGAGCTTGTCGAAGCTGTTCGGGTACTTGGCGGCCAGCCAGTCCATGTCCTCCTTGGACGGGGTCCAGGTGTGGAAGGGGGCGGCGGCGCCGTAGTTGTAGAACACGTTCCAGGCCTGGTGGGACAGGTAGTCCTTGTCCTCGCAAGCCTGCTTCCAGCCCTTGGGCACGCGGATGCCGTAGCGGGCCAGGTCGGCGAACAGGGCGCCGCCGTTTTCCTCGGCGTAGATCTCCCAGGCTTCCTTCCAACTCATGACGCGCTTCGGCAGCATGTAGTCCATCATCATGGCGACCAGGGTCAGCACGCGGTAGCCGCGCCAGAACCACTTGTCGATCCAGCGCTGGACGATGGGCACGTTGTCCGGGTCCTGTTCGAGGATGAACTTGATCATCTCCAGGCCCAGGGTCATGTGCCGCGACTCGTCGGACTGGGCCGAGAAGCCGAAGGCCATGGCGCCCATGTCGCCGTTGTAGGCGGCACCGGAGATGAAGGGCACGAAGAGCAGGTTGGTCAGGACGTACTCGAAGGCGAAGCCGATCGCGATCATGTACTCGAAGGGGCCGGCGGTGATCGCGTCGTCGAAGAAGGACTTGGGCACCGACAGGTACCAGACCCGGTCATGCATGTGCTGCCAGTCGTGGAAGCCGTTGTAGTGCTTGTTGTAGACCGACATCGAGTGGATCTGCGTCTGGGCGTGGCGGATCTCGTCCAGGGATTGCATCAGGCAGGCCACCCGGGCGCCGGCGCCGGGGAAGGAGCGGCCGACGTGGGCGAAGCCTCGGTGGGCCATGTACTCGAGCGGCGAGACGCCGGTCAGGAACAGCTTCAGGGTGTTGATGTAGCGCGCGTCGGTGACGCCCAGGTGCCCGTTGTTCTGGGCGAAGGCATCCATGATGGCGTAGAGCTTGCGCTCCTTCTCGGCCTGGTATTTCCAGTAGCCGTCCATGGTCAGGCGGAAGGGGTCTTCCCACTTGGACCAGTCGTGGATCTTGATCCCTTCGTAGTTCACGTTCGGGAACACCTTGTCCATGGGCTGGTAGGTGGTGTCCCAGTGCAGGTCGCGGGTGAGCGCCGCGTAGCGCTCCTTGAGGCCGAGTTTCTTGGCTGGCATATCCATGAGCTTTTTCTCCTGATCCTCAGTGTTTCCAGGCAAGGACGAACTGATCGTCGTCCTCGTCGATGTTGCCCGACAGGGTGACCAGATGCACGTGCATCTCCTGCAGGTCGAAGTCGCGGCCGAGCTTTTCCTCGACGGTGGCGCGCTTGACGACCAGACGGCCGTCGGCGTTCACCTTGACCATGCCCGGCTGCTCGTCGAGCCTGGCGTGGGGGTTGTCCTCCATGATGGCTTCGACGATGGCGCGGACCTCGTCGGTGCGCTGGAAGGCGATGAATACGGTAGACATGTCTTCTCCTCTCCGACCCTTAGATGGCCAAGCCGGCCTTGGCGCAGCGGGCCTTGAACTGGGTCATCGCCTCGTCGATGGCCCCGGCGGCGGCATCGCCCAGGGCATGGGCGACGATGGGTTGCAGGGCCTTGGCGGCGCGGGCGGTCCAGGCCTTGGTCCAGGCCTCGAGCTGGGCCTTGTTCTCGGCGGACTCGGCGGCCGCGGTCTTGATGGTGGCGTCGACCCACTTGGAGGCATCGGCGAACCAGTCGGCCTGGAAGCGGGTGAGCATGGACACGGCGGGACCGGACTGGCTGGTCAGGTAGTCGTCCACGCGCTTGAACAGCAGCGGGAACATGAGGCCGTCGAGGGCCAGGTTCTGGGCGACGAAGAGCTCGAACCAGTCGGCGACGACGAAGCTGTCCTCGACATAGCGGCGCAGTTCCTGCCACTTGGCGTCCTTGAGCCAGGCTTCCTTGCCGGCCGCCAGGTCGTCGGGGCCGCCGAGCAGCAGCCCGAGGCGGGACAGGTACTGGGCGGAACCCAGACGGTCCATGCCCTGGAACTGGGCCGGGGCGGTGATGGCAGTGCCGAAGCCGTAGGCGCAGATGGCGGAGTTGTTCATGTTGGCGCCCCACTCCACGTGGCGCAGGGGCACGTAGAGTTCGAGGGCCAGCTTGCGGACCGCCGCCGACAGGTTGGAGGAAAGCCCCCGCGTTTCGACGAACTCGATGTCCGCCTCGGCCGTCTCCTGAAGACGCGCACGGGCCTGGGTCCACGAACCGTAGTAGAACTGGCGCGGATCCTTGAACGTGTACCAGTCCTTCATCTTGATGGCGGTACGCGTCTCGTCGAAGATCTTGTGCGCCGGGTCCCAGGTCGGGCGATAGTGGTAGTTGGTCTTGGCCTGCACGTCCCACGTGCCTTCCTGATAGCGGCTGGCCGGCTTGTCGCCGCCCAGTCGCTTGGCGACATGGTCGAAGGTCTGCCGCAGCGGGGTGATGCTGACGGTCCGCAGATCAATTTGCATCTAGCTTCCTCCTCTTGTGGTCCGGCCGACGGCCGGGTGAAATCAAAGATTCTTCTTGAAGCGCTGGTGGGTCGCGTCGCGCAGGCTCCAGCGCCACTCCGCGTCCTCGTCGCCCAGCTTGAGGCGACCCTTCTCGTCGATGAAGGTGACCTTGTTGGCGGCGCAGAACTCGTCGAAGGCCGGTGCAGCCATGATCAGTTCCACGAACAGCTCGGGTTCGCCGATGGCGAACTCGAACTCGACGAGACCGTTCTCCCTCAGTTCCGTGACGCGGACGAACTTGCGGGTGGTGTCGAAGGGCTTTTCTTCATTCATGGTCGTGACTCCCGACTGCGGCGGTGGAGCCCCCTTTAGCGAACGCCGTGCCAGGGACCGTAAAGCCGCGCCAGGCCTGAATTCCCATCGAATCGGCGTCCGCCCGGACTGCCGGATTTTGCTTCAGACGTAAATCATTTAATGAACTGATCAAGT
>JBPOHD010000051.1:0-13361 GCA_052035955.1 Pseudomonadota bacterium
GGAGTCGTACTGCAGCATGTAGGCCAGGTAGCTGGGCTCGAGCAGGTCGTTGATGGCAACGACCTCGATCTCGGGAAAGTCCTTGGCGATTGCACGGAATGCCATGCTTCCGATGCGTCCGAAACCGTTGATGCCGACTTTGATATCCATGAAGTGATCTCCAGAAAGAAATTACAGAACCGATTTCACGACCTTCACGACATTCTCCGCCGTGAAGCCGAATTCCTTGAACAGCACGCCGGCCGGAGCCGACTCGCCGAAGCGGTCGAGGCCGACCACGGCGCCTTCCAGCCCGACATACTTGTACCATCCGCCGGTGACGCCGGCTTCCACGGCGACGCGCGGCAGGCCCTTGGGCAGCACGCTGTCGCGCCAGGCCTTGTCCTGGCGGTCGAAGGCGTTGGTGTTGGGCATCGAGACGACGCGCACCGCGATGCCTTCCTGGGCCAGTTCGGCCTGGGCTTTCAGGGCGAGATCGACTTCCGAGCCGGTGGCGATGATCACGGCCTGGGCCTTGCCCTCGGCTTCGGCGAGGACGTAGCCGCCCCTGGCGATGGCGGCAAGGGTTGCGGCGTCGCGCTTGACGAAGGGCAGGTTCTGCCGCGACAGGCACAGCGCCGACGGGCCGCTGCGCTTTTCCACGGCCTGCGTCCACGCCACCATCGTCTCGACGGTGTCGCAGGGGCGCCAGACGTCCATGTTGGGGATCATGCGCAGCGTCGCGGTCTGCTCGACCGGCTGGTGCGTCGGGCCGTCCTCGCCGAGGCCGATGGAGTCGTGCGTGAAGACGTAGATCACGCGCTGCTTCATCAGTGCCGACATGCGCAGGGCGTTGCGGGCGTATTCCGAGAACATCAGGAAGGTGCCGCCGAAGGGCAGGATGCCGCCGTGCAGCGCCATGCCGTTCATGATGTGCGACATGCCGAACTCGCGCACGCCGTAGGAAATGTAGTTGCCGGGCGTGCGGCCGGAGACGTGCTTGCAGCCGCTCCAGTTGGTCAGGTTCGAGCCGGTCAGGTCGGCCGAGCCGCCGACGAACTCGGGCAGGGCCGGCGCCAGCGCATTGATGGCGATCTGCGAGGCCTTGCGCGTGGCGACGGTCTCGCCCTTCTCGTTGGCGGCGGCGATCGCCTTCCGGGCGTGCTCGGCCCAGCTGGCGGGCAGTTCGCCGGCCATGCGGCGCCTGTATTCGACGGCCAGCTCCGGGTACTGCTTGGCATAGCGCTCGAACTTCAGGTCCCAGGCCGACTCCAGCGCGGCGCCCTTCTTGCGCGCATCCCAGGCCTCATACACTTCCTGCGGAATCTCGAAGGCCGGGAATACCCAGCCCATGTGCGGCCTGGCGGCGGCGATTTCGGCGTCGCCCAGCGGCGCGCCGTGCACGTCGTGGGTGCCGACCTTGTTGGGCGAGCCCAGGCCGATGCGGGTCTTGCAGCAGATCAGAGAGGGCTTGTCGGTGACCGCCTTGGCGGCTTCGATGGCGGCATGCAGGGCCTCGGGATCGTGGCCATTGACGTTCGCCACGACATGCCAGCCGTAGGCCTCGAAACGCTTTGGCGTGTCGTCGGTGAACCAGCCCTCGACGTGGCCGTCGATGGAGATGCCGTTGTCGTCGTAGAGCACGACGAGCTTGCCCAGGCCCAGGGTGCCGGCGAGGGAGCAGGCCTCGTGGGAGATGCCCTCCATCAGGCAGCCGTCGCCCAGGAAGACGTAGGTGTGGTGGTCCACCACGTCGTGGCCGGGCCGGTTGAACTCGGCCGCCAGGATCTTCTCGGCCAGGGCCATGCCCACGGCGTTGGTGAGGCCCTGGCCCAGGGGGCCGGTAGTGGTCTCGACGCCGGGCGTGTAGCCGTACTCGGGATGTCCCGGCGTCTTCGAGTGGAGCTGGCGGAACTGCTTCAGGTCATCGATGCCGACGTCGTAGCCGGTCAGGTGCAGCAGGGCGTAGATCAGCATCGAGCCGTGGCCGTTCGAGAGCACGAAGCGGTCCCGGTCGGGCCACTTCGGATTCGCCGGGTTGTGCTTCAGGTGGTGGTTCCAGAGGACCTCGGCGATCTCGGCCATGCCCATCGGGGCGCCGGGATGGCCGGAATTCGCCTTCTGGACCGCGTCCATCGCGAGGGCGCGGATCGCGCTGGTCAGGTTGTTGAACACGGGGGGCTCGAAGTCGCTGAAAGTTGCGGTCATGGGTGGGTCCTTTGGGTCCAAGGCCCGGAAAAGGCCGGCATTATCGGCCAATCCGGGTCGAAAAGTGAAATCGGCGGGCGGCGGGTCCGGCGGGCGGCCGGGCTCAGATGGACAGGGCGCGGCGGCGGTTCTCCATCAGGCGCAGGATCATCGGCGTGAAGATGAGCTGCATCGCCAGTTCCAGCTTGCCGCCCGGGATCACGATGATGTTCGGCCGCGACATGAAGGCGTCGTGGATCATCGACAGCAGGTAGGGGAAGTCGATGCCCTTCGGGTTGGCGAAGCGGATGACCACGAAGCTCTCGTCGGCCGTCGGGATGTCCCGCGTCACGAAGGGATTGGACGTGTCCACCGTCGGCACCCGCTGGAAGTTCACATGGGTTTCGGAGAACTGGGGGCAGATGTAGTTCACATAGTCCGGCATGCGACGCAGGATGGTGTCCACCACGGCTTCCGTGGAATAGCCGCGGGCCCGCTTGTCCCGGTGCAGCTTCTGGGTCCATTCCAGGTTGATGATGGGCACGACCCCGATGCGCAGGTCGGCGTGCTTGGCCACGTTGTGCCGCTCGGTGACCACGGCGCCGTGCAGGCCCTCGTAGAACAGCATGTCGGTGCCCTCGGGCAGGTCCTGCCAGGGCGTGAAGGTGCCCGGCTCCTGCTTGTAGGGGGCGGCCTCCTCCTCGTTGTGGAGGTAGTAGCGCCGTTTGCCCATGCCCGTTTCGCCGTAGGTGCGGAACAGGTTCTCCAGTTCGTCGAGCAGGTTGGCGTCGAGGCCGAAATGGGAGAAATGGTTGTTTCCCTTCTGCTGCGCCTCGGCCATGGCGGCCTTCATCGCCTTGCGGTCGTGGCGGTGGAAGGAGTCTCCCTCCACGACGGCGGCGTTGATGTTCTCCCGGCGGAAGATGTGCTGGAAGGTCTTGGTCACCGTGGAGGTGCCGGCACCGGAGGAACCGGTGATGGCGATGACGGGGTGCTTGACCGACATGGGGTTCTCCTAATCGTTGAGGAAGAGGGATCGGGTGCCGAAGAGCGGCAGGTCGTAGCTGTTGTGGTCCCGGCCCTCGATGTAGTCCTGGTGGTAGCCGTAGATGCGATCCACCTCGCTCTTCGAGCCGAAGATGAAGGGGGCCCGCTGGTGCAGTTCCGACGGCGTCACGTCGAGGATGCGGTTGCGCCCGGTGATGGCGCCGCCGCCGGCCTGCTCCATGATGTAGGCGATGGGGTTGGCCTCGTAGAGCAGGCCCAGGCGGCCGCCCTGGCCCTTGGTCTTCTCGTCCACCGGGTAGAGGAAGACGCCGCCGCGGATCAGCACCCGGTAGGCCTCGGCGATCAGCGAGGCGACCCATCGCATGCCGAAGTCGCGTCCCCGGGGCCCCGTCTTGCCGGCCAGGCACTCCTGGACGTAGCGGCGCACCGGCGGCTCCCAGAAGCGCTCGTTGGAGGCATTGATCGCAAAGGTGCTCGCGTCGTCGGGGACGGTGATGTTGCGGTGGGTCAGCACGAATTCGCCCACGTTGCTGTCCAGCATGAAGCCGTGGACGCCGTTGCCGGTGGTCAGCACCAGCCGGGTCGAGGCGCCGTAGAGCACGAAGCCGGCGGCGGCCATCTGGTTGCCCGGCTGCAGGAAGTCCTCCGCCTTCGCCTCCTTGCTGCCGCCGGGGGCCCGCAGCACCGAGAAGATGGTGCCGCTCATGAAGTTGATGTCCAGGTTGCCGGAGCCGTTCAGGGGATCGAAGACGAGCAGGTATTTCCCGCGCGGATAGCGGGACGGGATCGCCGTGATGCCCGGCTCGGACTCCGAGGCCATCCCGGCCAGGTGCCCCGTCCAGACGTTGGACTTGACCATCAGTTCGTGGGCCGCCCGCTCCAGGTGCACCTGGGGATCCTCGGACTCGGCGCCCAGGCAGCCGCGGGAAATCGCATGGCTGATGGACTTGCAGGCGGTGGCCACGTCGTTGAGGAGGGCGGAGAAGTCGCCGGTCGCGCCCTTGATGCGGCGCTGTTCCTCGATGATGAACTGGGTCAGGGTGGTGCGGCCTTCATGCATGTTCTGTTCTCCTGGCGATGACGCAGGCCGAGGGGCCGGCCACCTTCATCCGGGGGAATTTACCCCCGGCTCATCCATAAGGACCATTCACTTTTTCTTATCGGTGCAGCAGGCAATGCTTTATTTCACCGATTTCTAATCGACGCGGACGCTCAGGCCGCGGCCTTCAGTTCCTGGTGGTAGCGCTCGATCCGCTCCACCTCGTTCTTCGAGCCGAAGATCAGGGGCACGCGCTGGTGCAGCCCGCTCGGCTGGATCTCCAGCATGCGCTCCAGGCCGGTGGTGCAGCGGCCGCCGGCCTGCTCGATGATGAAGGCGACGGGATTGGCCTCGTAGAGCAGGCGCAGGCGCCCGGGCTTGCTGGGATCCTTCGTGTCCCTCGGGTACATGAACACCCCGCCGCGGGTCAGGATGCGATAGGTCTCGGCGACCAGGGAGGCGATCCAGCGCATGTTGTAGTCCTTGCCCCGGGGGCCGGTCTTGCCCGCCAGGCACTCGTCTACGTAGCGCTTCACCGGCCACTCCCAGAAACGCTCGTTGGAGGCGTTGATGGCGAATTCCTGGGTGTCCTCGGCGATCCGCATGTTGGGGTGGGTGAGGATGAACTCGCCCACGTCCCGGTCCAGGGTGAAGCCGTTCACGCCGTGCCCCGTGGTGATCACCAGCAGCGTGGAAGGCCCGTAGAGGGCGAAGCCGGAGCAGACCTGCTGGGTGCCCGGCTGGAGGAAGTCCTCCAGCGTCGCCTCCTCCCCCGGCCGTGCGCTGCGCAGGATCGAGAAGATGGTGCCGACGGTGATGTTCACGTCGATGTTGGAGGAACCGTCCAGGGGATCGAAGACCAGCAGGTACTTGCCGCGCGGGAAGCGGGCCGGGATCGGGTAGATGTCGTCCATCTCCTCCGAGGCCATGGCGGCCAGGTGCCCGGCCCATTCGTTGGAGCGGGTCATCACGTCGTTGGAGATCACGTCCAGCTTCTTCTGCACCTCGCCCTGGACGTTCTCCGCCCCGGCGCTGCCCAGGACGCCCACCAGGGCGCCCTTGGAGACCGAGGCGGCGATGGCCTTGCAGGCCGTCGCGATGTCGTTCAGCAGGCCGGTGAAATCGCCGCTGGCGCCCGTCACGTGGCGCTGCTCCTCGATGATGAACTGGGTCAGGGTGGTGCGGCCTTCGATCATGTCCTGCTCTCCTCCGTTGGGTCTTCGGCGTTTCCTCCGGGCTCCCCTTGAAAGAACCCCCGCCCTGGCGGGCGGGGGTGAATCCGGCGATGCGGCTGCCGGAGGGAGTGGAGAAGTGCGGACGCGTTTCCGCGATCCGACAAGGGGAATGTAATGGCCCCGAACCATAAGCGCCATTCACTTTTTCTTATTGTCTTCATAAGCCCCTGATCGAGTCCGCAATCAAGGCCGCAACGGGGCCCCGCGGGCTCCCTCAGCGGGTCAGGGAAATGAACAGGGCGGGCAGGCGCTCGGGCAGGCGCTCCACCTTGTCCACCACGCTGTAGCGGTCGCCGAAGATGTCGGAGACGTACTCGCCGGCACGGCCGTCGAGGCTGATGCAATGGGAATAGATGCCCCGGCGGTCGAGCTCCAGCACACCGCGCCGGGCGTCCTCGACCAGCAGGCGCTCGTCCTCGGCGTCCACGTCGGCGGGGCGGCCGTCGGTGAGGACCAGCAGCAGCTTCTTGTCGGCCTTCTGGGCGGCCAGGTAGTGGGCCCCGTGGCGCAGGGCGGCGCCCATCCGCGTGGAGTAGGCGGCCTCCATCGAGGCCAGCCGCGCCTTGACCTCGTCGCCCCAGGCCTCGGAGAAGCCCTTCAGGTGCTGGTAGCGCACGTCGTGCCGGGTGTTGGAGCGGAAGCCGGCGATGGCCAGCCGGTCGCCGAGCTGGTCGATGGCCCAGGCGAGCAGGGAAACCGCCTCCCGGGAAAGCTCGAGGACGGTCTGGCCGGTGCCCGGCGCCGGGTCGTTGAGGGACTCGGAGAGGTCGAGCAGCAGCAGCACCGCGATGTCGCGCCCGGCCGTCGCGTGGCTCATGTTGATGCGCGGGTCGGGGGTGGTGCCGCAGCGGTAGTCGATCCAGGAGCGCAGGGCGATGTCCAGGTCCAGTTCGCTGCCTTCCTCCTGGTAGCGGATGCGCATCTTCTCCTGGGGCTTGAGCAGGTCCAGCAGGCGCTTGAGGCGCTTGGCCAGGGCGGCATGCCGGGCCAGCAGCGCATCGACCTCGGACGCCCGGCCGGCCGGGTGCAGGGACTCGTAGACGCTCACCCAGTCGGGCCGGTAGGTCTGGCTGCGGTAGTCCCATTCCGGATAGTGGCGGGGCGGCAGGCGGGCCGTGTCCTGGTCCTGCCGTTCCGGCCGGCGGTCGAAGCTGTCCTCCTCGTCGCCGGCCTCGATGAAGGTCCACAGGTGCCGGTTGTCGTCCCGGTAGTCGACCACCGTGTCCTCGAAACGGACCCGCGCCAGCTGGTCGCTCTGCCGGCGGGTGCGGGCGGCCCAGGCCAGGGCCAGTTCCGCCATCGCCCGGGTGGAGGCGGGGCCGTCCGCCAGGGCGGCATGGAAGCGGGCGACGAAGTCCAGCAGGACCGGATCGTCGTAGCCGTGCCCCGGGTCCAGCATGGCCCGGGAGAGCATGGCCAGCCGGTGGCGCAGGCAGGACTCGGTGGCCGGGTCGCAGGCATCCGCCCGCGGCCGCGGATGGGCGGCCCGCAGGACGGGCCCCAGGCCCGGGTAGCGGCGGACCAGCAGGGCGTCGATCCGACAGTCCTCGAAGCACTCGATGGCCAGGCGCTGGAGGGGGCTGTAGTTGTCCGCCACCACCGACGCGCTCCAGCGCCGGTGCCCCGCCATGTGGGCCAGGATGGCCCGGTAGCGGTCGATGCCGGCGATGCCCGCCGCGTCGTCGCGCACGTCGGGGACGCGCATGCCGTCGGCGGCGAAATAGGGGCTCGGCGGGGGCTGGCCGCCGCCGGTGCCTCCGGTGGCATAGGGCACCAGGTGCGCGTCCTCTTCCCACAGGGCGCGCAGGTAGAGGCCCAGGCGCCGCTCCACGTCGGCGAACAGGGTGCCGTGGCGTTCCCGCTGCAGCACGGCCCGGCTGTCCGCCGACGCGAGGGCGAAGAATTCCCGCTGCCGCTCCGGATGCCGGCCATGGTTGCGGATGCCGTAGTCCGTCCAGGCGGCGAGGCCGTCCACCGTGAGCTGGGCGAGCAGGTCCGGGGCCAGGCGGAAGAACTCCGGCAGGCCGGGGCTGGGCTGGGTTTGCTGGAAGCCGTGGATGGAGCCCGTGGTCCGTTCCATCAGGTCCCGGGCCACCGCCAGGTAGCGCGCCATCTGGCCCCCCGACTGGAGGCGGCGGGCGACCGGCGCCAGGGTCTGCATCAGGGGCGCCAGGGCATGGCCGTTGGGGGACTTCTGGATCGCCCGGACCAGCGCCATCAGGTCGGCCAGGGCGGCCTCGCCCACGGCTTCCGCGGCCGGCGGCCAGCCTTCGAGGAAGGCCAGCAGCGGCTCGGCGCCCCGCCCCAGCTTGCCGAGGACCCGGGCCGCCTCCACGTAGGCCTCCAGCCCCGGCCGGGAAAGGGTCGCCAGGGCCTCGTAGAGGCATTCCTCGAAGACCGCCGCCACCTGCGGGAAGCGACAGTCCAGCGCCTTCCAATAGGCCTCGGTCTGGGGGTGCCGGAACTCCGGCGCCGGCGGCGCCGGGGAACGGGGCAGGGTCATTGCCGCCGTTAGGCGAAGTTGGCGAAGGTGGCGTCGATCGCGTGGTCCAGGGTGTCGCGGATGTCCGCGTCGTCCGTGATCGGCCGCACCATGGCCATGCGGCAGGCCTCCCGGGGCGCCACGCCCCCGACGATCAGCGTCGCCGCGTAGACGAGCAGCCGGGTGGACACGCCCTCGTCGAGGCCGTGGCCCTTCAGCTTGCGGGCGGCATGGCCGACCCGGACCAGGAGTTCCGCCGTCTCGCCGGCGATGCCGGTCTCGCGGGCGACGATGCCGGCCTCCAGGGCCGCCGCCGGGTAGTCGAAATCGAAGGCGGTGAAGCGCTGCTTGGTGGATTGCTTGAGGTCCTTCATCAGGGACTGGTAGCCCGGGTTGTAGGAAATCACCAGCTGGAAGTCCGGGTGGGCCCGCACCAGCTCGCCCTTCTTGTCCAGGGGCAGGGTGCGCCTATGGTCGGTCAGGGGGTGGATGACCACCGTGGTGTCCTGCCTCGCCTCGACGATCTCGTCCAGGTAGCAGAGGGCGCCGATGCGCGCCGCCGTGGTCAGGGGCCCGTCCAGCCAGCGGGTGCCGCCGGCCTCCAGCAGGTAGCGGCCCACCAGGTCGCTGGCCGTCATGTCCTCGTTGCAGGCCACGGTGATCAGCGGCCTTTCCAGCTTCCAGGCCATGTACTCGACGAAGCGCGACTTGCCGCAGCCCGTCGGCCCCTTGACCATGACCGGCAACCGCGCCCCGTAGGCCGCCTCGAAGAGCGCCACCTCGTTGCCCTGGGGCGCATAGAAGGGTTCGTTCGTGATGAGGTACTGGTCGCGGTCGGTCATGGAAGGCAGTCCGGGGTCGAGAGTCGAGGGGGGCGAGCGCCGCTAGAGCGGGACGGACCCGGTCGGGCATTCATCGTCGCGGCCATCTGTCATTGGATGCGATGCGTTGGTGCAAGCAATACGGGAAACCCATCGCGGCGTGACCGCCGCTCCTACGAAAACCCAACGGTACGCGCCCCGGTAGGAGCGCCGCACGCGGCGCGATGAGGGCGGCTCCGAAAGGCATCGCGGCGGTTCCGAAAGGCACCGCGGCGTGAACGCCGCTCCTACGAAAGCCCAGCGGTACGCGCCCCTGTAGGAGCGCCGCACGCGGCGCGATAGGGGCGGTCCCGAAAGGCATCGCGGCGTGACCGCCGCTCCTACAAGAGCCTGATCGCCCGCGCCCCTGTAGGAGCGCCGCATGCGGCGCGATGTCGGCGCCCCGCGAGGGGCGAAGGCACAATCTCGCCGGGTGCCGTCCGGTGCCGTCGGAGCCGGACGGCTGTGCAAGGCCGGCCGTGGGAAGTGCGATGGGAGGGCAGGCCTACCGGTGCCCGGCACCGATCTTCTCCCGCCAGCCCGGGTAGAGGGCGTCCGCATCCTTGGGGAAGGACTCGAAGGCGCGGGCGAATTCCTTGTGCTCCTTGGCCCACTGGATCGGGTCGGCGCCGGCCTTCCAGCAATCGTAGGCCTGGCGCAGGGAGATGGCCCCGGCCGCCGGACTGTCGATGTGGCCGTAGGAGCCGCCGCCCGCGGTGTTGATGACGTTGCCGTGGCCCAGGTTCTCGAAGAAGCCGGGCAGGCGCAGGGCGTTCATGCCGCCGGAGATGATCGGCGTGGTGGGCCGCATGCCGTACCACTTCTGGAAGTAGGCGGGGCCCTGGTACTCCTCGCGCTCGATGATGTAGGCGATGGCCCGGTCGTCCTTGTCGCCTTCCATCTTGCCGTAGCCCATGGTGCCGACGTGGATGCCGGAGGCGCCCTGCAGGCGGCTCATCTTGGCCAGCACGTAGGCCGTGTAACCGCGCTTGGCGCTCGGCGAGGTGACGGCGCCGTGGCCGGCCCGGTGGTAGTGCAGGTACTGGCGGGAGAAGTAGCGGCGGGCGGTGGTGACCATGCCCGGGCCGCCCACGTAGCCGTCCACCAGGAAGGCCACCTTGTCGGCGTCGGGGCCGAAGGTCTCGAGGATGAACTCGCCGCGGGCGATCATCTCGGCGTGGTCGTCGGCCGTGATGTTGGCGGAGAAGATCTTGGCCTCGCCGGTCTCGTCCATGGCCCGCTTCATCGAATCGTAGACCAGGGGGATGGTCTTCTTCATCGGCGAGAAGACCTGGTTGCCCTGGGGTTCGTCGTTCTTGATGAAGTCGCCGCCCAGCCAGAACTGGTAGGCGGCGGCGGCGAAGGGCTCGGGGCGCAGGCCCAGCTTGGGCTTGATGATGGTGCCGGCGATGTAGCCGCCGTTCTCCACTGGCCGGCCCAGGATGCGCCAGAGGTTGCTGATGTCCACCGCCGGGCCGTCGAACAGTTCGATGGCGCGGCGCGGCATGTAGAAGTCGTACATCTTGGCGTGCTCGATGTCGCCCATGCCCTGGTTGTTGCCGATGGTCAGGGTCAGGAAGGAGACGATCATCATGCGGCCGTCGATGACGTTGCGGTCGAAGAGGTCGATCGGGTAGGCGATCCGCATCTCCTCGGTCGCCTCGTCGATGTGGTACACCAGGGCGTCCACGCCCTTGGTGAACTCGTCGGTGGTGGAGACCTCGACGTTGGTGCCGGTGGAGGATTCGGCCGCGAAGTGGGCGGCGGCCTCCAGGTAGCCGTAGCCGGCCTTGGGCTTCATCTTGTAGGCGCACAGGATGTGCTTGCCGCCGGCGATCAGGTCCTCTTCCTTGAGGCTCAGGTCGGCGTAACGGTTGGATTGGTCCATGAATCGCTCCTCGCAGGGTATGGGTCGGTGACGGAGGCCGTCAGTTCGTTCTGGCAGCCATCTTAGATGGCTCGGATCATCAATAACATTAAGACTTTTTGATTCGATGCATAAGTTCCAGCGCGGAAAGCGGCGTCTCCGCCAGGTCCGGCAGGACGGCCAGGGCGCCGCTGAAATCCTCGCCCCGGGTGTAGGCGCTTTCCGTCACGACGGTCGGGATGCCGGCCGCCAGGGCGGCCCGCAGGCCGTTGGCGGAATCCTCGAGGGCCAGGCAGTCGGCCGCCGGCAGGCCCAGGCGTTCCAGCACCCAGAGGTAGATGTCCGGCGCCGGCTTCTTGGCCGGCACGCAATCGCCGGCGCCGATCACCGCGAAGCGCCCGGCTGCGCCGGCGCCCAGGGTGGCGTCCAGCAGGGCGGTGACGTTCTCCGGCGTGGTGGTGGTGGCGATGGCCAGCAGCAGGCCGGCCGCCTCGGCCTCGTCGATCAGGCGGGCGATGCCGGGCCGCAGCGGGATGCGGCCCGCCTCCACCCGGGCCACGTAGTCGCGGGTCTTGGCGGCGTGAAGCTGCCGCACCAGGGCGTCGAAACCGGGCTGTTCCAGGGCCGCCGGATGGTGGCGCTCCGCGTAGTGGCGGATGCGCTCCTTGCCGCCGGTGACCGAAAGCAGGCGTCCGTACAGATCGGCCGGCCAGGCCCAGTCGAGGCCGGCGCCGGCGAAGGCGGCGTTGAAGGCGGGCAGGTGGCCGTCCTGCTCGGTCTCGGCCAGGGTGCCATCCACGTCGAAGATGAGGGCGCGCAATGTCATGGGGCGCAGCATAGGGCGCTACAACCATAAGCGCTATTCACGCTTTCTTATTCCAATGATAAGCTTCGGTCCGGATGCCGGACCAGGGCCGGCGGCAGGCGCGGGCACCATCGTCAGGGGAGGGTCGGTTGAAGAACGTCACCTTGCGGCAACTGAAGGTCTTCGAGGCGGTGGCGCGCCACCTCTCCTTTTCCCGGGCGGCCGAGGAACTCCACCTCACCCAGCCGGCCGTCTCCATGCAGGTCCATTCCCTGGAGGACCAGGCCGGCTCGGCCCTCTTCGAGCAGGTGGGGAAGAAGGTCTTCCTGACCACGGCCGGCGAGGAGCTGCTGCGCCACGTGCGCCTGGTCGCCCAGCAGTTGCGCGAGGCGGACGAGGCCCTGGCCGCCATCCGCGGGGTGCGCGGCGGCCGGCTCACCATCGGCGTCGTCTCCACCGCCAAGTACTTCGCGCCGCGCCTGCTGGCCATCTTCCGCAAGATCCATCCGGAGGTGGAACTGCGCCTGGGGGTGCACAACCGGGGCGTCATCGTCCGCCAGCTGGCCGACAACGAGATCGACCTGGCCATCATGGGCAGCCCGCCGCGGGAATTCGAGACCCTCTCCCAGATCATCGCCGAGCATCCCCTGGTCATCATCGCCGCCCCCGAGCATCCCCTGGTCGGCCGGCGCCGCCTGGAGCCCCGGGACCTGGCCGACGAGGCCTTCCTGATCCGCGAGCAGGGTTCCGGCACCCGCTCCGCCATGGAGCGCTTCTTCGGCGAGCGCGGGGTGCATCTCTCCGACACCATGGAGATGGGCAGCAACGAGACCATCAAGCAGGCGGTGATGGCCGGCATGGGGATCGCCTTCATGTCCCACCATGCCATCGGGCTCGAGCTGTCGGTGGGCCGGCTGGTCGAACTGCCCGTCGAGGGCACGCCGCTGCTGCGCCACTGGCACGTGGTGCACCGGGCCGAAAAGCGGCTCATGCCGCCGGCGGTGGCGTTCCGACAGTTCCTGGTGGACGAGGGGGCGGAGCGGATCGCCGAGATCGTCGGGGATCACCGGAAGCCGGCGCCGGAGAAGCGGGCGCCTTCCGGTTCCAAGGCCCGCAAGCCCCTGTAGGAGGCCCGCAAACCCGTGTAGGAGGCCCGCAAGCCCCTGTAGGAGCGCCGTTCACGGCGCGATGCAGCCTTCGCAGAGTGCTACGGACGGGTTTTTGGCACGGCCCTTCCGGCCTGAACCTTGTCGGGTCTCGCCCCGGCAGGCGACCGCTTTCTTTGCTGCGCGGCAAAGAAAGGGGGAAAGAAAACGCGCCCCGTTGCGGTGGCCCTGCGGGCTGCCCGGGCTCCGGACCGCCGGCCCGGCCGGCCGCTGAACTCGCTTCGCTCGGACAACGCGGCCGGACTTCCCCGGTCCGGCGGTCCTTCCGCTCGGCGGCGCAAAGGGGAAAGTACACCGCCCGCTGCCTCCTCGCCCCGACTTGCCGGATTTTCCCCTGGTTCCCGACGGCCGATGGCGCGAGGGTTCGGCGAACACCCTATTGCCAGAACATCGGGATGCGGGTTAAATCGCATTGTCCTAGTGGCCGTGCCATGCGCCCAGGCCGCCGGTTGCATGAACACACGGCCGAAGCCCCTTTTCACGCTGCATTTTAGGCCCCCCTAAATGAGCCCAAGGAGTTGAATCGATGGAGTTGTTCTTTGCATCCACCGCCAACAAACCGGCCAAAGACGCTTTGTTTTCCGTCATTGTTAGGCACCACACTTTACGTTGAACTAAACCGCTGACGCGGTGGTGGCAGGAGTCACCACTGCGTTTGCATTTCCGGCATCGCTTTGTCCGATCCTCGTCATTGGGAATGTTCCCGACTTGACGAGGAGAACGACATGACCGA
>JBPOHD010000104.1:0-6204 GCA_052035955.1 Pseudomonadota bacterium
GTGATTCCGGGCAATGGCATGGCCGACGAAAACTCAGCAAGCGGGGCGATCCCGAGTTGCGTCGCCTGCTTTACCTCGCCGCCATGCGGGCTTGCCATTCGCCCACCTGGCGACCCTTCTACCAGCGCTGTCTTGACCGCGGCCTGGCGAAGATCCAGGCCCTGGTCATCCTCGCCCGCAAACTCGCCCGCGTCGCCTTTGCCCTTCTCAAAACCCAAACCGACTACCACCCCAGACTCCAAAACGAGCCTTGCGTAACGACATAGAATCTCCTACAGAGGCGCGCGGCTCGGCTTTTGTAGGAGCGGCGGTCACGCCGCGATGACTTCCCGCCGCGGTTTCCCGACGCCGGATGGACATATCGCCGCCATCGCCGCGTCCCGGGGGTTCATCGTGGCATCACGCGATACCTCCCCGTTCCAGGCGGCGGGACTGACGGTCATCAACCCGTGGGAGGCATAGGCCGGGGGCCTTCCCCGATTTCGGAGTGTCGCCTGAAAACGGCAACGGGGCCGGAGCCCCGCTGCATGACCGGAATACCTTGCGCCTACCGCCTGCGGCGGCGGGCCCGCGCGCCGAGCACCCCCAGGCCGGCCAGCATCGTGGCGTAGGTCTCGGGTTCCGGGACGGCGGTGACCGACGCATAGACCTTGGCCACCTCTGCCGCCGACAGGGCGCTGTCGTAGATCCGAACCTCGTCGATCTGGCCGGTGAAGGCGCCGATCAGGGAGCCGTCCGGGGACTTGAAGCCGCCGACCATGAAGGGCGCGTCGTTGTTGAGCGAGGGATTGCCGCCCGGCGACGAAGACTGGAACACGCCGTCGACGAAGATGGACGTCCTGGTCCCGTCGTAGGTGCCGAGGACCTGGTGCCACTTGCCGTCATTGACCGTGGTTGCCGAATTGCCGCTGCACGGATAGGCCACGTAGAAATGCGTCGATCCCGCGCCGCCGCCGCAGCCGTCGCTGATGTTCCCGACGGCGAGGAAATAGCCGGAAATCACGTTGCTGTGATGCTTGGTGGCGAAGCCTGCCCAATGTGCTCAGGCGGCCCGCCTCCGCAGCGCGTTGCGGGCCACCTTGTAGGCCGTGCCGCCCGGCAGGCGGAACTCCTTCGGGCAGGTGAGGTCGCCGTTGCGCCAGACGCCGGCGGTCCAGAAGAGCAGGCCCGCGAGGAGTCCCGCAAAGGCCAGCAGCAGGATCAGGTAGGGAAGGGAAAAGTCCAGGCCCTGGGCGAAGGGCAGGGCGCACAGGGCGCCACCCAGGGTGCCGCCGACGGCGAAGCGCCAGGGTTCCCACCACCGGCGGCGGCAGAAGAGCATGAGCACGGGGAGGCCGAGGGCGAGGGCCAGCAGGAAGACCAGGCCGCCGGCAACGAGGGGGCTGCCGACCAGGCGGTGTAGGTCGAGCGCCACCGGCAGGGTGGCGAATGCCAGGGCCACGGCCAGCAGGGCCGCCAGGGCTCTCGTCATCTCGGGTCTCCTCCTCGGGCGGGGGCCGGTACCTTGCCGGACCCTCCGTCATCGCCGGATTGTGGCCATCTCCCGCCGTGGGCGCAAGCATCGCGCCGCATGCGGCGCTCCCACAGGGACCGCCCCACCGGTGTTTGTAGGAGCGGCGGCCACGCCGCGATGCCTTTCGCAGGAGCAGCGGCCATTCCTGTCGCCGGGCTGACATTCGCACACTCCGTATCGGCCCTCGCCGGAAAGCCGCCGATTACCGTCCGGGTCCCGGCCGGGCGGTGGTAGATTTTCATCTTTCGCCGCCGACCGGACCCCGAGCCGGCCCGGGCCCCGAAGCCCGACGGCACCCGCCCCACGGAGTATCGACAGGCGAATATCGTGCATTCGAAAAAGGCAATCCCCGCGCTGACCGTGGCGGCGATCGGCGTCGTCTTCGGCGACATCGGCACCAGCCCCCTCTATGCCCTGAAGGAGATCTTCAACGGCCACCACCCCATCCCGGTGACCCCGGACAACATCCTGGGGGTCCTGTCCATGGTGTTCTGGTCGCTGATGGTGCTGGTCACCATCAAGTACGTGGCCATCATCATGCGGGCCGACAACCGCGGCGAGGGCGGCTCCCTGGCCCTCCTGGCCCTGGTCACCCAGCGGGCCTCGAATCCCCGCGTCGCCTGGGTGATCACCCTGCTGGGCATCTTCGCGGCGGCCCTCTTCTATGGCGACAGCATGATCACGCCGGCCATCTCGGTGCTCTCCGCCGTCGAGGGCCTGGAGATCGCCACGCCGGCACTCAAGCCCTACGTGATCCCCATCACCCTGGTCATCCTGACCTTCCTGTTCTTCATCCAGCGGCGCGGCACCGGCGCCGTCGGCCTGTTCTTCGGGCCGGTGATGGTGGCCTGGTTCGCCATCCTGGCAGTGCTGGGCGTGCTCGAGATCGTCCGCCATCCCGACGTGCTGGCGGCCCTCAACCCGGCCTATGCGGTGGGTTTCATCGGCCACCATCCCGGCCTGGCCTTCCTCGCCCTCGGCTCCGTGGTGCTGGCGGTCACGGGCGGCGAGGCCCTCTACACCGACATGGGCCATTTCGGCCGCTTCCCCATCCGCCTGGCCTGGTTCGGCTTCGTGATGCCGGCCCTGGTGCTCAACTACTTCGGCCAGGGGGCGCTGCTCCTCAACGAGCCCGAGGCCATCGACAGCCCCTTCTTCCGCCTGGGGCCGGACTGGGCCCTGGTGCCCATGGTGGTGCTGTCGACGGTGGCGACCGTGATCGCCTCCCAGGCCGTCATTTCGGGCGCCTTCTCGGTGGCCCGCCAGTCCATCCAGATGGGATTGCTGCCGCGCATGCTGGTGGTGCACACCTCCGGCAAGGAGGAAGGCCAGATCTACGTGCCCTTCACCAACTGGACCCTCTACCTGGCCGTCGTCGCCCTGGTCATCGGCTTCCAGAACTCCTCCAACCTGGCGGCGGCCTACGGCATCGCCGTCACCGGCACCATGACCATCGACACCATCCTGGTGGCTTTCGTGATGGTCCTCATGTGGCGCTGGAACCTGATCGCCGTGACCATCGTGGCCGGCTTGCTGCTGGCCGTGGACCTCTCCTTCTTCGCCGCCAACGTGATCAAGATCCCCGAGGGCGGCTGGTTCCCGATCGCCATGGGCCTCGTCTCCTTCGCGACGCTGACCACCTGGCGGCGGGGCCGCAGGCTGGTGGCCGAGGAGATGGCGCGGCAGAGCGTTCCGATGCGGGACTTCCTCACCGCCATCGACGACGTGCACCGCATCGGCGGCACCGCCGTGTTCATGACCAGTTCCAAGGACGGCGTCCCCGCCGCCCTGCTGCACAACCTGAAGCACAACCAGGTCCTCCACGAGCGCGTGGTCCTGCTCACCGTCGAGACCATGAACACGCCCACCGTGAACGAGTTCGACCGCATCTACGTGCACAAGTTG
Organism: Pseudomonadota bacterium; assembly: GCA_052035955.1. Taxonomy (GTDB): domain Bacteria; phylum Pseudomonadota; class Gammaproteobacteria; order Burkholderiales; family Rhodocyclaceae; genus JAEUNJ01. The sequence goes on from JBPOHD010000104.1 coordinate 3,419, forward strand.
GGCAAGGGCTTCATGCGCGTGATCCTGCGCTACGGCTTCATGGAAAGCCCGGACGTTCCCGGCGCCCTGTCCCACTGCAAGCGCTTCGGGGAATCCTTCGACTTCATGGAGACCACCTTCTACCTCTCGCGGGAGACCATCGTCCCCTCCATGAAGCGCCGCATGGCGCCGCTGCGGGCCCGGCTGTTCGCCATCATGTCGAAGAACGCCACCAGCGCCACGGACTTCTTCCGCATTCCCACCGACCGGGTGGTGGAACTGGGGACGCAACTGGTGTTGTAGGAGCGGCGGTCACGCCGCGATGCAGCGGAACCACCCCTATCGCGCCGCATGCGGCGCTCCTACAGGGCAATGCCATCCAGTTTTGTAGGAGCGGCAGCCACGCCGCGATGGGTTTCGGAGCCGCCCCAATCGCGCCGCATGCGGCGCTCCCACAGGGCGACACTCCGCGCATGGCCGGGCGTCGGTTGCCTGCCATTCCGTCGGGATCCCCGCACGGCGATTGCCCCCGGCCATCATTTCGACAATAATGGAAACATGAAACTGAAGCCCGCCGTCCAGTCCCTTGCCGCCCTCGCCCAGGAAACCCGCCTGGCCATCTTCCGCTTGCTCGTCGAGGCAGGGCCCGAGGGCATGAACGCCGGGGCGATCGCCGAGGCCGTCGGGGTGCCGCCGGCCACGCTCTCCTTCCACGTGGCCCAACTGGCCCGGGCCGGCCTGGTGGCGGCCCGGCAGGAGAGCCGCTTCGTCTTCTACTCGGCCAATTTCACCGCCATGGACGAGCTGATCGCCTTCCTCACCGACAACTGCTGCCAGGGCGGGCAGTGCCTGCCGAAGACCGCCGCCGTCGCCACCACGGCGAAGCGCCGGGCCCGGGCCGCCGGCAAGGCGGCTTCCCCGGCCGCTTCCGCCAAGGCCGCCTGAGGAGCCCTCGATGACCGTCGCCACTCATCCCGAACCGAGTCCCGCCCCCTGGCTGTGGCTGGGGTTGGGCGTGATCGCCTGGATCGCCGCCTACGCCAGCCTGGTGCCGGTGGCCGACGCAGTGACCGCCGCCCTGGGCCTGACACGGCAGACACGCCTGGGCGAGGCGGTGCATTTCTTCGCCTTCGACACGCCCAAGGTCCTGTTGCTGCTGACCGGCATCGTCTTCCTGATGGGCGTGGTGCATACCTTCGTCTCGCCGGAACGCACCCGGGCCCTGCTGTCCGGGCGCCGGCTCGGCGCCGGCAACGTGATGGCGGCCGGCCTGGGCATCGTGACGCCCTTCTGCTCCTGCTCGGCGGTGCCGCTCTTCATCGGCTTCCTGTCGGCGGGCGTGCCGCTCGGCGTCACCTTTTCCTTCCTGATCTCGGCGCCCATGGTCAACGAGGTGGCCCTGGCCCTCCTCTTCGGCCTCTTCGGCTGGAAGGTGGCGGCCCTCTACATGGGACTCGGCCTGGCGGTCGCCATCGTCGCCGGCCTGGTCATCGGCCGCCTGGGCATGGAACGCCACCTGGAGGACTGGGTGCGGGACATGCAGGCCACCCAGTCGGCAGAGTTCCAGGCCGAGCGCCAGCCATGGGCGGAACGCCTGGCGGCGGGGCTCGCCCACGTGCGGGACATCGTCGGCAAGGTCTGGCCCTACGTCCTGGCCGGCATTGCCGTCGGCGCCGGCATCCACGGCTACGTGCCGGAGGACTTCATGGCCTCGATCATGGGCCGCGACGCGCCCTGGTGGTCCGTGCCGGTCGCCGTGCTGGTCGGCGTGCCCATGTACCCAATGCCGCGGGCATCATTCCCGTGGTCGAGGCGCTGATCGGCAAGGGCGCCGCCCTGGGCACGGTGCTGGCCTTCATGATGAGCGTCATCGCCCTTTCGCTGCCCGAGATGATCATCTTGCGCAAGGTGCTGAAGCTGCCCCTGATCGCCACCTTCGCGGGCGTCGTCGCCGCCGGCATCCTGGTCGTCGGCTACGTGTTCAACGCGGTTCTCTGAACCCAATCGGAGAGAGGTTCCCCATGGTCATGAACGTCAAGGTCCTCGGCACCGGCTGCGCCAACTGCCGGGCCACGCTGCAACTGGTGGAGGAGGTCGCCCGCGCCCGGGGCGCCGAGATCGTCCTCGAGAAGGTGGAGGACATGCGGCAGATCGTCGCCCAGGGGGTCATGAGCACGCCGGGGGTGGTGATCGACGGCAAGGTCGTCCATGCCGGCGGGATTCCCGGCCGGGCGAAAGTGGAAAGCTGGTTCTGAGGACGCCATGACAGCGACGAAGACCGTACTGGTGCTCTGCACCGGAAACTCCTGCCGCTCGCAGATGGCGGAGGTCATCCTGAACCACGACCTGGCCGGCACCGTCCGCGCCCTGTCGGCCGGAACGCGGCCCCAGCCCAGGGTGGCCGAAGGCGCCATCGAGGCCCTCCGGCTGGTCGGGCTGCCCACCGCAGGCCTGCATCCCAAGGACGTGGATGCGGTGATGGACCAGGCCATCGACCTGGTGGTCACCGTCTGCGACAACGCGAAGGAGACCTGCCCGGTCTTCCCCCGTCCCGTGCCGCGAATCCACCTGCCCTTCCACGATCCCCACGGCGAGCCGCTGGAGAGCTTCGTCGCCGTGCGCGACGACATCCGCGCCCGGCTGGTGCCTGCCGTGCGCGCCGCCCTGGGAATCTGAGCGCCATGTCCGCCCAGTGCGAAGTCACCGCCAAGGCCGCCGCGGCTGGGGGTGCGCCCATGTCCCTCTTCGAGCGCTGGCTGACCCTCTGGGTCTTCCTGTGCATCCTGGCCGGCATCGCCCTGGGCCAG
>JBPOHD010000150.1:0-10856 GCA_052035955.1 Pseudomonadota bacterium
GTACTGCCAGACGTCGAGCTCGGTCCAGTTCGAGATCGGGAAGGCGCGGATGTTCTCGCCCTTGTGCACCCGCGCGTTGAACAGGTCCCACAGCTCGGGGCGCTGGTTCTTCGGATCCCAGCCGCCGTATTCGTCGCGGAAGGAAAAGATACGGTCCTTGGCGCGGGCCTTTTCCTCGTCGCGGCGGGCGCCGCCGATGCAGGCATCGAAGCCGAACTCCTCGATCGCTTCGAGCAGGGTGACCGACTGGTGCCGGTTGCGGGATTCCCCGGGCGACCTCAGCACGACGGTGCCGCGGGCCATGGAGTCTTCCACCGACCGGACGACCAGGCGCTCCCCCAGTTCGGCGGCCCGCCGGTCGCGGAATTCGATGACCTCGGGATAGTTGTGGCCGGTGTCCACATGCAGCAGGGGAAAGGGGAAGCGCCCGGGACGGAAGGCCTTCTCGGCCAGGCGCAGCAGGCAGATGGAATCCTTGCCGCCGGAGAAGAGGAGGGCGGGGTTGGCGCACTGGCCCGCCACCTCGCGCAGGATGTGGATGGCCTCGGCCTCCAGCCAGTCCAGGTGGGTCAGGGTGTGCTGGGCAAGGAAGGCGGTCACGACGCGGCCCTCCGCAGCGGTGTCACGTTGCCGGAATGGAGCCCGCATTCCTTGCTTTCCGGGGTTTCCCACCACCAGCGGCCGGCGCGCACGTCCTCGCCGACGGCGATGGCCCGGGTGCAGGGGGCGCAGCCGATGCTCGGATAGTGGCGGTCGTGGAGCTTGTTGTAGGGCACCTTGTTGGCATGCAGGTATACCCATACCTCGCGTTCGCTCCAGTCGGCGAGCGGCGACAGCTTGACCAGGCCGTTGGCCTCGTCGAAGGCGACGGGCCGCAAGTTGCCGCGGGTGGCCGCCTGCTCGGCGCGCAGGCCGGTGACCCATGCCGTATTCCCGGCCAGGGCCCGCCGCAGGGGTTCCACCTTGCGGGCGTGGCAGCAGGCCTTGCGGTTGTCTACCGAGTCGTAGAAGCCGTTGATCCCGTGGACGTTCACGTAGGCTTCCACGAATTCGTGGCGCGGATAGTAGGTCTGCAGGCGCATGCCGTAGCGGCGCTCGGTGGCCGCGATCAGTTCGTAGGTCTCGGCGGGCAGGCGGCCGGTGTCCAGGGTGAAGATGCCGATGGCGATTTCCTCCCGGGCGATCATGTCGGTGAGCACCATGTCCTCGGCGCCCAGGCTGGTCGCGAAGACCACAGGGGCATAGTCACGGGCGGCGTTGCGCAGGAAGCGCACGGCCGCGGTGGCCTTGGCGGCGACGGAATTCACCAGCGTTTCGTCGGCCAGGTCGGCGAGGGAGTTCGGGGACATGGTTCTTCTCCTGAATGAATCGTTGGTCGGGGATCAGGCGGCGGCGCGGCGCCGGAAAAGGGGCAGGGGCTGGTCGGCGGCGGCCTGGTAGGCCTCGGGGAAGGCATCGAACGCGCCCAGGGCTTCCTCCAGGTCTCCTTCGGCTTCGCGCAGGGCGAAGGCATCGAAACCCACCCGCGACAGGAAGAGAAGCTGGTCCTGGCCCAGGTCGCCGAAGGCCCGCAACTCGCCCCGGTAGGCATGGCGTTCGCGGAGCAGGCGTGCGGTCGAATAGCCACGGCCGTCGGCGAATTTCGAAAAATGGACGGCGACGACGCTGAAGTCGTCCAGGTCCGCGGCAATGGTTTCGGGACCCTCGTTGGGTGCCAGCCACACGCCCAGGGCCCAACCGTGCTCGTGCTCGCGACGGATCAGCTCGGCCTTGCGGGAGCGCCAGACCTCCAGGGGTACGATCACCGGACCGACTGGCAGGCGAACGCCCGCCGCAGTCTCGTTCTCGGTCAGGACCAGGGTCTTCCAGCCATCGTCGATGACGCGCTGGTGCTTGATGAGCTTGTCAGCCATTTGCGGTTTTCCTTTCCTCTCGGGGTTGGTCATAGACGCCGGCGCGGAAGGTCTCCAGGCCGACACGCAGGACCGTGTCGGCGAAGCGTTCTTCGTCCCGCCGCAGGTCCAGATAGGTGGTGATGAGCTTCTCGACGGCGTCCGGCACGTCGGCGGCGGCGAAGGAGGGTCCGATGACGTGGCCGATGCGGGTGCCGGTGCCCTGGCGCCCGCCGACCGACACCTGGTACCACTCCTGGCCGTTCTTATCGACGCCGAGGATGCCGATGTCGCCGATGTGGTGGTGGCCGCAGGCGTTCATGCAGCCGGAAATGTTGAGGTCCAGCTCGCCGATGTCGTGTTGGTAGTCCAGGTCCTCGAAGCGGTCCTGGATGGACTGGGCGACGGGGATGGACTTGGCGTTGGCGAGGCCGCAGAAGTCGCCGCCCGGGCAGCAGATCAGGTCGTTGATGAGGCCGACGGTGGGGCTGGCCAGGCCATGGGCCTTGGCCCGGTGCCAGACTGTGTACAACTCGCGCAGGGGGACGTCGGCAAGGATCAGGTTCTGCTCGTGGGAGACCCGCAGTTCTCCGAAGCTGTAGCGTTCGGCGAGGTCGGCCACCGCGTCCATCCGCTCCGCAGTGCAGTCGCCGGGGGCACGGGCCGGATCCTTCAGCGACAGGGTGACGGCGGCATGGCCGGGCACTTTGTGGGGATGGACGTTGCGCTTCACCCAGCGGGCGTAGGCCGGGTCCTCCCGCAGGTGGGAGAGGTGGCAGAGGTCGTCCTCGGCCAAGGTCTCGTAGTCCGGAGGGGCGAAACGGCCGGATACCCGGTCCACTTCGGCCTGGGTGAGGGTGGCCGGGCCGTCCTTGCCGTAGGCCCATTCCTCCTCGACCTGGCGGCCGAACTCGGCGGCCCCGAGTGCCTTGACGAGGATCTTGATGCGGGCCTTGTAGGCGTTGTCGCGCCGGCCATAGCGGTTGAATACGCGGACCACGGCTTCGGTGTAGGTGAGCAGGTGCTGCCAGGGGAGGAAATCCTTGACCACCGGACCGACCAGGGGCGTGCGTCCCAGGCCGCCGCCCACGTGGACCCGGAAGCCGAGTTCGCCGGCTTCGTTCCTCAGCAGTTGCAGGCCGATGTCATGGACCTGCAAGGCCGTGCGGTCTTCCGCCGAACCGTTGATGGCCACCTTGAACTTGCGCGGCAGGTAGGCGAACTCCGGGTGGAACGTGGACCATTGGCGCAGGATCTCTGCCCAGGGCCTCGGGTCGGCGATCTCGTCCGGGGCGACGCCGGCGAAATGGTCGGTGGTCACGTTGCGGATGCAGTTCCCGGAGGTCTGGATGGCATGCATCTCGACGGCGGCCAGTTCTTCCAGGATGTCCGGCACCTGGGGCAGTTGCACCCAGTTGAGCTGCAGGTTGTGGCGGGTGGTGAAGTGGCCGAAACCCCGGTCGTAACGGCGGGTGATGTCGGCGAGCTTGCGCAGTTGGGCGGCGGAGACCAGGCCATAGGGCACGGCGATCCGCAGCATCGGGCCGTGGCGCTGGACGTAGAGGCCGTTCTGCAGGCGAAGGGGGCGGAACTGGTCCTCCGTCAGTTTGCCGGCGAGGTGGCGCCGGGTCTGGTCGCGATACTGGGCGACCCGGGCGGCGACGATCGCCGTGTCTTCTTGGTCGTAGCGGTACATGTCGTGGCCTCTGGGGGGTGGGGGTCAGACGAGGACGAGCCGGCCGCCGACGACGAGCAGGATGGCGGCAAGCAGGAGGCGGATCAGCTTTTCCGGCACCCGGCCGGCAAAATGGCTGCCGAGTACGATGCCCGGAAGGGAACCCAGCAGCAGGGCGGCGAGCATGGTCCAATTCACCGAGCCGATCAGCCAGTGGCCGAGGCCCGCCAGCAAGGTCAGGGGTACGGCGTGGGCGATGTCGCTGCCGACCACGCGGGTGATGGGCAGGTTCGGATAGAGCAGGATCAGCACCGTCACGCCCAATGCGCCGGCCCCCACCGAGGAGATGGTCACCAGCACACCGAGCAGGGCGCCGAAGACGACCGTCACGGCCAGGGTGCGGCCCGGGGTGGCGAGGGAGGCCAGGGCGCCGCCGGGCCGGTGTGCGATCGCCTGCAGTTGGCGGCGGAAGACCAGGGCTCCGGCGGTCAGCAACAGGGCGATGCCCAGGCCGGTGGAGATCAGGGTCGAACCCGCGTGGCCGTCGACCCCGAGGCGGGAGAGCACGAACAGGGTGGCGGCCGTGGCGGGGATGCTGCCGGCGGCGAGCCGTCGGGTGACCTGCCAGTCAACATTGCCTCGAAGGCCGTGGACCAGGGTGCCGCTGCCCTTGGTCACCGCCGCGTAGAGCAGGTCGGTGCCGACGGCCGTGGCCGGGGCGACGCCGAACAGCAATACGAGGATGGGCGTCATCAGGGAACCGCCGCCGACGCCGGTGAGACCGACGATGGCGCCGACGAGAAAGCCCGATACGGTGTAACCCAAATCCATTGAATATCCATATGCGCCGATTGATGCGACGCATGGTAAGGACTGGGGGTAAGAATCGAAAAGACTCCTTGGTTATCTGTTTATAACTTATAGCTATTTATGGGGCGGCCCGGCGGATTTCCGGGTCTAGAATCGCGGGATGGAAGCGGTGGCGATAAAGCCGCCGGTTTTGATAACCGAGGGTTATGGAGGCCCCGTGAAACTCCAGCAACTGCGCTATCTGGTTGAAGTCGCCCGCCGCGGCCTGAATGTCTCCGATGCGGCCGAGGCCCTATACACCTCGCAGCCCGGGGTATCGAAGCAGATCCGCCTCCTGGAGGAGGAACTGGGGTTGACGGTGTTCGAGCGCTCCGGGAAGCGCTTTACCGGCGTCACCGAGCCCGGCAAGAACGTCCTGGAGATCGCCCGTCGCATCCTGAAGGAAGCGGACAACCTGCGCCGGGTCGGCGAGGAGTATGCCGACGAGGACAGTGGTACATTGGAGATAGCGACCACTCACACCCAGGCCCGCTACACCCTGCCGCCGGTGGTCAAGCGCTTCGTCGAGCGCTACCCGAAGGTGCGCCTGCGCCTTCACCAGGGCAGCCCCGTCCAAGTGGCCGAATGGACCGTGCGCGGCGAGGCGGACATCGGCATCGCGACCGAGTCCCTGGACCAATACCCACAGCTTGTCACCCTTCCCTGTTTCCAGTGGTCGCACATGGTGGTGGCACCCAAAGGGCACCCGGTCTTCGACCGCCAGCCCGTGTCCCTTCCGGTGATCGCCGAATATCCGTTGATCACCTACGACCAGACCTTCACCGGCCGCACCCGCATCGACCGGGTTTTCGAGCGGGTGGGCGTCAGCCCGAACATCGTGCTGACGGCCATCGACGCCGACGTGATCAAGACGTACGTGGAACTGGGTCTGGGGCTGGGGATCATCGCCGAGATGGCTTTCGACCCCGGGCGCGATACCGGCCTCCAGGCCGTGGCGTCCGGCCACGTCTTCGAGTCCAATACCACCCGCCTCGCCGTCCGCAGGGATTCCTACCTGCGCAAGTTCGAGTACGAATTCATCGAACTCGTCGCCCCGCAACTCGACCGGAGAATGATCGAAGCCACCCGGGCCGGGTTGGGGGAGGACCCCGGGCTTTGAGGGAACGGCGCCACCGTTCGCTTTAGTCCGAAGGGTCTACTGACCGCCTGCGGTCGAGCGGGGATGGTCCGGGCCCGCTTTCAGTTTCTCCCACCGTGTCCGACAGGCGCGCCAGGGACCTCGATGCATCCTCTCGGGAGTTCCATATGCCCATGGGGAATTCCCGGCATGCAGGGTCTGCCCTTGTCCTCGCCACCGTCGGCGTCCAGGCCGCTCTGGGCTCCGCCGTCCGCGTCACCGTCAGCGCAATGGGCAACCGATGACCTGATCTGCATTTGCACAACTTGACGCGCACAACTGAAATCGCCCCCGTCCCCGAGCCGGGACCGATGCCATGATGCTGGCCGGCCCGGGCATGCCGGGTGCGGTCGCCCGTCGTCGCAAGGCTCGACACGCAGCGGGGCAAACCTGCCCGCCCGGAGCAGAACGCCCCGGACCGCGGCGCTTTTTTGGGATCGGGGCAGGGCCGGGCGCGGCCATTTTCGTTTCATCGGGCGTGATTTCTTTCCTCGATGGATCCGATCGGACTATCGGCCCATGGCCGGTCGGGGCGCAAGAATCGGCTCCGCTTACACCACACCCCGAGGACCCTCGACCATGACCCGTATTCGCAAGAACCTTCCGCTTGTCGCCGCCGGCCTGCTGGCCCTCTGCGCGGTGCCCGCCCACGCCGACGTCACCCTGTTTTCCAGCCCGGACCTGATGCCTTCCTTCAGCGGCTCCGCGGGCAGCGTCGATGCGGTATTTTCCTCTCCGGCGGCGGGCAGCGGAAACCTCAGCTTCCAGCTTGGCGGTTACGCCAGCCTCGATGGCGTCAATTGTTGCACCGATGTCTTCAGCCTCTCCGTCAATGGCTCCGTCGTCTTCGAGGGCAGCTTCAACATGGGCGGCGGCGGCGTCAATACGGTCTGGACCAGCCCGGTCGGTGCCTCCGTCCTCGTGACGACCTTCGGTGCTTCCGACGATCCCCACAACAGCACCCAGGTGACTTGGGCCGGTGGAATCACCGACATTTCCCTGCCCATTGCCCTCCATGCGGGTTCCAACACCGTGACCTTCGCTTACGGTGGCGGATTGCAGGGCCTGGGCGACGAGGGCTGGAAAGTAAACGCCGTCGCCGTGACGGCTCCTGTTCCCGAGCCCGAGACCTATGCCATGATGCTGGCCGGCCTTGGCATGCTGGGTGCCGTCGCCCGTCGTCGCAAGGCTTGACACGAAGCGGCGTTCGCTCGCCACCGGATGAGAACGCCCCGAATGGGGCGTTCCCAATTGATTGGCTTCGAATGGGCGGCTGGCCTTTGCGAAGATTGAGCCTGACCGCTTTTCGCATCTCCGCCTTCGTCGCCTCCTTCGCCGACCATGGAAACGCCAAGGATGTGTCGGCGATTCACGCGGGGAAAATGGCCCCAAGCACGCGAGGGCCAGCGGCACCGGTGACCTCGGGCAGGTTGCCCGGCAGGCCGGCCAAGGTGCGCTTCCCAAGCCAGGCAAAGGCGATTGCTTCCACCCAGTCGGCGGGGACGCCGACGGTATCGGTCGGCGCCACCTGCGCGACCGGAATGCCGGCACGCAGTCCGTCCATCAACGCCAGGTTGTGGGCGCCGCCGCCGCAGACCAGCAACTCGTCCGGCCAACCGCACCAGCGGCGGATGGCCTCGGTGACGGACGCTACGGTCAGCGCGGCCAGCGTGGCCTGGACGTCCGCAGGATCCTCGCCCCCTTGCAGTTGTCCCTCAAGCCACGCGATGTCGAACTGCTCCCGGCCGCAGCTCTTGGGGGGCGGTTCGACGAAGTAGGGGTGGGCCAGCAGCCGTTCCAGCAGGTCGTGGCGGACTGCGCCGGAGGATGCCCAGCGACCGTCCCGATCGAAAATCTCGGATTTCTGCCGCTGAATCCAGGCGTCGAGCAGCAGGTTGCCCGGGCCGGTATCGAATCCCCGCACCGGCTTTCCTGGCGCGAGGTCGGTCAGATTGGCGATGCCGCCGATGTTGAGGACGACGCGATGTCGGTCGGCGCGCCCGAAACGCGCGGCATGGAAGGCCGGAACCAGGGGCGCCCCCTGGCCGCCGGCGGCGATGTCTCGGCTGCGAAAATCGGCGATGACCGTGATTCCCGTGCCCTCGACAAGGCGCGCCGGGTTGTTCAACTGGATCGTGTAACCCTGGGCGGGGACGTGGCGGACGGTCTGGCCGTGGCAAGCGATGGCACGGACGTCTGCCTTGTCGACCGCCGCCTGCGCCAGAAGTCCGCGCACCGCATCCGCATAGAGGTCGGCGAGGCGATTGGCCTCCCGGGCACCGCGAGCCGTCTCGTCGTCACCCCGTGTGTGCAATGCGAGCAGGCTTGCCCGCAGGTCTTGCGGATAAGGGAGGTAGCGGGTGGCGACACAATTCCCGTGCTCGCCGTTGAATTCCACCAGCACGGCATCGACGCCGTCCAGGCTCGTTCCCGACATGAGCCCGACGAAGAACTCCCCCGCCGGCATGGGCAAACCTCAGTCGAGGACCGCCAGGTTGCGGTCCCGGATCATGTCGATGCGGGCGATCTGGGCCCCGGACTGCTCCCGGAAGCGGCCCATCTGGTGAGGCTCCAGCGGGGGCGCCGTGGGCAGCGCGATCGTCAGAGGATTCTGGTGGACGTCGTTGATGCGGAATTCGTAATGCAGGTGCGGGCCGCTTGCCAGGCCGGTGGCGCCGACGAAGCCGATGACGTCACCCTGGCCGACCCGGCTGCCCTTGCGCAGGCCCGCGGCAAATCCGGAGAGGTGCCCGTAGAGGGTGGTATAGCGGCCCTGGTGCCTCAGGATCACGACCTTGCCGTATCCGCCCTGATTGCCGACGAATTCCACGGTGCCGTCGCCCGTGGCCTTGACCCGGGTGCCGACGGGCGCGCCGTAGTCGGTACCCTTGTGCGCCCGCCAGGTCTGGAGCACCGGATGGAAGCGGGCGCTGGTGAACCCGGAAGTGATGCGGGAGAATTCCAGCGGCGAGCGCAGGAACGCCTTGCGGATGTTCTTGCCCTCGGCGGTGTAGTAGCCGCCTTTGCCGTCCTCGCCTTCGAACCACACGGCACGGTAGGTCTTGCCGGCGTTGATGAACTCTGCGGCGAGGATGCGCCCGGTGCGGATGGGGCGGCCCAGATGGTTGATCGATTCGTAGATCACCGAGAAACGGTCGCCCTTTCGCAGGTCCCGGTGGAAGTCCATGTCCCCGCCGAAGATGTCGGCCATCTGGGTGGCGACCGCGTCCGGGATGCCTGCGGCATCGGTGGCCCCGAACAGGGAATACCGGATCTCCGCCGACTTCATGTACACCTGGGTCTCCAGGCGCAGGGCCTGTTCGGCAGCCCTGTAGCCCTTGTCGGTGCGTTCCACCACCAGGGCCTGGTCCTTGCCCCCATTGAGGGGGAAAACCAGCGAGAGCATCTCGCCATGCGAATTCACCCAGGCGGTGACATTCTTGCCCGGGCTCAATTGCCTGAACATGACATGTGCCGCAGGGTTGCCGCGCAGGAATTCAAAGGCCTCGGCATTGCGCACGCCCAGCCTGTTGAGCAGGCTGGCCACGGAATCGCCGCGGCTCACCCTGTCCTCGCGCACGAAACCCTGGTCGGACAGATCAACCTGCTCGGCTTTCAGGCCTGCCAGTTCTTCAACGACCTCGACGCGGGGCGCTTCCAGGTCCAGGGTGCCGGGAGCCGTGCCGAACGCGGCGACCATGCCGAAAATGGAAAACGCCGCAATCGCCGTGATGGCCCTGAAAGGGCCCGGCTTGGCTGAGCGGTAGGCTTGGAGTTCCGCTAGAATCCGGCGCTTGTTCAAGTGGTTGTCGGACCGGCGTTTTTCGGGTCCGCGGAGTTTAGCAAAAATCCCCTTCCCGTCAAACCGGGTTTCCCCAGCATGAATGACATCGAATCCCAACTGGCCCTGATCAAGCGCGGGGCGGACGAACTGCTCATCGAGTCGGAGTTGATCGAGAAACTGAAGTCCGGCCGGCCCCTGCGGGTGAAGGCAGGTTTCGACCCGACGGCGCCCGACCTGCACTTGGGCCACACCGTCCTGATCAACAAGCTCCGCCATTTCCAGGAACTGGGGCACCACGTGATGTTCCTGATCGGGGACTTCACCGGAATGATCGGCGACCCGACCGGCAAGAACGCGACTCGACCTCCCTTGTCGAAGGATCAGATTCTTCAGAACGCCGAGACCTATCGTGAGCAGGTGTTCAAGATCCTCGATCCGGAGAGGACCGAGGTCTGCTTCAACTCCAGCTGGTTCGAGCCCATCGGGGCTGCGGGAATGATCAAGCTGGCGGCCCTGCACACAGTGGCCCGGATGCTGGAGCGGGACGACTTTTCGAAGCGCTATGCCAATGGCCAGCCCATTGCCATCCACGAGTTCCTGTACCCCCTTTGCCAGGGATACGACTCGGTCGCCATGCGTGCCGACGTGGAACTCGGAGGCACGGACCAGAAATTCAATCTGCTCGTCGGTCGGGAATTGCAGAAGCATTACGGCCAGGCACCCCAATGCGTCCTGATGATGCCGCTGCTGGAGGGGCTGGACGGCGTGAACAAGATGTCCAAGTCCCTGGGAAACTACGTCGGAATCGCCGAGCCTTCCCGGGAGATCTTCGGCAAGCTGATGTCGGTTTCCGACGACCTGATGTGGCGCTACTACGACCTGCTCTCCTTCCGCGGAAACGAAGAAATCGCGAAGTTGAAACACGAGGTGGCCGGGGGCCGCAATCCGCGCGACGTGAAGGTGATGCTGGCCCAGGAAATCGTCGAGCGATTTCATTCGAGAGGTGCGGCAGAGGACGCGCTGGCGGATTTCGAAGCACGCTTCCGCAAGGGGGCCCTGCCTGACGACATGCCGGAGTTGTCCGTGCCTGGCGGCCTGATCGCCCAGGTCCTCAAGCAGGCCGGCCTCACGGCCAGTACCTCCGAGGCCTTGCGCATGATCGATCAGCGCGGAGTGCGTGCCGACGGCGAGGTGGTGGCGGACAAGGGGCTCGTCCTGGCTGCCGGAAGGACCGTCGTATTGCAGGTCGGGAAACGCAAATTTGCCCGTGTCACCCTGGGGTGAGAACCGTCTCGCCGGTGCCGTTTCAGGCGCGCTGAAAATTTTTTCCGCAGGGTGTTGACCGAAGGAAACGAGTCCGTATAATGCGCGGCTCTTCGCTGCATGGCAGCACGTTCTTTAACAACTGAACAGCCGATAGGTGTGGGTGTTTGGTGAGCTGAAGTTAGGTTGAGGGGGGTCCTGAGATCGAAGGGGCCTTCTGGGCGGGAAGGCATTCCGGAAGGGGTGTTGGAAGCT
>JBPOHD010000146.1:0-22383 GCA_052035955.1 Pseudomonadota bacterium
GTGATTCCGGGCAATGGCATGGCCGACGAAAACTCAGCAAGCGGGGCGATCCCGAGTTGCGTCGCCTGCTTTACCTCGCCGCCATGCGGGCTTGCCATTCGCCCACCTGGCGACCCTTCTACCAGCGTTGTCTTGACCGCGGCCTGGCGAAGATCCAGGCCCTGGTCATCCTTGCCCGCAAACTCGCCCGCGTCGCCTTTGCCCTTCTCAAAACCCAAACCGACTACCACCCCAGACTCCAAAACGAGCCTTGCGTAACGACATAGAATCTCCTACAGGGCCGCGATCGGGTTTTGTAGGAGCGGCGGTCACGCCGCGATGCCTTTCGGAACGGCCGCCATCGCGCCGCGTGCGGCGCTCCTATGGGGCCGTGCCGTCCGGCATTTTCATTCCGACGTTCCAACGGCCGCCATCGCGCCGCATGCGGCGCTACAGGGCCGCGCCGTCCGGTACTTGTAGGAGCGGCGGTGACGCCGCGATGCCTTTCGGGACCGCTGCAATCGCGCCGCGTGCGGCGCTCCTACAGGGCCGTGCCGTCCGGCTTTTTCATGCCGACGTTCCAACGGCTGCCATCACGCCGCATGCGGCGCTACAGGGCCGCGCCGTCCGGTATTTGTAGGAGCGGCGGTGACGCCGCGATGCCTTTCCTGGCCGCCCCGACGGCATCGGGCGGCGGAAAGCAGGAGGCGCCGGACCCTGCCTGGCGACGGAGCCCCGGTCTCCCCGGGAAAATTGCATCCGGCATTTTCCTGCGGCTTTCCCGCGGACAGCGCGGGACCCGTTCGCGGTCCCGCCTGCGGCGTATGATTGGCCGGGGACCCGCTTCGATACGGATCCGGGCAGACAAGGGAGATCGCGATGCATGCACTGGTCGAACCATTCCGCCGGTCGCTGGAAATCCTCGACCGCGTGGGCGCCGAGACGATTTTCGACCAGGCCCTGGCGTCGATGACGCCCATCCAGGCCGTCGAGGGGGTGGTCGTCCCGGCGCTCCAGCAGATGGGCGAGGCCTGGGAGTCCGGGACCGTCGCCCTGTCCCAGATCTACATGGGCGGACGCTTCTGCGAGGAACTCGTGGAAAAGGTGCTGCCCCCCAGCGACCCCGACCGCAAGCACCAGCCCCGCTCGGCCATCGTCGTCTTCAGCGACTACCACATGCTCGGCAAGCGCATCGTCTATTCCCTGATGCGCGCCAGCGGCTTCGAGCTCTTCGACTACGGCCGCATGGATGCCGACGAACTGGTCGAACGCGCCGTGGCCGACCGGATCAGGGTACTGCTCGTCTCCGTGCTGATGCTGCCCTCGGCGCTCAGGGTGCGGGAACTGACGGCCCGGCTGAAAGCGGCGAGCCCAGGCATCCGCATCGTCGTCGGCGGCGCGCCCTTCCTCTTCGACGAGCGCCTGTGGGTCGAAGTTGGCGCCGACGCCATGGGCCGCAGCGCCGCCGACGCGGTGACCATCGTCGGCGGCTGGATGGAGGAAATGCAATGAGCGCCGGAACCATGAACTCCATGCAACGCACCCTGACGGCCCTGGGCCAGCAGGAGCCCGATCGCGTCCCCCTGTTCCTGCTGACCACCCATCACGGGGCGAAGGAGGTCGGCCTGTCGATCGAGGAGTACTACTCCCGCGCCGACAACGTCATCGAAGGCCAGATGCGCCTGCTGAGGAAGTACCGGGCCGATTGCCTCTATGGCTTCCACTATGCCGCCATCGAGGTGGAGGCCTGGGGCGGGACCTCGCTGTTCTTCCCGGATGGCCCGCCCCTTTGCGGGACGCCGATCATCACCCGGCCCGAGGACATCGACGGGTTGCGCGCACCGGCGGTGGAGTCGGCGCCGGGGCTCCGGCGGGTCCTGGATACCCTGCGCGGCCTGAAGTCGCGGGTGGGCGACACGGTGCCGATCATCGGCGTGGCGATTTCCCCCTTCTCCCTGCCTGTCATGCAGATGGGCTTCGACCGCTACCTCGAACTGATCCACGAGCAGCCCGCCCGCTTCGAGCGGCTCATGGAAGCGAACATCGGCTTCACGGTCGAGTGGGCCAATGCGCAGCTCGCTGCCGGCGCGACCGCGATCTGCTATTTCGATCCGGTGTCGTCGACCACGAACATCCCGCGCCAGCTCTACCTCACCACCGGGCAGTCGGTGGCGAAGCGTGCGCTGGCACGGATCAAGGGGCCCACGGCCACCCACATGGCCTCGGGACGCTGCCTGCCGATCATCGGCGACATCGCCGACACGGGTACCGCCATCGTCGGCGTCAGCGGCCTGGAGAACCTGCGGGAACTCAAGGCGGCCGCCAGGGGGCGCGTCAGCCTGCTCGGCAACCTGAATGGCATAGAGATGCGGCGCTGGTCGCCGGCCCAGGCGGAGGCCGAGGTCAAGCGGGCCATCGCCCTGGCCGGGCGCGGCGGCGGTTTCCTGCTCGCCGACAACCACGGCGAGATTCCATGGTTCGTCCCGGACGAGGTGCTGCTGGCCATCGGCGAGGCCGTCGAGCGCTGGGGGCGCTATCCCCTCGACTGGGTGGACGGCTGGACGGAATAAGCCTGATCGTTCCGGCGCACCGGCCATGGCTCAACGGCTCTGCATCCTCTGCTGCGCGAATTTCCTGCCCGAGTTCACGGCCGCCGCCAGCGCCTGGGAAGACGTCGCGGTGGCAGGCTTCCCGGCCCGTTGCGGCCGTCCCCCCATTGCCTGGGAGGAGTTGCGCCCCCTGTTGCCGACGAACTGCACCGAGGTCGTCGTGCTGGGCCGCGCCTGCCTCGGCGGCCTCGATGCCCTGCCGGGAGACTTTCCGCCGACCCGCGTACTGCCCGTCGGGCAGTGCTTCCACCTGGTGGCCGGGGAACAACTCGTCGACGAGGCGATCACGGGCGGCGGCTACCTCGTCACGCCGGCCTGGCTGGCCGACTGGCGCGGCCAGTTGAAGGCCATGGGCTTCGAACCGGCGCAGGCCCGCGAGTTCTTCCGGGATTTCGCCCGCGAACTGGTTTTCTTCGATACCGGCCTGAACCCGGAGAGTCGGCAGGCGCTGGCCCAGTTCGAGGAGGCCACCGGCCTTCCCGGCCGGCGGATTGCGGTCGGGCTGGACCACGTGCGACCGATGCTGGCGAACATCGTCCTCGAATGGCGCCTGGAGAAGGAGCGCCGGGCCGCCGCCGACCTGGGCCGTCGCCACGGCGCGGAACTGGCGGATCACGTGGCGGCCATGGACGTCCTCGCCCGCCTGGCCAGGACGCGCCACGAGGCGGAAGCCGTCGCCACCATCGAGGAACTGTTCCAGATGCTGTTCGCGCCCGCCGCCCTGCACTACCTGCGCGTGGAGAACGGCGTGCCGATCGCCATCCGGCCGATCCCCGAGGCGGTGGAAGGGGACATGCGCGCCCTCGCCGCGGCCTACACCTGGACGCGGGATGGCGGGGGATTCCTCCTGCGCATCCAGCACGGCGAGGACACCGTCGGCGTCGTCGCGGTGGACGGCCTGGCCTTTCCGGCCTATCGGGAGCGCTACCTGAACATGGCCCTGGCGGTGGCCGGCGTCTGTGGCCTGGCCATCGAGAATGCGCGCAACCGCCGGCGCCTGCTCGACGCGGAGAAGATGGCGTCCCTGGGCATCGTGGTCGCCGGCGTGGCCCATGAGGTCAACACGCCGCTGGGCGTCGGACTCGCCGCCTCGAGCGCCCTGCAGGGCCAGGCCCGCGAACTGGCCGGGCGCTTCGCGGCCCGCACCATGACCCAGTCCGACCTGCAGGCCTACCTGGCGAACGCCGAATCCGCCACCCGGCTGATCCGGGACAACCTGGAGCGAATCGGCCACCTGGTCGATGCCTTCCGCCAGGTGGCCGTGGAAGGCCAGGGGACGAACCACTGCCGGTTCAGGTTCCGGGCCTGCCTCGAGGATGCGCTCGCCACCTTCGGGGACCGGCTGCCGGCCGACCGGGTCGCGGTGAACATCGAATGCGATCCGGACCTGGAGGTCGACAGCGTGGCGGGCGACTGGGCGAGCGTCTTCGTCAACCTGGTCGGCAATTCCCTCAGGCACGGATTCAAGGGCCGCCAGCATGGCACCATATCCATCCGCGTCGGCAACGATGCGACGCGACTGCGCGTGGAGTACCATGACGATGGCGTCGGGGTCGCACCGGCCGCCCTGGCGCGCATCTTCGATCCTTTCTTCACCACCGACCTGCAACAGGGAATGGGGCTCGGCATGCATCTCGTCTACAACCTCGTCACCCACCGTTTCGGCGGCAGCATCCAGTGCGAGAGCCGGCCCGGGGAAGGGCTGCGGATGCACATCGACGTTCCGATCCGGATGGGCCAGGCAAGCCCGCCATGAGCGACGACCGGGACTTCTCCGACCTCTTCGCGCCGGAGCCGCTGCCCAGCGCGACGGCGGCCGCCGCGGCGCCCTGGAAGATCCTCCTGGTCGACGACGAACCCGACATCCACGCCGCCCTGCGCCTGGCCCTCCACGACGTCGTGATCCAGGAACGGCCTTTGCTGCTGCTCGATGCCCGCTCCGGGGCCGAGGCCCGCGCCCTGTTCGCGGCGCATCCGGACATCGCCGCGGTCCTCCTCGACGTCGTGATGGAGACGGAGCAGGCCGGCCTGGAACTGGTCCGCCACATCCGCCGCGACCTGCAGAACAGGCGCGTGCAGATCCTCATCGTCACCGGCCAGCCCGGTTATGCGCCGCAGCGCGAGGTGGTCACCGACTACGAGATCGACGGCTACCGGCTGAAATCCGACCTGACGGCGGAGAAGATCTTCGTCTCGGTGTATGCGGCCTTGCGCACCCATCAGGTCCTGCTGGAACTGGAGAACTACCGGGCGGACCTGGAACGCATGGTCGCCGAGCGGACGGCGGAACTGGAAAAGACCAGCGATCGCCTGGCCGAGACCGATTTCGCCATGGAAAAGGTCGGCATCGGCATTGCCTGGAACGATGCCGCGAGCGGGCGCTTCCTCTATGCCAATGGCGAGACCTGCCGGCAGCTCGGCTATGACCGGGAGGAAATCCTCGCCCTCACCGTTTCCGACATCAATCCCGAGTTTCCCCCCGAGGCGGTGCGCCGGGTTGCCCGCGACATGGCCGCCCAGGGGGGATACCTGCGGCTCGAGACGCGGCACCGGCGCAAGGACGGCAGTTCCTATCCGGTGGAAGCCACCATCTATTTGCGCCAGCGGGACGAGGGGGCCTGGTTCATCGCCTTCTACAACGACATCACCGTGCGCAAGGAGGCGGAACGCCAACTGATCCAGGCGCGCGACGCCGCCGAGGCGGCCAACCGCGCGAAGAGCACCTTCCTGGCCAACATGTCCCACGAGTTGCGTACGCCGATGAACGCCATCCTCGGCCTGACCGGCCTGGCCAAGCGGCATGCCGACAACCCCAGGCTCCTGGACCACCTGGAGAAGGTGGAACAGGCCTCCCACAACCTGCTCGGCATCATCAACGACATCCTCGACATCTCCAAGATCGAGGCCGAGCGCATGACCCTGGAACGGGTCGACTTCCGCCTGGGCGAGGTGCTGGAGAACCTGGCCAGCCTGATCGGCCACAAGGCCCGGGCCAAGGGCCTGGAGCTGCGTATCGACCTGCCGCCCGAGCTGATGGCCCTGCCGCTGGCCGGCGATCCGCTGCACCTGGGACAGATCCTGCTCAACCTGGCCGGCAACGCGGTCAAGTTCACCAGCGCCGGCTCGGTGGCGGTCCGGGCGGCCATCGTCGAGGACGACGGCCGCGAGGCCACGCTCCGTTTCGAGATCCAGGATACCGGCATCGGCATCCGGGCAGAGGACCAGAAGCGCCTCTTCACCGCCTTCGAGCAGGCGGACGGCTCCATGACGAGGAAGTACGGCGGCACGGGCCTGGGCCTGGCGATCAGCAAGCGGCTGGTCCAGTTGATGGGGGGCGGCATCGGCGTGGACAGCCTGCCCGGGAAGGGGAGCACCTTCTGGTTCACGGTACGGCTCCCCAAGGCCCCGGAAGGCGCGGCGCAGGCACCCGCGTCGGAGGAGGGCTCGGCCGAGGTCCGGATCCGCGCCCGCCATGCCGGCGCCCGGGTGCTCCTGGTCGAGGACGAACCCATCAACCAGGAGGTGTCGCGGGCCCTGCTGGAGGACATCGGGTTCCGGGTGGACCTGGCCGAACACGGCCGGCAGGCGGTGGAAATGGCGGCCCGGACCGACTATGCACTGATCCTGATGGACATGCAGATGCCGGTCATGAACGGCGTCGACGCGACGAAGGCCATCCGCGCCGGACAGCGCAATGCCCGCACGCCCATCATCGCCATGACGGCCAATGCCTTCGAGGAGGACCGTCGGACCTGCCTGGCCGCCGGCATGAACGACCACGTCGGCAAGCCCATCGACGACGGGGTCCTGTTCGAGTCCCTGCTGCGCTGGCTGGACAAGCCGCGCTGAGCCGGCCGGGGCCGGCGATGCCCGCCGCTCAGGCGAACAGCGAGCGCCACCAGCGGCGGCGGTTCTCGGGCTGCGGCCGCGGCGGCCGCAGATCCTCGGGGGGAACGCGGCTGAGGATCCAGCCGGGCAGCGGCGGGTTCTTCGAGGAGCCGCAGGAGACCCCGAGGTTGTCCGGGTCGTAGATCTTCACGAAGGTGGGGCGCTCCAGGTCGTCGGCATAGACGATGCTGCAGTAGTCGTGGCGGTGGTTTTCCCGCAGCAGGGCGTCCATCCGCGGCAGGAAGGCGGCCACCGCCTCCGCCGTCGCCGGCGCGGCCGGCACCGGCTCGCCGACGGCATAGACGTACCAGCCGGCGGCCGGATCGATGCGCCGCCAGAAGGCGGCGAGCTGGTCCCAGGACATGATGGACCAGAGGCGCCCGGCGTAGAGGGCCTGGAAGTCGCTCATCGGTCGAGCAGCGAGACGTCGCGCACGGCGCCCATGTCGGCCGAGGTGGCCATGGCGGCGTAGGCCTTCAGGGCCGCGGAGACGGCCCGCTCCCGGCCGGCCGGCTTCCAGGCCGCGGCGCCCTTCGCCTCCATGGCGGCGCGCCGCCGGGCCAGTTCGGCATCGGCCACCGCCAGGTGGATGCGGCGGTTCGGGATGTCGATCTCGATGCTGTCGCCCTCTTCCACCAGGCCGATGGCCCCGCCCGCCGCCGCTTCCGGCGAGGCATGGCCGATGGACAGGCCCGAGGTGCCGCCGGAGAAGCGCCCGTCGGTGAGCAGGGCGCAGGCCTTGCCCAGGCCCTTGGACTTCAGGTAGGAGGTGGGATAGAGCATTTCCTGCATGCCCGGGCCGCCCTTCGGGCCCTCGTAGACGATGACCACCACGTCGCCGGCGACGATCTGGTCGCCGAGGATCTTCTCCACCGCCTCCTCCTGGGACTGGCAGACCCGGGCCCGGCCGGTGAACCTGAGGATGCTGTCATCGACGCCGGCCGTCTTGACGATGCAGCCCTTCTCGGCGATGTTGCCGAAGAGCACGGCCAGGCCGCCGTCCCTGCTGTAGGCGTTGGCCAGGTCGCGGATGCAGCCCTGGCTGCGGTCCAGGTCCAGCTCCGGGTAGCGGCGGTCCTGGGAAAAGGCCTCGGTGGTCGGCACGCCGCCGGGCGCCGCCCGGAAGAAATTGAACACGCTGGTGTCATGGGCGCGGACCACGTCCCAGACCTCCAGGGCCGCCTTCAGGCTCTTCGCATGGACGGTCGGCACGTCGGTGCGCAGCAGGCCCGCCCGGTCCAACTCGCCGAGGATGCCCATGATGCCGCCGGCCCGGTGCACGTCCTCCATGTGGTACTTCTGGGTGGCCGGCGCCACCTTGGCCAGGCAGGGCACCCGGCGCGACAGGCGGTCGATGTCCTTCATGGTGAAATCGACGCCGGCTTCCCGGGCGGCGGCCAGCAGGTGGAGCACCGTGTTCGTCGAACCGCCCATGGCGATGTCCAGGGACATGGCGTTCTCGAAGGCCTGGAAGGAGGCGATGGCGCGCGGCAGCACCGAGGCGTCGTCCTGCTCGTACCAGCGCTTGCAGAGTTCCACGACCAGGCGGCCGGCCTGCAGGAAGAGCTTCTTGCGGTCGGCGTGGGTGGCCAGGGTGGAGCCGTTGCCGGGCAGGGAAAGGCCCAGGGCCTCGGTGAGGCAGTTCATGGAATTGGCCGTGAACATGCCGGAGCAGGAGCCGCAGGTGGGGCAGGCGGAGCGCTCCATGGCCTCCACGTCGGCATCGCTGTTCTTCGCGTCGCCGGCCTCGATCATGGCGTCGATCAGGTCCACCATCCGGTACTGGCCGTGCCACTTCACCTTGCCGGCCTCCATCGGGCCGCCGGAGACGAAGACGGCCGGGATGTTGAGGCGCAGGGCGGCCATCAGCATGCCCGGGGTGATCTTGTCGCAGTTGGAGATGCAGACCATGGCGTCGGCCGTGTGGGCGTTGCACATGTACTCGACGCTGTCGGCGATCAGGTCGCGGGAGGGCAGGGAATAGAGCATGCCGCCGTGGCCCATGGCGATGCCGTCGTCGATGGCGATGGTGTTGAACTCCTTGGCCACGCCGCCGGCCGCCTCGATCTCCCGCGCCACCATCTGGCCGAGGTCCTTGAGATGCACGTGGCCGGGGACGAACTGGGTGAAGGAATTGACCACCGCGATGATGGGCTTCTCGAAGTCGCCGTCCTTCATGCCGGTGGCGCGCCAGAGGGCACGGGCGCCGGCCATGTTGCGGCCCTGGGTGGAGGTGCGGGAGCGGTATTGGGGCATGGCGGACCTCGCGGTGCAAAGGCAAAGGATCAATTCTACCCGCCCCGGACCGGGCCGCCGGCGGCCCCGGCGCGGCCCGGAAACCCCGAATGCGGCAGGGTCGGGAATCCGGTGCCCGGGAGCGGCCCGGGGATGCGGCAGGCGCACTTTGCCGCCGATCCGCCGCCGGACGCCCCGCCGCCCTATACTTGCCCGAAATTTCATGCCGCCACCATGATCGCCCGACTCCTCGCCTTCTGGCTCCTCCTGCCGCTGGTCGTCGCCAACGCCGCCAACGCCGCCAACGCCGCCGAAGGCCCGGCCACGACCCCGGCGGCCGTCGTCTTCCACCAGCGCACCGTCGCCCTGCTGCGCGTGCCCCTGCTGGCCTACCCGCCCGCCGAACGGGCCCGCTCGGCCGAGCAGCGCCTGGAGGCCCTGGCGGAGGCGGCCCGCTACGGCCCCGTCGAGCTGGCGCCGCGGGAGGAGGGCGTTGCCGTCCTGGTGGCCGCGGACCCGGTCTTCATGCTGCTGCCAGGGGATGCGGACACGCTGGGTGGCGAGAGCCACGAGCAGATGCTGCATCGCGTCCGGGCGCAGCTCGAACTCGCCCTGGCCGAGGCCGCCGAGGCCAGGGAACCGGCGCGCCTGCTGCGCGGCGCGGCCTGGACCCTGGGTGCGACCCTGCTCGCCCTGCTGGCCCTCGTCGGCGGGTCCCGGCTGTCGGCCCGCCTGGGCCCGCGGCTGGTGCTGTGGGCGCGACGCCTGGACTTCGCGAGGCAGGAAGGGGCGGGAAGGCTGGGCATGCGGCACCTGTCGCGGCACCTGCCCGGCCTCGGCCGCGGTGCCGTCCTCGCCGCCGGCGCGGGCGTGGCCTACGTCTGGCTGGTCTTCGTCCTCCTCCAGTTCCCGGTCACCCGTCCCTGGGGCGAGGCCCTCGGCCGCTACCTGGCGGATTCCCTGGCCCAGCTCGGCCTCGGCCTGCTGCGCGCCATCCCCGGGCTGATCACCGTCGCCATCGTGCTGCTGGTCGCCCGCTTCCTGTCGGGCCTGGTCAATCGCCTGTTCGACGAGATCGACGCCGGTCGACTGCGCCTGCCCCTGGTGGACCCGGAAACGGCCCTGCCGACGCGGCGCATCCTCGTCGTGATCCTCTGGCTGGCCGCCGTCGTCGTCGCCTACCCCTACCTGCCCGGCGGCCAGAGCGAGGCCTTCAAGGCCCTCTCCGTCTTCGTCGGCGTGGTGGTCTCCCTGGGTTCCAGCGGCATCGTCTCCCAGGCCATGGGCGGACTGCTCGTCGTCTATGCCCGTGCCATGAAGGTCGGCGACTTCGTGCTCATCGGGCAGACCGAGGGCACCGTGGTCGAGACCGGCATGATGGCCACCAAGGTGCTGACCCGGCTCAACGAGGTGGTCACCCTGCCCAATGCCCTGGTGGCGGCCAGCCCCATCGTGAACTACAGCCGGGAAGCCAACAGCCGGGGCCTGCGCGTCCCGGCCAAGGTCACCATCGGCTACGACACGCCCTGGCGCCAGGTGCACGCGATGCTCGTCGAGGCGGCGCGGCAGACCCGCGGCATCCGCGCCCAGCCGGCCCCCTTCGTCTGGCAGCGCTCCCTGATGGATTTCTACGTCGAGTACCAGCTCAACGTGCACATCGAGGATCCGGCCATGCGCAACGAGGTGCTTTCCGACCTGCATGCGGCGATCCAGGACGTCTTCAACCGCCACGGCGTGCAGATCATGTCGCCCAACTATTTCGACGATCCCCGGGAGCCCAAGCTGGTGCCACCCGGGCGCTGGTACGAGGCCCCGGCCGAGCCCGACCGGCCGCCGGGCTGAATCTCCGTCAGGCCTCCGCCGCCAGCGCCCCGCGCGCCGCGCGCAGGGTCTCGAGGGCCGCGGGGAAGTCGAAGCCGTCCAGTTGTCCGGCCATCTGCTCCTTCCGTGCCCCCAGCGCGTCGCCCAACACCGGCGACATTTCCCGGAACAGGGTCGTGGCCGCCATGTCGTCCGCCATCAACAGGGTCTCCAGGCGATCCAGGGCGGCCACGGCGGCCCGACGGCACTCGTCCGACGGGCCCTGGGCGCCTGCCGCCGCGGCCGGCGACGGGCTTGCGGCCGGCAACCAGCGATGGAGGACTCCCAGCAGGGCTGCGGCCTGCACCGGCTTGGCCAGGTGGTCGTTCATGCCGGCGGCGAGGCAGCGCCTCCTGTCCTCCTCGAAGGCATTGGCGGTCATGGCGATGATCGGCGTCCCGGCGTGGGCAGGCATCTCCCGCAGTGCCCGGGTGGCCGCCAGGCCATCCATGACGGGCATCTGCATGTCCATGAGCACCAGGTCGTAGCGATAGCGCCTGGCCATGTCCAGGGCTTCGGCTCCGTGCTCCGCCAGGTCGGCGACGATGCCGGCGTCGCGCAGCATGGCCAGGGCGACTTCCTGGTTCACGGGATTGTCCTCGACCAGCAGCACGTGGGCGCCGACGAAGGATGGGCGATCCGCCGACGTCCGCGCGGGGGCGGCTTCGGCGAGGCCGGCAGCTTCGCCCGGGCCCAGGGGCACGGTGAACCAGAAGCTGCTGCCGCGTCCCGGTTCGCTCTCCACGCCCACCTCGCCGCCCATCCGGGTGGCCAGTCCCTTGGTGATGGCCAGGCCGAGGCCTGTGCCGCCATAACGTCGGGCGGCCGTCCCGTCGGCCTGTTCGAAGGGGCTGAACAGGCGCTCCAGGTCGGCGGCGGCGATGCCGATGCCGGTGTCCTGGACTTCGAAGCGGACCAGCAGTCGGCCGTCCCGCTCGCCGGCACCGATCGCCTTCAGGACCACCAGTCCGCGCTCGGTGAATTTGACTGCGTTGGCCACGTAGTTGGCCAGCATCTGGCCGATCTTGACCGGGTCGCCGCGCAGCACCGGCGGCAGGCCGGGGTCGATTTCCGTCGCCAGGCGCAGTCCCTTGGCATCGGCGCGTTCCGCCACCAGGTTGAGCACGTTGGCGAATATCGCCTCGACGCGCAGGTCGGCCTCGGCGAACTGGAGGCCGCCGGCCTCGATGCGGCTCATTTCCAGGACGTCGTTGATCACCCCCAGCAGGTGGTCGGCGGCGGCGGAGATCTTCTGCAGGCGCTCCCGCTGGCCGGGATCGCGGGTCGAACGCCGGGCCAGGTGGGTGAGCCCCATGATGGCGTTCATGGGGGTGCGGATCTCGTGGCTCATGGTGGCCAGGAAGGTGCTCTTGGCCCGGCTCGCCGCCTCGGCGGCCTCCTTGGCCTTGACCAGTTCGGTTTCCCGCTCGTCGATCCGGTCGAGCAGGCGGTTGAAGCCGTCGACCATGACACCCAGTTCGTCGCCGCCCTTGGACTCGAGATGGCGGCGGCGGGTCTCGCCCTTGCGGGTTTCCTCGATGAAGGCCACGAAGGCCGACAGGGGGCGGATGACGTAGCCCGAGAGGGCCAGGAACAGCAGGCCCAGGCCGGCCGCCAGGGCCAGCAGGCCGACGCCGGCGGTCCAGCCCAGCAGGCGCCGTTGCTCGGCCTCGATGATCCGGGTCGGGAAGCCGACGACGATGGCGGCGCCGGCATTCCCGACGGAATCCCTGACCGGCGCCATGGCTGCCAGGTGGCCGTCTTCCAGGGCGTCAGGCTTCATCTCCCCTGCCGCCACGGCCATGGCGAGGGCCCGCGACCGCTCGCCGGCAAGCGGCGGATGGCCGTCGCTGTGGAAGACCACCTGTCCCTCGGGATTCACCACCATCGCATAGGCCAGGCCTTCGTTGCCTGCCACGGCCCCGGCGCACTGTTCCTCGAAACCCTGAAGGCCCTGAAGGCTCAGCCCCAGGGCCAGGATGCGCTCCAGCTGGGCGGCCAGCCCGCGGGCGATGGCCGTCGAGCGGGCGAGCTGGACCTCGGTCAGGCGGGTGGCGAAGACGTAGCTGGAGGCGGACACGGCCGCGCCCATCGCGACGACCAGGACGGCGGCCGCGATGAGCAGGATCTTCCCCCGCAAGCCCAGCTTCACCTCGACTCCTCCCACTCGTAGCCGGTGACCACCTCGGCGGAGAGCAACAGGGAGGACTTGACGTTGATGCCGAGCCGTTTCGCCCGCGCCAGGTTGATGGCCGGATGGCCCTTCACCGTCGGCTGCATCGGCAGCGAAGCCGGCGTCTTGCCCTCGACCAGGATTGCCCGGGCCAGCCGGCCGGCGGCCAGTCCCTGCTCGCGCTCCGAGATGGTGACCGCCGCCAGGACGCCGAAATGCACCCGGTCTATCCAGAAACTGGTGTCGGGCAGCGTGCCATGGAGGGCCGCCCATTTCTGCACCTCCTGGTAGCGGACGTTCCTGCCGTCCTGGCCGGCCAGGTTGAAGATGCCCAGCTGGACGACCGCATCGGCCACCGCCGGATAGGCGGCCAGCCTTTCCTTGAACTCGTCGAAGGTCCTGACCTGGTCCACGGCCGCCAGCGTGACCCCGGGAAGGCGATCCATCGCCGCCCGGATCCGGGCGATGACCGGCGGCCACTGGATGCCCGAGTCGGAGATCACCGCCAGGCGCCGCACCTGGGGGGCCAGGGCCTGCAGCAGCCGAACCGATTCGACGAAGTGCTCCTGTTCGAGCACGCCGGTGACGTTGCCGGTTCCCTCGAAGCCGTGCTCGGCGGGGGCCTTGTTCACGCCGCTGAAGACGATGGGAAGCTTCTGGTTCAGGTAATGGCGGGCGACGAACTCTTGGGCGTCGTCGTCCGAGGTGTAGAGGAGGTCGGGTTTCCAGGCCTCGAGGATGGCCCGGGCCTCCCGCCCCTTCTTGTCCTTGGCGTCCCGCGTCCCGTTACGCTTCACGTCCATCTGGAAGACCCGGAATTCGGCCTGCACGTCGGCGCCGAGGCCTTCCTTGAAGCCGGCGAACTGGCCATCCGTCCATCGCCAGGGGGAATCGAAGCTCATGACGTGCAGGATCCTGAAGGGGCCGGCGCGCCCCTCCGCCGCCGCCGCTCCGGCCAGCATCAGGCTGCCCACGAGCATCGCCAGGGCCACCAGTCGTCGTCCCATGATCGTCATCCCTCCCGTCCCCCCGTTGCCCGTCCGGCGCTACGCATCGGCCGGTCCGGGGCGGGTCCGGCGCAGTTCGCGCAACAACTCGACCGCGACGGGAAAGTCGAAGGCCTGCACCTTCTGGGCGACGGTCGAGAAACCCGTCCCGTATGCCCGCAGGAGCAGGCCCTCGGCCTCGACCAGGAGGTCCTGGGCGCGGAGGTCGTCGGCCGCCAGCAGGGCCTCCAGGCGGTCCGCCGCATCCCTCGCCCGCGGCCAGTCCACGCCCTCGGCCGATGCCGTGGCGGCCTCCGGGGGCAGGCTGCCTATGGCGGCGGCCAGGGCCGCCAGTTCGCCGCCCAGGATGTCGTTCCTTTCCCGCACATCCTCGCTGCCTGAGCCCTGGCGCAGGGCCTGTTCGAGTTCCGCCGCCAGTTCCTGGATCCGCACCGCGCCCAGGGTCCCGGCCGCCCCCTTCAGCGTATGGACGGTGCGCAGGGCATCGTCCCCGTCCCCCGCCTGCAGCTGGGCCGCCAGCAGCGCCATGTCGTCGGCATGGACCCCGGCGAAGCGCTCCAGCAGCGCGCGGTAGCGGTCCGCCCGGCCCCGCAGGTTGCGCAGGCCGACGCCGGCGTCCAGCCCCGGAATCCCGGCCAGCGTCGCGGCGGCGGAGGCTGCGGCGGGCCGCGCGGGGACGGCCGGCGGCACTTCCGCCACGTCCGGGGCCGGGCGTGACGGCAGCCACTTCAGCAGGGTCTCGAACAGGGTGTCCGGGTCCACCGGCTTGCCCACGTGGTCGTTCATGCCGGCCGCCAGGCAGCGCTCCCTGTCCTCGTCGAAGGCGTTCGCCGTCATGGCCAGGATAGGCGGCTGGCGCAGGCCGGCCAGTCCGCGGATGGCCTCGGTGGCCTCCAGGCCGTCCATGCCCGGCATCTGCATGTCCATCAGGATCAGGTCGTAGGACTTGTGCTGGACGAGGGCCAGGGCCTCGGTGCCGTCCCGCGCCAGGTCCACCTCCAGGCCGGCCCCGCGGAGGATTTCCATCGCCACCTCCTGGTTGATGGCATTGTCCTCGGCGAGGAGGATGCGGGCGCCCCGGTGCCGCGCCCGCAGGAGCTGCTCGGGACCGGAGCCGCCCTGGCGGGCGGCCGCCACCCTGCGCCGGCCGTGGAAGACGGCCACCAGGGTGTCGAGCAGGGTGGAGCGGGTCACGGGCTTGGCCAGCACCGTCTCGAAGCCGCCCCGGGCCACCTCCTCGGGCGGCAGTTGGGGCCCGAAGGCGGTCACCAGCATGTGGGCCGGCCGGTGGGAGAGCGGCAGTCCGCGCAATCGGACGGCCGTTTCGACGCCGTCCAGCCCGGGCATGCGCCAGTCGATCATGACGACGTCGTAGGGATCGCCGACCGCGTCGGCGGCCTGGATGGCGGCCAGGGCGGCCGGGCCGGAATCGGCCACGTCGGTGCGCAGGCCCAGTTCCCGCATCATGCCGGCCAGGGATTCCCGCGCCTCCGGCAGGTCGTCGGCGACCAGCACCCGGCCCTGGATGTCCCGGGTCGGCCGCGGCAGCGCCTTGCGGCTGCCCCGCCCCAGGCGCGCCGTGAACCAGAAGGTGCTGCCCCGGCCCGGCGTGCTCTCCAGGCCCACCTCGCCCTGCATCATGTGCGCCAGGCGCTGGCTGATGGTGAGCCCCAGGCCGGTGCCGCCGTACCTGCGGGTGGTCGAGGTGTCGGCCTGGACGAAGGCCTGGAACAGGCGGGCCTGGTCGGCCTTGCTGATGCCTATCCCCGTGTCGGCCACCTCCCAACGGGTCAGCAGGCCGTCGTCATCCTCCGCGACCAGGCTGATCCGCACCACCACGGAGCCGCGTTCGGTGAACTTGACCGCATTGCCGGCGAAGTTGAGGAGGATCTGGCCCAGGCGCAGCGGATCGCCGAGCAGGGAGCCGGCCAGGTCCGGGTCCACGAAATTCACCATCTCCAGGCCCTTGGCCTCCGCCCGCTCGCAGACCAGGGTGCACACCCGGTCGAGGACCTGGTCGATCTCGAAATCCATCCGCTCCAGGGTCAGCCGGCCGGCCTCGATCTTCGAGATGTCGAGGATGTCGTTGATGATCTGCAGCAGGTGGTTGGCGGCATCGGTGATCTTGCGCAGGTGCTGCCGCTGCCCCGGATCCTCGGTCTCCCGCTGGGCCAGGTGGGTGAAGCCGATGATGGCGTTCATCGGCGTGCGGATCTCGTGGCTCATGTTGGCCAGGAAGCTGCTCTTGGCCCGGCTCGCCTCCTCCGCCGCCTCCTTGGCCGCCGCCAGGGCCTTCTCGGCCCGGCCGCGCATGACGATGCGCCACAGGTCCTCGCCGATCAGCTGCAACTGGTGGGTATCGGATTCGTCATAGGGATCCGGCTTGTTGCCGACGCCGAACAGCACCCGCACCTGGCCGCCCTCGATGATGGGCACGCCCAGGTGGCGCAGCAGGTGGGCATGGCCCTCCGGATAGCCGTGGCGGTCCGGCATGCCCTGGTAATCGTTGTGGACGACCGGGGCCCGGGTGCGCAGGGAGTCGGCCCAGATGCCGGCCTGGGGCACCGGATAGTGTTTCTCGTAGGCGGCGGTGCAGTACTTGAGGGTGCCCTCGGACCAGGTGTAGAGCTCGATGCTCTCCTGGTCCTCGTTCACGAAATGCAGGTAGCCGATGTCGCTGCCGGTGAGCCGCACCGCCTCCTCGATGCCCCGCTGCAGCAGCTCCTTCTCCTCCAGTTCGCCGGCCGACTGGCTCATCTCGAACATGGCCTTCAGGCGCATGTCGCTGACCAGCAGGCGGCGGTTGGCCGCCTCCAGGTCGGCGGTGCGGGCGGCCACGATGTCCTCCAGGTGGTGGCGGTGCTGCTCCAACTCGGCCGCCACCCGCTTGCGCTCGCTGATGTCGCCCCAGATGGCCACCACGTGGCGGCGGCCATGGAGCAGGATGATGCGCAGGCTGACCTGGACCTCCAGGCTGCTGCCGTCCCTGCAACGGTGGGTGGTCTCGAAATGGACCGTCCGGCCCACCTCCATCTCCTCCACCATGGCCCGCACCTGGGCTTCGCTCATGGGCTGGATGTCGGAAACCTTCAGCCGCCGGTATTCCTCCGGCGTGTAGCCCAGCATCTGGCACGAGGCTTCGTTGAATTCGACGAAGCGCAGGGTCTCCCCATCCACCAGTTCGATCGCATCGCCGGCCTGGGCGACGATGGCGCTCATGATCTCCTCGCGCTCGCGCAGGGCCGCCTCGGCCCGCCGGCGGTCGCTGATGTCGCGGACGCTGGCCTGCAGCAGGGGATGGGCGTCGTCGGTGCGCAGCACGTTGAGGGTCACCTCGGCGTCGAATTCGCTGCCGTCGAGGCGGCAATGGCGCCATTCGAAGGTCTGCGTGTCGCCGGCCAGGGCCGCCTCGACGCGGGCCATGGCGGCGGCGCGGGAGTCGTGGCCGTCGGGCTGGACGGGGGGCGAGAACATGTCGGGCGAGGCACCGAGCAGGTCGGCCCGGCTGCTCCCGTAGAGCTGCAGGGCGCGGCCGTTGCAGTCCACGAAACGGCCGCCGTCGAGGATCAGCAGCGCATCGCCCGCCGTCTCGAACAGGGCGCGGTAGCGTTCCTCGCTGGCCCGCAGGTCGTTTTCGATCTGCTTGGCCGCCGTGACGTCCTTGTCCGTTCCCCGGTAGCCGAGCAGCGTGCCGTCCCCGGACAGGATGGGAACGCCGCTGGTGAGCAGGATGCGCCGGCTCCCGTCCTGGTGCCGGACCACGTTCTCCAGGTCCCGGAAGGATTCCCGGCGGGCGGTGATGGCGGCGAACTGGGCACCGACCCGCTCCGCCTCGCCTTCCGGCATGAAGTCGAAGGGCTGCCGGCCGAGCAGTTCCCCGGGCAGGTAACCGAGGGAACGGACGATGTTTTCCGAGACGTAGGTGTAGCGCGCCTGGGCATCGACTTCCCAGACCCAGTCGGCGCTGGTGTAGGTGAGGTCGCGGAAGCGCCCCTCGCTCTGCCGCAGGGCCTCCTCGCTGCGCATGCGCTCGGTGATGTCGCGCCCCACCGACTGGAACTCCGTGCAGCGGCCATCGGCGTCCAGCAGGGGAACGTCCACCCACTGGAACCAGCAGATGCTGCCGTCCTGGCGCAGGACGGGGTGCTCGTAGGAGAAGGCTTGCGGGTTCGCGGCGAGGCGGGCGTATTCGGCCAGCACCGTGTCCCGCTGTTCCGCCGGCACGAATTCGATCCAGCGCCGTCCCGCCAGATCCCCGTGGCCGGGTGCGAACAAGTCCCGGTACTGGTCGTTGGCGTAGGTCAGGGTGGTATCCGGCAGCCAGCGGCAGACGGCGTCGCGTTGGTTCTCGACGATGGCCCGGTAGCGTTGTTCGCTGTCGCGCAGGGTCTGCTCCGCCTGCTTGCGTTCCGTGACATCCTGGAAGGTGCCGGTCAGGTAGGTGCCATCCTCCCCCTCGATCCGCCCGATGCAGCGCAATTCGGCCCAGAAGCGGCGCCCGGAGGCGGCGATCATCTCGGTCTCGATCGTGAACGGGGTGCCGTCCTGCCAGGCCTGCAGCGACAGTCGGCGGATCTCCGGGAGGTATTCGGGCGCGTAGTAGCGCAAGCCGTCCTCCAGGTCCTTCGGGGCCTGGTCCGGGGGCAGTTCGAGCAGCCGGAAGATGCCCTCGGTCCACAGCAGGGACCCCGTGGCCGGGTTGACCTTCCAGCCGCCGACGCGGGCGATGGCCTGGGTTTCGCGCAGGAAGAGGGCGGCTTCCTGCATCTGCCGGGTGTTGCGCTTCTCCTCCGTCACGTCGTGCCAGACATGGGCCAGGTAGGTGCGGCCGCGCAGGACGACCGGCCGGTTGCTGATGCGCCGGTCCCGCAGGCTGCCGTCCTTGTGCCGGTGGCGGTTCTCGAAGCGCAGGCCGCCCGGGGTGGCGCGGGCCACCGCCACCTTCTCCCGGGTCTCGCCGGGCGTCAGGTCGCCCTGCACGTCGGGCAGGCGCAGGCGGGCGAATTCCTCGCGGGTATAGCCCAGGCCCTCGCAGGCGGCGTCGTTGAACTCGGCGAATTCCATCGTCTCGGCGTCCACCAGCAGCATGCCTTCGACGGCCCGGTTCACGATGGCGCTGTAGACCTCCTCCCGCTCCCGCAGGGCTCCCTCCGCCTTCTTGCGCTCGCTGATGTCCGTCCAGACGGCGACCAGGTAGACCCGGTCCTTCAGCCGCAGCACCCGGTTGCTGACGAAGACGTCGCGCAGGCTGCCGTCCTTGTGCCGGTGGCGGTTCTCGAAGGCGCCCTGTCCGTCGCGCAGGATGACCGCCATGCGCCGGGCCACCTCGGCCGCGTCGAAATCGCCCTGGATCTGCTCCAGGGTCAGGGCGGCGAACTCCTCCCGCGTATAGCCGATGCTGGCGCAGGCCGCGTCGTTGAACTCGGCGAAGCGTCGGGCCTCGACGTCGACCAGGACGATGCCGTCGGCCGCCTCGCCGAAGATGGCGCCGAGGACTTCCTCGCGCTCGCGCAGGGTGTTCTCGGCCGCCCGCAGGGCCGAGATGTCGCGGGCGATGCCCAGCACGCCGATCAGGCGGCCCTCGCCGTCGTGCATCGGCGTCTTGATGGTCTCGAACAGGCCGTGGTAGCCGCCGACGGCGAAGGTCAGCCATTCCTCGTTGGTGCGCGGGCCGCCGGCGTCGACCGCCGCCCGGTCGTTGGCGCGGAAGAATTCGGCCAGTTCCCGGTCCATGAAGTCGTAGTCCGTGCGCCCGACGATCTCCTTCTCGGGATGGCCGAAGAACTGCTCGAAGCGGGGATTGCAGGACAGGTATACCCCGTCCGGATCCTTCAGCCAGACCAGGTCCGGTATGGTGCCGACCAGGGTCTTTAGCCGCGCGTGCTCGTGGGCCAGGGCTTCCTCCGTCCGCCGCCGCCCCGAGATGTCGATCCCGACGCCCACGAGATACGGTCGGCCTTCGATGAGGGTACGCCGGCCGGTGAAGGAATAGGGAATGGCCCGTCCGTCGGCGGTGCGCAGATCAACCTCGACGATCGCCTCGCCGTGGACGAAGGTCTCGGTGACCGACGCGGCGATGCGCTCCTTGTCGGGGCCGGCGAAGAAATCGGTGCCGGCCATGCCTCCCACCGTTTCCGCCGCGTAGCCGGTGACGAGTTCCAGTTGCCGGTTCCAGCGCACCATCCGGCCCGTGTCGTCGAGCAGGTAGAAGATGCCCGGCACGCTGTCGGCCAGGCGGTCGGAGAACTGCTTCTCGCCGTCCAGGGCCCGTTGCTGCTGCAATTCCCGGGTGATGTCGCGGGAAATGCCGATGATGGCCGGCTGGCCGTCCCAGTGGCCGCGTACCGCCCGCGTATCCACGGCAACCGGCGTGCCGTCGGCCCGGAGGATGGGCAGGGGGCAGGTCGCCGGCTCGCCGCGTCCCATCTCGGCCAGGATCCGCGCCGCCCTTTCCCGCAACTCGGGGGGATGCACCGTCACCAGCGGCTGGCCGAGGAGGGCCTGGCCGTAGCCGAGGTCCTCGGCGACGGCCCGGTTGTAGTGGAGGATGGTGCCGTCCAGGGAGACCACGAAGAGGTAATCGCCAATGGCCCCGAACAGGCCCTCCAGGTTGGCCTGGCGGTGGGCCGCCTCCTCGTTGGCCTTGCCACGGGCCAGGGCCTGGGCGAACTGGCGGGTCAGGGTCTCGAGGGCCGTGACCGTGCCGGCAGGCGTGGACGACAGCTGCCGGCTGGCCAGGTTCAGGCAGGCCATCGGCTCCCCGTCCACCAGGATGGGCAGGACCACGAGGGCGCGGATGCCTTCCGCGACCAGGGCCGGCTGGCGGACCAGGTCCCGGTTCGTGCAATGCACGTGCTCGTCGCCGCAACTGCATTGCAGCGTTCCGGCCCGGATCAGGGCGGCCTGGGGCGAATCGGGCGGCAGCCGGCCGACGGCCCGGAGGAAGGCATCCGACAGTCCCCGGTGGCAGACGAGGCGGAAGCCGCCGTCCGGCTGTCGCCAGTAGAGGCCGCCGCCGTCCAGCCCGGGCAGGCGCAGGGCGCTGTCGAGGATGGCGGTGTAGAGGCTGGCCAGGTCCGGGTCGCCCAGCAGCAGGCCGGCGAATTCGTGCTGGATGTTGAGCAGCAGTTCGGCCTGCTTGCGTTCGCCGATGTCGGTGATCGTCCCGGCGCTGCGCCGCGGCCTGCCCGCGGCGTCCCGCTCGATGATCCGGCCCCGCACATAGACCCAGAGCCAGGCGCCGTCCGTCCTGGCCAATCGGTACTCGGCCTCGAACAGGGGGCTGGCCTCCGAGACGGCGGCGGCAAACCGCTGGCGAACCTCCGACTGGTCCTCGGGGTGGATGGTGGCCAGCCAGGCGCCCACCGGCGAATCGGCCATGGCGGGATCCAGGCCGGCGCCGACGACGAAGGACCTGTCGTGGGTCAGGCGGTCCACCGCATGGTCGTACTCCCAGATGCCGACGCCGGTGGCTTCCAGCATCAGGCTGATCCGGTGTTCCAGCCGGGCCCGGTCGTCCTCCAGGATGTCGCGCTGCTGCCAGGCCTCCTCCAGGATGGCGGAGCCCAGGCGGTCGAGGAGCGCATGCTGGTTGATGACGCCGATGGCACGCCCGTCGTCGTCCTCCACGACCAGATGGCGCAGGCGCGCCTCGGCCATCAGTCGCGTCACTTCGCTGACCGGGGTACCGAGGGGGATGGTGCGCACCGGCGCGGTCATGATCTCGCCGACCTGCACGGCGGCCGGGTCGACGGCCGCCGCCAGCAGCCGCGGCAGGTCGCGCTCGGTGACGATGCCCAGGGCCTGCCGGTCCCGGGCGACGATGACGCAGTCCCAGGACTCGCCCTGCATCCGCGCCAGGGCCGCCGACAGGGGATCCTCCGGCCGCAGGAAGGGGATGTCCCGGTCCATGACCGTGCGCAGGTCCTCGATGCGCCGCAGGACGTCGCGGCTCAGGTGGCGGCGGAAATCCGTTTCGCTGACCATGCCGACGATGACGTCGTCGTCGTCCACCACCACCAGGTGGCGCAGGCCGTTGTGCCGCAGCAGCGCATGGGCATCGCGGAAACCGGTCTCCGGCGTCGCCGTCAGGACGGGCCGGCTCATGACCTCCCGCACCGCACCGTTGCCCCCGTCCGGCACCAGCAGGAGGCGCAGGGCGTCGCGCTCGGTGAGTATGCCCACCGGCCGGCCGCTCTCGGTCACCACGAGGCTGGAAACGCCCCGCGCCGACATCTCCCCGGCCGCCGCCAGGATCGGGAGGTCAGGGGCGACCATGAGCACCTCGGTGCTCATGATGTCGGCGAGACGGATCTGGAGGATCGATTTCACGGGAGTCGGGTCGGCGGGCGGGGGCTGGGCCGCAGGAAACGGCAGTGGCAGTCTAGGCCTTCAATACCCCCTCCGCCAAGTGTGGATGTCACGCCGGCCGCCGCTTCGGCGGGGCCGCCCTGCCGCGCTTCCTGCCGGGT
The DNA here is from genome assembly GCA_052035955.1 of Pseudomonadota bacterium. Lineage (GTDB taxonomy): Bacteria > Pseudomonadota > Gammaproteobacteria > Burkholderiales > Rhodocyclaceae > JAEUNJ01. Next base: position 22,223 of record JBPOHD010000146.1, read on the forward strand.
CGGGGATCATGCGGCCGTCCCTGCCGGCTCCTGCCCGTCCTCCGGATCGGCGAACTGTCGGGCGATGGCCTGGAATTCGTCGAAGGCCTGGAGGAAGGCGTCGGTGATGTCCGGGTCGAAATGCCGGCCGCGCTCGGCGGCGATCATGTCCCGCGCCACGG
>JBPOHD010000121.1:0-9800 GCA_052035955.1 Pseudomonadota bacterium
TCGAGGAGGGGCAGTATGTGATCGCGCAGGCGAACGCCGAGATCGACGAGGCGGGCATGCTCGCCGGCGACCTGGTGTCGTGCCGCCACAAGGGCGAGTTCCTGCTCGCCACCTCGGACATGGTGCAATACATGGACGTGGCCCCGGGCCAGATCGTGTCGGTCGCGGCTTCGCTGATTCCCTTCCTGGAGCACGACGACGCCAACCGCGCGCTGATGGGCGCCAACATGCAGCGCCAGGCGGTGCCCTGCCTGCGCCCGGAAAAGCCACTGGTCGGCACCGGCATCGAGCGCCGCGTGGCGGTCGACTCGGGCACTGCGGTGCAGGCCACCCGTGGCGGCATCGTGGACTACGTGGATGCGAACCGGGTGGTGATCCGGGTGAACGACGACGAGACCCTCCCGGGTGAAGTCGGCGTCGACATCTACAACATGATCAAGTACACCCGTTCCAACCAGAACACCAACATCAACCAGCGCCCGGTGGTGAAGGTGGGCGACCTGATCGCCCGCGGCGACGTGGTGGCCGACGGCGCTTCCACCGACCTCGGCGAACTGGCCCTCGGCCAGAACATGCTGGTGGCCTTCATGCCCTGGAACGGCTACAACTTCGAGGACTCGATCCTGATTTCCGAGCGGGTGGTGGCGGACGACCGCTTTACCTCCATCCACATCGAGGAACTGACGGTCGTCGCCCGTGACACCAAGCTGGGCCCCGAGGAAATCACCCGCGACATCGCCACCCTGGGCGAGGCGCAATTGGGCCGTCTTGACGAGTCCGGCATCGTCTATATCGGTGCCGAGGTGGAAGCCGGCGACGTCCTGGTCGGCAAGGTGACGCCGAAGGGCGAAACCCAGCTGACGCCCGAAGAGAAGCTCCTGCGTGCCATCTTCGGCGAGAAGGCCTCCGATGTGAAGGACACCAGCCTGCGCGTGCCCTCCGGCATGTCCGGCACCGTGATCGACGTCCAGGTCTTCACCCGCGAGGGTATCCAGCGCGACAAGCGCGCCCAGAGCATCATCGACGACCAGCTGCGTGGCTACAAGCAGGATTTGGCCGACCAGATGCGCATCGTCGAACGGGACACCTTCGCGCGGATCGAGAAGCTCCTCGTGAACAAGGCCGCCGCCAAGGGTCCGCGCAAGCTGGTCAAGGGCACCAAGATCACCAAGGAATATCTGGACTCCCTGGAGCACTACCACTGGTTCGACATCGCCCTGGTCGAGGAGGATGCCCAGCAGCAGCTGGAAAACCTTCGCGACAGCCTCGACCACACCCGCCGCGACTTCGACGTGGCCTTCGAGGAAAAGCGCAAGAAGCTGACCCAGGGCGACGAATTGCCCCCCGGCGTCCAAAAGATGGTCAAGGTCTACCTGGCCGTCAAACGCCGCCTGCAGCCTGGCGACAAGATGGCGGGCCGCCACGGCAACAAGGGTGTCGTCTCCAAGATCGTGCCGATAGAGGATATGCCGCACATGGAAGACGGCACGCCGGTGGATATCGTCCTCAACCCGCTCGGCGTGCCCTCGCGGATGAACATCGGCCAGATTCTCGAGACCCATCTCGGTTGGGCGGCCAAGGGTATCGGCCGTCGCATAGACGCAATGCTGCGCGAACAGGCCGCCGCGGCGGACGTGCGCAAGGTCCTGGACCGGATCTACAACGCCAGCGGCAAGGGCGAGGATCTCTCCGAGGTGTCCGACGTCGAGCTGATGGAAATGGCTTCAAACCTTCGCGCCGGGGTGCCGTTCGCGACGCCCGTCTTCGACGGCGCCAAAGAGGAGGAGATCAAGGCCATGCTCGATCACGCCTATCCCGACGAAGTCGCCCAGCGCCTGAAGCTCACCTCGTCCAAGACCCAGGCCACGCTTTACGACGGCCGAACCGGCGAGGCCTTCGAGCGTCCGGTCACCGTGGGCTACATGCATGTCCTGAAGCTGCACCACCTGGTGGATGACAAGATGCACGCCCGTTCAACCGGCCCCTATAGCCTGGTCACCCAGCAGCCACTGGGCGGCAAGGCCCAGTTCGGCGGCCAGCGTTTCGGCGAAATGGAAGTCTGGGCCCTCGAAGCCTACGGCGCCTCCTACACCCTGCAGGAGATGCTCACCGTCAAGTCGGACGACGTGACGGGCCGGACCAAGGTGTACGAGAACATCGTCAAGGGCGAGCACAAGATCGACGCCGGCATGCCGGAATCCTTCAACGTGCTGGTGAAGGAAATCCGCTCCCTGGCGATCGACATCGACCTGGAACGCTACTGAGAACCCGATAGGAGAACGCAATGAAAGCTCTGCTCGACCTCTTCAAGCAGGTTACTCAGGAAGAAGAATTCGATGCCATCACCATCGGCCTGGCCTCGCCGGAGAAGATCCGGTCCTGGTCCTATGGCGAGGTGAAGAAGCCGGAAACGATCAACTACCGGACCTTCAAGCCGGAGCGGGACGGCCTGTTCTGCGCCAAGATCTTCGGCCCGGTCAAGGATTACGAGTGCCTGTGCGGCAAGTACAAGCGCCTGAAGCACCGCGGCGTCATTTGTGAGAAGTGCGGCGTCGAAGTCACCCAGTCGAAGGTCCGCCGCGAGCGCATGGGCCACATCGAACTGGCCTCCCCGACGGCGCACATCTGGTTCCTCAAGTCGCTGCCCAGCCGCCTCGGCATGGTCCTCGACATGACGCTGCGCGACATCGAGCGCGTGCTCTATTTCGAGGCCTATGTGGTCGTCGACCCGGGCATGACGCCGCTCAACCGGGCCCAGTTGCTCACCGAGGACGACTATCTGGCCAAGGTGGAGGAATACGGTGACGACTTCGCCGCCGTCATGGGCGCCGAGGGCGTCCGCGAGCTGCTGCGCACCCTGGACCTGAACCGGGAGATCGATACCCTGCGCCAGGAACTGGAGCACACCGGTTCCGAGGCCAAGATCAAGAAGATCGCCAAGCGCCTCAAGGTGCTGGAAGGCTTCCAGCAGTCCGGGATCAAGCCCGACTGGATGATCCTCGAGGTCCTGCCCGTCCTGCCGCCCGACCTGCGCCCGCTGGTCCCGCTGGACGGCGGCCGATTTGCCACCTCAGACCTCAACGATCTCTATCGCCGCGTCATCAACCGCAACAACCGCCTGAAGCGTCTGCTGGAATTGAAGGCGCCCGACATCATCGTCCGCAACGAGAAGCGCATGCTCCAGGAAGCCGTGGATTCGTTGCTCGACAACGGCCGCCGCGGAAAGGCCATGACGGGCGCCAACAAGCGCCCCCTGAAGTCCCTCGCCGACATGATCAAGGGCAAGGGCGGCCGCTTCCGCCAGAACCTGTTGGGCAAGCGAGTGGACTACTCGGGCCGTTCGGTCATCGTGGTGGGACCGCAGCTCAAACTGCACCAGTGCGGTTTGCCGAAGAAGATGGCCCTCGAGCTGTTCAAGCCCTTCATCTTCGAGCGCCTCGAGAAGATGGGCATTGCCACCACCATCAAAGCGGCGAAGAAGGAAGTGGAAAGCGAAACGCCTGTGGTCTGGGACATCCTCGAGGAGGTAATCCGCGAGCACCCGGTGCTGCTGAACCGTGCACCGACCCTCCACCGGCTGGGCATCCAGGCCTTCGAACCGACCTTGATCGAGGGCAAGGCCATCCAGTTGCACCCGCTCGTCTGCGTCGCGTTCAATGCCGACTTCGACGGCGACCAGATGGCCGTCCACGTGCCCCTGTCCCTGGAGGCCCAGATGGAAGCCCGCACCCTGATGTTGGCCTCCAACAACGTTCTCTCGCCGGCCAACGGCAGCCCCATCATCGTTCCCTCCCAGGACGTGGTTCTGGGCCTGTACTTCGCGACCCGAGAGGATGCCGTCGCGACCGGAACCGGCACCCTGTTCCGCGATGTGGCGGAAGTCGCCCGTGCCGTACAGACCCGGCAGGTCGACCTGCACGCCCGGGTCGTCGTCCGCATTCGCGAATACGAGGCTGGGCCCGAAGGTGAATGGCAGGAAAAGATCACCCGCTACGAGACCACCGCGGGACGCGCCCTGCTTTCCGAGATCCTGCCTCGCGGCCTGCCCTTCAAGGTGATCGACAAGCCCCTCAAGAAGAAGGAAATCTCCAGGCTTATCGACGAGAGCTTCCGCCGCTGCGGCCTCAAGGAGACCGTGGTCTTCGCCGACAAGCTGATGCAGGCCGGATTCGGTCTCGCGACCCGCGCCGGCATCTCCATTTGCGTCGGCGACATGCTTGTGCCGCCGCAGAAGCACAAGATCATCGAAGAGGCGGAGCACGAGGTGAAGGAGATCGAGAAGCAATACACCTCGGGTCTGGTCACCGTCGGCGAGCGCTACAACAAGGTGGTGGACATCTGGGGCCGCGCGGGAGACCAGGTCGCCAAGGCGATGATGGATCAGCTCGCCCACCAGCAGGTCACGCTGGCCGACGGGAAGGCCAAGAGCCAGGATTCCTTCAATTCCATCTACATGATGGCGGACTCCGGCGCCCGCGGTTCCGCCGCGCAGATCCGCCAGTTGGCGGGCATGCGGGGCCTGATGGCGAAGCCCGACGGTTCCATCATCGAGACGCCGATCACCTCCAATTTCCGCGAGGGCCTGAACGTCCTCCAGTACTTCATCTCGACGCACGGTGCCCGCAAGGGCCTGGCCGACACCGCGTTGAAGACCGCCAATTCGGGTTACCTGACCCGCCGTCTGGTGGATGTGACCCAGGACCTCGTGGTCACCGAGGACGATTGCGGCACCCAGAACGGCTTCGCCATGAAGGCGCTGGTCGAGGGCGGTGAAGTGATCGAACCGTTGCGCGAGCGCATTCTTGGCCGGGTCGTGGTTGCCGATGTCATCAATCCGGACGACCAGGAGATTCTCTATCCGTCCGGCTACCTGCTCGACGAGGACGCGGTGGACACCATCGAGGCCCTGGGAATCGACGAAGTCCGGGTGCGTACCCCCCTGTCCTGCGATACGCGTTACGGGCTTTGCGCCAAGTGCTATGGCCGCGACCTGGGCCGCGGTTCCCTGGTGAATTCCGGCGAGGCAGTCGGCGTCATTGCCGCCCAGTCGATCGGTGAGCCGGGCACCCAGCTCACCATGCGGACCTTCCACGTCGGCGGTGCCGCCTCCCGGGCTGCCGCCCAGAGCCATGTGGAAGCGAAGAGCGCCGGTACCGTGCGCTTCACGGCGACGATGCGATACGTGACGAGCCCCAAGGGCGAGAAGGTGGTCATTTCCCGCTCCGGCGAGGTCATGGTCACCGACGACAATGGCCGCGAGCGCGAGCGCCACAAGGTTCCCTACGGCGCCACCCTGCTGGTCGAGGACGGCATGCTGGTCAAGGCCGGCGCCCAGTTCGCCACCTGGGATCCGCATACCCGTCCGATCGTCACCGAGTACGGCGGCATCGTCAAGTTCGAGAACGTCGAGGAAGGGGTTACGGTCGCCAAGCAGATCGACGACGTGACCGGCCTGTCCACGCTGGTGGTCATCGATCCGAAGCGCGGCGGAAAGGCCCAGGCCAAGGGCCTGCGGCCCCAGGTCAAGCTGATCGACGAGGCCGGACAGGAAGTGAAGATCCACGGTACCGACCATGCTGTGGCGATCACCTTCCAGGTCGGCTCCATCATCACGGTGAAGGATGGCCAGCCGGTGGCCGTCGGCGAGGTTCTTGCCCGCATCCCGCAGGAATCGTCGAAGACCCGCGACATCACTGGCGGCCTTCCGCGGGTGGCTGAGCTCTTCGAAGCTCGCTCGCCCAAGGATGCCGGCATGCTGGCCGAGGTGACGGGTACCGTCAGCTTCGGCAAGGACACGAAGGGCAAGCAGCGCCTCATCATCACCGAGCCGGACGGCACGGCCCACGAGTACCTGATCCCGAAGGACAAGCACGTGATGGCCCACGACGGCCAGGTCGTCAACAAGGGCGAGGTGATCGTGGACGGCCCGGCCGATCCCCACGACATCCTTCGCCTCAAGGGCGTCGAGGAACTGGCCCGCTACATCATCGACGAGGTTCAGGACGTATACCGTCTCCAGGGCGTGAAGATCAACGACAAGCACAACGAGGGGATCGTGCGCCAGATGCTTCGGCGCGTGGTCATCACCGATCCCGGCGATACCCACTTCATCCGCGAGGAACAGGTGGAGCGGGCCGAGGTCCTGGACGAGAACGACAAGATGATTACCCAGGAGAAGCGTCCGGCCGAGTACCAGTACATGCTCCTCGGCATCACCAAGGCCTCGCTGTCGACCGATTCCTTCATCTCCGCGGCGTCCTTCCAGGAAACCACCCGCGTGCTGACCGAGGCGGCGATCATGGGCAAGCGGGACGAGTTGCGCGGCCTCAAGGAAAACGTCATCGTCGGCCGTCTCATTCCGGCGGGCACGGGCCTGGCATACCACCGTACCCGTCGCATGCAGGCCCTTGGCGAGGACGTCGCCGAGGGGGCGTTCGAGCAGCAGGAAGCCGAACCCGCGGCCATGGCCGAGGGTGCGGAGGAAGGGACATCGGCGGCTTGACGCCGGCGTAAGGCAACCATATAATCCGGCCTCTTTGCTCCCGGCAGGGGGCCGCCCAGCATCAGGACAGACGAACAATGCCAACCATCAACCAGCTCATCCGCAAGCCCCGGCAAGCGCCCGTGAGCAAGAGCAAGGTGCCCGCCCTGGCCAACTGCCCGGCCAAGCGAGGTGTTTGCACCCGCGTCTACACGACGACCCCGAAGAAGCCGAACTCCGCGCTGCGGAAGGTCGCCAAGGTGCGGCTGACCAACGGTTTCGAGGTCATTTCCTACATCGGCGGCGAAGGCCACAACCTGCAGGAGCACTCCGTGGTCCTGATTCGCGGTGGCCGTGTGAAGGACCTTCCCGGTGTTCGTTACCACATTGTCCGCGGCAGCCTTGATACCCAGGGCGTCAAGGACCGGAAGCAGGCCCGTTCGAAGTACGGCGCCAAGCGTCCGAAGAAGGCTTGATAAGAGGTCACCATGCCACGTCGTAGAGAAGTACCCAAGCGTGACATCCTGCCCGATCCAAAGTTCGGCAGCGTCGATGTCTCCAAGTTCGTCAATGTGCTCATGATCAGCGGAAAGAAATCCGTTGCCGAGCGCATCATTTATGGCGCCTTCAACCAGATCAAGTCGAAGAGCGGCAAGGATCCCCTCGAGGTCTTCGGTCTCGCGATCAACAACGTCAAGCCGATCGTCGAGGTGAAGAGTCGCCGCGTCGGCGGTGCCAACTACCAGGTGCCGGTGGAGGTTCGCCCCTCCCGGCGGATGGCGCTTTCGATGCGTTGGTTGCGTGAGGCGGCCCGCAAGCGCAGCGAGAAGTCCATGGATCTGCGTCTGGCGAGTGAATTGATGGAAGCCGCGGAAGGTCGCGGGGCGGCGATGAAGAAGCGTGAGGAAGTTCACCGCATGGCGGAAGCCAACAAGGCTTTCTCCCACTATCGGTTCTAGTGATCATGCAGGCGCGCGGCACAGCCCCGCGCCTGCCGTTTTCATCCGCCGCCTTGGTTTTCCCGTCCATCCGGGCGGGTGCCACGGCGGTTTGGTTTAGATAAGGCAGGTATCCAAAGTGGCCCGCAAGACTCCCATCGAGCGCTACCGAAACATCGGCATTTCCGCGCACATCGACGCCGGCAAGACCACCACGACCGAGCGCATCCTCTTTTACACCGGCGTCAATCACAAGATTGGCGAGGTGCACGACGGGGCTGCGACCATGGACTGGATGTAGCAGGAGCAGGAGCGGGGTATCACCATCACCTCGGCTGCCACCACCTGTTTCTGGAACGGCATGGGCATGCAGTTCCAGGAGCACCGCATCAACATCATCGACACCCCGGGGCACGTTGACTTCACCATCGAGGTAGAGCGTTCCATGCGTGTCCTGGATGGTGCCTGCATGGTCTACTGCGCCGTGGGTGGCGTGCAACCCCAGTCCGAGACCGTCTGGCGGCAAGCGAACAAGTATGGCGTTCCGCGCCTGGCCTTCGTCAACAAGATGGACCGCACCGGCGCCAATTTCTTCCGCGTGCACGACCAGATGCGCGAGCGCCTGAAGGCGAATCCCATCCCGATCCAGGTGCCGATCGGCGCCGAAGAAAACTTCAAGGGCGTGATCGACCTGGTGAAGATGAAGGCCATCGTCTGGGATGAAGTCAGCCAGGGCACGAAGTTCGAGTACGTCGATATCCCGTCCGAACTGGCGGACGCCGCCAACGAATGGCGCGAAAAGATGCTCGAGGCGGCCGCCGAGGCATCCGAGGAAATGATGAACAAGTACCTCGAGGAGGGCGATCTCTCCGAAGAGGAAATCAAGAAGGCCCTGCGCCAGCGGACCATCGCCGGGGAAATCGTCCCGATGCTCTGCGGTTCCGCCTTCAAGAACAAAGGCGTGCAGGCGATGCTCGACGCCGTCGTCGAATACATGCCTTCCCCTGTCGACATTCCCCCCGTCACCGGCACCGATGACGATGGCAAGGAAGATGCCCGTCGGCCCGCCGACGAGGAGGCCTTCGCCGCCCTGGCCTTCAAGATCATGACCGACCCCTATGTGGGTCAGCTCACCTTCTTCCGCGTCTATTCCGGCGTGCTGAATTCGGGCGACACGATCTACAACCCGATCAAGCAGCGCAAGGAGCGCGTCGGCCGCATCCTGCAGATGCATGCCAACCAGCGGGAGGAGATCAAGGAAGTGCGCGCCGGCGACATCGCGGCCGCGGTGGGCCTCAAGGAGATGATCACCGGCGACACCCTGTGCAACGTCGATAAGCCGATCATCCTCGAGCGCATGGAATTCCCCGAGCCCGTGATCCACGTGGCCGTCGAGCCCAAGACCAAGAGCGACCAGGAGAAGATGGGCATCGCCTTGGGCCGGCTCGCCCAGGAGGATCCGTCCTTCCGCGTGCGTACCGACGAGGAGTCTGGCCAGACGATCATCTCCGGCATGGGCGAACTGCACCTGGAGATCATCGTCGATCGTATGCGTCGCGAATTCAGCGTCGAGGCCAACGTGGGAGCGCCCCAGGTGGCTTATCGGGAGACCATCCGGAAGTCCGCAGAGCAGGAAGGAAAGTTCGTCAAGCAATCCGGTGGCCGTGGCCAGTACGGCCATGTCTGGATCAAGCTGGAGCCTAACGAAACCGGCAAGGGATACGAGTTCGTCGACGCCATCAAGGGAGGCGTGGTGCCGCGCGAATACATCCCGGCGGTGAACAAGGGCATCGAAGATACCCTGCCGAACGGCGTCCTGGCGGGCTTCCCGGTGGTCGACGTCAAGGTCACCCTGTTTGACGGTTCCTATCACGAGGTGGATTCGAACGAGAATGCGTTCAAGATGGCCGGTTCCATGGCCTTCAAGGACGCTATGCGCAAGGCCAGTCCTGTGCTGCTGGAGCCGATGATGGCCGTCGAGGTGGAGACCCCCGAGGACTTCATGGGCAACGTCATGGGCGACCTGTCCGGGCGCCGCGGCATGGTCCAGGGCATGGACGACCTGCCGGGCAACATCAAGGTGGTCAAGGCCGAGGTCCCGCTGGCCGAGATGTTCGGCTACTCGACCCAGCTGCGCTCCCTGACCCAGGGCCGCGCTACCTATTCGATGGAATTCAAGCACTACTCGGAAGCGCCCAAGAACGTCGCCGAGGCCGTCATCAACAAGAAGTAACCGTTCTTTGAGATCCCAGGAGAATCGACATGGCAAAAGGGAAGTTTGAGCGTACGAAGCCGCACGTGAATGTGGGGACGATTGGTCACGTGGACCATGGGAAGACGACCTTGACGGCGGCGATCACGACGGTGCTGTCGTTGAAGTT
>JBPOHD010000128.1:0-12814 GCA_052035955.1 Pseudomonadota bacterium
GCCAGGGCGGCGGCCCGGCTGCCGCCGGGCAGGATGAATTCCTTGAGGGGGGACAACTGCCCGTTCATCTCTTCGACGGCTGCCTCCAGCCGCGCCGGCTGGGTTTCCTTCAGGAAGGCGCCGCCCGGCACGGACAGTTCGCCGCCCAGGTCGAAGAGGTCGTGCTGGATGTCGATCAGCAGGGCCCGGGCGGTCTCGGGCATGTCCTCGCAGAGCAGTACGCCGAGCAGCGAATTGAGTTCGTCCACGTCGCCGAGGGCGGCGATGCGCGCCGATTCCTTGCCGACGCGGCTGCCGTCGCCGAGGCCCGTGGTGCCGGCGTCGCCGGTCCGGGTGACGATCCTGGATAGTCTGTTGGCCATGATGGTTTCCGGTAATGGGGGTAGAAGTAAGCTTTTCGGCGGGGAGTATACGGGCCGGTTAGAATCCCCGGCTTTCCATGAGGTCCGAAGGGTCTTGCGAGAGCGGGACCGCCGACCATGAATCTGCCGCCGACCGTCATACGATTCCTGCCCTTCCTGCGCTGGCTTCCCTACGGTGGCAAGACGCTGCGCGCCGACTTCATCGCCGGCCTGACGGTGGCCCTGGTCCTGGTGCCCCAGTCCATGGCCTATGCCCAGCTGGCCGGCATGCCGGCCTACTACGGCCTCTACTCCGCCTTCCTGCCGGTCATGGTGGCGGCCCTCTGGGGCTCGTCCAATCAGCTCGGCACCGGTCCCGTGGCCGTGGTCTCCCTGCTCACTGCTTCGTCCCTGGCCGCCTTCGCGCCGGCGGGGTCGGACCAGTTCGTCACCCTGGCCATCCTGCTCGCCTTCTCGGTCGGCGTCATCCAGCTCGCCCTGGGTGTCTTCAAGCTCGGGGTGGTGGTCAACTTCCTTTCCCATCCGGTGATCGTCGGCTTCACCAATGCGGCCGCCCTGATCATCGGGCTCTCCCAGGTGAACAAGATCATCGGCGTCCCCATGGGGCGTTCCGAGCATTTCGCCATGGACCTCTGGGGCGTCGTGCAGCAAATCGGCGACACCCACCTGCCGTCCCTGGCCATGGGCGCGGTGGCCATGGCCATCATCTGGGCCATGCGGCGCTGGATGCCGAAGATTCCCGGCGTGCTGGTGGCCGTCGCCCTGACCACGGTGGTGAGCTGGCAGATCGGCTTCGAGCGCAATGCGAAGCTGCCCATCGCCTCGGTCGCCGATCCCGAGGCCCAGATCCTGTTCGGCGAGTACGCCCGGGCCGAGGCCCGCATCGCCGAGCTGGAGGCGGAGATCGCCGCCAAGACGGCAGAGCTCAAGAAGGTGCACAAGGAGAAGGGCGACCTCAACCACGAGGCGGTGACCCTCAACCACGAGATCGACCTGTTGCAGCTGCAGGTGGCCGACCGCCAGCGCGAGAACCGGGGCCGCAACCGGACCATCCGCAGCATGGTTTTCGAGCGGCAGCCGGGCGTCGACGGGGCGCCCGACGTGCTCTATGCGGAAGGCCGGCGGCCGGCCGCAATCACGACCGATGGCGCCCGCTGGCGGATCAAGCGGGTGCGGGGCGAGGAGCTCTCCCTGGTCGGCGGCGGCGAGGTGGTCGGCAAGGTGCCGGAGGGGCTGCCGGCATTCTCCATGCCGCGCCTGAGCTGGGAGGGCCTTGTCGGCCTGTTCACCACGGCCCTGGTGATTTCCCTGGTGGGCTTCATGGAGGCCATTTCCATCGCCAAGGCCATCGCGGCCAAGACCAAGCAGAAGATCGATCCCAACCAGGAACTGATCGGCCAGGGGCTGGCCAACCTGGTGGGGAGCATGACCCAGTGCTTCCCCGTGTCCGGTTCCTTCTCCCGATCGGCGGTGAATATCAATGCCGGCGCCATGACCGGGATGTCTTCCGTGTTCACCGGCCTGTTCGTGCTGCTGACCCTGCTGTTCCTGACGCCGCTGCTCTACCACCTGCCGCAGGCGGTGCTGGCCGCGGTAATCATCATGGCGGTGGTTGGCCTGGTCAATTTCGCCGCCGTGAAGCATGCCTGGCACGCCAACCGCCACGACGGCATCGCCGCCCTGGTGACCTTCGTCGCCACGCTGGCCTTCGCGCCCCACCTGGACAACGGCATCCTGGTCGGTGCGGGGCTCGCCATCGTGCTCTACCTGCTGCGCACCATGACCCCGCGCGTCGCCATCCTGGGGCGCCACCCGGACGGGACGCTGCGCGACGCCCGGGAGCACGGTCTGGCCTCCTCCGAGATCGTCACCGCCCTGCGCTTCGACGGCCGCCTTTACTTCGCCAACGTGGCCTTCTTCGAGGATGCGATCCTCGAGGCGGTGGCCGCCAACCCGGAGGCGCCCTACCTGCTGGTGGTCGGCAACGGCATCAACGAACTGGATGCCTCGGGTGAGGAGGTCATCGCCCACGTGGTGGATGGGCTCAACCACAGCGGCATCGTGGTCCTCTTCTCCGGCCTCAAGCGGCAGGTCCTCGACGTCATGAAGGCGACCGGTCTGTACGAGAAGATCGGCGAGGGGCGCTTCTTCTCGACGGCCAACCAGGCCCTGGAGCGCATCCTGAACCGGCCCGAGTACGAGGGGATCGAGGATCCGCTGCGGCCCGCCGCGGGCGCCGCATCGATTGATAGAATCGAGCGAACCGCCGCCACCGAAGAACAAGGCGACAACGCCGGCTGACCCGGAACCCATGCCCAACCTGCTGACCATCGACGCCCTGCTGATTGCCGCCTGCGCCTGGCTGGCGGTCGGGCTCGCCGGCCTGGCGGCGCCGCGCAACCTGCGCTTCATCAGCAAGACCCTGTTCCCCGTCGGCGCCCTGATCGGCCTGGGCGTCGGCCTGCTGGCCCTCTTCTCCCTCGGCCAGCGGGCGGAAACGGCGGTCCTCGTGATCGGCCTGCCGGACCTGCCCTTCCACCTGCGCCTGGACAATCTGACGGCCATCTTCGCCATGCTGCTGGGTTTCGTCTCGGTGGGCATCTCGATCTATGCCGCCGGCTATTTCCGCAAGGGCGAGGGCACGGCCCCCGGCCTGCTCTGCCTCGAATACCACGTCTTCCTCGCCAGCATGCTGATGGTGCTGCTGGCCGACGACGCCTACGCCTTCATGGTCGCCTGGGAGTGCATGGCCCTGTCCTCCTTCTTCCTGGTCACCACGGACAACCGCCACGCCGAGATCCGCCGCGCCGGCTACCTCTACCTGCTGATCGCCCACCTGGGGGCCATCTCCATCCTGCTTTCCTTCGGCGTCATGACCTCCGGCTCGGGGGACTACAGCTTCGCCGGCATGCGGGCTCAGGAGCTGTCGCCGACCTGGGCCTCGGCCGCCTACCTGCTGGCCCTGGTCGGCTTCGGCGCCAAGGCCGGTCTGCTGCCCGTCCATGTCTGGCTGCCGGAGGCCCATCCGGCGGCGCCCTCGCCCGTCTCGGCGATGATGAGCGGCGTCATGCTGAAGACCGCCATCTACGGCCTGCTGCGGGTCAGCTTCGACCTGCTCGGTTCCCCCCTGTGGTGGTGGGGCGTCGTGGCCCTCGCGGTCGGCCTGGCGACGGCCCTCTTCGGGGTCCTCTACAGCACGGTGCAGAACGACATGAAGCGCCTGCTCGCCTATTCCTCCATCGAGAACATCGGCCTCATCGCCGTCGGCATCGGCCTGACCCTGATCTTCCATGCCTACCGCATGGAGGGGCTCGCCGCCCTGGCCCTGACGGCCGTCTTCTACCACTGCCTGTCCCATGCCGGCTTCAAGAGCCTGCTCTTCCTGGCCACCGGTTCCGTGCTGCATGCGACCAGGGAGCGCAGCCTGGGCAAGCTCGGCGGCCTGATCCACCGCATGCCCTGGGTGGCCTGGCTGGCGCTGGTCGGGGTCGTCGCCAGCACCGGCCTGCCGCCCCTGTCCGGCTTCGTCTCCGAATGGCTGCTGTTGCAGAGCTTCCTTTTCTCGCCCGGCCTGCCCCATCCCTGGCTCAACATGGTGGTGCCCATCGCCGCCGCGGTGATCGCCCTGGTGGCGGCCCTGGCCGGCTTCGCCATGGTCAAGTTCTACGGCATCATCTTCCTGGGCCAGATGCGCGAGGAGAACCTCAAGGAGGCCCACGACGCGGGACCCTGGGAAAAGGCCGGCCTGGTCTGGCTGGCCCTGATCGGCTTCCTCCTCGGGCTCTTTCCCTCCACCGTCATCGGCACCATCGACGCGGCCACCAAGCAGTTGCTGGGTGCCGGCCTCGGCGAGCGGGTGCGCGAACAGGGCTGGTGGATGCTGGCGCCGATCTCGGCCGAGCGGGCGAGCTACGAACCGCTGATCTTCCTGGTCACCATCGTCCTCTCCGTCTACCTGGGCAAGCAGATCGTCCGCCGCCTCTACCACGGCCGGGTGCGCCGCTCGCCGGCCTGGGACTGCGGCTACGTCTTCCAGAGTGCCCGCGCCCAGGACACGGCGGAGGGCTTCAGCCAGCCGATCCGCCGCATCTTCGAACCGGCCTTCCGGATGGAACGCCATTTCCCCACCGGGCGCGACGAGAAGCCCTATTACAGCGTCCAGGTCGAGGACCATTTCTGGCACTGGCTCTATCTGCCCGTGGCCCGGGCCGCGGAATTCCTCTCGAAGCTGATCACCCGACTGCAGGGCGGGCGCATCTCGGTTTACCTGATGTACAGCTTCCTGACCCTGATCATCCTGCTGCTGGTGGCCCGGCCATGACCGTTGCCGGCGTTTTCGGGCAATTGCTGGCCATCGTGCTGGCGCTGTTGCTGGCGCCGCTGCTGACCGGCTGGGTCAACCAGTGCCGGGCCTGGATGCAGAACCGTTCGGCGCCGCCGCTGCTCCAGTCCTACTACATGCTGCACAAGCTCTTCATCAAGGACGTGGTGCTGGCCCACGGCGCCTCCTCCTTCTTCCGCACCGCCCCCTACGTGATCTTCGGCTGCATGCTGCTGGCCTGCGCCATCGTGCCGACCCTGTCCACGGACCTGCCCCTGGCGCCCTCGGCCGACACCATCGCCCTGGTCGGCGTCTTCGGTCTGGCGCGCATCTTCATCTCCCTGGCGGCCATGGACATCGGTACCTCCTTCGGCACCCTGGGCGGGCGGCGCGAGATGCTGATCGGCTTCCTGGCAGAGCCGGCCCTGCTGATGGTGATTTTCACCACCGCCCTGATCTCCCAGTCCACGTCCGTGGCCACCATCGTCGAAACCCTGGCCCACCGGGACTTCGTCATCTATCCCAGCATGGCCTTCGCCGGCGTCGCCTTCACCTTCGTCTCCTTCGCCGAGAACGCCCGGGTGCCGGTGGACAACCCCGCGACCCACCTGGAACTGACCATGATCCACGAGGCCATGATCCTCGAGTATTCGGGCCGCCACCTGGCGCTGATCGAACTGGCCGCCAGCCTCAAGCTCTACGCCTATTCCTGCCTGGGCCTTGCCCTCTTCTTCCCCTGGGGCATCGCCGCCGGCGAGAACATGCTCGGGTTGCTGGCGGCAATCCCGGTGCTGGTCTTCAAGCTGGCCGTGGGTGGGGTCTTCCTGGCCGGCATCGAGACCGTCAACGCCAAGATGCGCATCTTCCGGGCGCCGGAGTTCCTCGGCACCGCCTTCCTGCTGGCCGTGCTCGGCCTCCTGGTCCGCCTGCTGCTGGAGACGCGGGTATGAGCGCCGTGCCCCTCTCCGCCCAGCTGATCAACCTGTTCGCCTCGGTGATCCTGCTCATGGCCTTCGCCATGCTGGCCCAGCGGCGGGTGCTGCCCCTGATCAACCTCTTCGCCATCCAGGGGGCCGTGCTGGCCGCGTCCACCGGCGTGGTGGCCGTCACCACCCACCAGACCCACCTCTACTGGTCGGCCGGCCTGACCCTCGCCCTCAAGGCCCTGCTGCTGCCCTGGATCCTGCATCGGCTGGTGCGCAAGCTCAACGTCAAGTGGGACGTGGAATCCCTGATCAACATCCCGACCACGATGATCGTCGGCATCGTCCTGGTGGTGATCGCCTTCAACGTCGCCCTGCCCATCTCCCAGCTCTCCAGCACCATCTCCCGCGGCACCCTGGGCATCGCCCTGGCCAGCGTCATGCTCGCCTTCCTGATGATGATCACGCGCAGCAAGGCCATTCCCCAGGTGGTGGGCTTCCTGGCCATGGAGAACGGACTCTTCCTGGCCGCCACCAGCGCCACCTACGGCATGCCCATGGTGGTGGAACTGGGCATTGCCCTCGACGTGCTGGTCGGCGCCATCATCCTCGGCGTCTTCTTCTTCCAGATCCGCGAACAGTTCGACAGCCTGGACATCCGGCATCTGGAACGGCTGAAGGACAACTGATGGAGCGGATTCGATTGCCCAAAGGCGAATTGGTCACCCGCCCCCCCCAGCCCCCCCTCACGGGGGCAGGCTCCGCCTACCCCTGCGGGGGCAGATTGGCCCGCCCCCCCCAGCCCCCCCTCACGGGGGGGAGGTCACTTGCTCGCTGCGCTCGACCCTTTGGGGCGGGGGGCTGCGGAGAAGAGGGCGGGTTCGCCTGATGGACGCCTTCGTCCTCATGCTCGCCATTCCCCTCGCCAGCGGCATGCTGCTGACGGTCTTCGGGGAACGGGAGTGGGCCCCCAACCTCAACATCGTCGCCAGCCTGGGCACCTTCCTCGCCTCGGCCCTGCTGACCGGCGAGATCATCGCCCACGGACCGCGCATGGCCTTCGGCGAGGCGTTCTTCATCGACTCCCTGAACGTCTTCCTGGTCACCCTGACGGCCTTCGTCGGGCTCACCACCAGCATCTTCTCCGGCCCCTACATGCGCAACGAAATGGAGCACGGCCGCCTCACCAAGGGCCGCATGCGCCTCTACAAGAGCATGTTCCAGCTTTTCATGTTCACCATGCTGGCGGCGCTCACCACCAACAACCTGGGCATCCTCTGGGTGGCCATGGAGGCGGCGACGCTCACCACCGTGCTGCTGGTTTCCCTCTACCGGACCCCGGCCAGCCTGGAGGCGGCCTGGAAGTATTTCATCCTCTGCGGCGTCGGCATCGCCCAGGCCCTGTTCGGCACCATCCTGCTCTACTTCGCCGCCGAGCGCGTGCTGGGGGAGACGGGCAACGCCCTGCTGTGGACCCACCTGGTGGACGTCAAGGGCCAGCTCGAGCCCACGGTCATGGCCCTGGCCTTCATCTTCCTGCTCGTCGGCTACGGCACCAAGGTGGGCCTGGCGCCGCTGCACAACTGGCTGCCGGACGCCCACGCCGAGGGCCCCACCCCCGTCTCCGCGGTGCTCTCCGGCCTGCTGCTGAACGTCGCCCTCTACGCCATCCTGCGCTGCAAGGTGCTCGCCGACGGCGCCCTGCCCGGTGGCTTCGCCGGCAACCTGATGATGGGCTTCGGGCTGGTCACCCTGCTCACGGCCGCCTTCTTCCTCTCCCGGCAGAAGGACATCAAGCGCATGTTCGCCTACTCGTCCATCGAGCACATGGGCCTGATCACCTTCGCCTTCGGCATGGGCGGGGCGGTGGCCAATTTCGCCGGCCTGCTGCACATGACCATGCACTCGCTGACCAAGTCGGCCATCTTCTTCGCCGTCGGCCACGCCACCCAGAAGACCGGCACCCAGATCATGGAGAACATCCGCGGCCTGATCCGCATCAACCCGGTGATCGGCTGGGGACTGATGCTCGGCACCCTGGCCATCCTCGGCATGCCGCCCTTCGGCGTCTTCGCCAGCGAGTTCATGATCCTCACCCACGCCATGAAGCACCACCCGTGGGCGACGCCGGTGCTGCTGCTGGCGCTGGGCGTCGCCTTCGCCTCCATCTTCGGCAAGGTGCAGTCCATGGTCTTCGGCGAGACCCATGCCAAGCGCCTGCCCCATGCCCCGGCCATCACGCCGGTGTTCCTGCACCTGGCCATCGTCCTGGCCCTCGGCCTCTACATTCCGCCCTACCTCACGCGCTGGTTCCACGAGGCGGCTAAGATGATCGGCTAGGGTCGTGACCATGCAATTCTTCGACGAGCCCATCGAACTGACCGCCCAGCCGGGCGCTGGTTCGCCGGTGTGGACCGGCGTCGCGGCGAGCGGCGAGGACCTGCAGTCCTTTGCCGTCGCGGCCCATCGCCACGGCGGGCGCCTGGCCACCCTGTGGGGCGCCGACCGTCGCCGCCTGGGCGGCGGCTTCCGCCTGCACGCCGTGTTCGGCATCGAGGCCGGCCATGTGCACCTGCGCCTCGACCTGCGCGCCGACGACCCGGTCTATCCCGACCTGGCCGGCATCTTCCCCGCCGCCAACCGGCTGCAGCGGGCGACGCGGGACCTGGTCGGCATCCGCTTTTCCGGCGGCGACCAGCGGCCCTGGCTGCGCCACGGCGCCTGGCCCGCCGACTGGTTCCCCCTGCGCGACGACGCCGGCGAGGGGCGGGGCTTCGACAACCCGCCCAGCGACTACGACTTCGTGCAGGTGGGCGGCGAGGGGGCCCACGAGATCCCGGTCGGCCCCATCCATGCCGGCATCATCGAGCCGGGCCATTTCCGCTTCTCGGTCATCGGCGAGCGGGTGCTGCGCCTGGAGCAGCGCCTCGGCTACCAGCACAAGGGCGTCGAAAAGCTGATGGCGGGCCTCACCCTGGACGAGGGCCTGCGCCTCGCCGGCCGGGTCTCCGGCGATTCCACCTGCGCCTATGCCTGGGCCTACAGCGCCGCCGCCGAGGCCGCCTGCGGCGTCGCCCCGCCGGCGCGGGCGCTTTCGCTGCGGGCCCTGATGCTGGAGCGCGCGCGGGTGGCCAACCACCTGGGCGATCTGGGGGCCCTGGGCAACGACGCCGCCCTGGCCTTCGGCCTCATGCAGTTCCTCCGCCTCAAGGAGGACTGGCTGCGCCTGAACGGACGCCTCTTCGGCCACCGCTTCATGATGGACCGCATCGTTCCCGGCGGCGTCGCCCTGGACCTGGACGCGGCCGCCCTGCGCGAGATCGTGGACCAGTGCGATGCCATCGGCCGCGAGGTGAAGGAACTGCGGGGCATCTACGACGAGCACGCCGGCCTCCAGGACCGCTTCATGACCACCGGCATCATCGACGCCGACCTGGCCCGCGAACTCTCCCTGACGGGCATGGCGGCACGGGCCACGGGGATCATCCTCGACGGCCGGGCCTGGCGCCAGGGCTACACGCCGCCGCAACCCTACGCCGGCCTGGGCGTCCGGCCGGCCACCGACGAGCGCGGCGACGTGGCGGCCCGCGTCGCCGTGCGCTTCAACGAGGTCTTCGAGTCCCTGCGCCTGCTGCGCGAGATCGCCGTCGGCATGCCGTCCGGCGAGACGCGGGTGGAACTCGCGCCGGCGGCCGCCGGCAGCGGCCTGGGCGTCGTCGAGGCCTGGCGCGGCGAAGTGCTGGTCGGCATCGAGCTGGACGACGCGGGGCGCATCGCCCGCGCCCATCCCCACGATCCCTCCTGGCAGGCCTGGCCGGCCCTGGAATTCGCCGTGCTGAAGGACATCGTTCCGGACTTCCCGCTGATCAACAAGTCCTTCAACCTGTCCTACTCGGGACAAGACCTATGATCCCCCTGCTGAAGCGCATCTTCCGCACCGGCATCCTCACCGAACCCCTGGCCGGGGAGCCGGGGCCCGGGCGGGAGACCGACCGGCTGCAGGACGAGATCCTGGGCATCCTTGGCCGGGCCCTGACCATCCGCGAGGTGGATGCCGGTTCCTGCAACGGCTGCGAGCTGGAGATCCACGCCGTCAACAACCCCTACTACAACCTGGAGGGGCACGGCATCAAGTTCGTCGCCAGCCCGCGCCATGCCGACATGTTGCTCGTCACCGGCCCGGTGACCCGGAACATGGAGAACGCCCTCAAGGTCGCCTACGACTGCACGCCGGATCCCAAGCTGGTGGTGGCGGTGGGCGACTGCGGCTGCACCGGCGGCGTGTTCGGCGAGAGCTACGCCAGCTGCGGCGCGGTGAGGAACGTGATTCCCGTGGACGTCAGCATTCCCGGCTGCCCGCCGACGCCCGAGCAGCTGCTGCGCGGCATCCTGGCGGCGGTGAAGACGCGCGCCTGACCGGCGGCCGCTCCCGCCACTACGCCGTTTCCAGCGTTTCCAGATTGCGCGAGCGCCAGTCCAGCACGGCCGTGCGGGTGTGCATGCGCCCGGCCAGGGCCGGGAATTCGTCGCCGATCACCTCGCCCGCGAAGCCCGACAGGAAGCGCGACTTGAGTTCCGCCCGGGCCCGGTCCACGCCGATCTCGTCGTAGGGCACCGAGGCGAGGAGCAGGAAGCCGTCGTCGGGGATGCGACCGGCCGCCATGTTGGCCTCGATGATGGCCGCCGCCTTGCGGATGGGGTCGGCCAGGTTGGGGCTGTAGGGGCCGATGATCAGGGCCAGGTTGGGCGTGTGCAGGAAGTCGAAGCCGCGGCCCAGGCAGATCATCCATTCCCGGTGCTCGATGTCCAGCTGCCGCTCCTGCCGCGCCACCTGGCCGCGCACCTCGGCGACGTGGTCCAGGTTGCCCAGCAGCAGGGGCAGCAGGTCGGCCCGCATCCGCTCCGGCATGTCGGGCAGCAGGGCGGCCAGGCGCGGCTCCAGCGTGGTGCGGTCCCAGGGGCCCAGGGTGGACAGGTCCAGCCGGGCGCCGTCGGCGCCGTGCAGGACCAGGGCGTCCTCGTCCGTCTCGAAGCCGCAGACCAGGGGATAGACGGTGCCGTGGCCGCCGCCGAAGATGTGCTCCACCTGCCGGCGGATCTCCCAGGTGTGGGCGATGGCCGCCGTCGTGTCGAAGCCGAAGCCGGCGCAGCCGCGCTGGGGGTCGCCCTTCGAGTAGTGGTAGGTGATCAGGAAGAGCACCCGGCGGCCGGCCGCCACCATGCGCTGGACATGGTGGGCCAGCACCTCGCCCAGGTGGGGCCAGCCCAGGTCGAACATGCCGCCCAGGTTGCGGAAGGGCATCAGGATGCCCGTCGGCGTGTTGGTGGCGACGGGGATGTTGATCCGTCCGTCCATGCACTTGAGCACCGCGATGGCCGTCGGGTGCTCGGCCAGGTAGCGCTCCCGGGCCAGCCAGGCCTCAGGACTGCGGTAGGTCTCGCCGTGGCGGCGGGCCAGGTCGAACAGCCAGTCGATGCGCTCGGCGATGGGCCGGCGGTGGACTTCGGAATTCATGGACTCCTCCCTTGCCGCGTGGCCGGACGGTGGCCCGGTCCGGAGATGCCGATTTCACCACCAAGACACCAAGGACACCAAGGGGCACCAAGGAAAAACACGAAAGCGCCACCGGAGTTGCGTAACTTGTCGGGCCGCCCGGGCCAATGGAAACGCATGGGTCCAGACCTTACAGCCTCGCCGCCAGGATGCCGGCGATCTCGCCGTCGGTCAGCACGATCGGATTCGTCTTCATGCTCGAGCCCCGGCTGCCGGCGACGATCCGCAGGATGTCCTCCCCCGTCACCCCGAAGGCGGCCAGGCGGGGCAAGGCCAGGGCCTCCTGCCAGCGGCGCAGCGCGGCGACCAGGAAGTCCCGCGCCGCATCGCCGTTCAATCCCTTCTGCATGGCGAAGCGGCGGCCGATCTCCGCGTATTTCGGCAACGCCGGGTTGTCCGGCTCCCGGGCCTTCATGGCCGCGATGTTGACCGCAGTGGCCTCCGCCACCAGGGTGCCGCAGGCGACGCCGTGGGGAATGGGGAAGAAGGCGCCGAGGGGCGATGCGAGGCCATGGACCGAGCCGAGTCCCGTCTGGGCCAGGCAGATGCCGGAGAGCAGCGAGGCGTAGGCCATCCGCTCCCGGCCGGCCGCCGCGCCATCACCGTTGGCGTGCCAGGCCAGGAGCCCATCCTTGACGGCCATGATGCCCGAGCGGGCCAGCGCGTCCGTCATCGGGTTGGCCTTGCCGGAGACGAAGGATTCGAGCAGCTGGGTGAAGGCGTCCATGCCGTCGGCGGCGATCAGGTCCGGCGGACAGGTCGCCAGCAGGTCCGGGTCCACCACCGCCCAGTCGGCCACCAGCCTCTCGTCGCGAAAGGACTTCTTGTAGCCCGTCGGCCCCGGCACCGACAGCACCGCGTTCTTGGTCGCCTCCGAGCCGGTGCCGGCCGTCGTCGGCACGGCCACGAAGGGCGTCGCGGGCCCGGCGTAGGGCAGTTCCGGGCCGACCCCTTCCAGGTGGTCGAGGACCGAGTTGCCGGGCTTGAGCAGGCCGGCGACGGCCTTGGCGGCATCGAGCACGCTGCCGCCGCCGATGCCGACCACGGCATCGATGCCGGCACTGCGGAATTCGGCCACCGCGCCATCCACCATCGACGGCGAGGGCTCGCCGGCCACCCGCAGGTGCTCCCAGGAAAACCCTTCCCGGCGCAGCGCCTCCAGCAAGGCCTTCCCGACGGCCGAAGCCTCGAAGGATCGCCGGCCCGTCACCAGCAACAGGCGGCGGCCATAGGGGGCCAGCATGCCGGGCAGCTTCGCGGCCGCGCCGGCGCCGAATTCGATGCGCGGCAGGCGGGCGATGGAGAAGGGGGGGGTCATCCGCGAAACCCCCTTTTCACCGCAGAGGACACGGAGGACACGGAGGAAATCCAGGACCTGCCAGGGACGGAGCTCGCAGCCGATGCGCGACGAGCAGGCGACGGCCTGGCTCCCGATGGATTCGATTTCTCCGTGTCCCTGCGCCTCCGCGGCGAGCTATTCGGGATCATTGCCTTGTCATTCCGGAAACAGGCCGTTCATCGCATCTCCCCGCCGCGGCTCGGCCATCATCTCCGCCACCGCATCGCGCCAGGCCGCGTAGTGGGCGGTCTGCTTGTGGGCCGCGGCGTCCGCCGCGCTGGCATAGGCCTCGTAGAGGACGAAGCGGGTCGGGTC
>JBPOHD010000122.1:0-11595 GCA_052035955.1 Pseudomonadota bacterium
GTACGTTCTCGCTTATGTGAAGGCCGCCCGGGGGCGGACCTCTTATTGTAGGCGGCTCCGTGAGCCGCCGAACCCATCATGCAGAAAGGATCGGGGGGGCGTCAATGCGCGGCGCGGCCGGTCCGAACTGATATCCTGGCGGCGAACCTCCCTGCCGTCCGGCGTCCGCCGTCCCGCGGCGCATCCGAGGAGCCCGCATGACCGCCCCCGCCCGCACCCCGCCGCCGCCCTACTACGCTGTCATCTTCACCTCCGTGCGCGCGGAAGGCGACGACGACTACGGCGAGGCGGCCCGGCGCATGCTGGAACTGGCCTCGCTCCAGCCCGGCTTCCTGGGTTTCGAGAGCGCCCGCCAGGATATCGGCATCTCCGTCTCCTACTGGGAGAACCTGGACGCCATCGCCGCCTGGAAGGCGAACGCAGCCCACCGGGAGGCGCAGGAGCGGGCGAAGGACTGGTACCGGCAGTTCCGTGTCCGGGTCTGCCGGGTGGAGCGGGAGTACGGATTCTGAATTTGCCCTGGACGCCGACCTCGGCGAGACGTGGAGACCATGACATGAGCCTTCGACGATATCCGGAAGCCAACGGCGCGAAGCGGGGATTCCTGGCCCGGGCAGGGTGGGCAATCGGCCTCGCGTCGGCGCTGGCCCTGCTGGCGTGGCCGACGGCACGCGCCGGCACCGATTCCCTTCCCTACGACGCGGCCGCCGACGCCCGGGCCGACCTGGGCCGCGCCCTGGCGGAAGCCGGGCGGACCGACCGGCGCGTGCTGCTCGTCTTCGGCGCCAACTGGTGCGAGGACTGCCGCGCCTTCGACCGGGCCCTGAAGGCGCCGGCCACCGCCGCCCTGGTGGCGCGACGCTTCCACGTGGTGAAGGTGGACGTGGGCCGCTTCGACCGCAACCTGGACCTGGCCGAGGCCTACGGCAACCCGATCGCCCGGGGCATCCCCGCCGCCGTGGTGCTGGCGGCGGACAAGCGGGTGCTCTACGCGACCCGGGCCGGCGAGCTGGCCGATGCCCGGCGGATGGGCGAGGAAGGCATCCACCGCTTCCTCGATGGCCTGGCCGCCCGGAACCGCCCGCGCCACTGAGGCGGGGACATGGGGAGGGGACGGGAGAGGGGATGCGGGCCGCGCCTCGCCGGCCGGGCCGCCGCCGTGCCTTATTTCCGCCCTTAGTCCGAACGGACTATTGAAGCCGAAAGCATCCGGGTGTCGAATGCAGGCCATGGACGCTGCGGAGTCTTCCCCGCCGCAGCGCCCCG
Source organism: Pseudomonadota bacterium (assembly GCA_052035955.1). Classification (GTDB taxonomy): domain Bacteria; phylum Pseudomonadota; class Gammaproteobacteria; order Burkholderiales; family Rhodocyclaceae; genus JAEUNJ01. The sequence continues at coordinate 1,267 of JBPOHD010000122.1, forward strand.
GCGCCGGACCCGCCGACACCCGGTCCGACCAACCGGTGTTCCGTGGCTTCGTCTCCCGCGGAACGTGGGGGGCGGCGGGAGAACCCGCCGCCCCGTCCGGCCTCCCCTTTCCCGCACCGCAACATCCCGCGCACTCCCCTTCCGTCCCGGCAGCGGAATCCGCCCCGTTCCGGCTCCGCCCTCCCCGTGGTGTCGCACCGGGGCGATAATCGGCGGCATCCCCCCGACCGCCGAATGCCGATGAATTCCACCGTCATCCTCCGCGCCCCGTGGCGCCGCATCCTCGGCGCCTTCGCCGGCGCGCTGGCCCTGCTGGCCCTGCTGGCCCTGCTCGCCGACCCGGCCCTGGCCCAGGCGGGCGGCGCCGATGCCAACCTCGCCCATCCGCAGGCGATCGTCACCGCGGCGCGGGGCGACCATTCGATGTCGGGGCTGGCCACCTTCCTGGCCGGGGGCGCGGGCCTGCGGCGCGGGATCGCCCTCTTCCCCGGCCATCCCGGCATCCTGCGCCTGCGCCTGGAGGAGGGCCAACCGGCCTTCGACCTGCGCGGCAATTTCCTGGTCCGCTCGCGCCGGCACTGGCTGGACGCGGAAACCCTGGTGCTGGTGGTGGACGCCCCGTCGGACCAGTGGGCGGCCTTCTCCCAGCTCTTCCGCGCCACGCCCCGCTACGGCGAGGACGTGAGGGCCCTGCTGGAGGAGGCGGGCCGCCGCTACGGCGTCGGCGACTGGACCTTCGTCGGCACCAGCGAGGGCTCGGTCAGCGCCTTCCATGCGGCGCGCATGAACCCGGGCCTGGCCCGGCGGCTGATCCTCACCGCCTCGGTGTTCTCGCCCTCGCGCAACGGCCCCGGGCTCTCGGGGGCGGACTTCGCCCAGTATCCGAACCCGCTGCTCTGGGTGCACCACGCCGAGGATCCCTGCGCCTACACCGCCTACGGCCGGGCCCGGGACGTCGCCGCCGCGACGGGCAGGCCCCTGGTCACCGTGCGCGGCGGAGGCCCCTGGCGCGGCGCCGCCTGCGAGGCCCACACGGCCCACGGCTTCGCCGGCCTGGAGAAGGAGGTGGTGGCGGCGATGAAGGCCTGGGTGAAGTCCGGCGAGGTGCCGCCCGACGTGGGGCCCTGAGCCGGCGCACTCAGCCCCGGTAGGCGGCCACCTCCGCGTTGGAGCGGCGCAGGTTGGCGGACAGTTGGCCGGCCAGCCTTTCCAGCAGGTGGATCTTCAGGCGCGGGCGTTCGTCGTCGAGCCGGTCGAAGAGCCCCCGTTCGAGCACGCGGAAGGCGAGGGGCTCCAGGGCGACGATGTCGGCGGAGCGGGGCGAGGCATCGAGGAAGCCCATCTCGCCGAAGCACATGCCGGCGAAGAAGACCTGCACCCGCTTGCCGGGGGTGCCGTCCTCCGAGGGCAGGCGAACCTCGACGGCGCCGGAGAGGAGCAGGTAGAGCTTGTCGCCGGGCTCGCCGGCCCGGATGATCGTCTCGCCGGCGGCCGCGGTGAAGGCGGGCATGCGGGCATCGAGCCAGTCCAGGTCCTCCCCGGGCATGCCGGCGAACAGGGGCGTGTCGGCGAGGGCCACCGCCTCGCCGGCGTTCCACCCCTCGCCGGCCAGGGCCTGCAGCAGGGCGTTCTCGCAGTGCTCCAGGGCGGCATCGGCATCGGGGAAGGCAATGCCGGCGGGCATTCCGGACTCGGCCAGGGGGCGGGCGAGGCGCCCGGCGTGGCAGAGGACCAGGTCCACGCCCTGGCCGTCGAGGCCCGTGCGCAGGTCGGCCAGGAGGCCCAGGGACACCGGGTCGGCGCTCGCCACGTTGCGGAAGTCGAGGATCATGTGGTCGCAGTAGGGCGCCTGCCTCAGGGCCTGGCGGACGATGGGCTCGAAGCTGGGGAAGGCCAGCTCCCCCTGCAGCTCCAGCACGCGGATCCGGTGGCCGCTGGCGCGCAGCATCTGCTGCAGGCGGGGCGGGCGGCGGCGGTTGGAGGACACCTGGCTGCCGTCGTAGGCCAGGCGCAGGGCGGAGGGCAGCGTGGGGCTGCCGGCGAAGAGGTGCAGGGCCAAGTCCCGGGACAGGTCGGCGCAGACGCGGATGCCGCGGGCGCTGTTGCCCTGGGCGTCCAGCGGCGGCGAGAAGATGCCGATGCCCAACTGGCCGGGCAGGACGGCCAGGATGCCGCCGCCGACGCCGCTCTTGGCGGGCAGGCCGACCCGGTAGATCCATTCGCCGGAGTAGTCGTACATGCCGCAGCTGGCCATCACCGACAGGATGTTGGGCACGTACCGCGGGTCGATGGCCTGCTCCCGGGTCAGCGGGTTGCGGCCCTGGTTGGCCAGGGTGGCGCCGATCAGGGCCAGGTCGCGGCAGGTGACCTCGATGGCGCATTGCTGGAAATAGGTTTCCAGGGTCTCCGTCGGCTCCTCTTCCAGGATGCCGAAGTTGCGCAGCATCCAGCCGATGGCCCGGTTGCGGTGGCCGGTCTCGCTCTCGGAGAGGTAGACGGCGCGGTCGATGGCCAGGGAGCGCCCGGCGCAGGCCGACAGGTAGGCGAGGATGCGCGCGATGCGGGTGCAGCCCTCCTTCGCCAGCACCTGCCCGCAGGTGGCGATGGCGCCGGCGTTGATCATGGGATTGAAGGGGGCTCCGGAGCCGGGCTTCAGGCTGATGGCGTTGAAGGCGTCGCCCGAGGGCTCGACGCTGATCCGCGAGAGCATGAACTCCTCGCCCCGGTCCTCCAGGGCGAGGCCGTAGGAGAGGGCCTTGGAGATCGACTGGATGGTGAAGCCCTGGCGGGTGTCACCCACTTCGTAGACGTGGCCGTCCCGGGTCGCGATGCAGATGCCGAACCAGTCCGGATCGGCCTTGGCCAGTTCGGGGATGTAGTCGGCGACGGCGCCCTCCCGGAGATCGGCGTGGCGGGCATGGAGGGCCTTCAGGTACTGGACGATGGGGGAATGCTGGCCGACGGGCGTCTCGGTCGCGCGCATGTTCTCGTTCTCCGGGGGGTGGGTCCGGCCAGCGAAGCAAGCGCCATTCCCGCCGCGACGCCCGGGAAAGCCCCACCCGCGCGCCCCCGCCCCTCCGCCGGATGCACCGCCATCGCGCCCGGCGGGCCAGCTTGGTGCGCGGCCGATGCGAAAATGCAGCGGCCGGCCCGGCCGGGACGGCTCGCTCCGTGCACCAAGATAAGAACCCGCCGAAGCAGGTCTTCCGGAAATGCGGAATTCGACCCCGAGGCTGCCCGCCAACGAAAAACGGGAGCCGAAGCCCCCGCCTATTCGGTACGGACATCGAATTCAGGCAGCCTTCCTACGCCCCGCCACCAAGCTCAGGAGACCCAGGCCGGCCACCATCATGGCGTAGGTTTCTGGTTCCGGAACAGGGCCGATGGAATTCCCAACGCCAGGGCTGAAAGCCAAGGAATACTCGCCGCCGATATTGAATGCAGGATCAATTTCAATGTACGGATCGATCATCGCTTCAAAAGTCAGACCACCCCCACCAGAGCTCCACAATTCAACATGGGACCATATCGTGACGTGATAGATCTTGTTCGAGCGCAGCTGAATCGTCTGCACCAGGTCGTGAAAGCCCGCTTCGTACGTACCCGACGAACCAGGGGCCACAATGTATTTGGCGCCCCCAAAGCACCAATCGACCCGCGTGCAGGCCGACGCGCCCAAGAGCGTGTAGCCCATTCCATTCGCATTAACGTATGGCGCTGGATCCGACAAAATGAAGTCTGCCGACGCGCTGAAATACATCCTCCCGTCATCAATTGTTCCGGCGCTGCCGCGAACAAATCCGGAGCTTGAAATCGACACCGGAACCAACGAATTCTTGTCACTTACGATCTCGAACGAGTAAGTCACTCCCGCACCGGCCAGCACAGAAGATTGGTACAGGTGCAGACCATCAAATCGACCTGTCTGCGCGGAACCGGTAGCCCAAATCGTTGGAGCGTGGCTGATCCCAACCGACAGGCTTGCCTGACCAAGAACCAAAGGAGAATCATCAAAACCGGTGGAAATGGAACCAGGGCCGGAAAAGGCTATCTCGCTCGGTGGTTGGCCGTCTCTTTGTGTCTTTACGCCGTAGCCGAAATAGATGGGCTCCGGGAGTGCACCCTGTGCCGTCGCCGCGGTCGGGAATCCGACCAAGGCAGCAAGCAGAGCACCGAGGGCCAATATCTGCCGGAAACTCGAAGTCACACGCTTGTGCAAGCCAGTCCTGCAGCCCATTGCAGTCACCAACAAATATTGCATCTTCGCCTCCAAGAATTGTCGTCGATCCAACACCGAACAGAGCCCCACCACGCCGGACGAGAGGCCTGATGAAGCGCCCACGGGCCACGTTGAACCGAATCAAACCCCAAAGGATTTTCCTCGGCGGGCCGCGAACCCCAGCAGGCCGAGGCCGGCTAGTATCATCGAGTATGTTTCCGGCTCCGGCACCGCAGCAGGGCTGTTACCTACCCCGAAAACGGATAGTGAATAATCGGGGTGTGCTGCCGCCCAGGAGGGCTCGATGTAGAGGTATGGGTCGATGGCGCCTTTTGCCGACGACACCCCAAATCCGCTTGCCCGTGCGCGCAACTGCAGGTCTAGCCGCACCGAGTGCTCTGCGTTTGCCGTTACCGAAACAGTGCCGCCAAACATGCCATCCCCGCATCCTGCTGGAACGTCCCTGCCACATTGGAAGCCCCCGCGCGCCGCGCCCATATCGATGTTGTAAAACACGTCAACACCTGCACCTCCGGAACCATGGTCGGACACTGCAGCGTTGTATGTGCCCGAAAACCTCACAGGCACAGGCATCGGGTAGGTTGTGGTCGGGCCAGATACCTCAAAGAAATACCCAAAAACCCCGGAGGCCCTAAGGTCATTGCGCACGTCATTGTCGCTGATCACCTCGATAGACATGGCCGGCAAAGGATAGGCAGTAGCGCCGAACCGGACCCCCGGGGCGACAAACGTTGCCGGTACGGCGAGAGGCCCGAACGCCTTGTAGGCACTCCAGTCGAGTGTTCCGTTAGTCCAATGGATGACGCGGATATCCACCCCTGCCGGGCTCCCAGCCACCGTCGTCTCTGCCCAACTCGCGCCAAGCACGGCAATGGGCAGGGCGAGCGCAATCGACCTGCGGCAACTCATAAGACCTCCCGGATTGTCGAAGTTTTTCGATTCCGCACATTGCACCGCTTGCCATGCCCAATTAGGGCTTGTGGACTCGATGCGCGGCTTATTGGAATCTACCTAGCCTATCGGAAACGGCAATCCCCCAAATGCGGGATACCGGCGTCCGAGCGGGAGTCATTGCGAAGCGGGAGGAATACGATGGCCCCAGTCATCAATGTCGCGCTAGCCAGGTCCGTACCGCCACGGTAAATTCTTCGGCTTGCTCGACGAACGGGAAATGTCCACTGCGCTCGAATATCGCAAAATCCGAGTGGGCGATAAGACTGTGCAGCGCGCTGGAATCCTCTGGTGGATAGAAGACATCGGCGCGCCCGGCGATGATCAAGGTGGGCAACCGAATGCCGCCGAGCCGCTCGGTCACATCCCACCCCGCCACCAACCCCATGCCATGGATGAACGCCGCCTTGTTGATGATCATGCTATTGATTAGGCGATCGGCCAATTCCGGATCGACCGTGTGGTAATAAAGCGGCGCGGCGGCCCGAAGATAACGCCTGACGCTGTCGTCATCCGTTGTCGGGGCGCGAAAAAGAGATTCGAACTCCCCTCCCAATCCTGCTTCGGAAAGCCTTTGAAGAAACGCCGGGGATGCCGGATCGAAGCGCGCGGAAGTTCCTGCCAGTACGAGATGGCTGATCCGTTGAGGAAAGCGCAAGGCATACTCGATGGCGATGAAGCCGCCATAGGAATGTCCAAACACCGCGACCTTTTCGAACCCCAGGCGTTCCCGAAGGGCATCGGCGTCGGCGCAGAGTTGCGGCAGGGTCAGGGTTTCGAGAGGCGGTCGGCCGGATCGGCCGTTGCAGCGATGATCATAGTGTACAAGGTGCAGGCAATCGCCAAGCGGGCTGAGCCAGGGCCTAAGGTAGTTGTGATCCATCCCAAGTCCGCCATGCATGACGAGGCAAGGTCGCCCCTCCCCTTCCTCAACGTAGAACAAATCAGTTCCATTCAGATGGACGAGCGGCATGGTGACTTCGAACCCCTACCTTTCGTTGGCGCCAATCAGCAGCCGGGCCAGTTCGGCCTTGTCGCCTATGCCAAGTTTGCGAAATGCATTACGCAGATGATGCCGCACCGTCTCGGGAGCAATTAAAAGAATTTGCGCCACTTCCTTGTGCGTATGACCTCGTCCATAGGAATGGACGATTTCCAACTCTCTTGGTGTCAGCGCATCCAAAGGTCCACGCTTCCTTGCCCTAAGCAGGAGAAATTTTCCTGCTGGTGCTGCCGAAATCTGGATTAAAGTACCAACGCCCCCCGCTCCCCCTTTTCTGACGATCGCTTCCATGAGCGCGCCAGGCAAATGTGGTTCACGAATTCCCGGCCATTCGCTGTGGATCAATTCCAAGAAGCGCGGCTCAGAGAACCACAAGACCCCGAGTCGGTCGGCGATCGCGAAGCTCGGCCACGAGCCGGCCTCGCGTCCCTGAGGATTCGCGATCCGCAAATTCCGGTTGATACTGAGTGCTTGCATCAGGTGCGGTACCACCGACTCGCAAATTTGTCGCTCGTTCGCGGAGAAGCAGTCGTCCGGATTACCCCGGTAAAGCGAAATCCACTCCACCAAGCCTCTCTCCGGACTGACGTAGGCCGTTGCGAGAATGTTCTCGTGGCGAAACTTCCTTGCGTACCGCCTTATGCCGGCCTTGTCCCTATCGGCATAGCGAATTGAGGCTTGAGAAGAAACAGTGACGCGAGGTCGCTCAACGACCTCCGTCACGATCGTATCCTGCGACATCACCTCTTGCCATTCGCCGATGGAATCTTCAGGGTCGTCTTGGAGGTGTACAACATGCGGCTTGAAACCTGCCGGCGTGAGACAGCCAGCCCCCCAGCGAGCGGATTCGAAATTCAGTAGTGGCTGAATCAGGTGCAGTGCATAGCCCTGAAATTCATCGAGCGGCTGCTCACTTGCCGCACGGTAGAGATCCAGCAACAGCGCAATCGCTTCTGCCATCCCCTCCCCCGAATCTGGATTTATCTATTTTCGAGCAGCATACCTCAGTTGTATGACCCGCACCGGAAGACGGACGCAGTACTTGATCTCACCACAACTAGTGTCAATGACGGGCCGCTTGTGACAGGGTGATGCGCGGTGGGTCCTGTTGAGAAATCGGCACGGCCTTTGGACCTTCGTTGTCGGCGGGCCAGCCACCGGCGACGGGCGGAAAAAAGGCCGCCCGGGGGCGGCCTTCGTTGCAGGGTTCGCGGGCCGGGGCCCGCCGCCCTCACTGGTACTTCTTGAGCAGCGCCCGGGCCTCCTCGGCCAGGGCCTTGCCGTTGGCGCCCTTGGCGGCAACCTCCTTCACCCAGTCGTCGTCCACGTTGTCGGTGGCGGCGACCCAGCGCTTGTATTCCTCGGGCGTGATGCGGATGAAGGTGTTCTTCCTGTCCTCGCTGATCTTGCGGGCGGCGGCCTCGGGACCGTCGAAGACCTTGCCGGCCCACTTGGAGGCTTCCAGGCCGCTGTTCTGGTCGATCACCTTCTTCAGGTCGGCCGGCAGGCTGTCGTACTTGGCCTAGTTCATGGCGATCACGAAGATGGTGTTGGAGGGCTTGGGCATGCCCACCGGCACCTCCACGTGGAACTTGACGATCTCCTGGAGCTTGAGGGGCGTCACCACTTCCCAGGGGATCATGGCGCCGTCCACCACGCCCTTGGAGATGGACTCGGGCACCGCCGGGGCCGGCATCTGCACCGGGATCATGCCGAGGGCCGAGATGACGCGGGAGCCGATGCGGGTCGGGGCGCGGACCTTGAGGCCCTTCATCTCCTCCAGGTTCTTCGGGCCCTTGGAACCGAAATGGAAGACGGCGCCGTCATGGACGTGGGCGAGGATCAGCTTCGTGCCCTTGAACTCGTCCAGGGAATTCTTCTGGATGTAGTCCCAGAGGGCGGGGCTGGCCTTCTCGGCGCTGGTCGTCATGAAGGGCAGCTCGAAGACCTCGGACTTGCTGAAGCGGCCGGCCTGGTAGGTGGGCACGGTCCAGATGATGTCGGCGACGCCGTCCTTGGCCTGGTCGAACAGTTGCGGCGGCGTGCCGCCGAGCTGCATGGCCGGGTAGATCTGGCACTTCAGCTTGCCGCCGGACTCCTTGCCGATCTTCTCGCACCAGGGCTTCAGCATGTTCTCCTGGGCGTTGGAGTTGGGCGGCAGGAAGTGGTGCACCTTCAGGGTGACCTCCTGGGCGAAGGCGGCGCCGGCGCCCAGGGCGATGGCGGCACCGAGCAGCAGGTTCAGGGTTTTTTTCATGGGTCTCCTCCTCGTGGGTTATGCGTCGAACGTGTGAACCAGGTACAGCGAGATGATCGGGAAGAACAGCAGCAGCCCGATGCGGATGAAGTCGGAGCACAGGAAGGGGATGACCCCCTTGAAGGTCTCGGTCAGCGGGACGTCCCTGGCCAGGCGGTTGATGATATAGACGTTCATGCCGACGGGCGGATGGACGAGGCCGATCTCCACCACCATCAGGGCCAGGATGCCGAACCAGATGGACTTGTCGGTGGCGCCCATGCCGAAGTAGTCCAGCCCCATGACGACGGGGTAGAAGATGGGGATGGTGAGCAGGATCATGGCCAGGGCGTCCATGACGCAGCCGAGCAGGATGTAGATGAGCAGGATGGTGAGCATCACCAGCATGGGCGAGAGGCCGCTCTCCTTGACCCAGGTGGCCAGCTCCACCGGCATCTGGGAGAGGGCCAGCGCCGTGTTCAGCATGTCGGCGCCGAGCAGCACCAGGAAGATCATGGCCGTGCCCTGGGCGGTGCCGGTGACGCTCTCCAGCAGTCCCTTCCAGCGCATGCCGCCGGTGACCGCGGCCAGGATGCCGCAGGCGGCGGCGCCGATGGCGGCGGCCTCGGTGGGGTTGGCCCAGCCGCCGTAGATGCCGACGATGACCACCACGAAGACCAGCAGCACGGGGAGGACGGCGAGCAGGCTGCGGGCCCGCTCGCCCCAGCTCGCCTTCGGGCCCGCCGGTCCGGCGCCCGGGCTCACCCGGACGAAGATGCCGACCACGATCATGTAGCCCAGCATGGCGATGAGGCCGGGCAGGACGGCGGCCATGAACAGCTTGCCGATGGATTCCTGGGTCAGGATGGCGTAGATGACCAGGGGCACCGAGGGCGGGATCATGATGCCCAGGGTGCCGCCGGCGGCGAGCGCCCCGGTGGCCAGCGCCCCCGAGTACTTGTAGCGGCGCAGCTCCGGCAGGGCCACCTGGCCCATGGTGGCGGCGGTGGCGAGCGAGGAGCCGCAGATGGCCCCGAAGCCGGCGCAGGCGCCGATGGCGGCGATGGCGATGCCGCCCTTCAGATGGCCGATGAAGGCGCTGACGAAGCGGAACAGACCCTTCGACAGCCCGCCGTGGGTGGCGAACTGGCCCATCAGCAGGAACAGCGGGATGACGACGAGATCGTAGTTGGAGAGCCGGGCATAGGCCAGGTTCTTCAGGGAGGCGAGCAGCGGCACGCTGTTGCCGCCGGTGAGGTAGAGGTAGCCGCCCGCCCCGACGGTGAACATGGCGATGCCGATGGGCACCCGCACCACCAGCAGGCAGAGCAGGATGCCGAAGATCATGAAGCCGACCTGGGTGCCGCTCATGCTGCCTCCGCCGGGCCGCCCCAAGGAGGCGGCAAGTCAACCAGATGGAGCGGGCGCAGCCCGCGAACGACCGTCACCCCCCTTCCCCGGGAAGGGGGGGCGGGGGGGATGGGGGCGTTAATCATTTTCCACCCCGGGGTCGAGTTCGGGCGGAACCGGCAGGTCCGCCGGCAGTTGCGGCACGCGGCCGCCGCGGGCGAGCCAGGCGCTGAGCTGGTAAACATAGGCCATCACCTCGGCCACGGCGCGGAACAGCGCCGGCGGGATGGTCTGGTCGAGTTCGGTATGGGCGTAGAGCGCGCGCGCCAGCGGCGGCGCCTCGAGCAGCGGGACATGGTGCGCGTGCGCGATCTCGCGGATCCTCTGCGCGATGACGCCGCGGCCCTTGGCCACCACGCGCGGCGCCGGCATCTTCTCGTCGTAGGCGAGCGCCACGGCGAAGTGCGTCGGGTTGGTCACCACCACCTGCGCCTTGGGCACGGCCGCCATCATGCGACGGCGCGCGATCTCGCGCTGCTGGCTGCGGAT